>JAPOSR010000025.1:0-39436 GCA_026709625.1 Chloroflexota bacterium
ATCACGGCAACATCAGCAACATAAACCGCGCCCGAGGCTGTCCGCGCCCGCAGGCCATCCGCCCAGTTGATTTGGCTGACCACGCAATTTAAGTGAATATCGAGCCCAGCCGCCAACTGCTTGGCATAGGCGTCATAGCCATCCAGGATGCGGTAGTCGCTGTAATCTTCGCTGTCGCCATGGAATAACTGGGCATGCGCCTTGGCGTTGAGGAAACGCATATCATCGCCTTCTGCATTGGCGAACGAGCGCTGCACATAGCGCATCTGCTTCGGGCTGAAGCCAATGCGCCGCAGGTAGCTGCCCAGGTCTTCATCATCACGCGGCGCAGGCACATCGCCCAGATCCCAAGAACGGGTCACATCCAGTTCGGGAGATTGCGACCGCGCCGCGCCCATGGTCAGCCAGTCGCCCGCTTCGGTGCGGATCATGGAATCATCCAGCTTGTTCCAGCGCCAGGTGCGCAGGCTCAGCTTGCGAATCCAATTCCAGGTATTGACTTCCGCGCCACGCCCGTGGATCAATTCCGCGCCGAATTCGACCGGGAAATCGACAAAATCGCGGTTGGTCCAGACACGCCCGCCGATTCGGTCGCGCGCTTCTAGCACAGTCGCGGCGATGCCCGCTTTCTGCAGATGCCAAGCCGCCGACAGTCCAGCTATGCCCGCGCCTATGACCAAGGCTTTCATCGTTCAAGAATCCTGCTCAAATCGCCGATTTTCCCACGATACCAAGACACCACTGCTTGCAACGCGATCTGCTGCGAAGTAGTCAGTAACTGTGTAGCGGAAGCCGTATTTTTGGAAAAAGCCTCGCTTAAGAAACAAGGATACGAGTGGATCCGTTAGGTCGCCCCAAATGACTTTTCTTGCATATTCCTCGACATCCATCTTCTCAGAAAACCGATGGTAACCCGTTAGGAGAGGAATAGCGTAAATTCCGCGCATATTTTTGACGACAGCCAGTGAACGGCACGCGCGAATAAGCGCGCTAGCCATGCCATGACGACGGTAACTGGGATGCACTGCCAAAAGGACAATGTAGAGCCAGTCGCCGTCGGGTACGTGTGCAGCCAAGCTATTGTCTCCGATAGCCTCTATCCATGGTACAGCTTCATCAGTAGGCGGTTGTGAAGTACGCATCGTGACGCAAATGCCGAAATTCGCCGCCCGCCTGTCGCCTATGAATTGCCCTTCAGAAAAACGCTCTCGATGCGCGAGGTAGTCTGCTTCGCTGAATAATCCCCGCCCTCTTGAGTCTGTGCTGATACCGAGCTCGGTGTTCAAATACGAGACGTCATGCCCAACGCGCCAAGGAGGCGATTCTAGGATAAGGCCGCCTTCCCACTTCTCAACGATATAATTGTCAACGTCCGAATGGTATTCTCCATTTGGCATGCTTCTTTGCCCTTTCCTGAAGTGTGGAGCGATAGCATTAAGATCGATCCGGATTTTCCCAGACAATTAGCACGCCCGCGTCGCCAGCCTGCGGTTCGTCGTCATAATCTGTCACCACCGACACAGCGCGGAAGCCGCGATTCATCTGCATGGTCACAGTCGGGTCTTTTATCTCACGGGCGATGACTTTTTGTCCATATTCGCGCACATGCATGTGGTCGGCATAGTTGTGATAACCCATGAGCATGCCGACCGCATACCAGCCGCGCAGGTTGAGCGAACGCGCCAGGTCGAAGCGGACGCGGTACAAGCCTGTGCCTATGCCCTTGCGCCGATAATCGGGACGCACAGCCATTTCTGCGCCATAGAGCCAGTCGCCTTCGGGCTCGTGCGCAGCCAGCGTCGAATCGCCGATCGCTTCGCTCCAGGGCAGCGCCGGCGCGGTGGGCAGACGGGTTGTGCGCATCGTCGCCGCCACGCCGACTGCCTGCCCAGCGCCCGGCCCGCTGGTGCGGATGGCGACGAACTGCCCGCGAGCGAACCGATCAATGTGCGCCAGGATGTCGGCGGCGGCAAAGCATTCAGCGCATGCTGTGTCGCGGGGAATGTTATAGGCCTCGCGGATTGCGCTCGCCGCAGAGTCCGCGTGCCAATGCTGTGTATTCATCACCGCGATGCCCGGTAAGCTAAGCAAGACATCGCGCGGGTCGAGGGCGTCTCGCAGCGCTGTCTGGTCAGTTTTGCGCGCTGGCATGGCTGGCATCATTTCATTCTGGGAGTGGTGATTTTGGTGGATACGCTTTGCTTGCCCCCCACCCCAAACCCCTCCCCCAAAATGAGAGAGGGGCTGCCATACTGCGGAAGCGCAGGGAAAACTCCCCTTCCCTCGTTCTGGGGGCAAGGGGCCGGGGGATGGGGGGGGGCTTGGCTGCCATATCCACGCACTCACCACTCCCTTCATTCTGGCTGTTTGGCTGGCTGTTTGGCATTTGTCTCTACAATAAGTTACTATGCTGGGTGTGGCTAGAGCAAGTCGCTGGCGGGAAAGGCGGTTATTTTTATCATTTCCAGGCGGTTTCGGCGCTCACAGAAAGATGGCTCGCTGCTGGCATTGCCGACGGCGCTGTGGCTGCTGGTCTTTTTTGTGCTGCCGCTGGTGATTGTGCTGGTCGTCAGTTTGATGTCGCGGGGGCGTGGCGGCGTGGCGCAGTTGCCCTTGACCCTACAACATTATGAACGCACCTTTGGCGTCTTTTCAATCATTTTGTGGCGGTCGCTTGGCTTGGCTGGCTTGACGACAGTTATCTGTCTGCTGGTGGGCTATCCGCTGGCATTTTTCATCAGCACCCGCCGGCGGCGCATCGTCCAGCAGGTCGCGCTCTTTCTGGTCATCTTGCCATTTTGGACGAATTTTCTCATCCGCACTTACGCCTGGCGCATACTGCTGGGCGACGAAGGCACGATAAACGGTGTCCTGCGCGCGCTGAGCATCATCAGCGAGCCCCTGCAGCTGTTGAACACGCAATTCGCCGTGCTGGTGGGCTTGGTATATGGATTTCTGCCTTTTATGGTGCTGCCCATATTCGCGTCGGTAGAGCGCTTCAACTTCCGGTATGTCGATGCCGCGCGCGACCTGGGAGCGAATGAAACGCGGACATTTCTGCGCGTCGTCTTGCCATTGACCATGCCCGGCGTGCTGGCGGGCTGCGCGCTGGTGTTTATCCCATCGGTGGGCGCTTTCGTCACGCCGGACCTGCTGGGCGGCACGAAGGGGCTCATGATCGGCAACTTGATCAACAACCAGTTCGGCGGCTCGGGCAATATGCCGCTGGGATCGGCTTTGTCCATTGTCATGATGGGCGTGGTGATGCTGTCGCTGCTGGTATATGTATTCGGCAATCGGCGGCAGACAGGGGCATGATGTCGGCGCAGGCGCTGGTCAACGAAGGCGCGCTGCGGCGCAACCGGCGCGTCAAGCGGCTGGGCGGGCTGGGCTTGTGGCTGAACCCGCTTGTCGCCTATTTCTTCCTGTGGGCGCCCATCCTGGTGCTGGTGCTGTTCTCTTTCAATCAGAGCAAATCAGTCGCTTCGTTCACCGGCTTCACGCTGCAATGGTACAGCAATATCCTCAACAATGTGGTCGGCGCAGAAAGCGCGTTTTCGACCGAGCTTATGCTTAACGCCTTTCGCAACAGCCTGTTCGTGGGCACGATCGCCACAGCAATCGCCACCGTGCTGGGCGCCATGATCGCGCTGGCTATGGCGCGCGGCAGCTTCCCGGGCAAGCGGCTGCTGGACGGCTTGCTCTTTTTGCCAGTGGTCATCCCAGAGATCACACAAGCTATCTCGCTGGCGATCTTTTTCAAGGTGGCGTTTGACTGGATGCACCTGCTCAGTGGCGAGCGCATGTTTCCCGGCTTCCATACCATCATCATGGCGCATGTAACCTTCAACATTTCTTATGTGGCGATTGTGGTGCGGGCGCGGCTGGCGGATATGGACCCGACCCTGGAAGAAGCGGCGAGCGACCTGGGCGCAAATCCCTGGCAGACTTTCTGGCGCGTCACTTTTCCGTTGATTTTGCCCGGCGTGGTCGCGGGCGCGCTGCTGGCATTTACTTTGTCTCTGGACGACTTTGTCATTACATTTTTCACTTCTGGCGTGGGCACGACCACCCTGCCCGTCTTTGTCTATGGCTTGCTGAAGCTGACTGTCACGCCCGAAGTCAACGCCATCTCGACAATCATGATGCTATTAAGTACGTTTCTGGTCGGCATTTCTTTGGCATTGCAGGGGCGCGGCGCGTCCCAAAGCTAGTCCGTTTTGATACTCGTTAGAGGAGGACAGACATGAAACACTTTCTGATTTTGATCCTGGCGGCTCTGCTGCTTATGCCGGCCGCCGCGCAAGATGACATGGCGGACTGGAGCTGTCCAGAAGGCTATGCAGGGCAGACGCTGAGCATCTTCAACTGGTCGACCTATATCGCGGAAGACACAGTGCCCAATTTCGAAGCGGCTTGCGGCGTCACCGTCAATTATGACATTTACGAGAGCAACGAAGCCATGCTGGCGCGCATCCGCCAGGGCAACCCAGGCTATGACCTGGTCGTGCCCAGCGGCGGCACCGTGCAGCGCATGGCGGAAGAAATGCTGCTCATCCCGATTGACCTGGAGATGATCCCCAATGTCGCCAATGTCATCGAAGACTTCCTCGCGCCCGCCTTCGACCCCGAGAATATGTACTCCCTGCCCTATCAATGGGGCACCTTGGGCGTAGGCTACCGCATCGATGCCTTCCCCGATGGCATCAACAGCTGGGACGACATTTGGGCGCACGCAGGCAACATCGCCTGGATTGACGACCGCGACGCTATGTTTGGCATCGCGCTGGCGATTTTGGGCTATGACCCCAACACGACTGACAGCGGCGAAATCAACGAAGCGCGCGATTATCTCCTTGAGCATGGCGGCAATGTCGTGACAGTCGCCGCCGATGACGGGCAGGTGCTGCTCGAACGCGGCGAAGTCGATGCGGCGGTCGAATACAGCGGCGACATTTCGCAGATTCAGTGGGACTGCGAATGCGAGGATTATGCCTATGTCTTGCCCGGCGGCGTGGGCAATGTCTGGTTCGACAATATGGCCATCCCAGTCGATGCGCCCAACCCCGAGCTGGCGATGGTCTTTATGGACTACATCCTCGATGCCAAGGTCGGCGCGGACTTGACGAACTACATCTGGTACGCCTCGCCCAACCAAGCCTCGATCGATTCGGGCTATATTGACGAAGAGATCCTCAATGACCCGACCGTCTTCCCGCCAGCCGACCAGATGGCGAGCCTCTTCGTCATCATCGACAAAGGCGCTGAAGCCGAGCAGCTGATCAACGATGCCTGGGACGAACTGCTCATCTTCCTCGGCGCGTAGGCGGTCTGCCCCCCCCCCCCAACCCCTCCCCGAATCATCAGGGAGGGGAGCAGGCAATGGCGGATTTGGGGTTTTGATGCAAGATTGCGAAAACGGACTTGGTCGGTGAGATCTTCGCTTCTCGCTGATGAGCGGGTGAAGGGAATAGGCGCGACATGTCCAGCCTTGATGTCGAGCTCATCGATGTCGTCAAAGACTTTGAATCGGGCGGGCGGCGCGTGCGGGCGGTTGACCATGTCAGCGTGCAGATCGCCGATGGCGAGTTTTTCGCGCTGCTTGGACCCAGCGGTTGTGGCAAGACGACTACCCTGCGTTTGATAGCTGGCTTTGAACAGCCTACAGCCGGCCGCGTCTTGATTCGCGGGCGCGCTATGCAAGGCATCCCGGCTTACCACCGTCCCGTCAACACAGTCTTTCAGGATTATGCGCTCTTCCCCCATCTGACTGTCGAGCAGAACATCATGTTTGGCTTGCAGATGGAAGGCGTCGAGAAAAAAGATGCCCAGAAGCGCGCGCTGGAATCGTTGGAGCAAGTTCGCTTGCCGGGCGTGGGCGGGCGCAAGCCGCATCAGCTTTCGGGCGGGCAGCAACAGCGGGTGGCGCTGGCGCGGGCGCTGGTCAAACAGCCGGCTGTGCTGCTGCTGGACGAGCCGCTGGGCGCGCTGGATTTGAAGCTGCGCAAGAATATGCAGGTCGAACTTAAGGCGCTGCAGCGGGATGTGGGCATCACATTCATTTATGTCACGCACGACCAGGAAGAAGCCATCACCATGGCCGACCGCATCGCTGTGATGAGCCAAGGCAAAATGCTGCAAGTCGGCAGCCCCAAAGAAATCTACGAGCGACCGGGCACGCACTTCGTAGCCGACTTCATCGGCGAGACCAATTTTGTCGATGGCGCCTTGCTGGAGCGCGAACAAGCTGGCTTTGGCGTGGTCAAATTGATGAACGACGCCGTCATCCGCGCCCGGCTTTCCGATACCTTGTCAGCAGCCGCCGGCCCCGTGCTGGTGGCGATTCGTCCCGAGCGCATCAGCATCAGCCGCGCCAGCGCGGAGCCCGCAGGTCCCGGCATGACATCGCTTCCCGCCAAGTTGGTCGACAGCCAGTACATCGGCACAGATACGCGCTTCACCCTGCAAATCGGCGAGGCTGGCGAGCTGGTGGCGCGCGTGCAGAATATAGACGATCCGCCCAAAGCCGCTTTTTCTATTGGGCAGGCGGTCACAGCAAGCTGGCGCGAGACCAGCGCGACGGTATTGGATCGCTGAGGCTGCGAATGGCAGAGGCCTTGCTCGCTCCCGACCAGATTCCCACCATCGCCGGCGGTGCCCGCCAGCCGCTCAATGCCAAAACGGGCTTTGTTGTCACAGACGAATTCAAACGGTTCAACCAGAAATACGACATGTTCAACCGCGCTGTCTGGGACGATGAAGTGCGGTCGCCGCGGGCGCAGAAATTCTTCGACTCCTATTTCACCGACCTCGCGCAATTCCGCAAGGTCGAGGGCTTTCAACATCGCGATTATGCCCTGCGCAACGCCGCTTGGTACATCGCCGATTTCACCGCCGACCTGCTGGAACTTTCCGACGACCGCAAAGAAGGCTTCCTGGACAGCTATACCATGTTCCGCGAAGGCGCGACGCGGCAGCAGGTCGCCCCGCCCGAGCAGCACAGCGCCGAACTGAAGCGCGCCGCGGCTTTCCTGGGCTGCGACGCAGTGGGCATCTGTGAATTTGACGAACGCTGGGTCTATACGCACAGGTACAGCCGCCAGTCGCTGCGCGACAAAGAAATGGACCTGCCTGATGGCTTGACGCATGTGGTCGTCATCGTCAACGAGATGGATCATGAAACCATCGGCATTGAGCGGGGCGGCGACCGGCCAAGGCTACAGCCGCGATATCATCGGCGCGCTGTCGGTCGCGCAGTATATCCGCAATCTTGGCTACCGCGCTGTCGCCAGCCTGAACGACACGGCGCTGTCGATCCCGCTAGCGATCCAAGCTGGCTTGGGTCAATATGGGCGCCACGGCTTGCTCATCACCCCGCAATTTGGTCCGCGCGTGCGCATCGCCAAAATCTTCACCGATCTGCCGCTGGTGGCCGGCGAGCCCATCGACTTCGGCGTGACAGAAACCTGCAATATCTGCCGCCGCTGCAGCGATGGCTGTCCTGTCAAGGCGATTCCAGCCGGAGCGCCGACTTTTGAAAAGCCCAAGAGCGTCTCGCACCTCAAGGGCGTCAAAAAATGGACGATTGATGCCCGGCGCTGCTTCCAGTTTTGGGCGAATCAAGGCACCGATTGTTCGATTTGCATCCGCGTCTGCCCCTACAACAAAGACTTCAGCAAGCCGTTCAACCGACTCCTGGGCTGGATGCTGGGCAATCGCTGGCGGCGGCTGGCGCTGTGGCTGGATGAAAAAATGAAATATGGCGGACGCAAAACGGCTGGCTGGTGGTGGCGGCGGACTGCTGATGCCTAAGTGGTTGGCGCTGATGCTGCGCGTCTGCCTGGCGCTGGGCTGGACGGCGCTGCTCTGCCTGCTGCTGCTCCAGCCCGGAGCCGACCCGCTGCTTGATCTCGGCATCCCCGAAGGCGAACAGACCCTATGGCGCGAGTTGGCGTTCGGCGCGGTGCATTTGACCGCCTTCGCCTTCACTTGCAGCCTGTGGTCATGGGCGCTTGTGGCGCGCTTCAGCCCGCAAAGCAGTGTGCTCGCAGCAGCGATGATTTCGCTCGCGCTGGGCTGCCTCACCGAACTGGCGCAAGCCTATACGCCCGACCGCCATGCGTCTTGGCTGGATATCGGCGCGAATATCGCCGGCAGCTTGATGGCCGCGCGCGTGCTTTGGCGGACAAGCCTTGGCAGGGACGAGGCGATAAGTCGCCCACGCTAGACAGCGCGATAGGCCGGGTTGCGCCATACAATCAGCGTCGCCCAGTTGTCGCTGGCTTCGTCCTCGATATAGTCGCGCAGCAGCCCGCGCACGACGAAACCGCGCCCCAGCTGGAATGACAACGTGCTGTCGCGCAGTTGTCCCTGCCTCACCTTGTCGACATACTCTTGCGGGCTCATGGCGCGTTTGTGCGCCGCAAAGCCAGGAATCAAGCCGCCCGCCACGATGCCGCGCCGGTTGAGCCGCTGGACGATGTCTTTGCGCGCCGCATACAGCCGCGAGCCAACGCCGCGCCGCCGATAATCAGGATGCACGCTGATGTCACCGCCATAATACCAATCGCCCGCCGGGTCGTGATGACTGTACCAGCCGCCGGCGATGATCTCCTGGAAGTTGTGCTGGGCGTCGTCAAAGTCGAAATCGGTCAAAAAGCCAGAGCCCAAGCCGATGACCCGCTCGCCCGCCAGCGCGACAAAATTGCCCTCGGGAAAGAGCCGGCAATGCCTGCGAAAATGCCGCTCATTCATCAATTCGCTTTCTGCAAGCGTAGGGAAGCAATCCCGCTGCAGCTGGGCGAGGGCAACGGCATGATGCGGCTGGATGGTCTCGATGCGGATGGCGCGCATAGCTGGCTTTAAGCCCCGGCACTGGCATGGCAACGCAGCCATTATTGCCCACCCCAGCCCCAGACTCTATAATTGGACTGCAATGGACAGAACTGGTTTGACTAGCGTATAGTAGCATGGAAGCCAGCGCGAGAATAGAAGTGAGGTGAGGACATGGCGACCAATGGTCAGCAACCGAATCCAAATGCGACCGGCACAGACAAAGTGAAGCGCGGCTTGGCACAGATGCTCAAGGGTGGCGTGATTATGGATGTGGTCACCCCCGAGCAAGCCAAAGTCGCCGAAGATGCCGGGGCGGCGGCGGTCATGGCGCTGGAGCGAGTGCCCGCCGATATCCGTGTGCAGGGCGGCGTGGCGCGCATGAGCGACCCCGACATGATCGAAGGCATCATCAACGCCGTGTCTATCCCTGTCATGGCAAAAGCGCGCATCGGACACTTTGTCGAGGCGCAGATCCTTGAGGCGCTGGGCGTCGACTATATCGACGAGAGTGAAGTGCTGACTCCCGCCGATGAAGAGCATCACATCAACAAGTGGCGTTTTTCTGTGCCATTCGTATGCGGCTGCCGCAACTTGGGCGAGGCGCTGCGCCGCATCAACGAGGGCGCGGCTATGATGCGCACCAAAGGCGAGGCTGGCACCGGCGATGTCGTCGAAGCCGTCCGCCACGCCCGCGCTGTCAATGGCGAAATCCGCCGCATCAGCTGCATGGACGAAAACGAGCTCTATACCTACGCCAAAGAGATTCGCGCGCCCTACAGCTTGGTCAAAGAGACAGCTATGCTGGGGCGGCTGCCGGTGGTCAACTTCGCCGCTGGTGGCGTGGCCACGCCCGCCGATGCCGCGCTGATGATGCAGCTAGGCGTGGACGGCGTCTTCGTGGGCAGCGGCATCTTCAAAAGCGGCAACCCGGCTCAACGCGCCAAAGCCATCGTCAAAGCGGTCACGCACTTCCAAGACGCGCAGATCCTGGCGGATGTCAGCCGCAACCTGGGCGAAGCGATGGTCGGCATCAATGTGACGCCGGATGAGGTGATCTTGGGCAAGCGTGGCTGGTAAACGGCCGCGCCCCCCCATCCCCCCGAACGAGAGAAGAGGGGCTTGTCAAGCGACTATGGCGCATTAAAGCCCCTCCCGCATTTTTTGGGGAGGGGCTTGGGCGGGGAGGCGAAATGGTCATAGCAGAAGCGCATAACTTGCTTGGCTCTGCTTCTGTGACAGCAGGCTTGCGCGCGTTTTGCCTTCTGCCAAACAGCCGGCGGCGCGGGTAGAAAGAAGGAGCTGTGCCTATGCAAGGCGAGCCCATCGATACGCTGGAAACGCCGAGCGTGCTCATCGACATGGACATCATGGAGCGCAATATCGCGCAGATGCAGGCTCGCTGCGACCAGTTGGGCTTGGCTTTTCGCCCGCACATTAAAACGCACAAGATTCCCGATATCGCGCGTCGGCAGCTGGCGGCTGGGGCGGTCGGCATCGCCTGCCAAAAGGTCAGCGAGGCAGAGGTCTTCGCCGCGGCCGGCTTCCGCGATATCCAGATCCCCTACAATATCGTGGGCGCGCGGAAAACGAAGCGCCTGGCGGAATTGGCGCGGACTGCCGATATCAGCGTGACGGTCGACAGCCGCGCCGTGGTCGATGGCATCGCCGCAGCGGCGCAGAAAGCCGGGGCGCATATCAAGGCGCTGGTTGAGCTGGTCTCGCTGGGCAAGCGCACGGGCGCCACGCCGGTCGACGCGCTGACGCTCGCGCAGCAGATCTCCGCTACAGCCAATCTGGGCTTCGCGGGCTTGATGATCTACCCGTCCAATGCCGCCATCCGCCCGCGCCTGCTGGAAACATTGGAGCGGCTGGCAGCGGCTGGCATCCCCGCCACGATCATCAGCGGCGGTGGCAGCGGAGCGGTCCGCGAGGCGCATCTGCTGCCCGAGCTGACCGAAATGCGCGTCGGCACTTATGTGTTTTATGACTGGAACAGCGTCAGCCAAGGCTATACGACATTTGAACATTGCGCCATGCGCGTGCGAGCCACAATCGTCAGCGCCAACGAAGCCAGCCGCGTTATCCTGGATGCCGGCAGCAAGGCGATTCATTCAGAAACAGTCGGCGGGCTTTTTGGCTACCTAGAAGAGTTTCCTGATGCGCGCTTGCACCAGGTCAACGAAGAGCATGGCTATGTCGATTTCAGCGCCTGCGCGACCAAACCCGCTGTGGGCGATATCCTGCATATCATTCCCGTCCACGCCTGTGTCGTGAGCAATCTGCACAATCGGCTCTATGGCGTGCGCGGCGGCATGATTGAGCAAGTGTGGGATGTGGCCGCGCGGGGGTTGGTCTGGTGAAACCCGGGAAAACCGGGGGGATTCTATGCTGATTGTAGATGGTCACCTCGATCTGTCTTGGAATGCGCTGCAGTGGAATCGCGATCTGCGGCAATCGGCTTATACCATCCGCGCCAACGAAGCTGGCCTGCCGGGCAAGGGGCGCGCCGCGAACACAGTGGCGTTGCCAGAGATGCGGCGTGGGCGGGTCGGGCTGTGTTTTGCGACATTATTGGCGCGTTCGACGAGCCGCAAGGTCGCGCACCTAGATTTTGAATCGCAGGCGCAAGCATATGGAATAGCGCAGGGGCAGCTGGCGTATTACCGCGGGCTGGAGCTCGCTGGACATGCGCGCATCATTGAAAACGCCGCGAGCCTGCGCGCGCATATTGCCGAATGGGATGCCTGGGAAGCAGCGGGCGCAGACCAAGCCACAGCGCCGCCATTGGGCTTTGTCATCGCTATGGAAGGCGCAGACCCGATCCGCAAGCCAGACCAGTTGGCGGCTTGGCGCGAGGCCGGCCTGCGGCTGTTGGGACCGACGCACTACGGTCCAGGCCGGTATGCTGGCGGCACTGGCACTGAACTCGGACTGACCGAGCTGGGCGCGCCTTTGCTGCGCGAGATGACGCGCCTGGGCATCCTGCTGGACATGACGCACCTGAGCGACCAGGCATTTTGGGAAGCCGCGAAACGCTATGAAGGCCCGCTGCTGGCCAGCCACAACAATTGCCGGGCGCTAGCGCCTCATCAGCGGCAATTCAGCGATGAGCAGCTACAGTTCATCATCGGGCGCGGTGGCGTGGTCGGCGCGGCTTTTGATGTGTGGATGCTGCAGCCGGGCTTCACGCGCGGCGAAAGCAATCAAACTGTCGTCATCGACACAGTGATTGATCACATCGACCATATCTGCCAACTGGCGGGCAACAGCAAACATGCCGCGATTGGCAGCGATCTGGACGGCGGCTTCGGACGCGAGCAATCTCCCTGCGATCTGGACACCATCGCCGACTTCCAACGGCTGCCGGGCAAATTGGCTGAGCGCGGATACACAGCGGACGATATCGCGGATATATTGCACGGTAATTGGCTGCGCCTGCTCTTTGCGGCTTGGGATGATTAACGCAGCAGCGGCCGCATCTGTTCCAGCGCGCGTTCCAACACGGGCAATTCCGCGGCATAGCACAGGCGCAGGTAGCCTTCGCCCTGTGGTCCAAAAGCCGCGCCGGGTGCCAAGCCGACGCCGCATTCGAGCAGCAGCCGCCGCGCGAAGCCATAGCTGTCCGACACGCCATCTACAGCGAAAAACACATAAAACGTGCCGTTGGGCAATGGGCAAACGACGCGGGGCAACCCGGCAAATGCCTCTGCCACCAGGTCATGCGCGGCGCGATAACGCAGCAGCGACTCGCGCAGAAACGGCTCGCCATCGCGCAGGGCGGCGATCCCGGCGATCTGCGTGGGCGCGAATACGCACGAGAAGCTGAACTCGGAGACCATCTCCAGCGTCTTTATCAAAGAGCGGGGGGCAGTCAGCCAGCCCAATCGCCAGCCTGTCATCGCCCAGGATTTGGAAAAGCTGTTGACGATCAAGTATTTGTCGTCTTCGTTGACTTTGTCAGCAAAGCTGGGCGCAACCGCCCGGTCATAGATGATGCGCGCATAGACTTCATCGGCGATCAGCCAGATGTCCCGTTCGCGGCAAAAGTCGAGGATACGCTGCTGTTCGGCATCCTCCAGCATCCAGCCGGTCGGGTTGTTGGGCGAGTTAAGCAGCAGGGCGCTGGTGTTGGGCTGCGCGGCTGCAAAGAGCTCATCCAGATCAAGCCGCCAGGCGTTGTCGCGCGGGCGCAACGAGACGCGAATCACCTGCGCGCCCAGGATCTCGGCGGCGGCTGGCAGGTTGGGCCAAACCGGCGAGGGCAGGAGCACAGTGTCTCCACCAGCCACGACGCACTGCAAAGCCAGCGACAGCGCCGTCATGCCCGAGGGAGTTACGCCGATATTGTCAGCGGTCAAGCGCAGACCATAGAGGTCGTTCATATAATTGGCGAGCGCCTCTCGCAGCGGCGGGATGCCCAGGTTGGGCTGGTAGAAGGTCTGTCCGGCGTCGATGGCGTCTTTGGCGGCCGCGCGAATAAAAGCGGGCGTCGGCTGGTCGGGCTCGCCAAACCATAGCGGGATGACATCAGCGCGATGCATGGCGGCATTCGCCAATTTGCGGATCAAACTCGGCTGCAGCGTCTGCGCTGTCGGTCGATTGGGACGCGCCATCGCTGTCAATCGCCTTCCTGCTTGTAGAGCGCCACAGCCGCCACGATGATGAGGCCCTGGATCAGCCCCTGAATGAATTGACTCACGCCCAGCATCACCAACAGGTTGGCGGTGATGCCCAGCAGCAGCACGCCGCCCAAGGTGCCCAGCACACTGGCGCGCCCGCCAAAGAGGCTGGTGCCGCCGATGATGACCGCCGTGATGGCTTGCAGCTCGATGCCATCGCCAATCGCCGGGTCGCCGACGCCCATGCGCGACAGCCACAGCAAACCAGTAAGCGCCGCTGTCAGGCTGCAAATGACATACACGCCATAGCGCGTCCGCTTGATCGGCACGCCCGACAGCCGCGCCACCTCGACACTGCCGCCCACCGCCACCAGATGCTTGCCAAACACCGTATAGCGCAGCAGCAGCATGGTCAAGAGCGCCAGCGCAAAGAACATCAGCGCGATAACCGGCAGCGGACCCACCGTTTGCACATAAAACATCATGACTTCGCGGCTGGCTTTGCCAACTGGCGATGACGAAATCGTCAGCCCGATGCCTTTCAAGATCACCAGCGACGCCAAGGTGACGATAAACGGCGCGATGCGCAGTTCGTTGATGAGAAAGCCATGAATCAGCCCGACCAGCGCGCCCAGCGCCAACGTCGCCAGGATAGCCGGCACAACATTGGCGCTTTCGCCATTCATCACAATGGCGGAAACGAGGATAGACACCTTGACCAGCGAGCCAACCGACAAGTCGATGCCCGCTGTCAGAATGACCAGCATCTGCCCCAGCGCGACAATGCCCAGAAATGCCGATTGACGCGCCACATTGGCCAGGTTGCGCTCGGTTAAAAAACGTTCGGATTGCGTCGCGCCGATAGCAACCAGCAGTAATATGAAGGCATAGACCATGATGACATGCCCGTTGCGCCGCAGGAAGCGAGCGCGCGCTTGTGGCTGCCCGCTCATGATGCCACCCAGCCCATTCATGCCGATTGCGCCTCTGCGCCGCCCAGGGTCGCCAGCTTGATAATTCGCTCTTCATCGACAGCTTCGCCCGCCAGCTCGCCAGCCACCCGACCACCGTTCATGACCAGGATGCGGTCGCTCATGCCGATAATCTCGGGCAATTCGGACGAAATCATGATGATGGCGAGGCCGCGGTCGTTGAGCTGGCGCATCAACTTGTAGATTTCGAACTTTGCGCCGACATCGACGCCGCGCGTGGGCTCGTCCAGGATGATGACAGCTGGCGCGGTTTCCAGCCACTTCGCCAGCACGACCTTCTGCTGATTGCCACCGCTGAGGGTTTGCGTCTCTTGCTCTGGCGAAGTCATGACGATGGACAACCGTTGCCGCGCGGCAGACACGACCTTGTCTTCTTGGCCGCGGCGCAAGATGCCCAGCCGGCTGATGCGCGACAGGATAGAAATCGTTATGTTGTTGCGCACAGACAGCGCGGTAAACAGACCCTGCGACTTGCGGTCTTCGGGCACCAACGCGACCCCGGCGCGAATGGCTTGCGAGGGCGTCTGCCACTGCAGCGACTTGCCCGCCAGCCGCACTTCGCCACGCGTCAAGGGGTCGGCGCCAAACAGCGCGCGCGCCAATTCTGTGCGTCCGCTGCCCACCATGCCAGCGATGCCCAAGATCTCGCCGGCATGCAGCCGCAAACTGACGCCGTCGAGGATGGTGTCGGTCGCGATATCTTCAGCAGCCAGCACCAAATCGCCTTGTTCGTGGTCGGTCTGCGGAAAGACCTCGTCCAGCGAGCGCCCGACCATCGACCTGACCAGCGTGTGGCGGTCCAATTGTCCGATCGGGCGGCTGTCGACCACTTCGCCATCTTTCAGCACAGTGACTTCATCGGCGATGCGAAACACTTCTTCCAGCCGATGCGAAATATAGACGATGGTCACCCCCTGCGCTTTCAAGGCGGCGATGATGTCAAAGAGCTGGTCGAGCTCGCTGCCAGCCAAGATCGCCGAAGGCTCGTCCATGACGATCAAGTCGGCGTCTTGCGAAAGCGCCTTGGCGATTTCCACCAACTGCTGTTGGGCGATTGTCAGCTCGCCCACCGGCAAGCGGGTATCCAGCGCCACGCCGAGTCGCGACAGCAATTCCTGAGAGCGGGCATGCAACTGCCCGAGGTCGAGGATGCCTATAGCATTGCGTGGCTCGCGGCCCAAGAAGATATTTTCCGCGGCGGACATCTGTGGCACCAGCGCCAATTCTTGATAGATGATGCTGATGCCACTGGCGATGATTTCGCCGGTCGAGGCGGCATGACGAGGCCGTCCCTTGTAGATGATCGCGCCGGCATCGGCTTTGTATGCGCCAGCCAGGATCTTCATCAGGGTGGATTTGCCAGCGCCATTTTCGCCAACCAGTCCATAGACCAAGCCCGCTTGGCAGCGAAAAGACACATCGCGCAGCGCCCGCACGCCAGCGAAGGACTTAGAAATGCCGCGCATCTCCAGAATGGGTTCGCTCATACACCCCGCCGGCGCGTCGCTTTAGCGGACGGTCGCGCTAGCCGCTGGCGTCCATGACCTTGAAGCCCAGCTCGTCCAGCTTCTCGTCGGGCATGGTGATAGGACCATGCACATCATCGCTCCAGTCTTCGCGGAAGTAGTCCGCGCCCTCAACATCGGTGAAAGGCTCGCTGTTGGGGATGACGCCCGAGAAGTCGATGAAGCGCGGGACTGGCTCGCCAGCCAAAATCTGCAAGGCGGCATCGATGCACATGGTAATCATGGCGTTGGGATATTGCCAGGCGAGGTAGTTGATGTCGTGCTCCAGCGCCAGGCGCAGGAAGCCATTCTGCCACTCGCCGCCACCGATGGGCGGTATAGCCATGCCAGCATCCAGATAGGCGCTGATGATGCCCTGCGACATCTGCGCGCCGCCCGACCAGATCGCGTCTATGTCATCGCCATACTGCACCAGCCAGGTTTCCATAATGCCTTTGGCGTCGGCGGGCGACCAGAAGCCAGGCTGTTTGTCCAACACATTGATGCCCGGGTTGGCGGCGAAGACGGCATCCGCGCCTTCTTCCATGATGTCCGATGTAGTGACGCCGGGGATGCCCGTCATGATGACGATATTGCCCTCGCCATCCAGTTGGTCGACGACATACTGCGCCAGGCTCGCGCCGACCACCCATAGATTCGTGCCGACCTCGGTGACGAAATTGTCGGTCTCGACAGCGCTGGCGCACAAGACCACCGGCACGCCCTGCATCATGGCGCGCTCGACCGGAGCCGAAAGCGCCGCCGCGCCCATGGGCGTCAAAATCAACGCATCTGGCTCTTGCGCCAGCAAGTCTTCGACCTGGGGCACCTGGATATCGGCGCTGGCTTGGGCATCGCCATACAGCAGCTCGCTGACGACATCCTCGCCTAGCTGTTCGACATACCAGTAGGCATGCGCATCCATCAATGCCGACCAGGCATTGCTCGTGCCTTGCGCCGCGAAGGCGATGCGATAAGGACCTTCCGTAGCGAACTCGCTGGTGTCATAGCTTTGGTCGAGGCGAGAAAGCACACTTTGCAAATAGGGCGAGGCGGCGATCTGCTCGTCGCTAAAATCAAAGCTCATGCCGCTCATCTCATCATCTTGCGCCAGCGAAACCGCGCCAACGACAAGCGCCAGCGAGATTGCCAGCAGCCGGCTCAACAGCTTCTTCATGATCTCTTCCTTCCTTATTCCTAACGGTAGCCAATGGTGCGTCTTGTATTGCGCAAGCTGTCAATAATGCCGCCCCTTTCCACGATTGCGAGTCAGAATCAGCTGCCGAGATGCGCGCTCGACCGGTCATGATTCAGGCGCAGCGACGCTGTAGAGCATAACCGCGCCCAGGATGACCAAGCCCTTGATGATGAACTGCACTTCGACATCCAAGCCCAGCAGCACGACCATCGTGCTGAGGATCTGGATAATGAGCACGCCAGCGATCGTGCCCAGCAAGCCGCCGCGCCCACCGATAAACGCTGTGCCGCCCACCACCGCCGCCGCGATTGAATCCAGGTCCAGCCCGCTGCCGATGAACCGATCGACATACAGCACATAGCCCGTCAACACGACGCCAGAGACCACCGCGAAGAGGCTGCCCAGCACATAGACGGAGATGCGGATCGCGTCAACAGGAATGCCCGACAAGCGCGCCGCCTCGATATTGCTGCCCACAGCATAGACCCGCCGTCCATAGCTTGTGCCGCGCAGCACGAAAATGAAGAGCGCGTTCAACCCCAGCCACAGCGCCAGCGGCACAGACAGCACAAACCACGACTGGTTCACGATGCCCAGCGCCTCGGGCACGAAACCGCCCGGCACACCGCGCGTGTAGGCTTGCGTCGCGCCTTTGACCAGCACCAGCATACCCAGCGTGGCGACAAAGGGCGGGACACGCCGCTTCGTCACCAGCAAGCCATTGCCCAAGCCCACCAGCGCGCCCAATGCCAGCGCGGATAAGATGGCTGGGGCAATCATTTCGTCGCGGCCGTTGCCGACTTCTGCCACAACAACTGATGTCATGATGAATATGCCGCCGACCGACAGATCCAAGCCAGCCACCAGCAGCACCAGAGTCTGCCCGATAGCTACGATGCCCAACTGCGATGCCTGGCGCATGACGACAGCGATGGTATCGACCGCGAAGAGCTTGGGGGTCAACAGCGCCGCCGCCAGCATCAGGATCGTCAGCGCGATATAGACGCCATAGTCAGCCACGAACTTGCGCAGCCGCCAGCGCTTGGTCCAGCGGCTAGTCATCCAGGTACTTCGCCGCCCACTCGACGCCTTCCCAAGAAATCGTCTTTTCGGGCACGATCTTGACCAGGTAACGGGGGCGCGGACGCGAGGGCTCGAGGTATTCGGGTCCGCGCTCGCCCAGATAACGCACAGCCATGCGCCGGGCGATCTCCAGCCATTCGCCATGCATCAGCGCGGGTCCCTCGACAATCTCTGCGCCGCCCCGAAAGAGCACGCGCGTATAGGGGCTGCTGTCTTTGGCGCAAGAAACCGAACAGCGCGGGAAGCGAAGGAGGTGCTTGGCGAAGATCGTCTTTGCCCGCGGGATGACCCACATGGCCGCGCCGTCCCATTCTTGCCAGACGGGCGTGACATAGGGATCGCCTTGGCTGTCGACAGTAGCGATGCGGGCGACCACTGGACCATTCAGAAACTCTTGCAGCTCATCGGCATACAGCCCGCGCATCTTGCCCATCCAGTCAGGATATGTTCTCGCTTCGCTCATCATCTGCCCTTCCCGCAAGGTTCGTTTTTTGCCCATTCAAACATCGTCATGAGCTACGTCATCACCGAGTGGAAAGTATAGCGAAAACCCCCACGCCTGCCAAAATGCGCGGAGTCTGGGTGTGGTGAATGCGTGGCTCTGGCAACCAAGCCCCCATCTCTCGGCCCCTTGCCTCCCGAACGAGGGAAGGGGTTTTGCCAGCGCCTCCGCAGCATGCTAGCCCCTCCCTCATGTTTGGGTGAGGGGTTTGGGGTGGGGGGCAAAGCAATGCGTATCCACCAAAATCACCACTCTCGAGTCTGATGGGGCGATTGTCCAATGCAGAGGCGGCATTTCGCTTGACGAACGGTGGTTGATACGGTCTATTGTCATAAGAAGCGCAAGATGGGGCAGCGACCATGAAACTGACAAGCGATTTGCATGTGGTGGGCGGCGGTTATTTTGGATTTGGGCTGTCCGGGCCTCTGGACTGTCATGTCTTTGTGCTCAACAGCGGGGGCGAGCTGGCGCTGATTGATCCTGGACTGGGGGCGCCGGGCGACTTCGACACGATTTTGGACAATATCCGCGGCGATGGCTTAGACCCGCGCAAGATCCGCAAGTTGATCCTGACGCATTATCACTGCGACCATATTGGCGCCGCAGCCGAAGCCCAGCAGCGTCTGGATGCAGAAGTCTATGCTTCGGCGATCGCTGCGCCAGCCATCCGCGCCGGCGACGAAAAAGCGGTCGCGCTGGATGTCGCCAAAGCCGCCAACTTCTATCCGGACGATTATGCGCTGCCGCCCTGCCCTGTCGATGTCGAGCTGCATGAAGGCGATGTCGTCACAGTCGGCAACTTGCAGCTGGAAACATTTGATACGCCCGGACACTGCGATGGCCACCTCAGCTTCCTGATGCGCGGGGGCGACCGCAGCTACCTGCTGGGCGCGGATCTGGTTTTCTGGGGTGGCAAGGTCTTGTGGCAAAATATCCACGACTGTCGTATCGATGCCTACGCCAACAGCATGTTCAAAATGGAGCGGCACGACTTCGACGCGCTGGTGCCAGGCCACTTGCAGATATCGCTGCGCGGTGGCAAAGCCCATCTGCAGGCCGCGGCTGATTCTTTCCGCAGGCTGGGAATCCCGCCCAATCTGCTTTAAGCGCCCGCAGGCAGTGGGAAAATGACCGTCTGGCTTCAAGCGCGTTTGACTGGCGCGCCCCAGGTATCGGACAAACGATAACCCAGGGGCCAGGGATCAGCGGGGTCCAGCATCAGTTGCTGTGTGCCCGTAATCCAGGCGCGCCCGCGCACAGTTGGCAAAACAGCCTTTCGCCCGCCCACAGTCGTTTCACGCAAAAGCCGGCAATCAAAGCGCGAGCCGATGATTGACCTGCCCACGAAGCGCTCGCCGATTTTCAGCTGGCCCCGCGCATACAGCGCCGCCATCCGCGCGCAGCAGCCTGTTCCACAGGGCGAGCGGTCCAGCTTGCCTGGGTCGATAGCGACCGTGTTACGTCCGCTCAGCCCGCCATGGACGGGTTCGACCGGGCAGGTGAATTGGCAGAACGAGATGGCATCCCAGTCGCTGTGTATGGGGTGCTGGAAGCCAATCTGCTCATTGGCGGCCGCGGTGATCTGCGCGCCCAAGCCAGCCAGGTCGGCGGCTTCGTCGGGCACGAGGGCAAAACCCAATGCGCGCGCATCGACCAGCACGAAGCTGTCGCCGCCATAGGCGACATCGACAGTCAATGTGCCTCGCCCAGCCAGTTCCAATTTGGCATCCAGCTTGTCGACATAGGCGGGCAGATTCTCGATCTCGATGCTGTGCGCTTTGCCAGCCTTGCAAAAAGCGCGCACCGCCACCAAGCCGCCGGGCGCTTCCAGCATGAAACGTGTTTCTGGCTCGCGCATGGCGACCAAGCCTGTATCCAGCAAGACGGTGGCGACGCAGATGGAATTGGAGCCCGACATAGGTGGCGTATGCTCGGGTTCCATGACGATGAAACCCCAGGCAGCGCCGGCTTTCTTCGGCGGCACCAGCAGGCTGATATGCTTGAAAACGCCACCACGCGGCTCGTTCAGCACAAATTGCCGCAGAGAATCGTCGCTGGCGATGAAGCGCGCTTGCTGCCAGAGCGTCTCGCCGGGCGGAGCGGGCACGCCACCCACAATGACATTGCCGACCTCGCCTTCGGCATGGCAGTTGACGATATGAATCAAGCGAGAACTGCGCATCGTATCGTCCTTGACCGACAGACTCTGCGCTAGGATTTGACCACAGTTTGCGGCGGCGGCACAGGTCGCGGGTTTGACCCTTGGCGCTCGCTGTGGTCAAATCTGCCAGACGAAGGCCAAGTGGACGGAGCAGCGGCATGAACATTGATTACCTGGCGCGGCTGGATGCCCTGCTGGAGCAAAGCGGCGCGGATCTAGTCGGCTTTGTGCCCGGCGAAAATATGGCGTATTTCACTGGTTTGCGCTTCCACTTGTCGGAACGGCCCATCCTGGGCTTGTACAGTCGGCAGGGATTGTCGTTCATCATTCCCGAGTTGGAAGCGACCAAGCTGGAGGCCCGCCCAGATCTGGAAGCGCGGCGCTTCATGTGGAGCGACCAAAGCGGCTATCAGGGCGCATTTGCCGAAGCTGTGACGGCGCTGGCGGGCGCTGGCGCGAGCTGCGCGCTGGATGGCGAAACCTTACGCTACTTCGAGTGGCGAGCGCTGGAAAAAGCCGGCTTGCGAGCAGCGGCGACACGGGATATTGGCGAGCTGTTCCTCAACATTCGCGCGCGCAAAGCGCCACAAGAGATCGCCAAGATGCAGCGAGCCATCGACATCAGCGAAGCGGCGCTCAAGGCGACCATGGCTTGGGCAAGACCGGGCTTGACCGAGCGGCAGATCGCCGACCGGCTGTCCGCGGAGATGCTTGAGCGCGGGGCGCAAGGCTTGGCATTCCTGCTCGTGCTGACAGGCGAAAAGAGCGGCTTGCCCCATGGCAACACCGGCGACCGCGTTTGGGGCGAAAGCGAATTTCTGCTCATCGACTTCGGCGCGCGCTATGAAGAATACCCCGCTGATATCACCCGCACTTTCTGGGCAGGCGAGCCA
The DNA here is from genome assembly GCA_026709625.1 of Chloroflexota bacterium. Lineage (GTDB taxonomy): Bacteria > Chloroflexota > Anaerolineae > Aggregatilineales > Phototrophicaceae > UBA6055. Next base: position 21,789 of record JAPOSR010000025.1, read on the forward strand.
ACTCCACAGATGCGCGCCATGGCTGAGGCTGTCTATGGCGCGAACCGGGCAGCCCGCCAATTTGCCAAGCCCGGCGTCAGCTGCGAAGCTGTCGACCGCGCGGCGCGAGAAGTCATCGAAGCGGCCGGCCTGGGCGATTACTTCATTCATCGCCTGGGGCACGGTTTGGGGCTGAGCGTGCACGAGCTGCCCAATATCGTGGCGGGCAACAAACAACGGCTCGAACCGGGCATGGTCTTCACAATCGAGCCGGGCGTTTACATCCCCGGCATCGGCGGCGTGCGCATCGAAGACAATGTGGTGGTCACCGAAGACGGCATCGATGTGCTGACTTCGTACCCGCGCGAGTTGTAGGCGGCTAGACGCGCATCACGCCACAGACAGGGGCGTCCCAGGCGAGCGTCGCGTGCCGCGCATGCAAAGCCTGCAAAGCCGTCTTCCCCGCCAGTGGATACGGCGCGCCGCGTCGCTGGCGGATGTCGACATTCATCTGCAGGATCTCGACAGTGCAAGCCAGTCGCTCGCGGCTGTCGTTGATGACAAAGCCCATAAAGTAGGCGCGTTTGATGCCTAGCTCCAACAGACGGATGTACACGCTGACCCGCTCGTCAACCAAAATCTCAGCCAAATAGCGGATGTGCTGCTCCAGCGCGAAGTTGCCATACTCTTCGGCAGCGGCATAGATTTCGCCCAAGCCAGCCCGCGCAAAGACCGCGACCAAACCCTGCTCGACCAGATGCACATAATACTGCACATTGACATGGCGATTTTCATCGAGATAGCCAGCCGGGATGGTCTGCCGATGGGCAAGTTCCAACTGGCGAATTTCGCTTAAGGTGGTGGCGATGCGGCTCATGGCGACTCTCGGCTGTTTGGCTTGGGCGGCAGTATACTAGCGGCAGTATCGACATCACAGGGAGCGGCAGCGCGTGCAGATCGCCTTTCTCGCGCCAGACAATGCCATGCGGATTCGCCCTTTGGGCAGCATTGCGTTCGGCTGGATATCGCGGCTGCGCTGGTCGCCGAGCGGCGCTATGCTGGCGATTGCCGGTGGCGAAGGCGTGGCGGTTTATCGCGGCGGCTTTGGCGGGGCGGCCGACTTTAACCTGCGCGGGCACAGCGCGCCGGTCAAAGACATCGCCTTTCACCCCGGTGAACAGTTAATCGCTTCGTGCAGCGCCGATACCCACATCAAGCTGTGGAAGATTGATGCGGGGACGCCTGGCGAAGCAGCCACGCTGACGGGGCATCCGGGCTCGGTCGAGGCATTGGCTTGGCAGCCGGGCGGCGGGCTGGCAAGTGGCGGCGCGGACGGGTCGATACGGCTGTGGGACGCCGCGTCTGGCAAATTAGCCGGGCTGCTGGCGGCGCATACGAGCGAAGTTACGGCGCTGGCCTTTGACCGAAGCGGGCGCTGGCTGTTTTCCAGCTCGCGCGATGGCAGCCTCCGCCGCTGGGACATGCTCGCCAACCATGCAAGCGGCATCGTGGGCAGGCATGACGACTGGGTGCGTGATATCGCCCTGTCGCGGGCTGGCATTTTGGCATCAGCCAGCAAAGATATGTCTATCTGCCTGTGGGATACAGCCTCGCCCTTGCCCAAAGAGCATGAATCGGAGATGCGCAGATGGACTGCGCATGCGGGCGGCGTGGACGCGCTGGCTTGGTCGCCAGATGGCGCGCTGCTGGTCAGTGGCGGGCGCGATAGCTGCCTGCGCATCTGGGAAGCCGCAACGGGGCGCGAGCTGGCGGCGCTGACGGAACATCGGCGGCCTGTGCTGGCGCTGGACACGCACCCGGCTGGCGGGCTGTTGGCATCGGGCAGCGGTGACAATCGCGTCGTATTGTGGGCGGTTGCCCTCTAAATGGCGGCTCGTCTGTGCTAGACTCGCGCTGTTGGTTTGCATATCCCAAGATAGGAGGTGGCAGATGGACGAATCGGCAGCGGCATGGCGGGCGGTGCGCGCGCGGCAAGTAATCGCCATGCGCCTGAGCTTGAAGACGCTGGGGCATATCGCGCTGGGGCTCAATGATGAAAAAGCCCGCAGCCTGCGCGATGGTGCCGACGGCTGGTCGATCCTGGAAATCGTCTGCCACCTGCGCGATTTTGACGAGATCTTTTATCAACGCGCGCAAATGATGCTGGCGCAGGATCACCCGCAGCTGCCCGCCTATGACCATGAAGCCATGGCGATCGAGCGCAATTATCAAGCCGACTCGCTGGCTCAAGCCTATAGCGCCTTGCAGACATCGCGGGCGCGCTTTGTCGACTTCTTCAAAGGCTTGACCGAGGCGAGCTGGGCGCGTGGCGGCATCCACCCAGAGCGCGACAGCTTCAGCATGACCGACGCCGCGATGCAAGTCCCTTTGCATGATCTGGATCATATCGAACAAATCACGCGCGTTTTGTCGAGAAGCTGAAGAGCCGGCGCGAGCTGCAGGAATCATCAGCGGTTCATATCAGCCAAAGGGGGCTGCCTTGCAAGAATTGGTCGAACGAATCCGCCGCGAAGGCGTCAATCTGGGTGGCGGCATACTCAAGGTCGACAGCCTGATTAATCATCAAATCGACCCGCAGCTGATGGTGAACATGGGCAAGGCGATCGCCAAATGTTTCGCCGGCGTGCCGGTCGACCGCATCCTCACTGCTGAGATCTCGGGCATCGCGCCGGCGCTGATGGCTGGCATCGAGATGGGCGTGCCGGTCGTCTATGCGCGCAAGAAAAAGCCCATCACCATGGCCGGACCTGTGTACCTCGAAACCGCGCCCAGCCACACCAAAGGCGGCGAAACATTGCTGCTGGTCTCGGCAGAGTTTTTAAGCGCGGATGAACATGTGCTGATCATCGACGACTTCCTGGCCAGCGGACGCACCTTGCTGGCGTTGGCGCGGATGGTCAAGAGCGCGCGCGCCAACCTGGTCGGCGTCGGCGTCGTGGTAGAAAAAACTTTCGAAAGCGGGCGAGCCACCGTGCAAGCCCAGTTCGATGTCCCGATTCACGCGCTGGCCTCCATCACCGCCATGGAAGGCAAAGCCATCACCCTGCAAGATGCGCGGCAGCCACGCCTGGAGATGGACTGAAGGGGAGTTTTTTCCAGCGCCTCCCCTTCCCTCGTTCTGGGGGCAAGGGGCCGGGGGATGGGGAGCTTGGTTGCCATATCCAGCCGATTCGCCACTGCCTTCTGCTTGAATGGTGTCGCATGTTGCCGCGCGGTGCTACAATGCCAACATGATGCACAGCCAGACTGATGCCCACGCTATGAAGCTGCTCGACCTGCCGCTGCTGCTGCGCTTGAAGCAAACTGCCATCGTTTTGCACAGCGAACTGGGGCTGACCGAAGACGCCCGCGGGCAAAACAGCGCCTTGCTCAGCAGCATTGTCTTTCCGCGCGGCTTGCATACTTTGCTGGCACAGTGGGACGAGCAAAATGTGGTCGGGCAATTTCGCTATCGGCAGGGCGAGCATAACGCGCATATCGTCTATCTGGCGCCGACGCTGGAAGAGCATGACGACGACTCGATCTGGCTGCATATGCTGGATGCCATGGCCGCCCAGGCGGGCAAGACTGGCGCGCAGTCGCTGGTCGGCGAAGTCGAGCACAGCCATCGCCTCTTTGAGACGATGCGCCGCGCTGGCTATGCTGTCTATAGTCGGCAGGTTATCTGGCGCGGTGGCCCGCTCGGCGCTCAGCCAGCTCGGCCAGGCATCCGCATTCATGCCGAGACGCCGGCCGACCAGATTGGCGTGGCGGCGCTCTTGGGCAGCACCATCCCGCCCATCATGCAGGCGATCTTGGGTCCATCGACCGATATGGCGGGGCTGGTCTATCAAAAAGACGCCAAGATCAAAGCGTACATCGCCTATTCGGAAGGCAAACATGGCATTTATGCTCTGCCTTTTGTGCATCCGGAAGCGCTGGACGAAGCGCCCGCGATCATCGCCGCCGCCTGGCAGCGCATCGAACGCAGCCGCAAGCTGCCCGTTTATGTTTGTGTGCGCGGCTATCAAGGCTGGCTGGAAAACGCCATGCGCGACTTGGATCTTTCCCCCTGGCTCGAGCAAGCGGTGATGGTCAAGCACCTGACAGCCGGCGTGCGCCAGGCTTGTTTTGGGCAAATCGGGCTGGGCGCGGCTGGCGGGCGCAAATCCGCGGCGACCATGCCCCTGGGCAGCGAAACAACATACAGCGCGACCCCTTGTAGGCAGATCGGAGGCGAGCCCCCGCTCAATGGACAAACGAATCACAGACGACTTTGACATTCTGCGCCGCGTGCTGCCTATGCGCATCCGCAGCGCCATTGACGAATTGGGCAATACCAGCCAACTGCTGGAGATCGTGCTGGATTTGGGGCGCAAGCCGGCCGCGCGGTATATCGCTGGCGAATATGAGCTGTCGCAGCATGAAGTTTCTGAAGACGACCTGCGTCAACTGATCAAAGAACTGGGCGACTTCGACGCCGACAACCGCGCGGGCATCGAACGGTCGCTGCACCGCATCTCGGCGATTCGCAACCGCCGCGGCAACATTGTCGGCTTGACTGTGCGCATCGGGCGCGCTGTCTATGGGACGATCGACATCATCGGCGATTTGGTCGAAGCCGGGCAAAGCGTGCTGCTGGTGGGGCCGCCAGGCGTCGGCAAAACAACTCTGCTGCGTGAAGCGGCGCGGGTGCGGGCAAGCGACAAGCGCGTTGTCATCGTCGACACCTCCAACGAGATCGGTGGCGATGGCGATATCCCTCACGAGGCAGTCGGCAGGGCGCGGCGCATGCAGGTATCAAAGCCCGACCGCCAGCATGAAGTTATGATTGAGGCGGTAGAAAATCATAATCCCGAAGTCATTATCATTGATGAGATCGGACGCGAGCTAGAAGCGAGAGCCGCGCGCACAATCGCCGAACGTGGCGTGCAGTTGATCGGCACAGCGCACGGCAACACACTGGAAAATCTGCTGCTCAATCCGACATTGTCCGATTTGATCGGCGGCATCGAATCAGTCACCTTATCGGATGATGAAGCGAGGCGGCGCGGCACCCAAAAGGTCGTGCTCGAGCGGCGGAGCGCGCCCACGTTTGACATCGTGATCGAGATCCAAGCGCGCGACCGCTTGGTGGTGCATGCCGATGTCGCCTCGGCAGTCGATGCCATGCTTCGCAATCGCCCGCTGCCTACCGAATTGCGCGAACGCGACGCGGCTGGCACCATCAACATCAGCGAGCAGGTGCAAGAAGCCGCCGCCCGCTCTGCCCCAGCCCGACCAGGTGCTCAAACCAGTAGCGCCCATGTTGTGCGCGGCAACCGCGACAATGGAAAGTCGCGCAGCGAGATCCAAGACGAACAGGCAAACGCAGACCCGCGCAGCCTGCGCACGATACGCGTCTATCCGTATGGCGTGGCGCGCAACCGCCTCGAAAACGCCGCTCGCCGACTGGCTGTTCCGCTGCTACTGACAGACGACCTCGGCGCGGCAGAAGCCATCATCACCCTCAAGACGCACTACCGCCGCCGCCCCCGCCTCATCATGGACGGCGAGAAAAGCGGCATCTCGATCTATGTGCTGCGCGCCAACACCGTCACGCAGATGGAGAACTTCCTGGTCGATCTGTTCCGACTGAACTCGCTCGAGACCGCCGATGCCTTCGGCGCAGCGCTCGCAGAAGCCGAACGCGCCATCAGCCGCATCCGCGCGGGCGAAGACTACATCAATCTCAAGCCCCAAGCCTCGCCCATCCGCAAGCGCCAACACCAACTGGCGCGACAGGCGCACATGCAATCAGCCAGCGCGGGCGACGAGCCGCGGCGCTATGTTACGATTTATCGTGGTGCCAGCTGATGCGGCCACCGCCTATCCGTACCGACCGCAGCAACAGCTTCGCCAACAACACCATGCGCGCGCGCCTGCCCGCCATCATCGCCGAGACCTTAGCGCTCAACAGCGACTACGACGCGAGCATTCGGACACGGCTGGAAAAGCTGCGCGACGGGATCGCCAGCGGCGCGCCGATCCCGCCTCTGCCCAAAAGCGAGCCCGATCATCACGAATGGCTGCGCGCCCTCGACAAGCAGCGCGAGATCGTACAACGCCAACCCAGCTGGCACAATGCCGAGTGGTTTTTTGCGGAAACGTATGCCTATCGCTGGATTCTCGAAGCCACGCGCTGGCAGGAAACCGGGCGCGATCCTTTTGCGCCCAAAAAGCATGAAGAATTGCAGAGCGGGGCCTTGTGGCGGCTGGTCGAGCGAGCAATGCAGCCGGCCGAGACATTGGCGGACGCGCTGAGCCGCGGGCTGGCGCTGGACCTGTGGGCAAACCGCATCGACCTGAGTTATGCCGCGTCCATGCAGCATGGCACAGACACCAGCTCTACAGACCTGCTGGTCGACGATTGTGAAGCCGCCATCGCGCATGTGCTGGGCGAGCCCGATGGCGTCATTTATCTGGTCGCGGACAATGCCGGCTCTGAGCTGGCGATGGATCTGGCGCTGGTGGACCTGCTGCTGCGGCTGGCGGGCATTCGCGTGCTTGTCTGTCTCAAGGCAGCGCCCACCTTCGTCAGCGATGCCACACCAAGCGATGTCCGGTTGATGTTGGCGGAGATGCAGCAGCGCGGGGACAAAGCGGCGGCGCTGGCGAAGCGCCTGTGCGCTGCCTGGTCAGCCGAACGACTGCGCTTTCTGCCGCATACTTTTTGGAACAGCAGTCATTTTCTTTGGGATATGCCAGCCAGCCTGCACGAAGCGCTGAACAAGGCGCGGCTGGTGATTATCAAAGGCGATGCCAATTACCGACGCGCTGTCGGCGACTGCCTGTGGGATGCGCAAACGACCTTCGCGGCTGCGCTGAGCTATCTCGATGCGCCCACGCTGTGTCTGCGCACGCTGAAAAGCGACCCACTGGTCGGCTTGCCCAGCGCAGACCTGGCGAAAGAGCTATGCGCCAGCGACCCCGAGTGGCGTGTCAATGGCAAGCGCGGGCTGATCCAGTTCAAAGCGCGCTAGGCGAAGAGCCAGCAGGTCGCCGTGGACGGAAAGTCTTTTTCCTGCCAGGCAAAGACCTTGCGCGCCCGCAGCCGAAAGACCAGCGAGCCGCTCGTAGCCAGTTCAGGGCTGAAACCATATTTTTCGGTGTAAAGAGCCTCAAGAGCAGCCATCGACTCGGCGGAGAGCTTGGCTGACGCGAGTTCGCCTTCAAAGATGACGACATCATCGCCGCTGTCCAGGTGTATGACGACGCGCCGGTCGCGGCGGATGTTGGCGGCTTTGACAGAATGCGCGTCGGTCCCAAAGTAGAGCGCCTGGGCAAACCAGACGCCCCAAACGGGCGCGGCATGGGGGCGGCCATCGGCGCGCGCGGTGCATATCCAGTAATTGCGCGCGGCGTCCATCTGCTGCGCGACCCAATCCCAACTGAGCATGCCCGCGGTGGCATCGGCGGCGACGCCATACTGTGGCATATTGGGGCGGACACGGCGAGCGCCTTCTGGCGAGGTCATGCGACCGCGGCGCTTATTTGCTCATCGGCATAATCACATGCACGAAGTCTTCGCGCTCTTCTGGCTTGAGCACGCCAGGATTCTCTGGCCCATTGCTCTGGAAGACCACACGCTCTTCTTTGATGACATTGAGCACATCAATCAGGTATTTGATATTGAAAGAGATATCCAGCGGCTCGCCTTCGGCAGTGGCTTGGGCAGCGCCTTCAGTATCGCCTCGCTCGGCGCTCTTGCCGACAATCATGACATCGGCTGGTTCGCCGGGGTTGTCGGCCGGCCGCACAACCATTGTGCTGCTATTGGCATTGTCGCGCGCAAAGATCTCAGCGCGCCGGCAGACCGCCAGCAGGTCACTGGTATAGAGCATGGTCGTCGTGGCGAATGAACGCGGAATGATGGCGGCGAAATCGGGAAACCGTCCGTCCAGCGCCTGCGAGGTGATGACCACATTGGGCGCGGTGAAGGTGATGGCGTTGCGCTCGCCGGGCAGGCAGACGCCGACTTCCATATCATCGCCACAAACGCGCGCGACTTCGTTCATGGTGCGCGCCGGGATAACCATATCTTGCTTTTCGGCGAAGGTCTTTGCCATTTCGCTCGTGCGCACAGCCAGTCGATAGCCATCTGCCGCGGCCATGGTCAGCGTCGTGTCGTCCAGCTTGATATAGACGCCGGTCAAAATGGGGCGGTTCATCTCGGTGGCGGCCGCGAAGACTGTCTGGTTGATCATCTCTTTCAATGTGCCGCCAGACATGTGAAAATCGGCTTCTGCGCCGTGATTAATAGGCGGAAATTCGTCGGCATCGATGCCGCGTATGTTGGTGGTCTGCACGCCACAGCGCATTTCCATGGTGTGCGTAGAGGCATCCAGCTTCATATCAATCCGCTCGCGCGAGAGCGTGCCGACCAATTCGCTGAATGTGCGCGCGGGCAATGTGATGCTGCCAGCCTGCTCAACCTTCGCGCCGATCCAGGCAGTTATGCTCATCTCGAGGTTGGTCGCCGAGAGTTTCAGCCGCGAATCCTCGGTTTCCAGCAGCACATTGCTCAATACCGGCAGGGGCGGGCTGCCTTCGATGGCGCGGGTGACGATGCTCAGGCTTTTCGCCAGATTCTCTTGGAGAACGCTAACAATCATGTTCTAACTCCTGCTTTGACAGCGCATGAGCGCGGCGCATAGCGTACACGAATTGGTGACTGGCAGTATAACGCAAGATTAGCCATTTGGCACGATAGAAATATATCCTGCGCAGCGCAGGCGGTGGTCAGCCGAGCAGCCGAAACAGCATGGCTTTCCAGCGCGCCGCGTCCAGTTCCCAGCATATCGAGGGCCTGCGCGGAGCTTGCAAGGCGGCGCGCCACACGGGATGGTTGCGCTCGTCCGCGGCGACACCCAGCTTGTCGACCACTGTCATGCCGCGCGTCAAATCGCTGGCGCATTCTACATCGACCGCATGCCGGCTCGCCCGACGACAGATAGCGGGATCAATCGCTACCGCCATAGCCACGCCATCGGGCAGGGAAATGCCGATTTCGCCAGTCTGCGCTTCATAGCCGCGCATGCCTTTGCTATTGGAATCGATTGCGAATTGCGCATAGGGCGTGCCCAGTCCGCGCAGCGCTTCGATGTCTGCCAGCGAGAGCGCGAAGGAGCCTTGGCTGAATTCCCAGCCGACCATTTCAATCGCCAGCCCAGAGCGAAAGACGATTTGCGCCGCTTCTGGGTCGCACCAGATATTGTATTCGGCAGCCGGCGTCACATTGCCGTTGGTGCAGGCGGCTCCGCCCATGATGACGCAGCGGTCGATGCGCTTGGCAATATCCGGGGCTTTGCGCAGCGCCAGCGCCAGGTTGGTCAATGGACCCAGCGTAACAATGGTCAGGTCGCTGTGGGCGCGCGCCAGGTCGATGATGACATCGACAGCGTGCCCGACTGCGGCTGGCGAGCCCCGCGGCGCGTAACGATCGCCCCAATCACCCAAGCCATCTGCGCCATGAAACCAGTCGGCGCTGACATAGTCGCGCAGCAGCGGGCGGTCTGCGCCGGCATACACGGGCGCGCCGGCCGCGCACAGCTCGACAAAATAGCGGGCATTTTGCAGCGCCTGCCCGAGCGGCACATTGCCCGCCACGGTCGTGATCGCCCGCACATCGACATCGCGCTGCCGCAGCGCCATGACCACCGCGACTGCATCGTCAGAGCCGGCGTCGGTATCAATCAGGAAGGGGCGCATAACTGCTCCACAGCGGCGCGCAAACGCCCCAGCCCCTGCTCGAGCAGAGCGCGCGGACAGCCAAAGTTCAACCGCGCAAAGCCGCTATAGGCAGACCCGAAGAAAGCGCCCGGCGATGGCGCGACACCGGCCGTCTCACGGCAAAAGTCCAGCAAATCACCTTGGATAGGCAGTTCGCGCATATCCAGCCAGAGCAGGTAGGTGGCTTGGGGAACAGTGGTTTTGACGCCCGGCAAGTGCTTGCGAATATAGTCAATGGCGAAGTCGCGATTGTCTTTCAGATAAAGGAGCAGCTGCGCCAGCCAGTCATCGCCGCCACAATACGCGCCATGCGCCGCCGCATAGCCCATGATGTTGACATGCGCGCTGATGTTTTGCAGCGCCGCCGCCAGTTGTTCGCGCAGTTTAGGGTTTTGGACGATGAGCGCCGAACAGGCTAAACCAGCCAGGTTGTACGTTTTGCTGGGCGCGATCATGGTGATGGTGCTCTGGGCGATTTCCGCCGACAACGTGGCAATCGGGATGTGCTGCCCTTCCAGGATAAGGTCGGAATGAATCTCGTCGGCGATGATGAGCAGATTATGACGCAGGCAGATTTCGCCGATCGTCTCCAGATCAGCGCGCGGCGTGATAAAGCCGGCTGGGTTTTGCGGGCTGCACTGCAGGTGGATCGATGTCTGGGGCTCGCGGGCTGCCTTTTCAAAGGCGTCATAGTCATTCTCATAATGGAAGGTGTGCGCATCGTCGGCGACATAGCGCATGTCTATGCTGAGGGCGAACTTTTGATTGGCGCGAGCAGCTTTGAAGAAAGAGCCATATACGGGAGTCTGCATCAGCACGGCATCGCCAGGCGCGCCAAACTGGCGGCAGACAGCGCACAATGCCAAGACCATACCCGGCGAAAACAACACATCCTCAGGGCGAATCTCCCACTTGTAGAGGCGGCTCATGCGCTCGACGATGGCATCTTTTAGCTGGGGAGGGTCAAGCGTATAGCCGAACACGCCATGGCGAGCGCGCGCTATCATGGCCTCAATAGCGCTGGGTGGCGAGCGGAAATCCATATCGGCGACCCACATCGGCAGGCAGTTGCCTTCGACCAAGCCCCACTTGGCGCTGCTGTGCTGGCGGCGGTCGATGATCTCGTCAAAATTGTACTGGGTCATTGGGGTGGCTCTCGCTTGGGCAGGTCGGTTGTGAGACTATACCCGATTGGCCGATCCCGCGCACTGGCGGTTTTGCCAGAGCAATCGCCCAAAATATCTTTCACCCGGCGCACTTGGCGCTTAAGCGGCAAAGGCACAGGCGGTCATCTTGATGCAACGGCGCGGCGGCTTCGTTTGCGCTCACCAGAAAGCCGTCCAGAATTGCGCCTGCTTTTCTTTGCGAAAGCGCTGCGCCCATTCTTCCGCCAATTCGCCAGCGACTGGCTGATGACGCGGCAGCGGGACTCGGAAGCCGGGCGGGCGCGAGATCTGCAGGTAGTCAAGAATGCGCAAGATGGTCGCCTCTATCTGCTGCGCGAAGTCTTCATAGACCAGTTGCAGGGGGATGATGCCATTGCGAGCAAAGTAGTCTGCCCAGACTGCCTCGCGGAATGCCAGCTCTTGCAGCAGCGCATCGATAGCGGCGAAGTCATAGCCTGGCGATGAATTCGCGGCGGTTTGCTGCGAGCTCCAGCGCCCGCTTTGAATCGCCAGCCAGTGCGAGACAGCCTGCCGCACTTTGTTGCGCCGAGTCAAATGGATGTAGCGCAAGCCGGGGAAGCAGCGGTCGAGCGCCTCGCGCAGAGGCAGGCCAGCCAGCGTTTCGATGTCCAACAGCCGCCGCGTGAAATCGCGCCAATAGCCGCCGCCGACCTTGCTGCCAAAGACGCCATTGGCTGTGGTATAGGCATTCAATGCGCCAGTGATGTAGCTTGCATAATCGGCAATTGGCTCGCCATGTGGATTGTCGGGCGAAATGTTGTGATAAAAGTGCTCGCCGGGTCTCCCCGCCAAGCCCGTGTCGGACAACAGCTGACAGAGCAAACTGCTGCCGCTGCGCACAGTGAAGCAGATGAAATAAGACTGGATTGCGGACATCTGTGGCTAGCCTGCCAACGCGGGAGCTGGCATGGAGTCGGCCAGCGAGCGCCCAGCCACACAGCGAAAAGCCAAGAGATAGCGCGGATCGTCATGCAGCCGCTGCAGACGCGGTTTTGCGCCAAAAATCTCCTGCAAAGCTGTGGCGAGCAATGCCTGCGCCGCCGCCGCTGCCTGCGCCTCGTTGGGATAGCGCAGCCGATCAAGATAGCTGACTTCGAGGGCATGATAATCAAAGGCGATATCATCAGGCGCTTCGGCTTCCAGCGCTTGCGCCGCTGCCAACGCGCCGGCGCAGCAAAGCCGCAGGGCAGCGGACAGGTCTTCCGGCAGCGCGCGCTTGCGTATGTAGCGCAGCCCTGCCCGCCCCCCGACCAGATCCCAGCCGTAGTCGGCTTCATCGGCGATCAGCAAAACACCCGGCCCATTTGGCACATGCTTGTAGTCGATCACATCAATCAGCATACCAGGCACAGTCCGCTGTTGGATCCAGCGCTGAAAGATGGGCACGATATGAGCCGGCTGCAGCTGCGGCGCTCGAGCCAGGCTGAGCTTCACTGCCAATCGTTTGGGAACTGTTGTCATGGATTTATGAGCCTTTCGCTTGTCGCTTGCGGGCGAGTCAATGCCTCGCCGCTGCATTCATTCTGTGATAACTCGCATAACGGTCTTGGCTCCAGCGAGATTGCTGCGCGGTCAGCCGACGATTACGCCGTTGATGCGCTGCTCGGCGCTGTGGATATTGTCGATGAACAGCTGCGTTTCATCGATGATCTGGTGCGCATAATCTTCGTCCAGGCGCGTTGGCGCTTGCGTATGCCGTTTGAACAGGTAGCGCGCGAACTTGCCTTTGGCGAAGCGGTCATAGACCAGTTCCGTATCATAGAAGCGTTGGCGGAACTCGTTGACGATGCGGTCGCTGTCGTCGCCGACATCCAGGAACTTGGTGCGCACCAGCGCCCGCGCCGCCAGCAGCATCGCGCGGTAAGCTCGCTCGTCCGCGCGCCGATAGTCGCCGTCGTCCAGCGCCAGCAGCGCCTCAAAGTGCGTCGACTCGGCTTTGGATATCTCCATAGAAAAGAGCGAAACCACTTCGCCAGCGCATTCGCCGACGCCGATATCGTCAATCGTATACACGCGCGAATCGCCCCAATCGCTGAAGAAGTCCGCGTTTTCTTCGAATGTCGGCAGCTGCATAAAGGGCTTCAGCATCGTTTTGATTTCTTTGCGCCCCAGCCGCTTCACCCAGCGTTGGAAGTTTTCGTCTTTGGCGCGTTCTGCGACATAGCGCTCGGTCAACGCAGCCAGCGCTTCGGGCACAGCCTTGGCGGGAACAGCCCCAACCGCCAAGCCATAACTGCCGGCATTCTGCTGCCACTGCCCGCCCAGCACGACCTGGAAGTGCGGGAGCTTGTGATTGCCGCTGCGCCGACTGTTGCCGAAGAAGCCTATGTCGGCTACATGGTGCTGCCCGCAAGAGTTGAAGCAGCCGCTGACCTTGATTTTCAGTTCGCGCACGGCATCGGGCAGCAGGTTGATGCGCTCGATCAACCGCGCGCGCAGCTCGGCTGTCAGACCGCGCGATGAAGCGATGCCCAGTTTGCAGGTGTCGGTGCCGGGGCAGGTGGTGATATCGACAATGGTGCCAGCGTGGGCGCCGCCAAGTCCGATTTTGCGCAGGTCGCGGCACAGCGCCGGCAGGTCGGCATCAGCCACCCAGCGCAATACGATGTTCTGCTCGACTGTGAGGCGAATGTTGTCGCCGACATACTTGCGCGCGATATCCGCCAGCGCAAAACCTTGCTGCGCCGTGAAGTCGCCCAGTGGACTGTGCAAGGTGACGACGCTGTAACCGGGCTGTGCCTGGCGGTAGACATTGCTGCGATACCAATCGGCGAAGCCTGTGGGCAGCGGCGCGCCATTAAGCCGCAGCCCCGCTTTGGCTGGCGCATAGGCAAGGTCGGCGTCATCGTCCAGGTAGGCGGTATGGCGCGGATCCTGCGGCAGCGACTCCAGCTCGGCTTCGACAAGACCGCGAAATTCGTCTATGCCCAGCTTGGCGACCAGGAATTTCAACCGGGCGCGGTTGCGGTTTTTCTTTTCGCCCAGGCGGGCAAATACGCGCGCGATTGCCTGCGTCAAGGGCAGCAGGTCTTCGGGCGCGACGAACTCGGCCAAGATCTTGGCTTGATGAGGGACTGTGCCCAAGCCGCCACCGACAAATACCGTGAAGCCCTTCTGAAGCTCGCCGGCAGCTTCGCGCGTTTGCGCCAGCAAGCCCAGGTCGTGCATGTGAACCAAGCCACAGGCGTGCCCAGCGCAGCCCGAAAAGGCTACCTTGAACTTGCGTCCAAAGTCTTGCACATCGTCATGCGCCAACAAGAATTGTGTCATGGCATCGGCATAGGGGCTGACATCAAAGGCCTCGTCGTGGCAGACGCCCGCCAGCGAGCAGGCGGTGATATTGCGCACGCTGTTGCCGCAGGCTTCTTGGGTGGTGATGCCAACCGCCGCCAGCCGCCGCATCAAATCAGGCGTATCGTCAATGTGCACATAATGCAGTTGGATGTCCTGGCGCGTGGTGATGTGCAAAATGCCATCGGCATACTCGTCCGCCAGCTCCGACAGGGTTTCCAACTGCCGCGCGCTCAGCCCGCCGTAGGGAATCTTGATGCGCTGCATGCCGGGCGCGTCCCACAACGTGTCGGTGCCTTTGACGATGTCGCCAGAGGGATAGGCAAGCGCCTGGGCGCGAATGCCATCGTGGCGCTGCCCATTGTCATAGCGCTGTCCATAGACGCCTTTGCGCAGGCGCGCCTCGGCAAAGACCTTCTCATCCATTTTGCCTTGCCGGCGCAGCGACATCTGCGCTTCGTAGGTGTCGATGAGTTTGGTCATTTCGAGCGGGATCTCGTCTTTGAGTCGTTCTTTCCAACTGGTCATTTTGTTTTCGTCCCTTCCACAATTCACAAAGCTTGGCGGCCATTACACAGTCGGTTAAGCCCGGTCTGCCAGCTGCGGCAGCAGGTCGTACCAGGCGAGGCCCTCAGCGCGCAGGCGCACCACCTCGCCAACAACGGTGATAGCCGGCGGGCGGATGGCGCGCTCGCGGGCAACAGCGGCGATGCTCTCCAGCGCACCGGTCACTGTGCGCTGACGGGCTGTCGCGCCGCGTTCGATAACAGCCGCCGGCGTGTCGCCAGCCAAGCCAGACAAAAGCAGCTTGTCGGCGATTTTGGGCAGTTGTTTTACACCCATCAGGATCACGATGGTGCCGCCCAACCTCGCCAATGCCGCATAGTTGACGCTGTCGGCAATTTCGTGCCCGGTGATGACGGTGAAGGCGCTGCTGATGCGGCGCTGCGTCAAGGGGATGCCGGCATAAGCGGGCACGGCAAATGCGCTGGATACGCCAGGCACCACCTCGACCGGGATGCCGCAGCGATGACAGGCAATCGCTTCTTCGCCGCCCCTTCCAAATACGAAAGGGTCGCCGCCTTTCAAGCGCAGCACATCCCGCCCAGCCAGCGCCCGGTCGATGATGAGGGCGTTGATGGCTGCCTGCGAGAGACGGTGGCGCGTCGGCGCTTTGCCGGCGTTGATCAGCTCGGCATTTGGGCGCGTCTCGTCCAGCAGCTGGCGCGGGACCAACCGGTCATAGATGACCACATCCGCTTTTCGCAAGAGCCGCAAACCCTTGCGCGTGATCAGGTCGGGGTCGCCAGGCCCAGCGCCCATCAGGAAAACTGTGCCAACGTTCATGCGCGCTCCTTTTCAAAACTGCGGGCATTGCTCAGCCACCAGTTGCAGGCTGCGCGGCAAGGCAGCGCGCCATCTGCGCCATGCCAGGTCGGCTGACGCGCGCATGCGCCACAGATTTCATCGACAGTTCGCTGAATCACCGCGGCGGGCAGCTGCTGGATGCCCTTGAACATGCCGTCTTGCCGCGCGCCGATTTGCGCCAGCGACTCGGTCGGCAGCGCGCCACGTCGCTGCGCCGCCCAGTCTGCCGCCAAGCCCGGATAGACCGTCTCCAGCACAGCATGCGCATCAGCCGGACCTGGCAGCTGCACATGCCAGCCAGCGGGCAGATCGAGCCGCGTCGCCAATGGATGAAAAGCCGCCTCGCGCAGGTGGCATCGCAAAGCAGTTGGCGAGGAGAAGGCTTGGCTGTCGCGATTATCGCTGTGCCAGACGCGTTCGCGAGTGAGGCAGATCTGCCCAAATCGCAGCGTCTTGCCCGGCCCCAGCGCCGCCAGCAGATCGTCCCCGCCCACCTTGGGGAAGCCATCCCAAGCGCCGCGACCCGCCTGCGCCACAAACGGCAGCCCGCTTGCCCGCGCCAGCGCCAAAATGACATCACAGATCGATTCGTCTGTGCCGACCGGCTCGGCAAGATACACGCATCGGTCGCGCGCATGCTCGCCATCGCCAGCGACGGCGATTGCCAGCGCACGCGGCACATCTTGCCGAACATGGCTGCCTTCGGCGAGAAAATAGGGCAAGGCGATGATATGCCTGGCGCGCGTTCGCCGATAGATGCTGGGGATATCGGGCTGGTCGTCCAGATAGCAATCGACGACCTCCGCAAACCAGTTCATTGCGGCGATACGGTTAGCTTGGCGGCGGGCAGAATCGCGGCTTCGCGGGTTGCGGCGCGTGCCATGACCGATGATGGCGGCGGCTGTCTGGGCGGGCGGCAGGCTGCGCGCGGCGATCATATCGCGCAAACGTTGATCAACAATGGCATCCAGCAGCGGATGTTCGCCGATGGGCGGCGTGTAGTGAACAACTTTGGCGGCGATGCGGGTTATAGAGCCGCGCAAACCCATTTCAGTCGGGATGACCTGGCTGGTGAAATAACCATTGGCTGTGAAGAGCGGCACGATGACCACCTGGGACGATTCCAAGGTCCCCAGCGCTTGTGAAAAAGCCGGCGGCTCTTTCCAAAAGCAGGCGGTGATCTCGTCAGCCACGCCCATGCGCCGCAAGCGATCGACATAGCCCCAGACGATGCCAGCTGTGTTGGCGCTGATGTGCGAGCCATGTCCAGCCAGCACGAGAGCGACGCCGCTCATTCCGCCTTTGCCTCCTGAACGATGCGCTCAAACTGTTGGCGCGCCTCTTCGGTCTGCCCTTGGCGCAGCAGAGCCAGCACATCGGAGTCCAGCACGCGCGCATACACTCGCTGGCGTTGCGGCTGCGCGCTGCCATTCGCGCCAGCTGCGCGCAAGTCGCCCAGCCAGTCAGCCAGAGTCGCCCAGTCGCTCGTCAGCTCATCGGTCAGCCGCGCTTTCAGCAGTTGCAAGAGCGCTGGCGATTTGCCTTGGCTGCTCAACGCGATGGTCAATGGCGGCTGATCAATCTGCGCCATGTTGCTGAAGTCGCTGCGCGTGCTGCTGCCATCGGCGACATTGCACAGCGCGCGGATGCGATGGGCATCTTGCGCCACCATTCGATTCACGCGCGCATCGTCGGTCGCGGCGATGACCAGCACGGGCATATCACTATGAAAACTGTCGCGCTGATAGCGTTCGCGCCGCCACAAGATGTCGCCCGCCCGAGCCAGCTCTTGCAATTCGTCTATGGCGCCGGGGCAGATTAGCAAGACGCGCGCGCCGGCTTTGCGCAGCTGCCGCACCTTGCGAGCCGCCACCCAGCCGCCGCCAACGACAGCCACCTGCCGTTCATGCAGGTGCAGCATCACCGGATAGCCGCTAGCCATGAAGAGCCGCCGCAGCTGGCGCGGGCAAATGAATGCCGCACTCGGTTTTGCTGTGGCGCGCCCACCGTCCCGCGCGGCTCGCGTCTGCCCCAGCCACAGCCTGCGTGCAG
>JAPOSR010000025.1:39446-70073 GCA_026709625.1 Chloroflexota bacterium
TGCAGGTCCAGCAGCCGATGCTGAGATAGCCTTGGTCATGCAGCTTGTTGTAGGGCAGGCCGCGCGCGTGGATGGCTTCCCATACCTGCGCTTCTGTCCAGTTGGCGAATGGCGCAAACTTGACCAGCCCGCTGCGCCGGTCGCGACTGACGATCGGGGTATTGGCGCGGCTGGCGGATTGGTCGCGCCGCAAGCCAGCCACCCAAGCCGCAAAGCCGCTTAATGCGCCGCGCAGGGGAATGGTCTTGCGAATGTGGCAGCAGCGGTCGGGGTTGCGCTCCCACAAGCGGTCGCCATAATCGCGAGCTTGCTGGGCGAGTGTCTGTCGAGCTTTGATACGCCGCAGATCAAGCCCAAAGCGCTCGTCCAACTGCGTCATAATGTCCAAAGTCTCGGGGAAGAGCAAGTCGGTGTCCAGCGTGAGCACCGGCGTCTGCGGCGCGATTCGCTGCATCATGTCCAGCGTGACAATGCCGGTGATTTGAAAACTGGTTACAATAGCCAGCTTGCGCCCAAACAGCTCATGCGCCCGGCGCAGGATTTCATCGGGGCTGGCGCTTTCCAGTTGTCGCGACAAGGCTTGGATCTGTTCGTTTGTCATTATCGTGTCTCCCGTTTGTTCGCTGCGGCAGTTTGCCCACAAAAAAAGAGCGCCTCGGCTTATCCCGAAGCGCCCTGTACATCGTGCAGGTCCCAGCGGCAACATCGCGCTGCCAGCCTCGGATAAACCGCCCCGGCCGGGACGCAGCAACAACATAGACAGACTCGCGCTCGCACAAACATTGAAGATCCTGACTGTTTGCCTGGCAACAAAAAAGCCCCGCGCCATGTCGGGGCTTCGCAATTTCGCTGCTATTTGGTCAAACGCGACCTAGCGCGACGCCACCGCACGACAAGGATAACCATCGGCGCAACAACAAGCTGTGAACCGGGGAATGGTGGCGGAGCGACTCGGCGTGTTCATACCCATGCCAACAGCATATCGCAGAAAAAACAGCCCGTCAAGGTGAACATTCTCTGCGACAGCGGTTTGCTGAATGCAGCGCTAACGACCGTTACTGCCGCTCAAGCTATTGAGAAAGCTCTGGTTGGTATCGTGCAGGCGGAAGCTCTGCAGCAACATTTCTGTCGCGCCGACTATGCCTTCGGGCTGCTCAGCCAGGTGCGACCACATGCGCCGCATGGTATAGACGCGCTGCAAAACATCAGGCCCCAGCAGCAATTCTTCGCGCCGCGTGGACGATTGTTCAATATCAAAGGCGGGGAAGATGCGCCGCTCTTGCAATTTGCGGCTGAGGTGCAGTTCCATATTGCCCGTGCCCTTGAATTCTTCATAGATGACATCGTCCATTTTGCTGCCGGTATTGACGAGGCAGGTGGCGACGATGGTGAGGCTGCCGCCTTCTTCGACATTGCGTGCCGCGCCAAAAAACCGCTTGGGCGGGTGAATCGCCTGCGGATCCAAGCCGCCCGACAAGGTGCGGCCGCTGGTGGGCACGACCAGGTTATAGGCGCGCGCCAACCGCGTTACGCTGTCGAGCATCATCACCACATGCCGCTTGACCTCGACCAGCCGCTTCGCCCGTTCCAGCGCCATTTCCGCCACGCGCACATGATGGTGCATGGGATCATCAAATGTCGATGCGATGACCTCAGCATCGACAGAGCGGTCCATGTCGGTCACTTCTTCCGGGCGCTCGCCGATCAAAGCAACCATCAGGTGCACATCGGGGTAATTGGTGCTGATGGCATTGGCGATATCCTTGAGCACGGTGGTTTTGCCGGCTTTGGGTGGCGACACGATCAAGCCGCGCTGCCCGAATCCGACTGGCGCGATAAGGTTCAGCATGCGCGTGGAGAATACGCGCGGCGCCGTTTCCAGATTGAAGCGCGCTTCGGGGAAGATGGGCGTCAGCCGTTCAAAGTTGGCGCGGTTGCGGACTTCGCGCGGGTCCAGCCCGTTGACCGCATCGACGCGCAGCAAGCCAAAATAGCGTTCGCTGTCTTTGGGCGGACGCACCTGCCCGATAACCATATCGCCCGTGCGCAGCTTCAGGCGGTCGATCTGCGAGGCGCTGACATAAATGTCGTTCTTGCCGGGCAGATAGCCCTCGGCGCGCAGAAAGCCGATGCCATTTTCGGTTACCTCGAGCACGCCGCCGCGCAATTCGTTGCCGCGCCGCTCTGCCTCTTGCCGCAGCAGCCCGATGATGAGGTCTTGTTTTTTCAAACGGCTGAACCGGGGGACATTGCGCTGACGCGCCATGCTGCGCAATTCGGGCAAGGTCTTGGCTTCAAGTTTTCCAATGTTCATGCATGTCATCCTGTATTATTGTGAGGCGACCGGGTTATGTGGCCACGGATTTTGCGAGCGAATCTGGCGTTGGGCGAAGCAGCCAAGCGCGCGCTGCACGGCAAGCGCAACGGGCGACAACAAAGAGCAAAGCGCGCTGGGGTATGTCAAGTAAGAAGCCGCTGGCAGGGAACAGGTAGTGGGAGAAATGCTTCCAATGCCAATATACCATGAACATTGGTTTGCGTCAAATACTTTCTTGACAATTTTATCCCGATTATAATGCTTTCAGCTGTATGACAGCCGCCCCCGTTGCCAAAAGCGCTCGCGAGGAGACCAAAGCATGCCCCGCATTGTCATCATCGGCGCGCTGGTTTATGACATGGTCTTTGATGTGCCCGACTGGGTGCAGCCCAATCGCGCTGTACATGCACGGCGGCTGACGATTTCGCCAGGCGGCAAGGGGCTGAACCAGGCAGCCGCGGCAAAACGTCTCGGCGCAGAAACGGTGCGGCTGGTCGGCTGCGTTGGCGACGACATGTTCGGCGCGGAAATGGTCGCTGCGCTGCGGGACGTGGGCGTCGATACGGCGCATATCCATGCGCATCCCGACGCCCGCACCAGCATCGCCGCCATCATCGTGCGCGAACAACTGCCCGGCTTCATCGGCGCGCCCGATGCCAGCCGCCGCCTCAGCCAAGAGCAAATCCGCCATGCGACAGCCGATCTGCGTCCTGGCGATGTCCTGCTCGTCGGCTTTGAAACGCCACAGCCCTTGGTGGAGTATGCGCTGCGACTGGGCAGAGCCGCCGGCGCAGCCACGATGGTCAACCCAGCGCCGTTCTTCACGCGCGATTCATTCGTCATCGCCTACCTGCCCTTGATTGATCTGCTCATCCCCAACAAGCTGGAAGCGCAGCTGCTGATGGACAGCGAGACTGACGATGTCGACCAGTTGGGCCGCGGGCTGCTGGAGCGAGGCGTCGGGCGCGTCGTGCTGACATTGGGAGAAGCGGGCAGCATATTGTACGAACCCGGCGGGACGCTGGTGCAGCAAGCCTTCCCGGTCGATGCCGTCGATACGACTGGCGCAAGCGATGCCTTTGTCGGCGCGTTCTGCGTGGGGCTGACGCGCGGCTGGGACACGCGGCGCACCTTGGCATTTGCATCGGCAGCGGCTGGATTGACATGCGCGAAGCCGGGCACCATGACCGCTCTGCCCAATATCCGCGAAGTTGACAGGCTGCTTGCCGACGCGCAACTTGACGCGTCCGCGCGTGTTTTGGATCGTAGAATATGAAGAATCCATTCGCTCGACAAAGCGATTATGCCGCGCTGGATGACGCGGCGCTGGTCGCATTGGCAAAGTCCGACCGCGATGCCTTTGGCGAATTGTACGCGAGATACCTCGACAAAATGTACAGCTATGTCTTTTACCGCACAGGCAACACCCATGATGCCGAAGACCTGACGGCGAAGGTCTTCCTGCGCGCTTTTTCGCACATCGGCAAGTATGTCGACCGGGGGCTGCCTTTCCAAGCCTGGCTCTACCGCATCGCGCACAACCTGGTCGCCAATTGGCACCGCGACCAGAGCCGCCGCAAAATCATCGCGCTGGATGAGTATCTGGAACGCGACCTGCAAACCGAAGCGCCCGACCAGCAAGCGGACATGCGCGACGAACACGACAGCCTGCTGCGCGCCGTCCGCCGCCTGCCTGCCGAACGCCAACAACTGCTGATCCTGAAGGTTGTCGAACGGTTGCCCAACCGCGAGATCGGCATCATCATGGGACGCAGCGAAGGCGCGATTAAGTCGCTGTATCACCGCACATTGCTGGCGCTGCGGTTGGACCTGGGCGCCGACCCAGCCAGCGAACGAGCAAATCGATCGAGTGGATGAGCATGATGAAGCCTGACCAGCCTGCACCGCGCGATACGGTGGCGCAAGCCGCAGATGCGCAGCAAGAAGCCGAAGCCCTCGCCCAATTGGCGCAGGCGCTGGAATCGGCATTGACCCCGCGGCAGCCGCGTGAATCGTTTGCCACAGAGCTGCGCGCGCAGCTCGTCGATGAGAGCGCAAATGCGCCTTTGCGCCTGCGCAACTTGTCGCCCCGTCTGCAAGTCGCCGCGGCGCTGGCGCTGGCGACCGGCTGTCTGCTGTTGATGCTGCGCCGGCTGCTGGGCGGCAACGGCGGGGGCGAATTGGTCGAAGACACCGTGCCCAGTTCTGCCTGAGGCGAGCCTTGACCGAAACGATCACCCAGCGGCAGCTCAACCGCACATTGCTTTCGCGCCAGCTGTTGCTTGAGCGCTGCGACATCCGCCCATTGGCTGCTATGGAGCGGCTGGCGGGCATGCAGTCGCAGATCCCCAACCCGCCTTACATCGGCTTGTGGACGCGGCTCGCCAGCTTTCAGAAAGCCGAGCTGACCGCGCTGCTGGGATCGCGCGAGGTGGTGCGCGCGCCGTGGATTCGCTCCACCCTGCATCTGGTGTCAGCCGCCGATCATCAGCGATTCCAGGTGGTCATTCAACCGGCTTTGGCGCGGAGCCTGCGGTCTTTCTTTGGCAAGCGCGCCAGAGACCTGGATATTCCGCGTTTGATCGAAATCGCGATTCCCTTCCTGGAAACCGAGACGCCTGCCATCGGGGCGCTGCGCGACGAATTGCAGCGACACTTCCCGCAGCATGACAAAGAAGCCATGGCCTACGCCGTGCGCAGTTTTCTGCCGATGTTGCAAACGCCACCCAGCGGTGCCTGGGGCGTAGGCACCCGCGCGACCTATACCACCGCCGCCAACTGGCTGGGCGAGGCGAAGCAATCTGATTTGGCGACGCTTTTTCGCCGCTACCTGGCTGCATTCGGTCCCGCCAGCGTCATGGACTTTCAGACCTGGTGCGGCATAACCAGCCTGAAAACCGCGCTAGCGCCCGTCCTCAAGACGCTGGTCGCTTATCGCAGCGAAGCCGGCGCGCAGTTGGTCGACCTGCCCGATCTGCCCTTGCTGCCCGAACATGCGCCGGCGCTGATTCGCTTTTTGCCGGAATACGACAATATCTTGATCGCGCACAAGGACCGCGCGCGCATCTTGCCCGAGCCGCATCGCAAGAAAGTATTCCTTTCGGCTGGCCGAGTCCTGGGCGCTGTGCTCATCGACGGCTTTGTCGGCGCTATATGGAAAGTCAGCCGAGAGAAAAGCCGCGCTCGGCTGTCGATCAATTTGTTTGAGGCGGTCGCTGCTGAATGCCAGGCGGCGATCGAAGCCGAGGGCTTGCGCCTGCTGCGTTTTATTGATGAAGACGCGGGCGACTATGCTGTCGAGTTTGACTAAGCGCTGGGCGGAGAGGCGCTGGGCTATATGCGCGCCAACTTGATATGCTACAATCGCCGCGCAAGCTGGCTATAGAAAAGTTGCGGCGCGGTTATGGTAGTGACCAAGCGAATCTCGGCATTGCGGGGCATGCGCGCTGTGCTCGGTGCGGAATATGCCCAATGTCGCCAGCTGCAAGAAACGCTGGAGCAGCACCTGCGTTTGCATGCCTACGCCCCCATCGACCCGCCCATGCTGGAAAATACCGAGCTGTACCTGCGCAAATCGGGCGAAGGCATCGCCGCGCGCCTGTATGAATTTGACTTTAAGAGCCGGCGCGTCGCCTTGCGGCCAGAGCTGACGGCATCAGTCTTGCGCGCTTGCGTCGAGCAACTAAGCGGCGAAGCGCTGCCTTTGCGTCTGCGCTACAGCGGGCCGGTTTTCCGCTATGAAAAACCCCAGCTGCACCGCTACCGTCAATTCACCCTGGCTGGAGCGGAGCTGCTGGGCGCGCCAGCCGATTATGCCGATGCCGAATTGCTGCAAGTGGCTTGTGGCGGCTTGGAATGCGTCGGCATCCGTGATTACCGGCTGGTCATCGGCACATCCGCCCTGCTGGAAGGTTTCTTGTCAGCTTTGGGCTTGCGCAAGCAGCTGCACAACGTCTTGCTGCGCAACATGGAAAATCTGCGCAAGCACGGCACGGACTTTGTGGCTGATTCCCTGCGCGCCATCTTCCCCGACTTCCAGCTCGCCAGCCCCGACCGCGCCAGAGCCGACACCCCAGAAAACCAGCCACTCATCCATGCCCTGCGCGAGATGACGGACGAAGAAGCGCACAGCGCCATCAGCCAGTTCCTGCGCAGCTTGAATATCCGCATCGACGCCAACCGCGCCGAAAGCCAGGTGATTGATCGGCTGCTGCACAAAATCCGCGAAGACCAGCAAGCGCCCAAGCTGCGAGTCGCGCTGGACTTTATGGCGCGCCTGAGCGAAATCGTGGGCGAACCAGAGCCTGCGCTGGCGGCTGCGGCACAGCTGTGTCAAGCCTATGCGGTGGACGACAGCGCGCTGAAACAGCTGCAGCTCACCTTGCGGCGGCTTGCAGATTGTGGCGAGCCAACCGGCGAAATCCAGTTGGACTTTGGTCTGAGCCGCGGCTTGCATTATTACACAGGCATGATCTTCGAGATTCACGGCAAGACCCGCGCCGGCGAGGCCATCCAGTTATGCGGCGGCGGTCGCTATGATAAGCTGGTCAGCATATTGGGCGGCGACTCGATGCCAGCGGCTGGCTTCGCTTGGGGCATTGAACGCATAGCCAGCGCCCTGCCCGCCCCTCCCGACTCGCTGCGCGAGCGAACCGTCTGCGTCATACCCGTTGCCGATGAAGATGTTGCAGCCTGTCAAGCCATCGCGGCCGACCTGCGCGCGCGTCATATCATTGCCGAGGTCAGCGCCGATGATCGCGGTTTGCGGCGCAGCCTCAAACAAGCCGATCGGCGTGGCGCCAGCCTGGTCATCATTATCGGCGAGACAGAGCGAGCCACAAACAGCGCGGTTTTGCGGGATATGCGCAGGGGAGCGGAACAGCCAGTCGCCTTGACTGCCCTGCCAGCGGCGGCGGCGGACATGCTTCGCCAACAGGAGGCAGACCATGCCGACTGACAAGCTCATCATCGCCCTGCCCAGCAAAGGCAAGCTGGGCGATGTCTCCGACCGGTTTCTGGCGCGCGCCGGCTTGCCGGTCTACAAACCCAACAGCCGTCAATACAGCGCCACCATCCCCAGCCTGCCCCAAGCCGAAGTCGTTTATCAGCGCCCGCGCGATATCCTCAGCAAGGTGGGCGATGGCCGCGCCGATATTGGCATCACCAGCCTCGACATCGTCGCCGAGCACAGCGAAGACTCGGCGGATGTCATGATCATCGACCGGCTGGGTTTTGCCCGCTGCACGTTGCTGCTGGCGGTGCCGGACGCCTGGATTGATGTGTCGTCCATCGCCGATTTGGCCGACCTCAGCCTGCGCCAGCAAGAAAGCGGCGTCCAACTGCGCATCGCCACCAAGTACAGCAACCTGACTAAAAGCTTCTTGTATCGACAAGGGATTTCGCACTTCCTGCTGGTACATGCCGAAGGCGCGATGGAAGCTGCACCACGCATGGGTTATGCCGACATGATCGCCGATATCAGCGAGACAGGCACCACCCTGCGCGAAAATCACCTGCGCCCCATTGACGGCGGAAACATCCTCGCCGCCCAGGCGGTGCTCATCGGCAATCGGCGCGGTCTGCGCGACTCGGCAGCCAAACTGGAGACCCTGCGCGAGTTGATCGAGCGCATCGAGGCGAATCGGCGGGCGCGGCAATTTGTATCTCTGCGCGCCAATATCGCCGGCGAATCGACTGCGGATGTGCAAGAGCGCATATTGGCGAATCCCGCCCTCAGCGGCAGCAAGGGACCTGGCGTGGTCGCCGTCGCCAGCCCGCCCGGCACGCCACAGCGATGGTTCGAAACCAATTTGCTGGTGCGCAGCGATCTCATCCACAAGACCATGCAGCATTTGCGCGCGCTGGGCGGCACAGACATCATCGTTACACGCCCCGACTATGTATTTGATGCGCAATCCACCACATACAACCGCTTCGAGCGCCTGCTGCAAACGGGCGAAAAGCTGACGATCGCATGAGCGCTGTGGGCATCATCCATCCGGGGGCGATGGGCATTTCGATCGCGGCATCGGCGCAAGCAGCCGGCCATGCTGTTTATTGGGCATCAGCCGGACGCAGCGCCGCCACTCGCCGGCGCGCAGACGAGCGCAGCCTGCTGGACATCGATACAGTCGCGCGCCTCTGCAAACGTTGTGACATTCTCCTCTGCGTTTGTCCGCCGCATGCCGCCGAGGCTGTCGCAGACTCAACGCTGGCAGCCGAATTCGCCGGGATGTACTGCGACGCCAACGCCATCGCTCCACAAAAAGCCCGGCGCATCAGCGAGCGCATGAGCGCCGCTGGCATCGACTTTGTGGACGGCGGCATCATCGGTCCGCCAGCTTGGGAAAAAGGCAGGACCCGCTTTTATCTGTCGGGCAGATCAGCCCCACAAATCGCCAGTCTCTTCGCGGGCAGCCTCACCGAAGCCATTGTCATTGGCGAGGAAGTCGGACGCGCATCGGCGCTGAAGATGGTCTTCGCCGCCCAGACCAAAGGCGCGACCGCCCTGCTTTCGGCTGTACAGGCAGCCGCGGAAGCCATGGGGGTGCGCGGCGACCTGGATGCCGAATGGACGCGCCGTCTGCCCAATGCAGCCGAGTCGCGCGCGAACCAGGTGCGGACAGTCACCGCCAAAGCCTGGCGCTTCACAGGTGAGATGCAAGAGATCGCCGCGACTTTTGCAGAGGCGGGTTTGCCAGACGGCTTCCACCTGGCTGCTTATGAAGTCTATCGGCGCATGGCGGGCTTCAAAGATGCCGACGCGACTCCGGCGCTGGACGATGTGCTGGCTGCGCTGCTGAACGACGGCTAGATAACCTGGGCGAGCGCCGCCACCAACTCTGGCAGGCCGGCATAGACAGCGTCTGGCTGAACATCGCTGACTGCGAGGCTAGCGAGAGATTCTACGCCGGTCAGCACCAGCGCCGTTTGCATGCCCAGCGCTTTGGCGCCGGCGATATCGGTATTCATGCGGTCGCCGATCATCAATGTGTCTTGCGGCTGTGTCTCCAGAGCCCCCAGAGCCGCATCAAACATGCCGCGCATGGGTTTGCCGATAATCGTAGGCGCGCGACCAGTCGCTGATTCCAGCAGCGCCAGGATGCTGCCCGCGCCCGGCACCAGCCCGTCTGGCGAAGGGAAGGACGAATCGGGATTCGTGCCGATAAAATCGGCACCGCCGCGGATCAACAGACTGGCTCTGCGCAGCTTGCCATAGCTCAGGTCGAAGTCGATGCCACAGACGACCGCTGCCACCCCGCTTTCGACCAGGTTAAAGCCGGCGCGAACGATTAATTGCTTCAAGCCATCGCCACCCACTACGAAGATGTCGCTGCCGGCTGGATAGCGCGCCCGCAGATAACGGATGGTGGCGGTGCCGCTGGTGACGATATGCCGCTCTTGTATGCCCTGGACGCCCATCTTCGCCAGTTTCTGCACATAATCGGCGGGCGTGTTGCGGCTGTTGTTGGTGGCCAGCGCAAAATCCAACTCGCGGGCGAAGAGCAGGTCGAAGAACTCGCCCAAGCCCGGCAGCGCCACCGCTCCTCGCCACAAGACGCCATCCATATCGGAAATCACTGCTTTGACCGGGCTTTGCAACATTGTTTTCCTTTCCAAAGCCGACGAGCTATCCGCGCGCTTTTCTTGCCCTGGCGGTTGACGAGCGCATCATTTCAAGCGGCTCAAAACACTCTGCTCCAAAGCCCACAGCTTCGACTGCTCTTGCGCTTGCAGCAGGCTGGTCAGGCGCGGATACCCATTATCATATTCACGCGACCATTCTGTCGCGAAATCGCCTTGACAGATTTCTGCCAGAGTCGCTTCCATCAGCCCTTCCAGCTTCAATTCTTTGAAGCGATGCAAGCGGCTGAAGATGCCATATTGCCCGGTCAGCGAAGACAGGCGCAGGGCATGCAGCAAGCCATTCTGCGAGGCGCGCGAAAGATAATCGGTGAACTCGCCAGAAATAATCAGGTCCATCATGACCGCTTCGGGCGGATAGCCTTGTTGCAGCAGCAGCGCCGCCGCGGTGGTCATCACATGCTGGAAAGCCGGCAGAATTGCCTGCTGGACAAAGAGATCGAGCTGCGCCTCTTGCTCAAGCGAGATTTCAATCGCGCCGGCGCGCAGACTGCCCATCACCTGCGCCAGCGCCAGCAGGGTTTCCAGCGCCGTGCCCGTGGCATCTTGCGCCACGCCGACGAAGCTGTAGAAACCGCTGCCATCAAGATAGCGCGTGCGGACCGCTGCGCCGATGGTGCGCGGGGCGATCATGCCGACATCGACAAAGGGCGGCGGCTCTACAAATCCGAAGGCGATGTTGTAACCGCTGGCGAAAACCAACAGATGCCCGCGCTGCAGATAGGGCGATATGCGCTCCAGATAGACTTCGGGCAAGACGACATTGGGCAGCATCAACAGCAGGATATGACAGCGAGGCACGACGCGCTCAATATCGGTGGGCGTAAAGCCATCTTCGCGGGCGTGTTCGCGGGTTTCGTCTTCGCGCAGGCCGATCATGACGCGCATCCGCGAATCGCGCAGGTTGTTGGCGAGGGACCGCCCCAGATTGCCATAGCCGATGATGCCGACAGCCTTGCCGCTGAGCAGGTTCAAGTTGGCGTCTGCTTCTCGATAGATCGTCGTCATGCGTCCACCGTGGCCGGCACCAGCGTCTTTTGCCAGACAGCGTAATGTTTGCCATTGCGCAAAAAACCATAGCGCTGATACAGCTGCTGCGAGCGCCGGTTGCTCGCCTGCGTGTTGACAGAGATGGCGGTGATGCCGCGCCCCAGCAAATCGCTCAACAGCCCCTGCAGCAGCAGCGAGGCGACGCCCCGCCCTTGATGCGCCGGATGCACAGCCAGCCGCGCCAGGTGCGCCGCTTCGCCATGCCGCGCGCACAGCTGGTAACCAACAATCCTGCTGTCGATGGTTGCGACTGTCGCCACGGCGCAGGCGCGATACGCGCGCCACAATTCAGCCCGCTCGATCTGCCAAGGCGGCGCAAATGCCAGCTTGTCGAGCTGCGCCAGCTCTGCCATATCCGCGGCTTCGACCGGGCGCGCGCGCGCCAGCGAGTCGGGCTGCTGCGGGAGGCGGCTGCCGATATGCTGCAGCACAACAAGATCATCACAATACTGGAAGCCCAGCTCGGCGAGATACGCTGGCTGCCAATTCGTCAGCGCCAAAACAGCTATGCCAGCGCCGGCCTCGTCCCGACAAGCCGCTTCTGCCCGCGCCCACAATTCGCGCAGAATGACGCCAAGTCTGTAGCCTTCGCCCATGCCCAGCAGACGCAGCCAACGCCAGCCAGCCACCGCCCGCGACAAGCCGAGGCAGCCCTGCAATTCGCCATCTTGCAGAGCCAGCCAGACAGCGGCGCCTGAGTCAGCCAGCCATTCGGGGATGCTCTGCCAGTCGATGTGCGTGTGCGTCCAGCAGCTGCGATTCATCAAATCCAGCAAGAGCCGGCGGTGCTGGCGCGCATACGGCGCAATTTCCAGGCGGGCAGGCGGCATCAGGACAGGTACGTCTTGCGTTCAAAATAAGGCGACGCGGTGATTTCAAAAGGCTTGTCAAACCGTGGGTCGAATAGGCGCGAGTTGATGCGATAGGCAGTCTGCGCCGCAAAGCCGCCAGCGGACGGCGCTTCAACAATAGGCAGCTGCGCCGAGGTTATGACTGTGGGCAGCTCGCGAATGAAGCGATAATCGATAATCTGAAAGAGTTTTTCAGCCGCCCAGGGCGTGGCGCTGGCCAGGCTTAGGTCATCAAGAATCAAAATGGGAGCGGCGGCGATTTTGTTGAAGCGCTTGTCAAAATGTTCGTTTGAATGCGGGTCGAATGCCAAGCGCAGGTGATCCAGCAAATCGGCGCAGGTCGTGAGAGTCACGTCATACTCGCGCTCAGCCAGTTCTTGCGCGATGGCAGCCGCCAGATGAGTCTTGCCAGCGCCATAGCCGCCCAGCAAGCAGAACCAGCCTTTGGGAGCCTTCGCCCAAGTCTGCGCCCGCCTTTTGGCTTTTTTCAGGTTTTCGCGTTCACTGCGCAGGTGGCTGTCGGCGCTGAATGTCGCAAATGTCATGCGCGCGTAGAGATGAAACGCGACAGGCTGGGCGCGGCTCTTTCTGCGATAGTCTGGCGCGTTGATGTTGACGACAGCGCCTTGCGCCATGCGGCTGCCGATGCGCGGGTCGAGTTCATCAATGTCGGTATTGGTTGTAATAACGGTCGGCTTCGCCTCAGTATGCCGGTGGTTGAGCAGCTGAAAGAGCTTTTCTTTTGCCCAGTTCGTCGGGTTCTCAACGCCGAGATCATCCAGAACGAGCAAAGGCGCAGCGCGAATGCGGTAGAAATAATCGTCAAACGTGTTTTCGCCACCCGGGTCGATTGCGCCGCGCAGCGCATCGAGCAAGTCGGGAGCCGTCAAGAAAATTGCCATTTCGCCATACTGTTCGAGCCGCTGATTGGCGATGGCGGCAGCCAGGTGCGTCTTCCCACAGCCGACCGCGCCCGAAAAAACGATCCATCGCTTTGGGCCCGCCGCATAATCCTGCGCTTGGCGCTTGGCGTTGCGCAATGAATTGACGACCGCTTCTGTGTAGTTTTGGTTAAAATGCCGCGTCTGGAAGCTGGCGAATGTCATCTCGCGGCAGGCTTCCAGATTGCCAAAGCGCCGCAGCCGCTCGTGCATATTGAAATCAGTTGCGACCGGGTGGTTTGGACAGCGCTGAAACTGACCATAGCGCAGGTCGTTCAGCGGCACATCGTATGCAAAGACGCCTTTGCCATCGCAGATTGGGCAGGGCTGGCTCGGGTCATCTGGGTCGTGGCAAACAAAGGCGAAGGGAGCTGTCGAACTCGCGTCAGGAGTCGATGAAATGTTTCCATTTGCCTGTTTGATGCCGCGGCTTTTGAGGACCTCCGTTATCGGCTTCACGGCTGCGTCCTTCCTGCTGCCAGTTTTCCAGCACTTTATGGACATAGCGCCAACTGCGCGCATTGCGCTGCGCGGCATAGCGCATAGCGTCTTCGATCCAATCACGCGGGTAGGCGCTTTCGGCGTCGCGTATGGATTCGGCAATCATAGGCGTCAGCAGGCCAAGATTGTCCTCGTACAGCGCGTAGAGCGATGGCCGGGGCGGCAGTGTTTCGATCTCGTCAGCTGCCGCTGGCTGCCATTCCCCCGCCAAGATCTGGCGCTGCCAAGCCCGTCCGTCCGCATCATTCCATGTGATTAGCCGTCGCATACAGCCATCCGCGGCGACCTGCGCTTCGAGCAGCAAGCCGCGCGAGATTGCCCTCTGCAACGCATCAACCAGCGAATCTTGCGTGCCCAAGGCGCGCATCAATAGCTCATCAGCGAGCAATTCATCATAACGCAGGTAGCGGTACGGGGCTTCTTTTTGCTGCAGCATCG
Source organism: Chloroflexota bacterium (assembly GCA_026709625.1). Lineage (GTDB taxonomy): Bacteria > Chloroflexota > Anaerolineae > Aggregatilineales > Phototrophicaceae > UBA6055. Next base: position 53,189 of record JAPOSR010000025.1, read on the forward strand.
TCAAACAGCGCAGCGCCAGCTTCAATTCCGCCAGGTGGTCGATAGCCGCCAGCGCCGCCGCAAACTCCATGGCCGGCAGCTGCAGCGCTTCCAGTTGCTGGCTTGTGGTTGAGCCGCTCATCTCAATCAATCCAAATCGCTCAAGTCGACGCGCTGCATTTTGATATCCATGAATTTGGTGATGGCTTTCTCAAAATACAACTGCACTGTGCCGGTCGGTCCATGGCGATGCTTGGACAGCAAGACATCCGCCTGGTTGGGGTATTCGGTCGTCTCGGGATTATAAACTTCGTCGCGATACAGAAACATGACGGCATCGGCATCTTGTTCGATGCTGCCGCTTTCGCGCAGGTCAGAAAGCTGGGGGCGCTTGTCTTGGCGGTTTTCGACCGCGCGAGAAAGCTGGGCGGTCGAAAGCAAGGTTACATTCAGTTCGCGCGCCAGCTCTTTCAAAGAACGGCTGATGTAACTGATTTCTTGCACGCGGTTGTTTTCATAGGCTCGGCCCGCCGACATCAACTGCATGTAATCGACCATGACCAAATCCAGCCCGTATTCTTGCTGCAAACGCCGACACTAGGTGCGCATCTCGGTCGGAGTGATGGAGGGCGTGTCGTCGATAAAGAGCGGCAGGTTGGAAATGCGGCTGATGGCTTCGGTTAGGCGAGTCTGCTCGCCCGGGCTGATCTCGGCTGTGCGCAGCTGTTGGAGGCGGATGCCCGTTTCCATGGCGACGATCCGCTGCACCATCTGTTCGACTCCCATCTCCATTGTGAAAATCGCCACGCGAGCGCCCAGCCGCGCCACATACAGCGCCACCGTCAGCATCCAACTGGTTTTGCCCATGCCCGGACGCCCGGCGAAGACCACCAGATCCGACTTTTGAAAGCCGCCCAACAAGCCATCCAGCGCTTTGAAACCGCTGGGCGTGCCGACCATGCCCGAGCCCAAAGACAGCAGTTTTTCAAATTCATCATAAAAGTCGCTGGCGGCGTCCCACAACGGCACAAATTCGCGCTTGATCTGGTTGTTGCTGACAGCGAAGAGCGACTGCTCGGCATCGCTGATCACTTTGTCGATTGGCAATTCCTGGTCGAGGGCGATGGCGCGGATGCTGTCGGCAGCTTGCAGCAGGCGGCGTCTGGTCGCGGCGCGCGACACCAGCTCGCCATAAATCTCGGCGTGCATGGCGGTGGGCGTATTGTTGACGAGGTTGGTGATATACGGCGGTCCGCCGATCTCGTCCAGCAGGTCGAGCGCTGCCAACTCTTGCGCGAGGGTCACATTATCGATCGGCTCGCCGCGGTCATTGAGGCGATTGAAAGCCTTCCAGATATATTCGTTGCGTTTGATGAAGAAGTCTTCGGGATTCAGAAAAGCGGCAACGCTTAGATAGGCTTTGGGATCCAACAAAACTGCGCCCAGCAAGGCTTCTTCCGCCTCTTGGCTCATAGGCAGGCGCAGCTGTGCGAGTGGTGGCGGCTGGTCCATGGCAGGTATCTTGCCCGATTGGTCGTCCGCGCCAGCCGGCAAAGTCGCCCTAGTGGCAGCGCGGCGACAGCGCCTAGTCGTCTTCCAGATCTTCGAGGTTAAGCGTATCGACAAAGTCGGCAAAGGCGCTCAGTTTGCTCTCGTCGACCTGCTCGGCATATTCGCTGGGCTCGTACATATCATCGGGCAGGCCCAGGATTTCGGCTTCGACATTGCGCTCGGGCACGATGCCAGCGTAGTCCATGATGTCGCTGTCAACGAAAATCTTGGCATTCAGGCGCACAGCCAGCGCGATGGCATCGCTGGGGCGGGCGTCGACATCAATCTCGCGGTCGGGCAGCGTGATGTTGATGAGCGCGAAATACACCTCGCGGCGCAGCTTGTTGATGTAAACATAATTCACGCGCCCGCCCATCTCTTCGATTGTCGCTTTCAGCAAATCATGCGTCAGCGGTCGTTCGCGCTCGATGCCCTGCAACTCAAACGTAATGGCTTCCGATTCGAATTGTCCGATCCAAATCGGCAGATAGCGCTCTTCATCGACATCGCGCAAGACCACCAAGCGGTGCTGCGACATCAAACTCACCTGTACGCGGTCAACCATCAATTCGATCATCTGCGCCGCCTGACTCAAGTTCGCCTCTGGCTGGAGTATAGCAAATGCCCGCGCGCCATTCAACCGCTCCCTCTGCAACAGCGCTATACTTTTGTTTGTGAATGACACTCGTTTGCGCATGTTGATAGCTTGTTTCGCGGCGATTCTGGCAGCGGCTTGTGGCGCTTTGCCCCACCAATCCAAGCCCACAGCCGGTTATCTGTACCATGATCTGCTGCTGGACGAGACCTTTGAAAGCGGCAGGGGCTGGCGCAGGTATGCCGATGGCGCGGAACTTTGGCTGGGCGTGGCGGCCGGCGCCTATCGCATCGAACTGCTTGGCAAACAGTATGTCTGGACACAGCACGACCAAGCTGCGGACGATGTCGTTATCGAGGGGCAGGCGCGGCAGTTGTCCACATACGACCACAATGCTTATGGCCTGGCCTGCCGTCTCGACCCCGCCAACAGCGGCCGCGGCTATTTCTTTTTGATCAGCGGCGATGGCTATGCCAGCATTCGGTGGGGCGACGGCCGTGCCCTGCGCGCAATCGTGCCGGCCTTCCCCAGCCAGTCTATTCATCAGGGAGCGGCTCGCAACCGCATCCGCGCGATCTGCATCGGCGATTATCTGGCGCTTTGGGTGAACGATGAATTCGTGACGGAAGCGCGCGACCGGCGGGCGGCGGCTGGGCATGTCGGCTTGGCAGGCGTGATGAATTATGCCGGGAAAGAACTGCGTGTGGAATTTGCCGACCTGCGTGTCTGGAGCGCGGCGCTGGACGAGCGCGGCAGCTAGCGCCCGCAACGCAGCGCGCGCGCCTGCGTATACACAGCAGACAAACTGCAAAGCAACGGACTCAATGGGACTCGAAGACACAATCGCCGAAGCCATCATCATGGGCATGGACGAGCTGGCTGGCAACCCGCGGCGGGCTGTCGAAAGCGCCATGGACTGCGCCTCTGCCGCCCAGTGGATCAAACAAGAGACGACCAAGCTGGCGCTGATCGGCGGCGCAGAGATGGTCCTGCCCGGCTTGCATGCCTTCACCATCCCCACCGGCGTCAGCTACCTGCTGCATAAAATGGGCTATATCAGCTGGGGAATCGGCGCGCTGAAAGGCGCATTTGTCATCGAAACAGAAGCCTATTCCGACCTGCGCAATATCCTGGGGCTGTGGGCGAACGAGGGACACTTTGACGCCGCTATCATCGAGCATCTTGCGGTATCGCTGGATGCGCTGGACTGGGCGCTGAGCGAACCGGGTCAAGCCGCCATGCCCGCGCTGCTGGAGTCGCCTGTCGATGCCACGACCGTGCGCACCTATCACATCTTGCAGCGTCTGGTGGAAAATCTGGTGGCAGGAGACGAACGCGGCTATGCTGTGCTCTGCGCCATGCGCGGCGAGGCGGAAGCGGCTCGACTGTTGGCGGCTGGCAAAGAAACTGTCCAGCATCTCAACTGCGAGGTCATGCTGACGCGCCCGATGGGCCGCAAGGTCAGCCGGCGACTGGCTTACAAGCTGGCGTCACGGATTGGCACGCGCATCCCGGCGCGGATGATCGTGGGCTTCTTGCCGGTGGCTGGCGCGGTCGCCAACGCTTTTATGAATGCGCAGACGCTGCAAAGCATGGCTGAAGCCGCCGAGAAGTATTATGACCGGCGCCTGCGCCGCGAACATCTGCTGGCTGTCACGGCTTGAGCTGCCGCTTCGCGGCCAGCAAAATCGCTTTTAGCGATTCCAGCCGGTCGGCGCGGTCAAGGCAACGCAGCGGCATCGTCCCACGGTGTCTTTGGGCTGGCGGCAACAGCGCTCGCCATTCACGCAAGAGCGCAACCGGGACGATCCCAAAGGTTTTTGCCCAGCGCGACAAGGGCAGTTGGACGGCTGGCTGCCGGCGATATGCCCAGACCGAGAACAACGTTGCGCGCCGTTCGCCCACTTGCAGCCGCGCATGAAAACCAGGTCGTCGCCGCCCAGCAAACTCGACCGCGTCGGCATTTTGCTGGGCAAATGCGTATAAATCCCGCGCCACCAAAGCCACGATCTCGCCCTGGGGCAACTGAGCCAGATAGGGAAAGAAGTTGCTTTCCAGCGGCGTTTCTGAAACAGCGCCATACGCATGATCCGCCGACAGCAGCGCTCGCAGCGACTCCAGCAGTTTGCCCATGCCCTGTGGCGCGCGCAAATCACAGTATTGCAAGTTGATCAGGTGCAGCGGAATCAACAGGTCGGCAACCAGCGCGACCAAGAGCGGTTTTTGCAGCTGAAAGGCGTAGAGGCATTCGCGCTTTACCCAAGTCGAGGCAGCGCTGGAACCCGACAAAATGACCAGAACCGCATCACAGCGGGCAATGCCGGCTTCAATCTCGCAAAGCCACTCCGCGCCGCCGCGGATAGTCTCATAGTCGATCCAAACGCCTAGTCCCGCTTCGCGCAGCCGCTCGACGATGGGCTTGATGAGGGCGTTGTCCTGGTTGCTGTGGCTGATGAAGATAGACGGCATGGCGCTAGCCGGCGCTGGCATAGATGCGGACAGCGCGCGCTTTTTCGCAGCGGGTCGAAGGCGGCCAATTTGTTTCCGGCGGGACAATCGGCTCATCGTCAACTTGCCAGACGCGCCGAGCAATCAATGCAATGCAGGTCGGCCTGCTAAAACCCATCGTCATATCCTATCGCGCATGAGATGCAATCAAGTATAGCACAGGGCAGCCACGCGGCTTTGAGCATGTGGTCGCGCGGCGGGCAATATGCTACAATTGGCGCATGCGCAAATTCATCATCGATACCGATACTGCATCAGACGACGCCGTCGCCTTGGTTATGGCGCTGCGCCAGCCAGACCTTGATGTCAAAGCCATCACAGTGGTGGCGGGCAATGTGCCGCTTGCGCAAGCTGTGCAGAATGCCTTGTATACAGTCGAATTGTGCGGCTCGGCTGTGCCAGTCTATGCAGGCTGCGACAAGCCACTGCTGCGGCCGCTGGAGACCGCGCAGGAAGTGCATGGCGACGATGGCATGGGCGATATCGGCTTGCCGCTGCAAGATCGCGCGCCGGCAACCGGGCATGCCGCCGACATGCTGCGCAGTGTCATCCGTGAGCATGCTGGCGATATCACGCTGGTTACATTGGGTCCGCTGACCAATGTGGCGCTGGCGCTGCTGCGAGAACCCGAGCTAGCGCAATGCGTATCCGCCTGCTACATCATGGGCGGCATCGGCAGCGGGCACGGCAATGTTACGCCCTTGGCCGAGTTCAACATCTGGGTCGACCCCGAAGCTGCCAAGATCGTCTTTGAGTCGGGCATGCCCATCTACATGGTGGGCTGGGACATCAGTTGGCAGTACGCCACGTTTGATGCCGCGCAAGCCAGCGAGATCCGCGCTATTGGCACGCCACTGGCAGAGTTCGTGGTCGATATCCAGGCGACGCTGACCGACTTTGCCATTGCCGAGACAGGCTTGAGCGGCTTCGACCTGCCCGACCCGATCACCATGGCCGCGGCCATCAATCACGACATCGTGGACTATCGAGATTGCCGCGTCGACATCACGACCGGCGAGGGCTTGGCGCGCGGCGTGACTGTGGTCGATGTGCTTGGCGTCACAGGAGCGCCGCCCCAGGTCAAAGTGGCGAAGCGAGCCGACCGCGAGGCATTTGTGGCGCTGCTGCGCAAAAGCGTGTCGTGAGCCGACTCGCCCTGGGGCTATACAGCCAGCCTAGCCATCGCGGCTGCGCGGCCTAAACCCCGAGCCGGCATTGGGGATCAGCAATTCGTTGCCGGCGAAGATGCGCCCCGGATCAATAGCCGGGTTGGCAGCGATAATCTCCGCGACGCTCGCTTGATGCTGCCGGGCGATGCTATAGAGGCTTTCGCCGCGTTCGACAACATGATAGATATCGCCAACCGGGCGGGCAACCTGGTATTCACCCCAGCCATTGGCGCGCGACACGAGATTGAATGCGACTTGCGCCCGTTCGCCCCGCGCATGCTCGGCATCAGAAGCGGGCAGCGCGCCGCTCCAGGCCAAAGCGCTGGTCGAGTCGCTCTGCGCCGGCGACAAAATGCCGATGGCGCTTTCGCCCGCCTGGATGCGCTGTCCATAGATTGTCGTCACCGCGCCACGATGCACAGTCAAGCCAAGCGCGCCACGATGCGCCTGCTGAAAAGTGACCATGGAGTCAATATGAATGTCGACGCCGTTCACGGTGAGATTCACTGGCACATCGCCCGGCGTCTGCACAGCCACCAGCGGTTCGGCGATGGCGCATTCGGCATAGGCGCTGCCGGTCGTCAGCGAAAAGGCGCGCAGAGGATAGGGCTGCCCGATCGTGATGCGTGGCAGCGTTTCCATGGCTTGCAGCCGCTGCAGCTTGTCGGCTTCGACCCAGGCGACCAGCCCATCAGAAACCACGCGCAGCCAGCCGCCGTCACCGTCCCAAGCATCGACCAGCGCAATGTCATCTTGGCGCAGATCGCCAACCGGCTCGGGAATCAGCCCAGGCAGTCGGTATAGCTTGGCGTCCATGATGGCGGCTGTGCTCAATGGCTCGCCGATGGTTCTGACCGCGGCGGCTGGCACTTCGTTGATGATCTGCGCGGTGCCGCCCAGCAGCGCCAACACGCCCGGACCAGCGTATGTCAGGGGCAGATTCGCGCTCAGGCGGATCATGGCTGCGCCCCAGCTTTGGTCTTGCGCATCATAGCCAGCTGTGGCGATGCTCTGCACATCAGTCAGCGAGGCGGCGTCGACCTGCGCGCGCGGGCTGACGATGCACAAGCTGTCTCGCGCCAGCCCGCGGCATTGTTCGGCAATCGCAGCGAGCGCCTGCTGGACGGCCTGTTCGCAAGCAGTTTCCTGCGCAGCCGCGAGGCCGCAGACAAAGATGAGCAGGGGGAAGAGCCAGCGCAACTTCATAAGCGGTGATTGCTGTTTCATCGGCAAGGACACCTGTAGGCTAGCCTATCCAGACTGCGAGCGCGCTGACCGCCGCTGTTTCCTGCGCCGCGGCTGTTTTTGCTGCTGTTTTTTCCATTGGTCGCGCAAGGTCACTGTGCGATTGAATACCAAGCGTTCACTGGTCGAATCGGCATCGACAACAAAATAAGCCAGCCGCTCGAATTGGAAACGATCGCCGGGCTGCGCTGTCGCCAGGCTCGGCTCGACAAGCGCCGCGGCGACCACTTGCAGCGACTGCGGATTGATGAAAGCGGTGAAGTCCTGGTCGCGGTCGGCATCGGGATTTTCGACTGTGAAGAGCGTATCATAGAGTCGCGCTTCCGCCTCGATGGCATGCGCCGCCGAGACCCAGTGCAAAGTCGCTTTGGGGCGGCGGCCATCGGGCGCGCTGCCGCCACGGGTTTCGGGGTCGTATGTGCAGCGCAGCTCGACCACCTCGCCAGCGGCGTCTTTGATAACCTCGCGGCAGGTGATGAAATAGGCATAACGCAGGCGCACTTCGCGGCCTGGCGCGAGTCGGAAGAATTTGCGCGGAGGGGCTTCCATAAAGTCTTCGCGCTCGATATACAGCACCTTGCCGAAGGGCACTTTGCGCGCGCCGGCGCTGGCATCTTCCGGATTGTTGATTGCCTCCAGCTCTTCCGTCATGTCTTCTGGATAATTCTCGATCACCACGCGCAGTGGATTCAGCACAGCCATGACCCGGTTGGCGCGTTTGTTGAGGTCGTGGCGGATGTGATATTCCAGCTTGTGCAGCGCGACAATGCCCTTGACCTTGCCCAGTCCGATCTCATCGCAAAATTCGCGGATGGCTTCTGGCGTATAACCGCGGCGGCGCAGCCCCGAAATCGTCGGCATGCGCGGGTCGTCCCAGCCAGCGACATAGCCCTCTTGCACCAAGCGGATCAGCTTGCGTTTGCTCAGCACAGTGTGGCTGAGGTTCAAGCGCGCGAATTCGATCTGCTGTGGATGATAGATCTCGATATTGTCCAGGTACCAGTCATAGAGTGGGCGGTGGGCTTCATATTCCAACGTGCAGATGGAGTGCGTGATGCCTTCCAGCGAGTCCGACTGGCCGTGGGCGAAGTCGTACATGGGATAGATGCGCCAGGCGTCGCCGGTGCGCGGATGCGGCGTAGCGAGGATGCGATACATAACCGGGTCGCGCAGGTTGATGTTGCCGCTGCTCATGTCGATCTTGGCGCGCAGCACCGCCTCGCCCTCTTGGAAGCCGCCAGCGCGCATTTTCGCAAATAGCGCCAAGTTTTCTTCTACAGGCCGCTCGCGCCAGGGGCTCTCGATGCCTGGCTCAGTCAAGGTGCCGCGGTAGGCGCGGATTTCGTCGGGGCTCAACTGGTCGACATAGGCGCGTCCAATGCGGATCAATTCCACCGCCATATCATACAGCTGGTCGAAGTAATCTGAGGCAAAAAAAAGGCGGTCGCCCCAGTCATAGCCCAGCCAGCGCACATCATTGATAATCGCGTGGATATATTCCTGTTCTTCTTTGGCGGGGTTGGTATCGTCAAAGCGCAGGTTGCACAATCCGCCATATTGCTGGGCGATGCCAAAATTAAGGCAGATCGACTTGGCGTGCCCGATATGCAAGTAGCCATTGGGCTCGGGCGGAAAGCGCGTATGCACCCGTCCCTGGAAGCGGTCCGTTTGGTTGTGCTCGTCAATGATCTCGGTGATGAAGTTGCGCTTTGGTTCTGTCTCGGGCATGGAGCACCCCCGGCCCAGTCACGGCTGCTGGCAGCGCAGTGTAGCCGAGCCTGGGCGGGCTTGTCTAGCCTGTCGTCCGCATCGTTCAGGCGCATGGAGCGCGTAGGAGCGGTCGTCTATTCCGCGGGGCAATCAAACGAGCGATTCGCTAAATCGCCCCTGCGCCAACCCTGTGTGCCCCTGTGTTCGCAGTGTTGGGATTTCGCTGGGCTGCGCTTTCAGTACAATAGCGCTATGGTTTCCCTCCGCTGGCTCATTCTGCTGGGCGTCCTGCCGCTCGCCGCATTGGCTCAGGCGCATGGCTATGTCGTGCGCGCCATCCCCGCCGACCGCAGCACATTGGAACGTCCGCCGACGCGCTTGCAATACTGGTTCAGCGAGGCGCTGGAACCGCGCTTCAGCGAGATTCATCTGCGCGACCAAGCTGGCGGCATCATCGGCAGTGGCGGCGTCGATCAACGCAATTCAGCGCTGCTGACCATGCCGGTGCCAGCCGGCCTGCCCGATGGCGCGTATATTGTTGAGCTGCGCCCGGCCTTTGCCAGCGACGGTCATGTCATCGCCGAAAGCCGCGTCTTTTTCGTGGGCGAGGCAGTCGGCGGCATCAGCGGGACAGCCGCCGACGACCGCGCCATACCCCTGGAAGCGCTGTGGCGGGCTGCGCTGAGCCTGGCGAACTCGCTGTTCTTTGGCGCAGCCAGCTTGTTTGCGCTGACGCTGCTGCCGGCTTGGGGCAACGCCAGGTACAAAGAGAATCTGCCCCCGCGAGTCATGCGCCGCCTGCGCTGGATTGTCGCGGGCGCGCTGCTGCTGGCGATAGCAGCCAACATCGTAGCGCTCGTGCAGCAGTCGATGGTCTTCTTCAATGCCGGCGCGGCGCAAGCGCTGGCGCAGAGCCTTTGGCAAGTCGTGCTGATCGGCTCGCGCTTTGGCGATGTCTGGACATTCCGCATGGCGCTGCTGGTCTTCAGCGCGGCGCTGCTGTTTGCGGCTGCCTATTATCGCGAGCTGTTCCCCGGGCTGACGGCTGGCATCTGGCGCGGGCTGCCCTGGCTGGGCGCGCTTTTCATCGGCTTGAGCATGATCACCAGCCACGCGGCCGGTTCGCCGCTGCTGCCGTGGCTGGCGGTCGCAGTCGGTTGGCTGCATGCGCTGGCAGCGGCATTTTGGTTGGGCGGCATCCTGACCTTGACGCTGATCTTGCCCGTGGCGCTGCAGCCACTGGACGCAGACGCGCGGCAAATTGCGCTGCGAGCCGTCTTGAGTCGATTCTCGCGTCTGGCATTGCCGCTGGTTTTGCTGGCGCTAGTCAGTGGCGTGTACAACGCGCTCAACTACCTGACTGCTCCGAGCGACCTGGTCACCAGCTATGGGCGGACATTGGGCGTCAAGCTGCTGCTGGTCGCGCCGGCTTTGCTGCTGGGCGGCTGGCACAGACGGTCGCTGCGAGCTGGCTCGCCCGCCAAGAGTCGGCTGCGGCTGGAATCGATATGTATGCTGGCTGCGCTCGTGGCGGCGGCTTGGCTGAGCGCGACTCCACTGCCCGAGCCAGCGCCGCCAAACGCCGATATCGAAGCGCCGCAAGCCAGCCAAACGGTGGGCGATTACAGAATCAGCCTAGCCATCTTGCCGGGCGGACCGGGCGTCAACACAACCGATGTGGTCATCGAACGCGCCGGTCAGCCAGTTGATGATGCGCGTGTGCATTTGCAGATGGTCGCGCCAGCGCGAGATCGGCGCAGCGCCTGGCAACTGACAGAAGCGGTTGAGGCTGGGCTTTATGTGGCGACTGGCGATGACATCGACCGAGCGGGCCAGTGGTGGTCGCTGGTCGATATCACCGATGCAAATGGCGCAGTCACGCGCGCCGCCTTCGCCTGGGATATCAGCGAAGAAGCCGCAATCGAAGTGTCGCGCCAGCCCAACCTGCTGCATGCGCTGGTCTTGCTGGGTATCGCCGGGCTGCTCGTCAATCTGGGGCTCTCCCGCGCGCGCCGGTTGGTGGCAGCGCTGCAATTGACTTGGGCCAGCGCGCTGATTGCCACGGGCGCGGTCGTCCTATCGGTCGCGGTCATGGTGGGCGGCGCGCTGATGGTCGCCCAGCGGCAGCGTGAATATGAACGCACCTTGAATCCACCGCCAGCTATCGTGAATGCCGTCCTGCCGAGCGCCGATTCAGTCGCGCGCGGCGAGGCGCTCTTTGACATCCGTTGCGCCGCATGGAAAGCCGAACCTGATGATTTGGCAGCGCTGGTCAAGCGACTGGGCGCTGCCCGCGACGACTTTCTGTTTGCGGCTGTGCGCGATGGCTGGCGTGATTTGCCCGCCTGCGCGGACGAACTCGCCGAAAGCCAACGTTGGCATATCGTCAACTTCCTGCGCACATTGACCGCGCGAGATTAGCGCAAAAATGCCTCAGGCAAGCCGCCATCGACATTGATGATCTGCCCGGTCGTCTTGCTGAAGGCATCGCTGATGAGCAGGTAGGCGACTTCTGCCTGGTCTGAAGGGTGGATCGCCGCATTCGTCAAGGTGCGCCGGGCATAGAATTGCGCCAGGCGGCCGCGCAAGGTCGCGGTGTCTTCGTCGTCGTCGAAAGCGAGTTTGTATTTGCGCAGCGAGTTTTTCACCCGTTCGCGCGGGAACATGCTGCTGCCCGCCACGACAGTCGCCGGTGCCACGCCATTGACGCGCACGAGCGGCGCCAGGTCCACCGCCAACTCGCGCACCAGGTGGTTGGCAGCTGCTTTGCTGGTGTCATACGCCAGGCTGCCGGCTTTGGGCACGACGCCATTGACGCTGGTCGTCAGCACCAGCGCGCCGGGCAGCCCTTGCGCCGCCCAGATGTCGCGCGCCGCCGCCGCCACCAGATAGCCGCCGCGCACATTGACATCGAATGTCGCGCGCCACTGTTCGGCTGTGTTGCGCCCCCTGGCATCGGGCGTGATGAAGACGCCCGCCGTCACGATAATGGCGTCAACCCCGCCGTAGGCCAGACTGGTCTGCCGCAGCAGGTCTGCGATGCTCTCGGCGCAGGTCACATCCACCGGCCGCGCCAGCGCAGGTCCGCAACGGGATATGCCGCTGCCCGCCACGCCGATGCCCCGCCCATATTGCGCTGTCAATGAGTCGGCGGTGGCGATCGCGGCTTGCGCATTCACATCGGCGCAAACGACATGCGCGCCTTCGCTGGCGACCCGTTGGGCGGTTTCGCTGCCGATGCCGCTGCCTGCGCCCACCACCACGACCACTTTGCGCGCCAGTGGCTTTTCGGGCGGCATACGGCGCAGCTTGGCTTCTTCCAGCGCCCAGTATTCGATATCAAAGGCTTCTTGCCGCGGCAGCGCAACATAACTGCCGACCGCCTCGGCACCGCGCATCACCGCGATCGCGCAGGTATAGAACTCGGCTGTCACGCGCGATTCGCTCTTGTTTTTGCCAAAAGCGACCATGCCCAAACCCGGTATCAGAATCACGGTCGGGCTGGCATCGCGAATCGGCGGGCTGTCCACGCGCTGGCAGGCGCTGTAATACGCGGCATAGTCGCTGCGATATTGGGTGATGCCGGCCGCCAGCTTCTCTAGCAGCGCCGAGCGGTCTTCAGCCTGTGGATCCCAGTCGACATAGAGCGGTTTGATTTTCGTGCGCAAGAAGTGATCGGGGCAGGATGTGCCCAGCTCGGACAAGCGCGCCGCATCGACGCTGTTGACGAAAGCCAGTGTATCGGCGTCGTGCTGCACAGTGGCGATAAAGCGATTCTGCTGCGAGACCAATCCGCGCAGGCGAGGCAGGATGTCGGCAAGCAGCTTGTTTCGCCGCTCGGCTGGCGGGCTGCTAAACCTCGCGCCGCCAAAGGCAGCCTCGCCCCGGTCGCGCTCAGCCAGATAACGCGCCGCCATTTCAATCAATGTCAGCGAACGCTCGTAGCATGTTTTGTCATCGTCCGCCCAGTTGATCAGGCCATGCCCGCCCAGCACGATGCCCACAATGCCAGGCTTCGCCGCTATGCAATCGCGCAGCGCCAAACCGAGAGCAAAGCCGGGCCGCTGCCAGTCGACCCATGCCACCGCGTCGCCATAAATCTGCCGCGTCAATTCACGACCATGGCTGCTGGCGGCGATGGCGATGACGGCGTTGGGATGGGTGTGGTCGACATGCGCGGCTGGGATGAAGGCGTGCAGGGGCGTGTCGATTGAGCTGGCGCGCGGATTCAAGTTGAAGACACAATGCGGGTACATCGCCACCATCTGGTCTTCAACCGGCGTTTTGACGCCCTTCACCGCCGCCGCGTTATAGACCGCTTCCAGCTGCAGCAGCTTGTCCAGATACAGCGATGCGAAATTATCGCCTTGGGCTGTGCGCAGGTCGCCGCCCGAGCCCTTGACGAACAGCGTCGGCGCTGGCTCGCCGCTAAGTGGGTCAATCTGCATCAATTTGCTGGATGTATTGCCGCCGCCCGTATTGGTGATGCGCTGGTCGGTCCCGAGCAAGTTGGAGCGATACACCAACCGCCCCACCGCGTCCAGCGTGTCGGCATGGGCATCGTCCCACAGATAATTCACATGGCGGTAGTTGGCGCAGTCTATCCGTTGCATAGCATCTCCAGTTGCGCGGTCATGTCAAATTTTTTGTCAGCGAGCGCGCCAGGCTTCGATTATTCACAAGGGACAAAGAGGGACGAAGGGGCGAGGCGGCGACTCGGCGCCTAGCCACGCGCGGACAGCACATTCCGTTCGTAAGCGCGGATCTCGTCCATAAACGACAGCCCGACCGGCGCTCCCTGCTGCGCGCAGTGATAATCCCAGACCGCGCCAAAAGGCAGGCTCTTGAGTTCTTCCAGCAGCGCCAGGCGGCTCGTGTAGTCGCCGGCATCTTCATAGCCGCGCAGCAGCTCGCGTGGCTCCAGCAGCGCCATCAGCAGGGCGCGCAAAGCATTGCGTGTGCCGATCGCCCAAGCGCCGATGCGGTTGATGCTGGCATCGAAGAAGTCCAAGCCGATATGCGCGTTGTCCAGCGCATCGCAGCGCACAATCTCTTGCATGATGGCTTGCAGATCGTCGGTCAGCGTGACGACATGGTCGCTGTCCCAGCGCAGGCCGCGGCTGACATGCAGCAAGATCTCTGGCACATACAGCAGCGTCGCCGACAGCTTGTCGGCGATGGTTTCGGTGGGATGAAAATGGCCCGCATCGAGGCAAAGCAGCACGCCACGCGTCGCCGCATAGCCCAGGTAAAACTCGTGCGAGCCGACGACATAGCTCTCCGAGCCCAAGCCAAAGAGCTTGCATTCCACCGCGTCCAGGTTATGCGCGGGATTCAGTTCTTTCGCAAAGATGGCATCGAGCGCGGCCAGCAGGCGCTTGCGCGGCGCAAACCGATCGACAGGGCTATCTTTATAGCCATCGGGAATCCAGATATTGGTGATGCAGGGGCTGCCCAGCTGTTCACCGATGCTCGCGCCGATTTCACGACAAGCCATGCAATGCGCGATCCAAAAATTGCGTATGCCCGCGTCGGCATGCGCCAAGGTGAATCCGTCATCAGCCAGCTCGTGTGAAAACAGGGTGGGATTGAAGTCGATGCCGCGTTCATGTTCACGCGCCCAATCCACCCACGAGGCAAAATGTTCGGGCAGCAGTTCATCACGCGGGATCTTGCGCTCACTGTCCAGGTAAGAAGCATGCAGGTTGAGGCGATGCCGCCCCGGAATCAGGCGATAGGCTTCGTCCAAGTCGGCGCGCAGCTCGTCGATAGTGGTCGCCTTGCCAGGATAATTGCCGGTCGCCATGATGCCGCCCGTGAGACCGCGCCCGGGGTCTTCGAAGCCCAGCACATCATCGCCCTGCCAGCAATGCAGGCTGATGGGCACATCGCCCAGCGTATCCAGCGCGGCAGCGGCATCGACGCCCAGCGCGGCATAACGTTCCTGCGCCAGCGCATACGCTGCGTTTATCTGTGAATCAGATGGAGCGAAGGTCATATTGGTCTCCTTTGCGGGCGGCTCGCTGGCTCGCCCCTGCCCGACAAGTGGCTGGGGGGGCGAATTAGCGCGCGCCAGCGGCTTGCAAACAGGCTTGCATATGCCCGCGTGATTCCGCGCCGATGATGCAGCACTGCTCCAGCGAATAGCCCTTGGCCTTAGTACCGATGACTTCCAGATTGAGCGGGCCGGTGTAGCCATGCTCGCGCAAGACGCGGATGTAGCCGACCAGGTCAATATCGCCGCGCCCATTGGCTTGCTCATGCGGCTCGCCAGGCCCCTGCTGGCGTCCCCTGCAATCGCGGATATGCACATGCTTGATGCGCGAAACGACCGCCTCGATCGCTTCGACCGGGTTTTCGCCAGCGCGGTGGATATGCGAGGGGTCCATATCCAAGCCAAAGTTGGGCGACTGAATATCGTCCAGCACGCGCAGGCTGGTCGGCGTGTTGTAGACATATTGCCCGACATGCGCCTTGACACACAGGGTGACGCCATACTGCTCAGCGCGCCTTACGAGGCACCCCAGCTCGTCCAGCGCCTGCGGATAGGTAGATTCATCATCGGCCACGCCGCCTGGCCCGCAGTTGATGATGGGGATGCCGGTCTCGACAGCCGCCTGGAATGCGAGTTCCATCAAATCGGGGTCGCGGGAAGATTGTTCCATCGCCAGCAGTTCCAGGTCGTAGTCTCGGGACAAACGCGCAATCTCTGGCGCGCATTCTTGCCAGCGTGACAGGACGAGATGCTGGCTCATGCTGTCGATCGCCGACATTTCGATGCCGTCATAGCCCGCCATCGCCAAGTATTTGAAGGCTGTTTCCATATCCCAAGAACCGAACAAAAGTGAGTTCGCGCCAAGTTTCATGATGTTTTCCTTATCTCCCCCACCCCCAGCCCCTCCCCCAAGAATGAGGGAGGGGAGTCTCACAGAGCTTGGGGTATAATTTGGTCGGTCTAAAAATCGCTTTCGCTAGCGAAAATGATTTTAGCTTTAGCCAACCTACCAGCCAAAGCGCTATTGTCGCATATAGCCCAGCTTCTTATTCTGCCTGCGCAACCCGCTAAGCGTGTAGATGTTGCTCTTCAGCCGATTGCAGGGACCGCAGAGCAAAATCCGATTCGAGATGTGATTCAACCCGCCATCCGAGCGCGGCACATTGTGATCCAACTGCAAATAGCGCGGGTCGTCAAACTCGCGATAGCAGCCCTGACAGCGCGCCCCGTGCTGCTCCAACAGATGCACGTAGATCTCGGCGCGACTCATCTTGGGACCCGGCGGCTCATGCGCCTGCTTGACGCGCAGGAAAGGCGCCGCCGGCTGAGCATCATCCGTGCGCGTCGGCGGCTCGGTCATAATATGGACGATGTGCGGAAACATGACTTTGGCGCTGTCTTCGGGCGTGAACAGCCATTCTTTCCGCAATCGTGTCCGCACCTGTTGTTCCGCGCCGTCCCAGATGTCCATGCCAACCCACTGTCGCTTTAGTTGCTCGGCAGCGACTGGCGTTGTCGCGCAGCCACAGAATGGGTCAAGTACCATGTCGCCTTCGTTGCTGCTGGCTGCGATGATGCGGCGGTAGAGGGCAAGCGGCTTTTGGGTTGGATAGCCGGTGCGTTCGTTTCCGCCAGCATGTCCTATAGAAGGAATATCATGCCAAACATCATGGAGACTTTTTCGGCGGCAAACATTTCCATGTTCGTCAGTAAACAAGAAATGCTTGACGCGGATATTCCCCGTTCTCGTATAGCGAATTCGATTTTCCGTCTTTAATCGCTCTATGCTTTTGTCTGTGTAGTCTCCGCGGGGCGTATCATAGTAATAGTTGCCATTCTCATCTTGTTTATACTTTTTTCGTTCGTCGTCATTCAACTGTGTCAATGGGCGGATACCGTCCTTTACATAAGTAAATCGATCTGTTTTCGTGTAGCGATGGATTACGTCGTGCTTGGTAGCGAAGTTCTTATCACTCGGTCTTTGCGGGCCGTCATAATGCCAAATAATCTCATTCCGATAATTTTTCCAGCCAAATATCGCGTCCAGCGCCGCCTTGAGGTAGTGGCTGGCTGTTGGATCGCAGTGCAGATACAGGCTGCCCGTCGGTTTCAAAACGCGCCACATCTCCAGCA
>JAPOSR010000049.1 GCA_026709625.1 Chloroflexota bacterium
TTTATTGCTGCGCTGGCGGCAATAAAAGTTAAGGGAGTATTAAGGGGAGGGGGGGGGGGGGTAGACTTAATGGACATTGTTCAAGTCCTTCAGATTACGATATGACTACCGGCTGATCAGTCATGGCCACCTCTCATGCATCAAAAAGTCCGTGAACATCTGCCACTCAAGCCAACGTTTGCGAATGACATCTTCACTGCCTAATATGTGTAGCTTTCTCAACCAACGTAGTTCCTTGCGCTCACATTGACGGAAATCCCAAGGATCAGGATGCCCACAGTCCGGCACATGCGGCATATAGAGCCGATGCTCGCTGCACCCCCCCCCCATTGATGCCCGTTAAATATAGTTCTCGCCATTAAAAGCGGTGTGAACACAATCACAAACAGCAACGGAAACAACCCGCAAGCCAAAGCAAAATACATCGCGTACCGATAAATCTTGTCAGCCATCAGCGATACCAACGCGCCTGCACGCGATCGATATTGTCATCGGTTGTACTAGCAGCCTGGTCAACGCCAATCGCCAACACCCCGCCAGATCCCTTGCACACGAATGGCGTGACAAAAATATAGTCAGCCTGATGCGAACCCGAACGATTAGCTAGCTGGAACACGAATTCCTCACGCTGATTAGTTGCCACAGTCGCCCCGCCCGCGTACGGAGAAAATGCGTTCCAATCATCATAGTTTGAAATGCAGACTATAGTCTACAAAATGTCATTTGTCAAGCATGTTTGCCTTGGAGAGTGGCGATTTTGTGGATATCTATCGCATATGGCTATGCGCCAATGTCCACACTGCCGCTCTACAGACCAGCAAAGCAAGGTGCCGCGCTCTTGGAAGCTGTATCAGAATTAGCAAAACGACAGACTGATAGTCCGCTTTGGGCGTCTGTGGAGCGGACGCGCAACGCTAGCCGCAAGTTAATAGTCAATCTGCATGACGATGTCTTGCGGATGGTTGCCGAATGCGCGGCCGAAGATATTCATCCCGCCTTTGTTTTCCGCCGTGTCGTCCACGCCGATGCGCACTGCGATGTAGGGGCGGGTTGGCAGATCCAGGTCGCCGATCGTGACTGGCGAAAGCCGCCGCCCATCCAGAGAGGCGCCCGCCGCGTCGACCTGCCAGACTTTGAGCATGCCATATTGACTGTTCCAATCGGGCCACCAAGCCGGCGTCAAGCCACCGCGCCGGTCTGCGAAATCGGAAGGCGATGTCCAAATGCCGAGGCGGACGCCGTTTATTTCGATAAAGATATCGGAGAGCCAATCCAGGGCGGCCGGCGCTGCTTCCGAGCAGATCTCGAGGCTCAATCGCAGACTGCGCGGCAGGTCGCGCTCGTAGGCATAGTTGGGGAAGCGATAGAGCAGATAGCCATGCGTCAGCCAGATCATCTGCGCCGCCAGCCGTTCGGGGGCATAAAAGAGCAAGGGATCGTCCAATCGACCGATGACAGAATCGATGCCAGCGAGTCCGCAGGGAGATTCGACGCGGTGATCCACAAAGGCGCCTACGGGCATCTGCGTTTCGAAATGATCGACTTCGGCTTCCAGCGGCACGTCTGGCAGGCTAAAGATGACAGTATCGTAAAGGCGCGTATAGAGGCGCTTTTGTCCACGCTTGCCGGGCGCTGTATGCGAACTGACCAAACCGGCTGCTTCCAGACGCGACAGGTGCAAAGAGGCGGTCGCGATGGGCATAGACAAATCCCGCGCGATTTCGCTGAGACTGGCAACCTTGATAACCAGATATTCCAAAATCCGCAGCCGCGGCGCTGAAGCCAGGGCTTTGGCAATCGCAATGGCTTGCTGCCGCCCGATGCGATCGTTTCCCGCCATGAACACACGATTGTGATTGTGGATGACCTTGTCAAATTTCTCCATGAGCGCCGCAATTCATTTCGTTAATATATGAATGTTTGGCTGAATATACTTCGTAATTGTCAAAAATTCAAATGGACATTCGCTGAATATCCGATATTTCCTTGACATATATCCGGGGAGCGGTTAGAACTTTTTACAAAATAGCAAAGTAAATGTGAGTTGTGATTATACATGCCTCTCGCAGTTGTCTTGACATCATTTCTTCACGCGGCGCATCCGAGCCTGACAGATACTGTTTGTTCGTTGCCGCATCTTGGGGCAACAGCAGCATGACCGATTTCAGCTTGGGGCGCATGGCCGATTCTCTGCTGAGCCTGCTGGAAGCGTTTGACCCGCTGCTCGCTCCGTATCGTCGTTTTCATGAGCGGCTGCCAGCCAAGGTCCGCCATACGATTACCGCCTTCCTCTTCATTCTACCCTTCGGCATTCTCTACGCCATCTTCACCATCCTGCCCATCTTCCAGACCTTTTATATCTCTCTGCATCGCTGGGAGATCATGGGCACGAACATCCGCTACATCGGCTTGCGCAACTTCGAGCGCCTGTTGACGCGCGACACGCAATTTCAGCAAGCCTTTGAACAGACCATCATCTTTGTGGCGCTGACGATTCCAATTATCTTTGTCGGGTTGGGCTTTGCGCTAATGTTGAACCGCCCTGTGCGCGGCATCGGCATCTTTCGCACCATCTTTTACCTGCCCAATATCATGGCGGTCACCGTCATTGGCTTGATTTGGGCGCGAGTCTTTGCCTCGTCCGACCGCGGCTTGATCAACGCTGCGCTAGAGAACATGGGACTGCAGATTATCCCTTTCCTCGATCGAGGCGATCTGGCGACTTTGGTGGTGGCATTCACGACTCTGTGGTGGACTGTCGGCTTTTCCATGCTGATCTTTCTGGCGGGCTTGCAAGACATCCCGCAATCACTGTATGACGCGGCCAAGGTAGATGGCGCAAACCGCCGCCGGCAATTCCTGCATATCACGTTGCCGGGCCTGCGCCGGCCCTTTGCTTTCTTGTCTGTCTTGCAAGTCATCGCCAGTTTTCAGATCTTCGGGCAGGTGGATGTCATGACTGGCGGCGGACCAGCCGGCAACACGCGCACCATTGTCTATAACATCTACGAGACAACCTTCCTGTACTTCCAGGTTGGTTATGGCACGGCTATGGCGGTGATTATGTTCGCGGTTCTGCTGGTCATTTCCATCTTGCAGTTGACGCTCTTTCGCGACCAAGGAGTGGGCAGCTAGATGGCGGCGGTTGGCGCGCGGTTGAAGCGCAGACAACAGCAGCGGCAGCGCAGGCAAGACCGCGTTTACCTGGTCGCGCTGAGCCTCTTCGCGTTGATTTGGATGCTGCCGGTCCTGTGGACTGTCGTGACGTCTTTTCGTCCCGAGTCGGCTTTGCAGCGCAACCTCGCCAGCCTCATCCCGCACCCTTTCACATTCGAAAACTGGACATTTATTCTGCGCAGCAGCCAATTATGGAAGTGGCTTGGCAACAGCGTCGTTGTTTCGACTACGCACACCCTGGCGCAGCTGACCGTGTGTTCGCTGGCGGCATACGCTTTTGCGCGGCTGGACTTTTACTTCAAGCGTCCACTCTATCTGCTGGTGCTCATCGGCTTGATGGTGCCCTTCGAGGCGACTTTCTTGCCAGTGTATCTTCTGTTTTCCGACTTGAAGCTGCACAACACATTGATCGCGCTGATATTGCCGGGCATCTCTTCATCATTCGCCGTCTTTTTGATGACGCAATTCTTCCGCGGCATCCCTATGGAGCTCGAAGAAGCCGCGATGATGGACGGTGCCGGGCGTTTTCGCATCTTCCTGACCATCATCGTGCCGCTATCGACGCCAGTGATGACGGCGCTGGCCATTTTCACTTTCTTGGCAAATTGGAACAGCTACCTGTGGCCCATCATCTCGGCGACCAGCAGCGAGGTCTATACCATCGTCATCGGCTTGCGCAAATTGAATCAAGCATGGGGAGATGTGAATTTCTATGGGCGCGATATGGCGGCGGCGGTATTCACAGCCATGCCCATCATCATCTTTTTCTTCGTGTTCCAACGCCGCATCATCAGCGGCATCGCAATAAATAGCGGAATAAAATAGAAAGGAAGGATGTATCGGAAGCTGTCATGTCAGAGCGACTTCGTTCATAAGTTTTGCAAAGCTTGGAAAGGATAAAGAACAATGGCGAAATACAAGACTATGCTCGCGCTGGCGCTGCTGCTGGCGATGATCCTTGCGCCGGTCGTCGCCCAAGATGCCAGCGAGGTCACATTTATGCGCTTTTTCGGTGAATGCGCCGATGAATTTGGCGAAACCATTGACTTGTCGGATGCCTACGGTGAATGCGGCATCATTCAAACGCTTGCCAATTCTTTCAACGCCACCCAAGATGAGGTCAATGTCAATACGGTGGTGGTCGACTGGCCCGGCGTCACCGAGTTGAACGCCAACCTGGCCGCTGGCACCCCGCCGGACATTATGGTGCTGCACGGCCGCCGCATCCCCAATTATGCCTCGCGCGGTCTGTTGACGCCGCTGAGCGATGTGCTGGCTGGCGCTGGCATCGCCGCCGACGACCTCACCGAGAGCGCCCGCGGCTTTGTGGAATACAATGGCGAGCTCTATGGCATCCCGCTCGACTTGCATGGCCACCTGTGGCACATCAATGTTGGGCTTTGGGCAGAGGCTGGCTTGGTGAACGCAGACGGCGGTCCGATGATCCCTTACGGCATGGACGAATTCATGTCGCACGCCGAGCAATTCAAAGAAGCCACTGGGCTGCCCTTCCTCGGCATGTGGACGAATGGCTTGAGCCGCAACTGGATGGCGCTGGTCTATCAGCAAGAAGGTGGCGCCGTTGAAGACGAAGACGGTATGCCCAATGTCAACAACGAAGCCGGCTTGAACGCGCTGAACTTCCTGATGATGCTGCGCGACGAAGGGCACATCACCGACAATGTCGACTATCCTGCGTCTGAGGAAATCTTCCTGAATGGCGAAAATGGCGGCCATATCAACGGCACCTGGGTGGTCAACTTCTACGACAACCAGGTGGCGGACCCAGATGCGCCGCTCAAGGACTACTATGTGCACAACTTCCCGACCATCTACGATCAGCCCGCTACCTGGGCCGGCAGCCATGCCTGGATCATTCCGCAAGGCAGCGAGCCCGACCCCGCGAAGCTAGACGCGACCTTGACCTTCCTCAAATACCTCAACGACAACAACATCGAATGGTCGCGCACAAGGCACTCAGCGGTCAACACTTCGGTGGTAAACAGCGATGTCTACAACAGCTATCCGCATCGCAACGAATACGCTGAATTCGTCCCCAGCGCCGTCATTCCGCCGCGCGAAAACTGGAGCACGGCTTTTGAGTCGGTGATGGATGAAGAACTTGCCGCTGCCTTCATCGGCGAAAAGACGCCCGAGCAGGCGCTTAGCGACGCGCAAACCCGACTGGAAGACTTCGCGCTGTTTGAATAAGCAATCGGCGCAATAGACTGCGGGCGATCACCACGGTCGCCCGCATACAAACAATCATCGCTTGAGTTTACGGAGGCCGCATGACCGACATTCCCCGCCCCGAATACCCGCGTCCGCAGTTCGTCCGCGATGACTGGCTGTGCCTGAATGGCGAATGGCAATTCGAGATCGACCAAGGCGACAGCGGCTTGGAACGCGGCCTGCTCAACCGCAATCTGCGCGACCGCATCACCGTGCCCTTCTGCCCCGAGTCGGCTTTGTCGGGCATCGAAAATCCTGATTTTATGCGCGCGGTCTGGTATCGGCGCAGCCTGCAGATTCCAGCCGAGTGGGCGGGGCGGCGCATCTTGCTGCGCTTCCAAGCGGTCGATTATGACAGCACGGTCTGGGTCAATGGCGTGGAAGTGGGGCGGCACCGCGGCGGCTTCAGCCCCTTCTGCTGCGACCTGGGCGGCGTGGCGGCAGCTGGCGATGCCATAACCATTGTGCTGCGGGCAAGAGATGACGCGACCAGCCCCCAGCCGCGCGGCAAGCAAACCCGCGACTATGCCCCCAGCGGCGCCGTGTATGCGCGCACCACTGGCATCTGGCAGTCGGTCTGGCTGGAGCCTGTTCCAGAACTTTCGCTGCGGCGTCCGCGCATCACGCCCGACCTGGCAAACGCGACTATCCGCCTTGAGCAGCCCATCAGCCGCAACGCGCCTGGCCTGCGACTGCGCGCCACCTTGTCGGATGCGGCTGGCGCAGTGGCAACAGCCGAATGCAGCGCTGCCTATGATCTCGCGCCGCGCCTCGACCTGGCGATTCCGCCCGATCGTCTGCGTCCCTGGTCCATCAGCGACCCGCACTTGTATGATTTGCAGATCGAATTGCTGGACAACACTGGGAGCATCATCGACAGCGCCCGTTCGTATGCCGGTCTGCGCGCCATCGCTATCGTTGGCAAGGCTATCCAGATCAATGGCGAGACGGTCTTCCAGCGCCTGGTGCTCGACCAGGGTTATTATCCCGATGGCATCATGACCGCGCCTAGCGATGAAGCTTTGCAACAGGATATCGAACTGAGCATGGCAGCGGGATTCAACGGCGCGCGCCTGCATCAAAAAGTTTTTGAAGAACGATTTTTGTACCACGCCGACCGCATGGGTTATATCGTCTGGGGCGAATTTGGCGATTGGGGCTGCAGCGGCAATGGGCCTGTCAATGGCGAGCATCAGACGCCTGGTCCCGACTACATCACCCAGTGGCTGGAATGCCTGGAGCGCGATTATTCGCACCCCTGCATCGTTGGCTGGTGCCCGCTCAACGAAACCTGGCAGACGCTCGGCGACCGCATCACGGCGCTGGACGATGTCACGCGCGGCATGTACCTGGCGACCAAAGCCTTCGACAGCACGCGCCCCGTTCTAGACACCTCGGGTTATTCGCACCGCGTGCCCGAAGCCGATGTCTATGACAGCCATGATTACGACCAAGACCCAGTGACATTCCGCGACCGACACAGCGGCTTGGCAGAGGACGATCCCTATCTCAATGACGCGAGTCAATGGGGACTGTCGGCGCGCATTGTCGGCAGCATGCGCTGGTCGATTGCCTATCGCGGACAGCCCTATTTCGTCAGTGAATTTGGCGGCATCTGGTGGAATCCCGATGTGCAAGAGGACGAAGACAGCTGGGGCTATGGCGAGCGACCCCGCGATATGGAAGAGTTCTATCAGCGCTTCGAGCAGCTTTGCGCCATCCTGCTGGACGATGTCAATATGTTCGGCTATTGCTATACCCAGCTGACGGACATTTATCAAGAACAGAACGGCATCTACAAGTTCGACCGCGCAGAGAAGTTTGATTTGACGCGCCTCTGCGCCGCCCAGACACGTCCGGCTGCTATTGAGCTGCTCGGCTGAGCGCCTTTGTTTCCCGTCGTTGAATCCGACCGCGCTGCCCCGGCAACGCTGGCGGCTCGCCCCTGCATACAAGTGTTCATAGACGAATCTCGCCATTGCCTCTACATTGATAGGGAGAGACCAAGACGGCTAAATGGGCATAACAAAGGGGGCGAGACGGTGTCTGCCTGGTTGCTGTACCGCGCTATGTCCACTTCGCTGGTCGAGGCTTTCTGCTGCCAGTCGCCTGTTTTGAATGCGCTGCTGCGCGCATTCTGCCTGCCTTTCGCGCTGGAGCTGACGCGGCTGGGCATCAAGATGGAAGGCATGGTCGCGCGCGACCGCCATTTGCAGGGCGCGTGCCGTTGGCTGGTGGAGATCGCCGCCAATGACATCCAAATTGATGGCGCAGAGAACATTCCGCGGGCGGGACCGCTGCTGCTGGTGAGCAACCACGCCGGCCTGGGCGATGCGCACGCGGCGCTGATGGCTTTGCCGCGGCACGACACCTTGCTGCTGGCGAGGGATTTCGGCATCTTGCCCGGCTTGGCGCAATTTCGTCAATATGTCATCGTGGTGGACGCAGCCCGTCCCTACGCCGCCATCCGCCAGTCGATCCGGCACCTGCAAAATGGCGGCTCGCTGCTGCTTTTTCCGCGTGGCGAGATCGAAGCGGACCCCGCGCTGGATCTGGACGCCGCTCGCGCATCGTTGCCCGACTGGACGCACAGCATCGACCTGTTCGCGCGGCATGTGCCCGACCTGGCGATCCTGCCGCTGGCTGTGGCTGGCGTGCTCTCGCGGCGAGCGCTGAATAATCCGCTCGTGCGGCAATATCGGGAAGAAGCCAAACGCAACTTCCTGGCAGCGACCTTTCAAATGATGTTCGCCTGGTATCGCGACGCGGAGATCTGCGTGCGCTATGGACTGCCGCTGCGCGCGCCCAAAGCCAGCCGCAGGCAGGCGCTGCGCCAGATGGAATCGCTGCTGTGGCAGGCGCATGCGGCTTGTCAATCAAGCTCATCGGCGCAAGTTATGTAAGGGCAGCTTGTCAAGCCGCCCGCCAAGTCTGCCGACAATAGCGCCGCCACAACCTGTAAAAAAGGAGAATCGCCGCGATAATAGACGCGCAGCAAACAAGGAGCGCGATGAGCCGCTGGTCGAACAACAACCCGTCTGCCGACAGACGGCAGCGCTGGCTGAGCTATTGGCATCTGCTGATTGCGCTGGTCAGCCGCGATATCCGCGCGCGCTATCGCCGGACTGTGCTGGGCCCGCTGTGGGCGATCATCCCGGCGATCTTGGCGACAGCGATTTACAGCTTCTTGGGCGGCTTGGTCAATGTGGACAGCGAAGGCGCGCCGCGTCTGGCCTTTGTATTCGCCGCGACTGTGCCCTGGACCTTCTTTCAAAGCTCGGTCGTGCGCATCCCCTATGGCGTGATATCCAATGGCAACCTGCTGCGCAAGATGCCGGTGCCGCGCCAGATATTCCCTTTTGTCGTCTTGCTCACGAATTTCTTCGACTTTTTGATGGCGACTGTGGTGTTGGTGGTCGCTTTGCAGCTGCTGGGCATTCACATCACCGCCGCCTGGCTGTGGCTGCCGCTGCTGGTGCTGCAGCTTGGGCTGCTTTCGTGGACGGTGGGCATCGGCGTCTCTGCCATCACCATCTATCGGCGCGATTTGCTGCATGGCATCGGTCAGATTATGCAGGTCTGGCTCTTTCTCACGCCCGTCATCTATGGCAGCAGCGAGCTGGAAGCGAACATGCAGCTGCTGCACACGCTCAACCCAGCCGTTGGCGTCATTGATGGCTTTCGGCGCGTTTTTGTCTTTGGACAGCCGCCCGATCTGAACCTGCTGTTGACCAGCCTCATCATAATCGGCGCGGGGTTGCTGGTGGCTTTCCCGCTGTTCAATACGATGTCGCGTTACTTCGCCGATGTGGTCTAGCGCCTATGCCTGAGCAGATCGCTGTCGAAGCGCGCGATTTGTGGAAGCGCTATGGCTTTCCGCTGCGCCCCTATCTGCGCCAGCGCTGGGACAAATTGCGCGGAAAGTTTGTTGATGACCGCGAAGCCTATGGTCCCTGGGCGCTGCGCGAGGTGTCATTCGCCATCGAGCAAGGCGAGTCGCTGGGTATCGTGGGCAAGAATGGGGCTGGCAAGAGCACCCTGCTCAAGCTTATCGCTGGCGTCTGTCCAGCCACGCATGGCAGCGTCAGAGCAAGGGGCCGCCTCTTCCCCATGATCGAGCTGTCGTCTGGCATCCACCGCGAGCTGACCGGGCGCGAGAATATCAAGCTGTTGGGCGCGATCATGGGCTTCACCGCGCGCCAGATGGACGCCAAAATGCCCGATGTCGAAGACTTCTCCGAGCTGGGCGAATGGCTCGACCAGCCGGTCTGGCAGTATTCCAGCGGCATGCAGGCGCGCCTTGGCTTCAGCGTGGCTGTCAATGTCGATGCGGAGATCTTGCTGATAGACGAAGTGCTTTCAGTGGGCGATGTCAACTTTCGCAAGAAGTGCCTCAACCGCATGGACGAGCTGGCGAACAGCGGCGTAACCATCATCTTTGTCACGCACAATCCCTATGCGATTGAGCGCATCTGCCAGCGCGCGCTCTACATCGCCGACGGGCGCATCGCCGCCGAAGGCTCGCCGCACGACATCTTAAACGCTTATTTTGAAAGCTCTATGGACCGCTCGACGGTCATTGACGACAAGACAGTGGCAAGCGCCGCCCAACGCGAAGGCACCGGCAGCTTCCGCGTGGCGAGCGTCAGCATGCATGATGTGCGGACGCGGCAGGCGATCGACAGCATTGCCACCGGCGATTCAGCTTTGTTTCGCGTCGCGCTGCAAGTCCACGAGCCAACGCCCCATTATGTCTTTTCCATCCGCATCATCGACCCAGCCGGCACCGTCCTCAGTTGCGTGGATGTGCCTATGACAGCGCGCCGCCAGTTGGCTCTGACGCAGGATTGCGCCTTGGAATGCCAGATCGACCACATCAACCTGCTGCCTGGGCAATACTGGGTCGACCTGCGCGCGCAGGAAGTGGCTGGTCCCGTGATTGATGCCGTGTCGTATGCGTTTTCGTTCAACGTCGAGGGGCACGGTGCCGTCAACGAGCAGCTCG
Source organism: Chloroflexota bacterium (assembly GCA_026709625.1). GTDB lineage: Bacteria > Chloroflexota > Anaerolineae > Aggregatilineales > Phototrophicaceae > UBA6055. The sequence continues at coordinate 10,415 of JAPOSR010000049.1, forward strand.
AAAATCGCGGGTTGATCTACCTGCCGGCGCGCTGGCAACTGGCGCTTCTAGGCTAATCGCCACTGGCGGCGCGCAAGCCATGAACACCCCCGCGCCCGATGTTGAAGCCGCTGCCAGGATGCAGCAGCGCCATCAGCGATTTATCGAGGCGGCGCTGCGCGAGATTGCTTAGCCCCCCGCCAGGTATTCCGCCAGCGCTTGACTTTGGGTTTTGACTGGGACGTAGGGCTCTGCCCACCAGTCGGGATAGGGCTTTTGTGGATAGCCCCAATAATCATCGAGGATGCGGCGGATCATGGGCGCGACCACCTCGCTGCCTTCCCGCGAATGCGCCATCACGCCGGCCAGGGCGATCTCGGGCTCTTCGCGCGGGGCAAAAGCCACGAACCATGAATGCGGATTGCCCAAGGTTTCGGCGGTGCCGGTTTTGCCACAGATGGTATAGGGCGCATCGCCAAAGACGCCCGCGGCGGTGCCCAGGTCGCGGTCTGTCGTAACCAGGCACATGCCCTCGCGCACAATATCCAGCGCGCCGCCATCCAACTCCAACTGCGCCGCCAGCATGGGCTCGCCTACCACTTCATAGCCGGGCGCGCCGGGTCGCCCAATATGACTGACGATATAAGGCTGCCAAAATGCGCCGCCATTGGCAATCAGCATGGTCATCTGCGCCATCTGCGCTGCCGTAACGCCCACACTGCCTTGCCCAATGGCATTGTTGATGGCTTCTGTGCCTTCGCGGGGGGGCGCGAGTTCGCCAGCTGCTTCTCTGCCCAGCTCGCCCAGCCCGGTCGGCCTGCCCAAACCGAGGATCTCGGCGTATTCGACTTGCAAGTTGGCGCTGCGTTCGAATAGCAGCGCGCCCATTTCATAGAAGAATGGATTGCACGAGGCGGCCAGCGCCTGCGCCATGTTGACGGGGCCTGTTGGCGGCGGCGGACCTGGCTCGAGCAATCGCCAGTCGGTGCGCGATTCGCGGGCGTCTTCAAAGCTGAATCGACCCCTGCCCTGCCAGATATACGCGCAGTCGAAGGTCTCATCGCCTCCCCAGATGCCTTCGCTGCCAGCAGCCAGCGCCGTGACGATTTTGTAGACGCTGCCCGGCGTATACTGCTCAGCCAGCGCTTTGTTGGTCAGGGGGCTGCGGCCATCGTTGCTCAGCCTTTGCAAAGCCGCTGCGATGCGGTATTCCGTATCGGGATTGAAGAGCTGCGGGTCAAAGCTGGGATAACTCGCCAGCGCCAGCACAGCGCCAGTATTGACATCCAGGGCGACAATCGCGCCACCGGCCGTCAAGCCCCCCCAACTGGGCTGGGCATAATTGACGGCATCGGCGATCGCTTGCGCCATGCTGTCCTGCATGTTGCGGTCTAGCGTCAATGTAACCGAGCGAGGCGCAAGACCAGCTGCCCCCGCCAGCTCGCGGATGACAGCGCCGCCTGTCTCGACTATGCGCAAGAATCGCTGTGGACTCCCCGCCAGCGCAGCTTCATAGGCGGCTTCGATGCCAGCGCGTCCGATCACGCTGCCTGACTCATACCCGCGCGCCTGCCACCGTTCCAGCTCATCGGCGGGGATAGCGCCGATGTAGCCGACTGCATGCGCGGCGATGCCCTGCCCATAATAACTGCGCGAATTGTAACTGCGCACCTTGCTGAATGCGCCTTCGCTGCGCGTTATATCGCAATCCTGCGCCAACGCTTCGCGGTAGCTGTCATAGCGCGACTGGTCGATCTCGGCGATATGAAAGCGGGTTTCGCCCAGATAATCGGCGAAGATGCGACGCAATGCGCTGGTTTCCATGCGTGTCGCCGCCGCCAGCGTTGCCAGGCAGCTTTCGATGTTGGACATGTCGCCCTGGACGGCGTAGAGGCTGTAGATAAGGCTGCTTTGCTGCGCCAGGGGCATTCCATCTCGGGCATAGATATCGGCGCGGCGCGGGAAGTCGGCGCTGGGCGTCAATCGGGCGCGCGACGACATGCCTTTGATGATATCCATTGGCGACCAGGCGATCTTCCAGCCGCTTTCGGGCAGCATTCGCATCACCCGGTCGCTGTCGTCAATCGTGCCGAAGGCGGGCGAGCTGATCGCGATATCATAGCGGAGTATGGCTGTCGCGCCTTGATAGTCAATGCCGCGCAGCTGATGGTTGACGCCGGCGAAGCCAAGGCTGCTGTGCGCAGATGTGTATTGATCGGCGAATTGCGCTTGTGAATAGAGCGCGCGGCTGCGGCTGGCGAGCTGTTCGTACATGGCGGGAAAGTCTTGCGCCGCCCAAGCTTCGATAAAAGCGGCCAGGGCTTCTTCAGGTTGAGCGCTGGCGCTTGCCATATCGGCGGGCGAAGTGTTTTGCCCATCTTGCGAAACTTGCAGCAGCGATGACCCACAGCCAGCCAAGCCGAGCAGGCAAATACACAGACAAAACCCGCCAATCCGCCAGCCAAACATGCTCAGCGAAAGGCTCGCTGCGGCATCAATAAGCGCCACGGCGGAAGAGCACGCGCGGGATCGTCAACAGCAGAATCTCAATATCCATCGAGAGCGACCAGTTGTTGATGTAATACATGTCCAGTTCGCACATTTCGTCAAACGGGATGTTGCTGCGGCCGCGCACCTGCCACCAACCAGTAACGCCAGGCGTGATCTGCAAGCGCCGCCGATGCCGCGCTTCGTACAATTCGACCTCGTCTGGCGTGGCTGGCCGCGGACCAACCAGGCTCATTTCGCCGCGCAGCACATTCAGCAGGTTGGGAAGCTCGTCCAGGCTGGTGCGACGCAAAAACTTGCCGACTCGGGTGACGCGCGGGTCATCGACGAACTTGGCATGGCGAGGGTCTTCGCCGCTTTCGCGCAGCATATCGGCTTGCAGCTGTTCGGCATTGCGCACCATGCTGCGAAACTTCGCCATGCGAAACGCCTGGCCATCTCTGCCGACGCGCTGTTGCCAAAACAGCGCCGGACCCTGCCCTTCCAATGCCAAAGCCAGCGTCACCAGCAGCCAAATCAGCGCCCAGCCTGGCAGCAAGAGCAGCACCAGCGCCATGTCCAGACTGCGCTTGAGCAACTGGTTGAAGCACCCAAATGTGCGGTGCGCGCCGATGCCCAAAAGCGGGATGCCATCCAGATTTTCCACCTGCACCTGGCGGATATTCAACTGCATGATCTCAGGCACGATGCGCAGGTCTGTCCCCATTTCGCGGCAGGTTTCGGTCAACTGCTCAATACGGTCATAATGCTTCCAGCGGAAGGTAATGATGACGGTGTCGATAGTTTGCTGTGTCAAAATCGCTTCCAGATGATCAGCGCCGCCCAAAGCCTCGACCCGCCCCATGCCGACCGCACTGATCTGGTCATCATCGTCCAAAAAACCGACCGGTCGATAGCCCAGGTCGGGGCGCGCCAGCATAATGCCCAACAGCGACCGCCCAACTTCGCCCATGCCTACGATCAGCACGCGGCGGATGCCGATGCCGCGGTCGCGCAGATAAGCCAGGATCCAGCGCCGCGCCAGCCGCGATGCCGAGCCAGTCAACAGCGTCAAAGCCGCTACATAAATCAGCATCAGGCGGCTGGTGACCAAAGGCTGCAAGATGAAAAACATCGCCAAGATCGGCACGATGGCCACAGCCACGCCGCTGCCGATCAGATAGACTTCTTCCAGCCACGAGCGCCCGGCGATATTGCGATACAGGCCATTGCGCTCGAAGTTCAGCCAGATCAACAGCGCATACACCAGCGCGTAGGGCACATAGGGTCCAAAGCCGCGCTGGATCGGGTCGAGCACAGGCCGGATAATCTGCAGCTCATAGCGCAACGTATAGGACAAAGCAAAGACGAGAAAAGCCAGGGCAATATCAAGCAGCGGGAAGAGCCAGCGCGGCTCGATTGTCGGTCGTTCGGACAAGCTGCGGCTCATAGTCATGAGGCTGCCCCGTCCGGTTTGCGGCTGTGGGGGTTTGCCCCGAGCTTATTCGCGGGCATCGCTGGCGTCCTCTCGGCCTTCCAGCGGCGGCGGATCTTTGTCCAGAATGGCATACAAATAACTGCGCGCAGTCAGCAGGGCTGTTCGCTGCCAGCTATACCGGCGCGCCTCGCGGGTGGCGTATTCGCCGACTGTTTCGCGCCATTCGTCTTCTTCGCGCACAGCTTGCAGGGCAGCCGCCCACCGCGCTAGGTCGTCGGGCGCGATGCACAGTCCCGCTCTGCCCACGACCTCTGCAAGAGCCGCCGCATCGGACGCGATCACAGGCGTCCCGCAAGCCATCGCCTCCAGCACGGGCAGACCAAAGCCTTCATAAACTGACGGATAAAGAAAGGCTTCGGCGCAATTATACCAAAGCGGCAAGTCGGCGACAGGGATGAAGCCCACATGCTTGACACTGTCGCCAAGCTCAAACTGCTCGATAGCGGCCAAGATCTGCTCGCCCCGCCAGCCCAGCCCCCCGCCCAGGATCAAAGGCAGTCGCTCTGCCTTGTCCAGCAGGCGATAGGCTTCCAGCAGCAGCATGAGATTCTTGCGCGGCTCTAACGTTCCCACGAATAGCCAAAAGCGCGCGGGCAGGCTGTGCTTGCGGCGGAAGTGTTCGATCTCGGCTGGCTGGCGCTGACGAAAGAGCGCCTGGTCATAGCCCAGCGGCGTCACATCGATTTTGCGCGCGGGCACACCCATCTCCCGCTGCAAGTCGTCGGCTGTGCTTTGGCTGATGGCGATGACGCGCCGCGCCCGTTTGCAGGTCAAGCGAGTCATCGCGCGCAGATAATGCCGGCGGGCTGGGCTGATGCGCCCTGGATAGCGGATAAAGCTGAGGTCATAGACCGTCACCACCATCGGCGCTGGCAAGATGAGGGGCGCGACGAATGCCATGGCATGATACAGGTCGACACCCCGCAATTCGCGCGGCTGCTGTGTCTGCTCCCAGATAATTCGCCGCCAAGCGCTGCTGGTGTCCGAGTTGGCGCGCGCCATGTGAATGCCAGCAAAGGCAGCGGCGTTGGCCGCGCCGACATGCGCCTCAAAGCGCCAATCATCATCGACAGCCGCCGGCAGATGACTCAGCAGATTGCTGATATAGCTGTGAATGCCAGCCGCGCGATAGCCCGGAGCATGGGAAAGCAGGTGCGCGTTCAAGGCGATTCTCATAGACGCGAGTATAGCATACTTGCCCGGCGATTTTTTTCGCGCGGGACGACTGGCCGTGGTGTGGCTTTTCGCTGTGGGCGCTTTGTGGTCAAATGCGCTGCATCATGACTGCACCCATCCGCATCGCCGCTTTCTACAAATTCGTGCCGCTGCCCGATTATGAATCGCTGCGCGCGCCCTTGCTGCTTTGCTGCGAGTCTGCCCCTGTGCGTGGCAGCATCCTGCTGGCGACAGAGGGAATCAATGCGACCATCGCCGGCGCGGGCTCGGCTGTCGAGGCGGTTTTGGCGCACCTGCGCGCAGACCCGCGCTTTGCCAACCTGGCGGTGCGCGATGCCTGGCACGACAGCATTCCTTTCCGCCGCATGAAAGTCCGGCTGAAAAAAGAAATTGTCGCCCTCAAAGCGCCCGCTGCCGACCCGCGCCGGCAAGTGGGCGAATATATCGAGCCAGAAGATTGGAATGCGCTGATCGGCCAAGACGACGTGCTGGTCATTGACGCGCGCAACCACTATGAAGTCCAGTTGGGCAGCTTCCGCGGCGCGCGCGACCCCGGCACAGAGGCTTTCAGCGAGCTGCCGCGCTACCTGGACGAGACGTTGGATGCCGAGCGGCACAAACGAGTGGCGCTCTTTTGCACAGGCGGCATTCGCTGTGAAAAAGCCACCGCCCTGCTGCTGGCGCGCGGCTTTGACCAGGTCTATCACCTGCGCGGCGGCATCTTGCGCTACCTGGAGCGGGTGCCATCAGCAGAGTCGCTGTGGCAGGGCGAATGCTTTGTGTTTGACGAGCGCGGCGCGCTCAGCCATGTCGATGTGCCGACCGACAGACAAACTTAAGCCTCAACACGAACCGCGCTTATGGCGTATAATCAAGCGCATAGCGACCGGTTAGGGCATAATCTGGGATGCAGGTTGGAATCATATCGGATGTTCACGCGGATTACGCGACTCTGTCAGAAGTGCTGTGCCGTCTAGACAAACATCACAAAGTTGACCACATTTTGTGCGCGGGCGATCTGGTCGGACGCGGACCCGAACCCGAGCGCGTCGTTCGGTTGATGCGCGCCAATGGCATCACCGCAGTGCGCGGCAACCATGACGACTGGGCGCAGAGCCTCTGTGGCGAAACACTGCAATATGTGCGCGGTTTGCCACTGGAATGGCGCGGGCAGCTGGCTGGCAAGACAGTCTTCATGTGTCATGGCAAGCCCGGCAACAATATGTGGGGCATGTATCGCGATCACTTGTCGACCACCTACATCAAAATGGTGCTGCGCTCATTAAACGCCGATGTGCTGGTGACCGGACACACCCACCTGCCGCTGCACATGCAGACGTCCTTTGGCTGCCTAGTCAATCCCGGCTCGCTCTATACATTCCAATGCGCTCGCGCCAGTTCGCGCTCGTATGGCGTGCTTGCGCTGCCTGAGCTGGCTTTCCGCGTCTATGATGCCGGCGCGCGCTGTGGCGAGCCGCCCATCGAACTGAATTAGCTCGGCGGCAAGCGGATCGGCATGCGCGTTTTGATGCTGTCCAAAGCTTGCTTGGTCGGCATTTATCAAAGCAAGCTCGAGGCGATCGCCCGCGCCGGCGTGGAGCTGCTGTGCCTCGTGCCGCCAAGCTGGCGAGACGAACGCGGCGAGCAGCAACTCGAACGCAGCCACACCGCCGGCTATCAACTGCGCGCTGTCCCCATCCGTTTCAATGGCAGCTTTCACCTGCATCACTACCCGTCACTGGGGCATGAGCTGCGCGCATTTCATCCGCAGATCGTGCATATCGACGAAGAGCCCTACAACCTGGCGACCTGGCAGGCGCTCTGGCTGGCGCGGCGATTGGGGGCAAAGGCGCTCTTTTTCAGTTGGCAAAATATCCTGCGCCGCTATCCACCGCCTTTCAACTGGGGCGAGCGCTGGACATTGCGCAATGCCGATTATGCCTTGGCTGGCACAGACGATGCCGCTGGAGTCCTGCGCGCGAAAGGCTATCGCGGCGCTCTGGCTGTCATCCCGCAGTTTGGCGCTTCACCGCAGCTTTTTCGCCCAACCCAGGCGATCTCCGCGCGCCCCTTCACCATCGGCTTCATCGGGCGGCTGGTGCCCGAAAAAGGCGTCGACAGCTTGCTGCGAGCGGCGGCGCAGTTGACTGGCGAATGGCAGCTGCGCATCATCGGCGGCGGCACAGAAAGCGCGGCGCTGGCGAGGCTGGCGGATGCGTTGGGCATCGGCGAGCGCGTGACATTTCTGGGACAACTGCCATCGCCAGCCCTGCCCGCGCAGTATCACCAATTGGATGTCTTGGCGCTGCCTTCCCGAACCCGTGGCAATTGGAAAGAACAATTCGGGCGCGTATTGGTCGAAGCCATGGCCAGCGGCCTGCCCATAATCGGCAGCGATAGCGGCGCGATACCCGGCGTCGTTGGCGATGCCGGCATCATCGTGCCCGAAGGTGACAGTCTGGCGCTGGCACAGGCGCTGCGCCAACTGCGCGACCAGCCCGCGCTGCGCCAAGACCTGCGTCAAAGAGGCCGAACGCGCTTTTTGACGCGCTTCACAGACGAAGGAATCGCCGCGGCGACTGTGGCTGCCTATCGGGAGATGCTGGGGTGATTTCACCACAGAGACGCAGAGGGCGCAGAGAGATTGTGCAGGGGCGGGGCTGGAGTGTTTGCAGCTTGATGCAGGGCGGGATATACTGGTGCAGACGATAGTATGCTAACGAAGCAGTTGATTGCGGAGCAGGGTGTGGCGAAGCAACGAAATCTGATTAAGGCAAAGACCAACAAAAAAGACGAGTTCTACACGCAGCTTGAAGATATTGAAAATGAACTCAAACATTACCGGGCGCACTTCCGCGGCAAGGTGGTCTATTGCAACTGCGACGACCCGACTGTCAGCAACTTCTACCGCTACTTCAAGTTGAACTTCGAGTTTCTGGGTTTAAAGAAGCTGATTACGACCTGCTACAAGAATCAGCAGATGGATATGTTCAGCAAACACGATGTAGACACAGCCATTGGAATCGAGTATAATGGTCAGTCAGTCAGTCAGTCAGTCAGTCAGTCAGTCAGTCAGTCAGTCAGTCAGT
>JAPOSR010000024.1:0-38720 GCA_026709625.1 Chloroflexota bacterium
CATCAGTTTTGAAATGATCTTTGCCTTGAAGGTCTTTGACATCATTTTTGTGCTGACTGCCGGCGGACCTGCCGATGCCACCAATGTCTTGGGCTGGCAAATCTATACCGAGACTTTCCGCAAGCTCGACTTTGGCGCTGGCAGCTCAATCGCCATGCTGCTGGGCGCGATCACGCTGGCGCTGGCCATCATCTTTTATGTCTTCCTGGACAGAGGGGCGCAACCAGAATGAAGCCACATGCACGCCTGCGCCTGATCGTCATCTATGTTTCTGCCGCTGTGTTGATGATTGGCACAGTCGGTCCCTTTTTGTGGCTGGTCAGCTCCAGCTTTCAATACGAGCGGCAGCTGCTGAGCCGCCCACCGCAATGGCTGCCCAATCCCATTGTGCTCGATAGCTATCGCGAGATCTTTGAGGGCGCGTTTTTGGGCGAAGATTCCGGTGTGCCCTATCAGTCGCGGATTTTCCTGCGTTCTTTCGCCAACAGCTTTTTCGTGGCCGGCAGCGTAGCGGCAATCGCGGTGCTTGCTGGCGCCTACGCCGCCTACCCGCTGGCGCGCCTGGATTTCCGCGGCCGCAGCACCCTGCTCTTCGGCATTCTCGCCAGCCGCCTTATCCCTGGTCTGTCGTTGGCGATCCCGATCGTGCTTGTCGCCCGGCAAATCGGCATGAGCGACCGCATCGTAACCTTGGTCTTCATCAACCTGTCCTTCATCCTGCCCTATGTGATTTGGCTGCTACAATCTTATTTCAAGACAATCCCAATGGAACTGGAAGATGCCGGGCGCATCGATGGCTGCAGCCGCCTGCAAGTTGTGAATCGAATTATCCTGCCGCTGGCGCTGCCGGGGCTGACCTCCGCAGCCATCCTTGCTTTCATGCTATCTTGGGGCGAGTTTCTGTTCGCGCTGCTGCTGGCCGAGACGCCAGCATCGTATACCAGCACGGTTATCGTTTCGCTGTTTGCGACTGATGTTGATGTGAACTATGTCAGCATCATCACGGCTGGGGTGATTTCGGTGATTCCGCCGATCGCCTTCGCGCTCATCTTCCAACGTTTCATCATCAGCGGCCTGCTTTCCGGCTCGCTGAAAGGTTGACGAGCCGCCCTCCACAGCGATTTGACGCGGACCCCCTACGGCGGCGCAGCAAGATTCGTGTCGCAAGCGGGTTTTGGCATACCGGTTGCGTCCTCGTTTACCCTGGCTGCCATAGGAAGACTCGTCAATCACTTGCCTTTGGGTCGGAAGGCTTTAATCCGGCTCTCGTCAGTGGTGAGATACGCGCCATCCACTAAGTCGATGCAATAGGGGACAGCGGGCATCACCGCATCCAGGCAATCGCGGATGGCGCTGGGCTTGCCGGGCAGGTTGATGATCAGCGCATGGCCGCGGATGCCAGCGGTCTGTCGGGACAAAATCGCTGTCGGCACGAATCGCAGCGAAACCTGGCGCATCAACTCGCCAAAGCCGGGCAGCATCTTTTCGCAGACAGCTTCGGTGGCTTCGGGCGTGATATCGCGTGGAGCGGGTCCGGTGCCGCCAGTCGTAACCACCAGGCTGCAGCCCTCGTCATCCACCAATTGCAGCAAAGCGCGTTTGATCTGCTCCAGCTCGTCGGGCACGACCAAGGCGACCGGCCGCCAGGGGTTGGTCAGTACGTCGTCCATATACGCGCGGATGGCCGGCCCGCCGCGGTCTTCATATATGCCGCGATGAGCGCGGTCGGACACCGTCAATATGCCGATTTTGGCTTGCATCGCCCGTCCCTTTCCTCTCGCTTTCGCAGCCGATTTTAGCTAGACTCGCCCGCTAAAGACAGGTCTGACGAGGGAGACAATGAGCGAAAACAGCGACTTGAGAGCGCTGGTCGAAGGCGCTGACGGCATCAGTGTGCTGCGCGGCGGCGGGGCGAAGCGCGACTGGAACGGCATCCACTACAAGACGGGGCTGTCCAGCAAGAATGTGAATGCCCGGGCATTGTCTATCAATGTAGCGACGATTCCGCCCGGCGGCGTCGCCTATGCGCATATCCATGTCGATTTCGAGGTGATGCTTTATATCCTCGCAGGCGAGGTGCGCCACGAATATGGAGAGGGCTGCAAGCAAGTGGTAGACAACAGCGCTGGCGACTTCATTTTCATCGAGCCAGGCGTCCCGCATGAGGTCTTCAACCTGAGCGATACGCAGCCTGTGGTGGCTTTTGTGGCGCGCTCTACGGCGGACGAATGGGACAAGATCATCGCCTATGATCGGAAGGCTGGGCAGTAGGGACGAAGCGATGCCTCGTCCGCAAACTTAACTCATCACACAGACACCAAGGGCATAGAGGCAAGAAGGCTGCATGCTTTCAGCCGTTTGTTGCGGATGAAGATTCGTTTGTAGACCTCTCTTCCGCGCGCAACCGGGCATCGTGTCGATATGGCATTGACCTGTTATCAATGAGTATACGGACTATAAGTCAACATTTAGGTTGTCTATAGTGAGCTCGTATTGACATTAAAGCGAATCTGCTATACTCAGGCGCAAAGTTTGGCAGGACCTGCGGCAACCGGCGAGGCATATCACAGAGGTGGAGGCACTTATGTTCCAAGTGGCGAATGCGCCCTGCTCTTGGGGCATCATCGAAAATATCGAAGGCGAGCGCTATGATTATGCGCGCGTCCTCGACGAAATCGCAGCCAGTGGCTATGCGGGCACCGAATTGGGCGACTGGGGCTTTATGCCCACCGACCCCGCCCAGCTCCGTGACGAGCTGCAGCGGCGCGACCTGCAACTGCTCGGGTCATGGGTGAATGTCCGCTTTGAAGACCCAGCCCGGCACGCCGAAAGCAGCGAGGACTGCCTGCGCACAGCAGCATTGCTGGCGGCGGTCGGCGGTCCCCAAGCCATGGTCGTGCTGGGACCCGACCCCTACACCAACCCTATGCGCAGCCTGCATTCCGGGCGCATCCAGCCCGAAATGAGCCTGGATGCCGCGGGCTGGCAGACCTTCGCGGCGGGCGCGACACAGGCTGCCCGGCGAGTCCGCGACGAGACAGGTTTGCGCTGCGTCTTGCATCATCACACTGGCACCTGGGTCGAAACGCCCGCCGAAACCGCGCGTCTGCTGGAGATGACTGACCCCGACCTGGTCGGCTTGGTCTTTGATACCGGGCATTGGTCTTTTGGCGGCGGCGATCCTCTATGCGGCATACGCGACCACGCCGAGCGCATCTGGTATGTTCATTTTAAGGATCATGACCCGACTGTGGCTGCGAAATCGCGCCAGCAGGAATGGGATGGACCGACCGCGGTGGGCAAAGGCATCTTCCCCGAGCTCGGAGCGGGCGATGTCGACTTCCCCGCTGTGCTGTCGGCGCTAGAAGAAATCGGCTATGCGGGCTGGATCGTGGTCGAGCAGGACGTGCTGCCTGGGTTGGGCGCGCCGCTGGAATCAGCTCGGCGCAACCGACAATACCTGCGCGGCATCGGCCTCTGATTCGTGATCAGGCTGGATGAGATCAACCAGGCGCAAGCCCGCATCGCGCCCTATTTGACGCCGACCCCACTCGAAGCGGCTGCTGGGCTGGGCAAAGACGTCTGGCTCAAGCTCGAGAACATCAACAAAACACATTCGTTCAAGATTCGCGGCGCATTGAATGCCCTGCTGTCACTGGGCGAAAAGGCGCGAGAGCGCGGCGTCATCGCGGCATCATCGGGCAATCACGCTGGCGCGCTGGCTTATGCTGCCCAGCTGAGCGGCGTCTCGGCGCAGATATTCATGCCCAAGACGACTCCGCAGAAAAAGATCGCCAATGTGCGGCATTGTGGCGCGGAAGCTATTCTCTTTGGCGACAATTATGACGAAGCCGAAAGCGAAGCCCTGCGGCGGGCTGGCAATCCGCGCGTGTGGATCTCGCCCTATAACGACCGGGCGGTCATCGCTGGCACCGGCACAATCGGCTTGGAAATCCTCGATCAACTGCCGGAAGTCGCGCGCGTAATCATACCTGTCAGCGGCGGCGGCTTGATGGCTGGCGTGGCGACGGCGCTAAAATTGCGCAAGCCCGAAATTGATATCATCGGCGTAAACGCGCGCTCCGCGCCGGCTCTGTACAACATTTTTTATTCGCGCCATCTGCCACAGGTCTGGGATACCTTGGCAGATGCGCTGTCTGGCGAGATTGAAGTTGGCTCGATCACGCTTCCGATCTGCCTGCGGCACATGGATGACATCGCGCTGGTGGACGAAGCGGGTATCGCGGCTGCCATGCGCGCGATGCTCGCGGCTGGTTGGGTGGTGGAAGGCGGCGGCGCGGTGGGGGTTGCGGCTTTGTTGGGCAATGTGTCGCGGGCTGCAAACGGAGCGACTGTTGTGGTGCTCAGCGGCGGCAATGTTGATCTATCAGTGCTGCGGCGCGTGCTCAGCCCCCATCTGAAGTGGCGGGGAGGCTGAGAGAGACGCTCGTGGGACTGGGCGCTCGGGCTGCCAATAGTTGCTGCCAGGCGATGCGCAATTCCACCGGCGCGCCGGCCAAGGCGCTCATTTCCTGACGAAGCTGCTCGATCTGCGCCTGGCTGGGCGGGGCGGGCGCGCGCGCAACAGCCTGCACCACCAGGGGCTCGCCGCGGTGGATGCGAAACTCGCCGATGCTTGCGGCAGGCAGAGAATCTTGCAGCAAGGTCGCCATCGCTGCGGCCATCGCGTCCAGCGGGCGCACAATCTGCCGCGAGACCACCGTCAGTTGGATAGGCTGCCCATACAACATATCCAGCAGTTCTTGCGCGGCGCTGACTTCGTCTGGCCTGATAGCGTGGTCGGCTTGCACCAAGAGCTGCACGCCCGGCGGCAAGCCCGTGATGACCTGGTATTCCACGACTGTCGCGCCGTTGAATGCCTCTGCCTCGAGCCGCGCGCGGATATGCGCCTCGTCAACAGCCTGCGAGCCGAGCCGGCCAAAAACCAGCAGCACCAACAGGGCGATCACCACCAGCATCAGCCGCCAAACCCGCAAATGCCGGTGGCTTTTGCCCTCGCGCTCTTGGCTGGGGCGCATGCCCATCCACAAAAATGTGATGTATTGCGCCGCGATGATGAAGGCGATATTGGCCAGGAAGAGCAAGCTCGCGCCAGAAGCCAGGTCGATATAGTTCAGCGCCAAACCCAGCCCAATGGTGCAGATTGGCGGCATCAGCGCAGCTGCGATCGCCACGCCAGCCAAAGCCGCCGGGATGCCTTTTCGCGCTGTCGCATAAGCCGCGACTCCGCCCGATACCAGCGCGATCGCCGCGTCCAGCAAGTTGGGGCTGCCGCGCACCAGCATCTCTTCTGTTGGCGTGTCAATCGGCAGCAGCGCGCCCATCGCCAGCGAGATCAGCAGCGCCAGCGTCACTCCTTGAAAGAGCGACAGACTGGCGCGCCGAGTCAACTGCAAGATGCCGCTGGCCAGCCCGGTGGAAACGCTGGACAAGGGCGACATCAACGGCGCAACCAGCATCGCCCCGATGATGACCGCCGCGCTGTTGGTCAACAAGCCCAGCGTGGCCAAGGCCGCCGAAAGCACGATCATCACCAGATAATCCAGGCTGGAGCTGGCATTCTTTTGCGCGCTCCAGAGCATCTCCGCCTGTTCCACCTGCGTAAGCCGCGGATTGAAACGGGCTATGCTGTGCTCGATCACGCCGCGCAGTCCGCGCCCGCGCTCGACCTGCGAGATTAATATGACGGGGCCTGGCGCTTGGTCCAGCAGTTGATTGCTTACATCATTGGTAATCTGCCGTTCAAAGTCGGTCTTTTGTGAAAACCCCAGCACGAGCAGATCATCGGCAGTGACCAAGCCCAGGATCTCGCGCGCGGGCTGGCTGCCAGTGATGATGCGCTTGCGGAGGTCGCGCCGCTGGGTCAAGCGCGCTTCATAGCTGGCGATCGCGGTTTCGTGCACAGGGTTGTAATGGTAATCGTGCTGCACATTCAACTGCTGCAGCGGGATGCTGTGCTGGATAGCGAGGCTGATGCCCAGCCGCACCGCGTTTGCAGCCGCCAGCCGCCCATCAACTGGCACGACCACTTGGTCATAGCTGGGCGCGTGCGACGGGGGGTAGACTAAGACGCCACAGGGCGCTGCCGCGATGACATTCTCGACGACTGTGCCCAGCTTGACCTGCCCCTGGTCCCAGCGCTGCACGCCCAGGATAATGACATCCGACCCGCGTTCGCGCGCAACATCCAAGATGCCACGTGACACGCTCTCAGCCATTTCAGTAACCAGCTCGACACGCTGCTCGCTGCCCGCGTGGCTGAATTCCTGGATGATCGCTTGCAGTTCGTCGCTGACTGTGGCGGTTTGTTCGACATTGCCCAGAGAGATCACCAAAGCGATGACCAGTCCCTCGCTGGGATGCACGATTTCGCCGGCGATGCGCAGCATGTCCACGGCTGTATCGGGCCGCCCCAGCGGGACGACCGCCGTGCGCGCATAATAATTGTGCGCGGACAGGGAAGATTTTGACGTGGCGCTCATATCGCTACCCTTGGCGGACACAACTCGCTGCAAGCAAGGCAGCCCGGGCGGTTTGCTGAGCGGCGGCGCTCGTTGCCACAGCGCCATTCAATCGAGGATAACCGGCTTGCCCGTGAATTGCGCGCTGTTTTCACTGTATTGCATGAGCTCGATACGCAGGCCGCTGGGGTCGGTCAACCAGGCTTGCCAGTTGTTGTCGGCGCCCATTTTCTTTGGCTCGACAGTGATGCCCCGCGCCGTCAGCGCTGTGATTGTTTGCTCGATATCGGCGACTTCCAGACAGAAGTGCTTTATGGCAGGTCGTTCATCATTGGGCGCTGCGCTTTCTGCGAAGACCTCGATGAAAGTCGTCTCGCCAGCCTTGACATAAAAGCCGATGCGCTGGCCCGCGCGGATGAAATCAAAGGCTTTTTCCATGCCCAACTGGTCGACATAAAAGCGCTCGGACGCAGCCAGGTCGGTCGCGCCGATGCAGACATGCGCCAATCTTGTGAACATACCAGCAACCTCCTCTTGAACGCTATGAGTGCCTGCGCGCGGCGAACTCGCTCCTGGACACCGCTTAGGCGCGCTGGTCGCGGATCGCGGCATGCAGGGCGAATATGGACTCCAACACTGATTGCCATTCTGGCGCGTCCACGGCGACTATCTCGTAGTGCCCCGCCCCCTCGAGCAAGATCAACGCCGGTTCATCGCCCGCTTCCTCGGCAGCCTCCAGGTAGCGGTGGACATTGGGCAAGATCATGCCATCTTGGTCGCCGACGATGATGACCTGTCGGGCGTCCAATGGCAGCAGCGCGCGCGGCGACCCATCGCGAATGTGCTCGGCGAAGGTCGGTTGTCCGCCGCCCATGACGAAGGGCAGAGCCGGCCCGCACATGCCCTGTTCCAGCGCGGCGGCTATATCGGCCAGGGGCGCCAAGGCCACTACGCCAGCGACATCGAGCGGCTCGGCGCGATAGAGGGCGCTTGTCTCGTCCAACTGCCCACGACCAGCCAGCCACAAAGCCAGGTGCCCGCCAGCCGAATGCCCAATCGCGATCAGCCCGCTCAGATCCAGATCGTGCTCATCCGCAATCATTGGCAACGCGTCGACCGCGGCGCCGACATCGAGAAACATGTTGGGATATTCGCCGCCGTTTACCGCCCGGCGGTATTCTATGTTCCAGACAGCGAAGCCCGCATCGGCCAGTGCCCGCGCAATCGAGCTGACCGGCTTAAGGTCATAGGTCTCGAAATAGCAACCGCCATGCACGAGCGCGATGACGGGATGCGGAGATGGTGAAGCCGGCAGGTACAATTCGGCGAATTGCTGCGGGTCGTCGCCGTATTCATAGTGAAGGTCAGGCGCTAGATAGGGGAAGTTGGCATAGTCTGTCGCGCTCAGCAAGCTATCGCCTTCCTCTTGCATCTGCGCGGCGGTCACGCACAATAACGGCAAAGCCAGCGCGGCAAGGTACTTCATCAAGCTAAGCATCGCGAACCTCCTCGAAGTATTGTAATCATCATTGCGGCATTCGCAGGCTTTCGGCGGCGCGATATGTCATCGCCTGTGTCACAGTATACTCAGCGGATTGTCGGGGTCTATATTCTCGTCAAAAGGCAGGTGGCGAACGACATTGGTCACCTGGTAGACTGCGCCCAGCCAGTTGTTAAAAATGGCTTTGGCGGTGTCGCCCCAGGTGTTGTCCAAATGGGGCAGGAACTGCTCTTCGGGGAAGTCGGGCAAGGGAGCGCCGCTTTCTAGGGACAGCTGGGCGCGGGCGAGGTAGCGCTCAGCGATTTCGCGGGCTGCCAGCGGAAAGTAATTGTCCGGGTAGGGTGGCTGGGCATTGGCTCCGTTCAGATAGCCCAGCAAGTCGCGCTTGTATTCCTTGAGCAAGCTGTTGATGTCGTATTCGGGATGCCCCTGGAAGTATACCATGCGCAGTTGATCGGGGCTGACCGCCATGTGCACATCGCCACTGAGGCTTTGGATCAACACGGTCAAGCCAGCCGCTTCGACCTGCGCGCGGCTGATGTCGTTCCAGCGCGAATGCGGCACATCAAAGCGCGTGTTGATTTCGCGCAGCAGCGGATGATTGGGCTCGGTTACGCGGTGCTCAAACACGCCCCACTTTTTGTCGAGTCGTTTGACGCGTTCGGCTGCGTGCAGGTGTTTCAACAGCGCGTGCGTGGCCAAGCAGCTGCACAAGGTCGAGGTCACATGCTGGCGCGCCCAGCCGATCACTTCAGTCAAGGGCTGCCAAAAAGCTTCTTGGTCGAGGCTGGGGTTGGCGACATTGGCACCGGTGATGATCAACGCGTCCAATCCCGCTTGTTTGACCTGCTCAAATGTCGTGTAATAGCGGTCGATATAGGCTTGCGTAGCGGCGCTGCGGCTCAAGCCGGGCACAGAAAAGACATGCACATAAAATTGGGCGATCTGGTTGCAGTTGCCGACCAGACGCATGAACTGGCGCTCGGTGATCTGCAAGGCGGCATCAGGCATCATATTCAGCAAACCGATATGCAGCTCGCGGATATCCTGGCTCAGCGCGCGGCGCAGTGTCAGGACTTCTTGTCCGCGTTGGCGCAGGCGCTTGAAGCTGGGCAAGGGCGTATGGGCGACCAAGGGCATAAGCCACTCCGCAGATAGAATGCAAGGCTGTTTGGCAGCAGTATAACAGATGCCCGCGCCTGGCTCAGCGCAGGTGTTCGCCAGCGTTGACTTGCAGCAAGGTGCCGGTGATATGGTCTTCGCGGCACAGGAAGGCCACCGCGCGCGCCACATCGTCTGGCGAGCCGGTCTTCTGCAGAACGCTGCGCTGTCCGACGCGAGCCCAATCTTCATCGCTGATCTTGCGCCCGGCTGTTTTCATGACGGGCCCAGGCGCGATGGCATTGACGCGAATGGCGGGGCCCAGCGAAAGCGCGCTAACCTGCGTCAGCATCCACAGTGCCGACTTGCTGATGCCATGATGTGGATATTTTTGCCAGGGAGCATTCGCGCCAGCATCGCAGATATTGATGATAACGCCGCCTGGCAGGGCATTCTGCGCCATCAGGCGCGCCGCATGCTGCGTGACCAAAAAAGGCGCACGCAGATTCACCGCCATGGTCAGGTCCCAGTCCGCCTGCGACACCTCCAGCAGTTGCCGCGCTTGAAAGATGGCGGCGTTGTTGACCACGATATCCAGCCGCCCGAAACGGTCGCTTAGCTCCGCAAACAGCGCTTCGATCTCGGCGGGCTGAGCAAGGTCAGCGCGGACGCTGTGCGCTGACACGCCGCTGGACTTGATTTCGCGGACGGCATCGCGCGTTAGTTCGGCGCCGGCGCTGTGATAGTGCACGAGGATGTCTGCGCCCTGCCGCGCGAGCTCGACTGCGATCGCCCGCCCGACACGATGCGCCGCGCCAGTAACCAAAGCCACTTTGTTGTTCAAGTTGACTTGCATGCCAGCGCCTTTCGCCTAGTTCGCCTGTTGCAGCGCATCCAGGTAGATGCTCATTTCATCAAAACTCATCTCGCCCAGTTTCATGTGCCGCACTGTGCCTTCGCCATCGATGACAAAAGTAGTCGGCAGGTTTTGCACGCCATAATCGCTTTTGACAACCTGGTTGATATCCAGCGCCACGGGCAGATCTTGCAAGCCGATTTCGCGCAAGAAACCTTCGACCTGCGCGCCCGTTTCGCCCAGGTTGATCGTGAGCAGGGCGGGGCCAGTTGGGTCGGCGCTGTGCTCGGCGGCGAATTCAGCCAGAGCGGGCAGCTCGCGGACACAAGGCGCGCACCAGGTCGCCCAGAAATTCAAGAAAAGCGGACGCCCGGCATAGTCGCCCGGAGAAACCACCGCCATGCCATCGAGCCGCGGCAGTTGAAAGTCGGACGCGGAAAAGTCGAGCACGCTGCGCGGCGGAGCAGGAATGAAAGTAGGGGCGGTGGCGCTTGGTCGGATCTCCAGCGCGAGCATCATCAGCGCCACAAGAATCGCCAGCAGCGGCAGAATCAACAAAATCAGCATGGTTGGGGCGGGACTATGCTTCGCCATTCGCGATACCTTGCCCTGTTTAGAACTGCCTACTCAAACACCCAGCCATCTACACTCCGCGGCCAGGCGCTGCACAATTCACTGTCCGCAAAGAAGTTTGCCACTTCGACCTCGCCATTTTCGGCGCTGTCGCTGCCATGCACGAGGTTGCGCCCGATCTCGAGCCCATAGTCGCCGCGAATGGTGCCGGCCGCTGCCGCCGATGGCTTGGTCGCGCCGATCGTCATGCGCGCCGCTGATACAGCATCTGTGCCTTCCAGAGCTATCACAACCACTGGCGCCGAGGTGATGTAGTCCACCAGCCCGCCGAAGAAGGGGCGTTCGCGGTGGACAGCATAATGCCGCTCGGCCAAGTCGCGCGAGATTTGCAGCAGTTTCATGCCGATGATTTTCAGCCCGCGCTGTTCAAACCGTTTGATGACTTCGCCAGCCAGGCCGCGCTGCATGGCATCGGGTTTGACAATGATCAGTGTGCGTTCCAAGAGATTGCCTTTCTGCCGCTGTAGATGCTGTGATGCTCGCCTATCATACTGGCGCGCTGGCGAAATGTGTATGCGCAGCCTGCCACATCGCCGCATGCTCTGCTATGATGCGCGGCGCAGGGAAAGGAATGAAGCATGAGCGCGGATTTCTGGGCAGACCAGGTCGTCATTGTTACAGGCGGCGCTGGGTTTTTGGGGCGGCATGTCGTCGCCGAGTTACATGCGCGGGGCGTGGCGCAGGTCATCATTGTCCGCAGCGCCGAGTATGACCTGCGCCAGCAAGCCGCGGTCGCGCAGTTGTTTGCAGACCACCCCGCCGCGAGCATGGTCATTCACCTGGCAGCCAATGTCGGTGGCATCGGCATCAACCGCGAACACCCTGGCTTGTTCTTCTATGAGAATTTGATGATGGGCACATTGATGCTGGAATATGCTCGGCGCGCTGGCGTGGGCAAATTCGTGGGCATCGGCACGATTTGCAGCTATCCCAAGTTCGCGCCCATCCCCTTCCGCGAAAGCGATCTCTGGAATGGGTATCCTGAAGAAACCAACGCGCCGTATGGCTTGGCGAAAAAGATGCTGTTGGTGCAAAGCCAGGCTTACCGGCAGGAATACGGCTACAACGCGATTCATCTGCTGCCGGTCAACCTGTATGGACCGCGCGACAAGTTCGACTTGCGCGCCTCGCATGTCATTCCCGCTGTCATCCGCAAGATGGTCGAGGCGCAAGCAAGCGGCGCTTTTGGCGTGACACTGTTTGGCGATGGCAGCCCGACGCGCGAGTTCCTCTTCGTGCGCGACGCAGCCGAGGGCATCGTGCTGGCGGCGCAGCGCTACAACGGCACCGAACCAGTCAACCTGGGCAGCGCCTGCGAAATCAGCATCCGCGACCTGGTGACGACGATTGCAGAAGAAGTCGGCTACTGCGGCGAACTGCATTGGGACACCAGCAAACCCAATGGCCAGCCACGCCGCAAGCTGGATGTAGTGCGCGCCGAGCGAGAATTTGGATTTGTGGCGCGCACCGACTTCCGCGCTGGCTTGCGCGAGACGATAGCCTGGTATCGGGCAAATCGCAGCCTGGCGGACAGCTAAGGCAGCGGCGAAAAAACGAATATCCCACTGCCAGGTGTCAGTTGCGGAGTGGCGAATCGGCTGGATACGCGTTGCTTTGCCCCCCACCCCAAAAACGAGGGAGGGGCTACCATGCTGCGGAGGCGCTGGAAAGCCTCCTCTTCTCTCGTTCTGGGGGTAAGGAGCCGGGGATGTGGGCTTGGTTGCCGCATCCACGCAACTAGCCACTCCCCCAAATGATGCGGTCTGGATAAGCCCGACATTCGCCACTATACTACGGAGCGATCTGCGGTTGTAACGATGAACAAAGGCAGCCATGCCAGAATTCGTGCTCGTCTTTGCAGTGCTTTCGCTGGCGCTGGGTGGCTATTGGGCGCTGGTCATCTTCCCCAAGCAGCGCGCCTTCCAGCACAAGCAGAAAATCGTGCGCGCCTTGCATGTGGGCGATGAGGTCGTCACCTATGGCGGCATCGTCGGCGTGATCATGGATATTGATGTGGCGGCTGGCGTGTCGAGTATCGAGATCGCCCCTGGCGTGCGCATCAAGCTGCTGACAGCCGCCCTGCAGCAGGTCTATGACCCACAGGCCATTGCCGAAAGCGCCACCCGCGGCGCCGGCGGCCTCGACAGCCAGACGCCGCCCGGCGAGGAAGGCGAAAAAACATGAGCGGACACAGCCGCTGGCTACTCTTCATCGTCATACTCAGCGCCTTTTGCATCTGGGTGGCGACGCCGCCCGAGAGCAAGGGCGTGGACGCCGCTGCCTGCGCCGCTGCCGATGATGCTGTGCGCTCCACATTGAAGTGCGATGAAAATCTGCTAGTCGATCTCAATGGCGATGGCTCGCCCGAATTTGCGCTCAATATTACCCAGAGCCTGGGCTTGGATCTGGTTGGCGGCTTGCGCGTCTTGCTGCAAGCCGACATCGCCGCCGACAGCTTCTCCGCCGACGATCTGGGCGAAACAGCCAACAATGTCTCGCGGCGCGTCAATGCGCTGGGCTTGACCGAAGCGACTGTGCAGGTGCAGGGGCGCGACCGCATCCTGGTCGAGCTGCCGGGCGTGCGCGATCCACAGCAAGCCATCGCCACCATCCAGCAGACCGCCTTGTTGGAATTTGTGGATTTCGGCGGACTCGGCGGCCAAAGCTATGAGCTGGTAGGCAGCGAGATCGTAACCAGCGAACAGGTCGAGATGCGCCGCAACGCCGCTGTGCCCGAAGACGAGGAAGACCCGCTGGCCGCGCGCCGCGCGCACCCAGTGACTGGCTTGCCATTCCGCACTGTGATGACAGGCGCTGGTCTGCAAGCGGCCAGCGCTGTGCTCGCCCCGCCCCAAGGCACGGGCGGTCCTGAATGGATGATTAATTTTGAGATCAAAGAAGAGTTCCAGCCAGTTTTCGGCGGCTTCACAGCCGAACGAATCGGCCAGCCCATGGCGATTGTGCTGGATGCCGAAGTGCTGTCCGCGCCGGTCATCCAGGCGCAGCTGAGCAGCGGCGGCGTCATCACCGGCCAGTTCACCGAAGACGAAGCCAACACCCTGGCTTTGCAGCTGCGTTCGGGCGCGCTGCCGATCCCCTTGCGCATCGAAAGCACCCAAGAAGTCGGCGCGACGTTGGGGCAAGAATCAGTGCGGCTGAGCGTGCAGGCTGGCGTCATCGGCGTGTTGGTCGTCTTGGCATTCATGCTGATTTATTATCGGCTGCCGGGCTTGGCTGCCGATCTGGCGCTGGTCGTTTTCATCTTTTTGAATATCGCTGTGTTCAAGCTGCTGCCGGTCACTTTGACATTGCCAGCCATCACTGGCTTTCTGATATCAATTGGCACGGCGGTAGATGGCAACATTCTGATCTTCGAGCGCATCAAAGAAGAATTGCGGGCGGGCTTGGCGCTCGAAGCGGCGCTGGAAGCCGGCTTCGACCGCGCCTGGACATCTATCCGCGACAGCAATTTGTCGACCATCATCATCTGCGGCATCCTGTTTCTCTTTGGGCAGACGCCAGGCGCAAGTATCGTAGCAGGTTTCGCGGTGACGCTGGCGATCGGGCTGATGCTCAACTTGTTCACCGCTGTCATCGTAACGCGCACCTTCCTGTACACCCTTGTGGGGCTCTTTCGCAGCCGCATCGAGGGCAGCCGCGCGCTGCTGGGCGCTTGAGAGGGGTCGGCCGACATGTTCAATATCGTTCAAAAGCGCCGTTGGTATTTTCTTCTGTCAGCGCTTGTCATCGTGCCCGGCTTGGCGGTCATGCTTTATTCAACCATTACGACTGGCGCGCCTTTCCGCCTGAGCATCGACTTTTTGGGCGGCAGCATCTATGAGCTGAAGTTTGAGAGCGCTGGCGCGAGCGAAGATGGCATACGCCGCGTCTTCACAGAGTTTGGCGATGACAACATCATCATCCAGCAGATCGGCGGCGCAGGAGAATTTCGCTGGTCGGTGCGGGCGGGTTTTCATGAAGTGGCGAAGACCAATGATATTTTGACGAATCTCGGCGAGCTCGCGCCGATTGACCGCGACAGCTTCGGCATAGAAACAGTCTCAGCCACCATCGGCGGCGAAGTGACACGCTCGGCATTGGCGGCTGTAGCGGTGGGCGCGCTGGTGATCACCGGCTTCATCGTAATCGCCTTCCGCCAGGTGCCCAAAGCCATTCGCTATGGCCTTTGCGCCATCGCCGCTATGATCCACGACATCCTGGTTGTGATGGGCGTGATGTCGCTCTTGGGCTTGCTGCTAGGCTGGGAGATCGACGCGTTGTTCTTGACGGCGGTGCTGACGGTGGTGGGCTTTTCTGTGCAAGATTCCATCGTCGTCTTCGACCGCATCCGCGAAAATATCCCCAAGCACCTGGGCGAACCCTACGAAACAATCGTCAACCGCAGCATCTGGGAGACCATCCATCGCTCGCTGGCTACGCAGCTGAATGCCTTCTTCATCATGATCGCCATCCTGCTCTTCGGCGGCGAAACAGTCAAGCAATTTATCGCGATCTTGTTTATCGGCTTGTTGAGCGGCACTTATTCATCGATCTTCACCGCGGTGCCGCTGCTGGTGGCATGGGAAAAAGGCGAGCTGCCCTTCATCGGCAGCCGCGTTGATGCAACTGCTGGCGAAGCAGCCTAAGGTCAATGGCGAAAGTGGCGCGTTCGCGTGAACACCATCGCCATGTCATAGCGATCGGCGGCTTCGATCACCTGCGCATCGCGGATGGAACCGCCCGGCTGGATAACGCAGCGGACTCCAGCCTGCGCCGCCCGCTCGATGCTGTCGGGGAATGGAAAGAAAGCGTCTGATGCCAGCGCTGCGTCTTTTGCTTCTGCGCCCGCCTTGCTGATCGCCAGCTCCGCCGCATCCACTCGGCTGGGCAATCCGCCCCCGATGCCAACCGTATGTTGGGAGCGCGCCAGCACAATGGCATTCGACTTGACATGCTGCGCGGCTCGCCAGGCGAAGCGCAGTGAAGCCAGCTCAGCCGGCGTAGGAGCGCGCCGCGTCACTGTCGTCAGCTGCGTCTCGGTTGGGTCGCCCCGGTCATAGCGCTGCGCGAGCAAGCCGCCCATAACGCTGCGCAGTTCATAGCCCGCATCGTCAAATGCGCGCGGCATCTTCAAGAGGCGGCAATTCTTTCGCTGGCTTCGCAGTTGGTCAACTGCCGCGTCAGTGAAGCCGGGCGCAATCAACCCTTCGATAAAAAGTGTCCCCAGCGCGCGCGCCAACTCGGCATCGACAGCGCGGTTCACGGCGATGATGCCGCCGAAAGCCGAAAGCGGATCGGATGCCAGCGCCAGTGGAAAAGCGTCCGCAACTGTATCTGCGCTGGCGATGCCGGTGGGGTTTAGATGTTTGACGATGATGGCTGTCGGCTCGGCAAAGCTGCTGACAGCCCGCCAAGCCGCATCCACATCCAGGATATTGTTGTATGAAAGCTGCTTGCCGCCCAACTGTTGCGCGCCCAGTGGCGTCTGGCTTGCGCCTCGCGAATAATAGGCGGCGGCTTGATGCGGATTCTCGCCATAGCGCAGTTCATGGCTGCGCCGCACACCGATAGAAATGCTTTCTGGCACAGCCTCGTGCGCGGCTGGCGCAGCATCGGAGTCGGCAAGCCAGGCATAAATAGCCGAATCATAATCGCGGCAATACCCGAAGGCTTTAACCGCCAATTCGCGCCGCAGTTGGCTGCTGGCTGCGCCATCATGCTTCAGCGCCGAAATCACCGCGCCATAATCGGCGGGGTCGCACAGCGCCGTCACGCGCGCAAAGTTCTTTGCCGCAGCCCGCAGCAGCGCGACGCCGCCGATGTCGATCTGTTCGATCGCATTGCCCAAAGCGACATCGACAGCTGCGACTGTCTCGCGGAAAGGATACAGATTGCAGACGACCAGGCTGACTGGCGCGTAACCGTGCTGCGCCAGTTCGTTTAGATCTGCGCTGGTGTCGCGCGCCAGAATGCCGCCATGTATGGCTGGGTGCAGAGTCTTGACGCGCCCGCCCAGCAGCTCGGCTTGCCCCGTTAGGCTCTCGACGCTGGTGACAGGAACGCCGCCCGCGTGCAGCGCCACGCTCGTCCCGCCGCTCGCCACCAGCTCCCAACCCAGCGCGATGAGTTCGCGAGAGAATTCGATGATGCCCGTTTTGTCAGAAACGCTGATTAATGCCCGCGGCATGACTTCGTCCTCAAACCTGTGTATGCGACTCGCTAGCCGATTATACGCGGCGGCGCGCAAACAGCACAGACAAGGTCTAGCTGTCCAGCGCCAGCACCGCTTCTAGCGCGACAAACACCCGCGCCGACTCGCCGATCTGCGCAGGCAATTCGCGCGCCGAGAACACCAGCGGCAAGTCGCCCTCCAGACGCAGGCGAATATCCCAGTGCTCGCCGCGGAAGACAGCCGCGACGAGCGTGGCGGCAAGTTCCACAGACCGCCCAGAAGCCGGACGCGCCAGGCTGATGCCACGCGGATGAATCAATATGGTCTGGGTTGTTTTGCGCAGAGCCTTTGCCTGCGCGGCCAACTGCGCGGCTCGGGCTGTTGCGGCGCGCGCATACAGATTGCGCAGGCCCAGGAAGCGCGCGACCGGCGCAGTGGCTGGCGCATTATAGAGACGATGCGGCGTGTCGCATTGCTGGATGCTCCCCGCGTCCATCACAGCGATGCGGTCGGCAATGGCGAAGGCTTCGCGGCGGTCATGGGTCACATAAATCGCGCCGATGCCGGCTTCTTTGAGCAGCCGCCGCAATTCCAGCGCCAGTTGGTCGCGCAGCTGGGCATCCAGCGACCCCAGCGGCTCGTCCAGCATCAACAGCCGCGGGCTAGGCGCCAGGCTGCGCGCCAAAGCCACACGCTGCTTCTGCCCGCCCGAAAGCGCCGCCACATCCCGCGCGCCCAGCCCAGCCAGCCCAACGCGCCTCAGCAAGTCATCCACCTGACGCTGTATATCGCGCCGCCTGTCGCCGCGCCGCTTCAACCCATAGGCGATATTGTCTCTCACCGACATGTGCGGAAAGAGCGCATAGTCTTGAAACATCAAGCCGAAGCCGCGTTCGTGGGCCGGCAGCGGGCGGATGTCGGCTCCATCCAGCCTGATTTCGCCGCTGTAGTCGCCCTCGAGCCCGGCGATGATGCGCAGCAGCGTCGTCTTGCCACAGCCACTGGGACCCAGCAGGCAGAGAATCTCGCCCGGCGGCAAACGCAGCGAGACACCGCGCAGCGAAGCCACATCGCCATAGGCATGGGTCACATTCGCCAGCCGCAGCATCAGAATTCGCCCAAGCCAGCGACGCGCAGCCGCTCGATGAGCAGGAATCCACCCGCGCACACCAGCATCAGCACGACGCTCATGGCCAGCGCCTGCCGATAGGACGCCAAACCCGGATCGCCCAGCAGCCGATAAATGACCACCGGCATCGTCACGGATTCGCGCTGGGCCACAAACAGCGACGCGCCAAACTCGCCCATGCTCACAGTAAAGGCGAAGGTCGCGCCGACGGCGATGCTCCTGCCCAGCAGCGGCGCGTCAATCGACAGCAGCTTTTGATGGGGCTTGGCACCCAGCACGCGCGCAGCTTCTCCCAACGATGGCGGGATGGCGCGCATCGCCGGCAGCACGCTGCGGATTACAAAAGGCAGCGCGACCAGCGTGTGCGAGATAGGAATGATCAACCAACTGGCGCGCAGGTTGAGCGGCGGCTCGTCCAGCGCCACAATAAACCCGAAGCCCAGCGTGACCGCGCTGGTCGCCAAAGGCAGCATAAACAGCGGATCCCACAAGCGCGCCAAACGTCCGCGCCGGTGTATCATGCTGGCAGCGCTGACTCCCAAGAACAAAGCGGCGAGCATCGCCAGCAAGGCAAAGCGCAGTGAATTGATCATCGCTTCCAGCGGCGCGATAAACAGCAGCGACCCACGCGACTTTTCTGCCAGCGCTAAAAAGTTCGACAAATCAAGCCCGCCGTCTGCCAGCAGCGCCCGCGCCAGCAAAGCGAACAGCGGCGACAAGAGCAGCAATGAGATCAAAACAACGCAGCCGGCAACCGCAGCTTTCTCGGCAGCCGCGCGAGGGTATCTGGCGATTGTGGCGCTGCTGGCGAGGCGCAGCGGCAAATTTCGCTGCTGGCGTGTGTAAATCGTCATCAAGGCGAGCATGGATAGGATCTGCACGATGGACAGCGCGGCCGCCAGCGGCAAATTAAATATGCTGACTGCTTGATAATAAATCTGCACCTCCAGCGTGGCGAAACGAATGCCGCCCAAGATCAGCACCACGCCGAAGCTGGTGAAGCAGAAGATGAAGACCAAAATGCCCGCCGAAAGCAGCGCCGGGCGGATCAGCGGCAAGCGGATGTCGCGCCAGACTGACCAGGCACCAGCCCCCAGGCAGCGCGCCGCTTCTTCTGTGGCAAAGCCCACCGATGACCAATAGCCGGTCATGATGCGCAGCGCGATGGCAAAATTGTAAAATACATGCGCGAAGATGATGATCGCCAGGGTGCGTTCCAGTTGGACAGGCGCGTAATCCAGCGAAAAAAGCGCGCGCAACAGGTCGTTGACGATGCCATGTTTGCCTGTCAGCGAAGCAAATGCCAGCGCGACCACAACGGTCGGCAGCACAAATGGCAGCGTGGCCAAAGAAAGCAGCAGCGACTTGCCAGCAAATCGGTAGCGGGCGAAGACAAATGCGCAGGGCGTGGCCAAGAGCAGGGTAAAAGCCGTGGACAAAGCGGCTTGATAGCTGGTGAACAGCAGGGTGTCGATGTAATAGTCGCTGGCGATCAACCGCCCAAACGCCGACAAATCCAGCTCGCCATCGGGACGCAGGCTGATATCGAATAGAGCCAAGAGCGGATAGAAGAAGAAAATGCCCAGAAACAGCAGGGGCGGCAGATACAGCGCACAGCCGCTCCTGGGCAGCCAGCTCCTCACCGCAGCATCGCCTCAGCCCAGGCTTGGATCCAGGCTTCGCGATTGGCTTCAATCGCCGCGGGATCAACAAAAGCCGGCTGAGCGGGGATCTGCGCGTAAGCCGCAAATTCATCGGGCAGTTTGATGTCTGCCAGCACCGGGAAGACGAACATGTTCAGCGGCATATCGGCTTGAAACTCGGCGCTCAGCATAAAATCAATCAAGCGCCGCGCGCCAGCCTCGTTGGCCGCCCCGTCCAGCACGCCGACATATTCGACCTGGCGGAAGCACATGCCCGCGTCGATGAGCGCTCCGGTCACCGCGCCAGCTTCGGGATCTTCGCCATAGATGACCTCGGCGGGCGGGCTGCTGGCATAGCTGACCACCAACGGGCGCGAGCCGACGCCGCGGCTGCCGACGGTGAATTCACCATAATAGGCGTCTGTCCAGCCATCCGCGACCAGCACATCATTGGCGCGCAAAGCCGCCCAATAGTCCAGATAACCGCCTTCGTCCTCGGTACCGAAGCGCGCGATAGTCGCCAGCAAGAATGCCAAGCCCGGCGAGGATGTCGCGGGGTTTTGCACCGCAAGCAAGCCAGCATAGGCTTCGGCAGTCAGATCGTCCAGCGTCTGCGGCAGCGCCAGCTCGTTCTCGGCGAACCAAGCGATATCGTAGTTGAGACAAACATCGCCGAAGTCGACAGGCGTGACGCGGAAGTCATCGGCAGGCAGGAAGTCCGCGGCGACTGTCGCCAGCGCTGGCGATTGATAAGGCGCGAAGATCTCGGCATCCAGCGCGCGGCTCAAGAATGTGTTGTCAACCCCATACAGGGCATCGCCCAGCGGATTGTTCTTGCTGAGAATGGCTTGGTTGACCATCTGCCCGGCATCGCCAGCCCGCAGCACTTCGACCACGATGCCTGTTTGGGTTTCGAAGCTTTCCAGCACGGACTCGGATATGGCAAAGCTGTCATGCGTCACCAGCACGACTGTATCCGCTGCCTGCGCCTGTGCCAGCAGCGCGACAGCCAGCAGAACAGGCATCAGTAGAATGCGCGACTTCATTGTATGCTCCCTTCATCTGTCAATCTGTCAGCGGTCCCAGTTCGCTCGCGCCTCGCCTGTGCGGGGGAAACAAGCCATGCAAGCGGACTGCGGGTGAGGCTGAAGAGAGCCAGCGCAGACACAGAAAAAGCGCTGAAGCAATTTGCAGGCGCGCTTAGATAGAGGGGTGATTTTGGCATCCCTACGCCAGCATTACCTGGATCAGGTTGATGGGTCGGTGCGCTCACACACACCCTCTCAGCCTGCTCGCGCAAGCTCCCCAAGCCTCGGAATATGTTGCTGTGAATTATGATAACCGAGTTGCCCGTTAAGCGCAAGCGGTTGGGATGATGGGCAAGCGCCCGCGCAGCTAGCGATTTGACAGGGCAGAGCGTATACTATGCGCGTCGAAGCGGACAGCAGACAGATGAATCGTTGGGGAGACAGGCGATGGATAACAAGGTGATGCGTGAAAGCCTGGCAGAGCTTATTGGTACATTTGCGCTGGTATTTGTGGGATCGGCCGCGGTGCTGGTCGCGCCAGTATTTGGCGTTGTTGTGCCGGCCTTCGCTCATGGCTTAATCCTGTGCGGCTTGATCTATACCTACGGGCACATCTCCGGCGCGCAGTTCAATCCGGCTGTGTCGGTGGCGCTGCTGGTCGGCGGCCGGCAAGACGCGCGCAAGACAGCCATCTTCATCGTGGCGCAATTCATCGGCGGCATCATCGCGGCGCTGGCGCTGGTGGCGGTGTTTCCACAAGACAATGCCGCTGTGGCGGGTTTCCTGGGCGAAAACGCGTACAATTTTGGCCAGACCAAAGGCTTTTTGACTGATGATGCAGTATGGACAGCCGCGGCCTACGAAGGCATTTTGACCTTCTTCCTGGCGAGCGCGGTCATGCAGGCGGCGGCATTTGGGCGCGCGGGCGCTTTGGCTGGAGTCGCGATCGGCTTAACATTGGCCGCCAGCATCTTCGCCGGCGGGCCCGCCACCGGCGCATCCCTCAACCCGGCGCGAACCTTGGGACCAGCGCTGACCGCGGGCGAAAGCGCTTACCTGCTGCCTTATTTTGTTGGAATCTTCGCCGGCGGCATCGTCGGCGGGCTTGTGCATGGGTATGCCCTGAACCCCGAATAGACCAGCCAACTGCCTGCGGGCTTGTCTACTCAGCGGGCATGTCTAGCTGAATATGCAGGTCGCGCAGCTGCTCGGGCTCGGCAGTTGACGGAGCATGCGCCATGATATCCGTTCCACCCTGCGTCTTGGGGAAGGCGATCACCTCGCGGATATTGGGCGCGCCAGCCAACAGCATCACCAGCCGGTCAATCCCCCAAGCCATGCCGCCGTGCGGAGGAGCGCCATATTCAAATGCTTCCAGCATGTGCCCGAATTCTGCTATAGCCTGCTGCATGCTTTGGCCGATCAGCGGGAAGATCTTTTCTTGGATGGCGCGGTCGTGAATGCGGATGCTGCCGCCGCCAACCTCATAGCCATTGCAAACCAGGTCATACTGCGAGCCGCGAGCCCGCCCCGGGTCGCTGTCCAGCAGGTGCAGGTCTTCTGGCAGCGGCATCGTGAACATATGCTGCGATGGGTCCCAACGCTGATGTTCGGCGTCCCAGATAAACTCGGGAAAATCATAGATCCAGCAAAATGCCAGCAGGTCATCGTCGAGATCGAGCTCGGCTTTGAAGTGATTGCGCAGCGCGTCCGTCACTGCATAGACGATCTGCGCTTCGTCCGACATAAACAACAGCAAATCGCCGCCCTGCGCGCCCATGGCCGCCAACAGCTCCAGCTTCAGCTCCACACTGAAGAATTTGCCGATGGGGCCTTTGAGCTCGCCAGCCGGGTCGGTTGGAATGGTGATGTAAGCCAAGCCTTTTGCGCCCGCTCGCCTCGCCATCGTCTCCAAATCACGCGCCACCTTGCGCAGCTGTGTGCCGCTTAGCGTCCCAGCCAGGCCCGGCACGCGCATGCACTTGACTTTTTTGCCGGCTTGCACATTGGCTGCAAAGACCGGAAATGCGCTGCGCCCGGCGATTTCGCTGATATCCACAGCGCGCAGGTCGAAGCGAATGTCGGGGCGGTCTGTGCCATATTGTTCGAGCGCATCGCGGTAACGAATGCGCGGAAAAGGCTGGGCGATCAAGCGCTTCTGCGGCGTAACCTGCCGCACAATTTCCGTGGCCAGCTGTTCCATCAGCCGCATGACATCCTCGCGCTGGACAAAGCTCATTTCCAGGTCGAGCTGCGTGAACTCTGGCTGGCGATCGCCGCGCAGATCTTCATCGCGAAAGCAGCGGGCAATCTGAAAATAGCGCTCGAAGCCGCCGACCATCAGCAGCTGCTTGAGCTGTTGTGGCGATTGTGGCAGGGCATAAAACATGCCGGGCTGCAAGCGGCTGGGCACGAGGAAGTCGCGCGCGCCTTCGGGCGTCGTTTTGAAGAGAATAGGCGTTTCGATTTCAATGAAATCCTCGGCGTCCAGAAAGTCGCGGATGAATTTGACCACCCGATGACGCAGCAGGATATTTTGCTGCATGGTCTCGCGGCGCAGGTCCAGGTAGCGATGCCGCATGCGCAGCGCCTCGTCCAGCGCGCCTTCGTCCTTGTTGATGTAGAAAGGTGGCGTATGCGAGCGATTCAAGATCTCGATTTGGTCGGCGACGATGTCAATATCGCCAGTCGCCAGGTCAGGATTGGCTGTGCCTTCCGGGCGGATGCGCACTGTGCCGTGGATCCGCAGCACATATTCGTTGCGAACGCTGTCGGCGATAGCATGGGCCTCGGGCGCGGCTTCGAGATCAACCACAGCCTGGGTGATGCCCCAGCGGTCGCGCAGGTCGATGAAGATCAACCCGCCCTGGTCGCGCCGCCGATTGACCCAGCCCGCCAACTGGACGCTTGTGCCGGCGTCTTTCTCGCGCAATTCGCCACAGGTATGCGTTTTCATCATCGCGCTATCGCTCCTCGCTCACACAGGTTGTCTCGGCGCATCAGCAAGCGAGCATAGCACGGCAGGCGCGGCAAATGTATGGTCATTCTCGGCTGACAGCGCTTTACAGCCGGCACCGCCGAGTCTATACTCCGCGCCATGGATGCAGAGAGCGCGGGCATCACCAAACGGCAGCTGGGCATGATTTTGCTGGTGGGCGGCATAGTCGGCTTCTGCGGCATTCTCGCTGTCGACATTGTTGATGTCGGGCGTGAAGGCGACATCGGTCCCGCGCAGACTGTGGCGCTTTTCGCGATGGCGCTGGCGGCATTGGTG
Source organism: Chloroflexota bacterium (assembly GCA_026709625.1). Lineage (GTDB taxonomy): Bacteria > Chloroflexota > Anaerolineae > Aggregatilineales > Phototrophicaceae > UBA6055. The sequence goes on from JAPOSR010000024.1 coordinate 23,820, forward strand.
GGGCTTACGCTGCTGCCTTTGGGCGACGCGCCAGCATGACGAGGCTCAGCCTGCCTTTGCATCATGCGCTGATGCTGTGCGCAACCATCGCGCTGCTCTTTGCCGCCATTGTCTACGCGGTCTACGCCGCCAACCTCATCGCCTTTCCCTACGATTATGACCAGGGCGAAGGCTTTGAAGTGCAGGATACGGCGCTGCTCAGCCAGTTCAAGCTGCCTTATCTGGATACCGAGACCTATCCCTTTTATTCCAGCAATTATCCGCCGCTCTTCCATATGCTGGCTGCGCCCTTCGTCTGGGTTTTTGGGCCTGCCTACTGGTATGGGCGGCTGCTGGGATTCGCCGCGTCGCTGCTGATTGCCGCCGTCATCGCGCATGCCGTTTACCGCGATGGCCAGCAAAATCGCTGGATTGCGCTGCTGGCGGGTTTGGCATTTCTTAGTTCCAACTTTGTTTATCACATCGGCCCGCTGTTCCGGCAGCACATCGCCATGGTGGCATTCGAGACCTTGGCGGTTGTCATGCTGGCCAGAGCCTTTCCTCGCGGCGACAAACGCGGCATCACGCTGGCGCTATTTTTCTTGCTATGCGCTGGCTATACCAAGCAGTTGGCGGCGATTACGGCGCTGGCGGCGATCATCTGGATGTTTCTGCGTGGTCCGCGGCGCGGGCTGATCTGCACCGCCGGCTTTGGACTGGCGGGTGGGCTGGTTTTTCTGTGGTTGACCCTGGCCTCGGGCGGGCATTGGTGGACACAGGCTATCGTCGCCAATGTCAACGATTTTTTGTATGACCAGGCTGTTGGCTTGTTTCGTTTGTGGTTCGGCTTGCATGGATTCTTGCTTGTGCCGGCGACGCTGCTGGTGATGGTGGAATTGTATGCCGATCGCCTGTCCATCTACAGCATCTGGTTCGTGGCGACAGCGGGACTGGGCGGAGCCGCGGCGGGCACCTGGGGCGCGGGCGACAGCTACCTGGTCACATCCATAGCCGCCGCCTGCATCTTGAGCGGCGTCTTCTTCTCGAAAATGCTCGCCAATGCCTGGACGCCATCGCGCATCTTGCAGGTTTTGCCATTGGCGCGCATCGCCAGCATGAGCCTGTTGCTGGTGCCGGCGCTTTATCTAGGCTACGCCCGCGCGACCTTAAAAATGCCGACCATTGGCGAATTTGCTGCCCTCGCCGAATTGCTTGGCATTGAGAGAAATGTCGCCTTTCATACCCGCCCAGACGAGCCCGATTTTTACGACTCGGCCACATGGACGGCGGGTGGCTATGCGCGCATCGGCTATTTGCTGACCGAAGCCGATCATGCAGCCGGCGCGCAGATCGTGGCGCGCATCCAGCAGAGCGACAAGCCAGCGCTGAGCGAAGACGCCGGCTTTTCGATCGCTGCCGGGCGCGATGTCGTGACCAACCCCACACAGCTGCGCAATCTGCATCTGGCCGGACAATTTGCGGGCGATGAGCTGACGCGAATGATCGAAGATCAGGCATTTGGCTTGATCATCCTGCGCGCGCAATTCTTCCCGCCGCATATCCTGGAAGCCATGGGACAGGCTTATGTTCACAACGAGACCCTATTCATGAACGGCTTTGATTATCTGCTGCTCTTCCCCCGCCCCGGTTATGAATCGCGCTTCGCGTCATGACCACCGCATACCTGACTCACAGCCAATTCACCACTCACGACCACCCGCGGCATCCCGAACATGCCGGACGCATCGAAGCGGTTTGGCAGCAACTGGCCGCGCAGGGATTGACGAGGCGGCTGCTGTCAATCGCGCCATCGCCAGCCAGCGATGCGCAGATCCGCGCGGCGCACACAGCCGCCCATCTTAACAGACTGGTCGATATCGCCATGCAAGAGCGCCGGATATTCATCGACCAGGACACCTATGCCCTACCCGGCTCGCTGGAAACGGCGCGTCTGGCGGCTGGGGCTGTCATTGGCGCGGTGGATGCCGTGTGTGGCGGACGCGCGCAAAATGGCTTGGCGATTGTGCGCCCGCCCGGGCATCACGCGACAGCCGGGCGGCAGATGGGCTTTTGCCTGCTCAACAACATCGCTATCGCGGCAAAGCAGGCTCGCAACCAACATGGCTTGCAAAAAACGCTGATTGTTGATTACGACGTTCACCATGGCAACGGCACGCAAGACATATTCTACAGCGACCCGTCTGTCATGTTCATCTCGATTCATCAAAGCCCGTTTTATCCCGGCAGCGGCGCATTCGGCGAGACAGGCGCTGGACCTGCGCGCGGGACTACAGTGAACCTGCCCATCGCCGGCGGGCATGGGGACGAGGCGTATCGCCGCCTCTTTGAAGAGGTCGTTTCGCCGTGCAGCGAGCGATTCGCGCCGGACATGATATTGGTTTCAGCTGGCTTCGACGCGCACTTCGTTGACCCGCTGGCGAGCATGCAGCTGAGCCTGGCTGGCTACGACTGGCTGGCGCGCGCCTGCATCGCCTTGGCGGAGCGTCTGTGCGACGGCAAGATCATCTTCGTAATGGAAGGCGGCTATGACCTGGCTGCTTTGGCGCACGGCTGGTGCAATGTCAGCCGCGCCTTGCTGGGCATAGCGGAAATCAGCGACCCGTATGGAACTGCGCAGGCTCTGGAAACTGCGGGGCAAGTTGACAGCGTCATCACAGAAGCGCGCCGCGTCCACCAACTCTAGATCAGCGCCAAGTCAGCCGCGATGCCGTGCTCGCGCAGCAATATGCCGCGCAGGTCAAAAACTTGGTCGCGCAGGGCGGCGGCTTTCTCAAATTCCAGCGCCTGGGCGGCTTTCTGCATCTCATTTTCCAGCTCGTCAATCATGTCTTGCAGCTCTTCGGGCGGCAAACCTTGCCAGTCGCTGTCAGTCGCCGGCTCTTCAGCCGCTTCCTGCTGGATAGCGCGCACGCGGTCGGTGAGATCCTGAATATCTTTTACGATCTGCTGCGGCTCGATGCCATGCTCCAGGTTGTAGGCTTCTTGCTTGGCGCGGCGGCGGTCGGTTTCGCTGATGGCCGCCGCCATCGCCGGGGTCAGCTTGTCGGCGTACATGATGACCGAGCCTTCAATATGCCGCGCTGCCCGGCCGATCGTTTGTATCAGCGCCGGTTCTGAACGCAGGAAGCCAGCTTTATCGGCATCCAGCACCGCCACCAGCGACACCTCGGGCAGGTCCAGCCCTTCGCGCAGCAGGTTGATGCCCACCACCACATCATAAACGCCCGAGCGCAGGTCGCGCAGGATCTCCACCCGCTCCAATGTGTCGACCTCGGCATGCAGGTATTGCCCGCGGATGCCCAGCTCGTTCAGATAGCCCGCCAATTCTTCCGACATGCGCTGCGTCAAGGTCGTGACGAGCGCGCGCTGGCGGCGGCGCACCCGCAGGGCGATTTCTTGCAGCAGATTCTCGATCTGCCCCTCGATGGGGCGCACATCAATCTGCGGATCGACGATGCCGGTGGGGCGGATAATCTGCTCGACAACCTGCTCAGCCTGCTCGTGCTCGTGAGGACCCGGCGTGGCGCTGGTGTAGAGCGTCTGGCCGACCCGCCCCCAAAACTCGTCAAAGGTCAGCGGGCGATTGTCCAGGGCGCTGGGCAGGCGAAATCCATAGTCGACCAGCACTTGCTTGCGAGCGCGGTCGCCATTGAACATGCCGCGGATCTGCGGGACGGTCATGTGGCTTTCGTCGATGACCAGCAGGTGATCTTCGGGCAGATAGTCGATCAAGGTATAGGGCGCGCTGCCGGGCGGGCGGCGGTCGAAGTGACGCGAGTAATTTTCGATGCCAGTCGTGAAGCCGACTTCGCGCAGCATCTCAATATCATAACGCGTGCGCTGCTCGATGCGCTGCGCCTCAATGAGCTTGTCCGCGCGCTTGAGGCGGGTGATCTGCTCGTCCAGCTCTTGTTCAATTTCGTGCAGCGCCTCGCGGATGTGCTCGTCGTCTGTAATATATTCCCGCGCCGGAAAGACGGTGATCTGCTGGTGAACGCGCGCGACTTCGCCAGTCAGTGGCTGAAATTCGACGATCTTCTCGATTTCGTCTCCCCACAGATAGATGCGAAAGGCAGTTTCAGAATAACCCGGCACGATCTCTAGCGTATCGCCGCGCGCGCGAAAAGTGCCGCGCCGCAATTCCAGGTCGTTGCGCGTATACTGGATGCGCACCAGGTCGCGCAAGACCCGCTGCCGCCGCACTTCTTCACCGACCCGCAGCTCGACAGACATCTTCTGCCAGTTGACCGGATCGCCGATGCCATAGATGCACGAGACAGACGCCACGATGAGCACATCGCGCCGCGTAAACAGCGATGCCGTCGCCGACAAGCGCAGGCGTTCGATCTGCTCGTTGATATCGGTGGACTTTTCGATATACAGATCATGGCGCGGCACATAGGCTTCGGGCTGATAATAGTCATAATAACTGACGAAGTATTCGATGGCGTTGTTGGGGAAAAGGCGTCTGAACTCCGCATACAGCTGGGCAGCCAGCGTCTTGTTGTGCGCCATGACGAGCGTGGGGCGCTGGGTCGCCTGGACGACATTGGCGATGGTGAAGGTCTTGCCAGTGCCGGTCGCGCCCAGCAGAGTCTGATGACGATGCCCGCTGGCGAGCCCGCTCAACAAACCGGCGATGGCAGCGGGCTGGTCGCCAGTGGGGGCAAATGGAGCGTCCAATTCAAATTCGGGCATGGCGATTTTGCAGATCTAGCCTTGACTCGCTTCAATCTAGCTGATAGACTTCAATTCTGCAACGAATAGTTGCTTTGATGCGGGGTGGAGCAGTGGTAGCTCGTCGGGCTCATAACCCGAAGGTCGTTGGTTCGAATCCAGCCCCCGCTATTGAGCTGATGTAGCTCAGCTGGTTAGAGCGCGCGACTCATAATCGCGAGGTCGGAAGTTCAAGTCTTCCCATCAGCACACCAGGGGCCCGCGAGCGGGTCTTTTTTCGTTTGGGCTAAAAGGCTTCACTTCTCTGGCAAGAGATTGCGCGAACGACTAGCTCGCCAGCCAGCCCCAGCGGCATCGACCAGGACCTCAGCAGGCAGGGGGCGCGCATTGTAGTTGCTGGCCATGGCCATGCCATAGGCGCCAGCCGTCATCAAGGCGATTTTGTCGCCAACTTGCAGCGGCGGCAGCAGCCGATCGCGAGCCAGCACATCGGTCGACTCGCAAACAGGCCCCACCAGTTGCGCGACTTCTCCCCTAGAAGATGCCTTGCGCAGCGGCAGAACCTCGTGATGAGCGTCATACAGCGCTGGACGCAGCAGATCGGTCATGCCTGCGTCGACAATATAAAAAACCTGCCCCGCCTGGCGTTTGACATAGAGCACTTCCGCAAGCAGCGCGCCGGCATCGGCGACAATGGCGCGTCCGGGCTCGAGCAAGACTCGGTATTCGCCCAAGCGGCTGGACAATGCTTGGACAAGCTCGTCAACAGGCGGTGGCGACTCGGCAAATTGATAGGCAACGGGCAGGCCGCCACCCAGATTGATCGCGCGAATCTGTGGATAGGGACGCGCAAGCTCCAGCGCCTTTTCCACGGCGCGAATAGTTGCCTGGCTGTCACCCAGCTGGCTGCCGATGTGAATGTGGATGCCGGCAAAATTGATGCGCGGATAGGCGTTTCGCTTCGCGAGCAAAGCGTGGATCACAGCAGCGGTCATGCCAAACTTCGCGCCGCCGTGTCCCGTGGCGATTTTGGGATGCGTCTTCGCCGTGACCTCGGGATTCAGCCGCAGCGCGACAAGCACGGACTCTGCGCCTGTTCGCTCTGCCGCCGCCTGGATATACTCCAGCTCCAGCGCATTTTCCACATTCAGCCAGCCGACGCCGCGTTCAACCGCATACTCAATCTCGGCGCGCGTTTTGCCGACGCCCGCAAAGACGATCTGCCGCGCAGCGCCGCCTGCCGCAAGCGCCTGGCGGATTTCCCCGCCGCTCACACAATCAAAACCGCTGCCCTGCTTCGCCAGCGCCTCGACAATCGCCGCGTTGCCATTGGCTTTGACGCTGTAATGCAACTGGGCAGAAAGGGGTGCGAAAGCCCGCCGCAAGCGCCGATAATTGCCCAACACCCGCCTGAGGCTATAGACATAGACAGGCGTGCCAACCTCGCTGGCGATTGCTTCCAGAGCGAAATCGTCAACCTGAAGCGCGCCACCGACATAACGAAATGAAGAATTGAGTACCATGCAGCCTCTGCGAAAACAAAAAAGAGGCGCTTGTCGGCACCTCTAACTTGGCGGGAGCGACGGGATTTGAACCCGCGATCTCCGGCTTGACAGGCCGGCATGTTAACCGCTACACCACGCCCCCTCTTGTCCTTAGAAGCCTAGCAGCCGCGCCCCGCTGTGTCAAGCGCCAAACGACTATCGCAATTTCTGGCGAGGCTTAGAGCTGGCCAAAGCCGCCGATCGCGCTGGACTTGCCGGACAAGAAGCGCGCAGTCAAGACCAGGATGAGGATTGCCGGCGCAACAAAAACCAGCGACATCGCGGCGATCAGCGGATTGTTGCTGCCCGAGGCGGTGGAAAACAGCAGCACTGGCATGGTAATCACCTGGCCCGCGCCGATGAGAAACGTCAAGATGTACTGACTCCACGAGATGAGATAAGCGAAGAGACTCGCCACCACGATGCCCGGGAAGATGGCGGGCAGCGTCACATGCCAAAACGTGCGCAAGGCGCCCGCTCCCAGCGAGCGCGCCTGCTGTTCAAAGTCGGGATCATAATTGGCGAAGACGCCAGCCAAGGTCAGCACGACATAGGGCATGACCGGCACCAGATGCACCAAACCGACGCCCAGCAGATTGCCCGACAATCCCCAGCGGATGAAGTTGATATTCAGCCCCATCGCCACGGCAATGCCCGGCACGATGGTCGGCGAGATGATCAAGAATTCGATGACTCGTTTGCCGCGAAACTTGTACAAACCCAGCGCCCGCGCGGCCGGCAAGCCAATCACCACCGAGCTGACCGTGACCCCAACCGCCAGGATCGTGCTGTTCAGCAGCGCCTCGGGCACCTTTGAATTGGCGGCGACAATGCTCTCCCAGGCGCGCAGGCTAAGCTCGGTCGGGAAAAGCTGCGGATAGAACCAGCGGAATGAGAAAGCGTTGAACAAAAAGGCGATTAGCGGTGTCAACAGCAAGAATATCAGCAACACGACAGCGGCATAATGCAAAGCGCGCAGCAAACGCTGGCGGGCTGAATGGTCGTGGTTTGCGAGTTGCGCCACCATGCCTCAATCCTGTCGCACTGTCCGCCGGCTCAGCCACATGTAGCCGAGCACGAGGAAGAATACGATAATCGAGATGATGACGCTGATCGCCATGCCTTCGGTGCGCGCGTTCAAGTCCGGATTTTGGAAGAAGCGCACAGCCGTGACCGTCAGCATCCGCGGAAAGCGCACGCCCAATATGGCGGGGACTTCGTAGGAGCCAAATGTGAATGCGAAGACGAGGATCGAACCCGACAGCAAGCCAGGCATGACCAGCGGCAAGATGACATAAACAAAGCGCTGCCAGCGGTTGGCGCCCAGGCTGCGCGCCAGATCTTCATAATCCACGCCCAGCGACTGCAAGACCGCCAGCACAATGACGCCGACAAACGGCACTTCTTTCCACACGAAGGACAGCATCATGCCGATGCCAAACCGGTCTTTGACCAAAATAGGAAAATCGCGCGGAAAGTCGAACAGCCCCAGCTGCGCGCCCGTCCGCGACAGCAAGCCGCTCTGCGAAAACAGAAACAAAATGCCGATCGCCGCGACAACATGCGGCACCGGCAGATTCAACTGATACAGAAAGGTCGCCAGCCGCTTGCCAAAAAAGCTGCGCCGCAGCAGCAATGCCGAAGCCAGCGCCAGCAGCGCCGAAATGACCGTGCTGCCCACACTGACCCAGATGGTCAGCGCCAACCCCTGCCAAAATGCCTCGGCATACTGTTCGGAGAACATGATGCTGTGGTAGGCGCGCAGGGAAATCTCTGTGCGTCCGATGATGGGCTGCCAACCAAGGCTCACCAGCGCGCCATAGGTCAGCCCGCCCAAGAAGAGAAATATGATGACGGCAAGGGTCGGCGTCAGCATGATGGGTATGCGCCAGCGATCCCAAACTGTCACAATTGCCGCTTCTTTCCCGCGCTTGTGTGCCTGCGGATAGTAACCCAGCCAGCCAGCTCGGGCAATGCCGCAGCCGGGAGCGCTGATTTTGGCGGGCACGCGTTTCTTTACCCCCACCCCAAACCACTCTCTCAAAAATGAGGGAGGGCTACCATGCTGCGGAGGCGCAGGAAAAACTCCCCTTCCCTCGTTCTGGGGGCAAGGGGACGGGGGATGGGGGATGGGTTGCCATAGCCACGCATTCGCCACTCCCCCGCAGCCTTGCGCGTATGATTGTGGCGCGGAATGATTTACAATGCCGCGGTTGCCCGCCGCAGGAGAGCTAAATCGCCGTGAGCCAGCACAGAGTCCTGGTCTTTTGGCTGCCATTGGCGCTTGCCTGGTGGCTGATGACCATCGAAAGCCCCGTCATCCAGGGGGTCATCAGCCGCAAACCCGATTCCGAGACGCAGCTGGCGGCATTTGGCTTGCTATTCACACTGCAGATCCTCATCGAAACGCCCATCATCATGCTGCTGGCGACCAGCAACGCCCTTTCGCGCGATCGGCAGTCTTTCCGCCTGCTGTGGCGCTTTATGATGGGGCTCAATCTGCTCATCACCTTGGTCGCTCTGCTGATGGCCTTCACGCCGCTGCTGGATTTGTATCTGGGCAGCCTGCTGCGCATCCCCGCGCCCATCATCGAAGCGACACGGCCCGGCATGCGGATTATGACAGTCTGGGGCGCTTTCATCGGTTTTCGGCGTTTTCATCAGGGAATCATCATCCGCTTTGGCAATACGCGCCATGTCGGCATTGGCACAGTCTTGCGCATCGGGGTATCGGGCGGGACAGCGCTGGCGCTGGGCGCGGTCACCAATTTGGCTGGCGCGACAGTCGGCGGCGCGGCGTTGATGCTGGCGGTGGTTGCCGAAGCCCTGTATATCTGGCGTGTCGCGCGCCCAGATGTAGCGCGGCTGCTGGCGACGCCCCTGCGAACCGGACAGAGCGCCTTGACCTATGGCAAAGCCACCCAGTTTCACCTGCCGCTGGCGATCACCAGCCTGCTGACCATGCTCGCGCACCCAGCGATCGAGCGGGGGCTGGCGAGCACGCCCGATGCCGAGCAGAACCTAGCGGCTTGGCCTGTCGTCTTTTCCATCTTGCTGACGATGCGCGCGGGCGGCATGGCCTATCAAGAAGTTGTGCTCTCGCTGAATGAGAGCCAAAGCCACCATCACGTCCTGCGCCATTTTACGCTGCGGCTCGGCGGCTCGCTGAGCCTGTTCATGCTGGTTTTTTCGTTTACGCCGCTGATTCAGCTTTACCTGACAGCCATCCTGGGCGTGCCGGCGCATCTGCACACATCAATCATCATTGGCGCGCAGATTGGCCTGCTGTTGCCACTGCTGACCACGTTGCACAGTTACTTTCGCGCTCTGCTCATGCTCAGTCATCGGACATCCGCTATCTATCAAGCAATCGCGCTGGGCTTCGCGCTGACGACGCTGGTGGTTTGGGGTGGCATCGCCCTGGGGCTGGGAGGCATCGTGGCGGCGGCGCTGGGCTTGACGCTTGGGCATCTGATAGAGTTGCTGTATCTCTATTTCGCCTATCGACGCGAACACGGCGCGCTGCAGCTGCATTGGCGGTCGGTTGTGGCGGCGGCCTAAACGCGTTAAATGAAGGAGCAAATCACCATGTCATGGATGCCTGAGATTCTGCCTCTGCGAGCGCAAGCGGCTGTGCGCGACGCCTGGCTGAAAATGCGCTTGGAGCGGCTGATGCCCGAGCTGATGCAGCGCGAGACTATCGATATGTGGCTGGTCGTCTGCCGCGAATATAATGAGGATCCGGCGATGATGTCGCTGCTGCCCGCCACATCGATGTCCGCCCGCCGCCGCGCCATCTTGGTCTTCGCGCGAGACGCCGCGGGCAATGTCGAGCGGCTTGTCTTGTCCCGCTACGGTTACGATGGCTTATACGAGGCGACTTGGGATCCCGATGTCGAGACGCAGCACGCTTGTCTGGCGCGCATCATCCGCGAACGCGACCCGCAGCGAATCGGCGTCAATGCTTCGCAGCTCTGGGCATTTGGCGATGGCATTTCGCATACTGAATATGAGTTGCTCTGCGCTGCGCTGGATGAAACACTTCGGTCGCGGCTGACGAGCGCAGAGCGGCTCTGCGTAGGCTGGCTGGAGCGGCGGCTTCCTGAAGAGATCACAGCCTATGCCCGGCTGGTCGAGCTTGGGCATCAGATCATCGCGCGCGCGTTTTCGACAGCAGTGATTCATCCAGGAATCACCACGACGGACGATGTCGTCTGGTGGATGCGCCAAACTATGCGCGATGCCGGCTTGCAAGCTTGGTTCCAGCCCACCATCGACATACAGGCACCAGGTCTGTCTTTTGCTTTCCTAGGCAACGAAGACGCGCGCAATGTGATTCAGCCCGGCGACCTGCTGCACTGCGATATGGGCTTTCATTATCTGGGGCTGGCCACCGACCAGCAGCAGCATGCCTATGTCCTGCGCCCTGGCGAAAGCGCCGCCCCGCCTGGATTGCGCGCTGCGCTAGCAGTTGGCAACCGCCTGCAAGACATCCACATGGCGGAGATGCAAGTCGGGCGCAGCGGCAACGAAGTGCTGTCTGCAGCGCTGGCGAAGGCCAAGACAGAAGGCATCTGCCCGCAGATTTACACGCATCCGCTGGGTATTCACGGACATGCGGCGGGACCGCTGGTCGGCTTGTGGGATCAACAAGGCGGCGTGCCAGGAGTCGGCGATTATCCGCTATACGATGACACCGTCTATTCGATTGAGCTGAATATCGCGCATACAGTGCCTGAATGGGACGGGCAGGATGTGCGTATCCTGCTGGAAGAAGACGCTGTGCTGAAAGGCGGCGAGATGCGCTGGCTGCACGGGCGGCAAGAAGCGCTGCACCTGGTGGGCTAGCGAGTTTTTTGCCTGTTCAACATAGCCGAGCGGTGTCTGAACGCAAGCGCGCTGGGCGGCTGCCTAGTTTTTTTTCACAGCCATTCGCGCTATAGTGTGGCGACAAGCGCACAGCAGGAAGCATGCCCATGTCCACGATCGACTATCGGCAAGAGCGACAGACATTCGCCGATGGCGCATGGACGATGGCGCATACCGCGATGATCGCCGCCGAGCGCCTCAAGTTTGAAGACCTGCACCCCATGAGCAGCTATGTGCGCCAGCAAGATATCGCGCGCATGCAATTCGCCCGCGCCCGCGCCCGCGGTGAAGCCAACCCGCGCATTGTAACCTGGACCGCCATGCAGACCGACCGCCGCGCCAGCCAGATCTTCCCCGATCTCAGCTATGCGACGCACGACGATGAGCAGATCATCAGCGCCAATTCCTTCATCACTTATGCGCTGCGCCATATGCTGAGGGAAGGCTGGCTGCGGCTGCGCGAATATATCGGCGACACCTATGAATGGCAGGTGGCGGTCCCGAGCGGGCAAGACGAATGGGCGGCGCGAGCAAAGGCGGCGCTGCGCTGGCTCGAAGACGATATCCAGCTTGACCTCTACCCCAATAGCGAACGCGGGACGTATACGCCACGCAGCTTCCCCTCATTTGATGCGCGGCGCAACTTTGCGCGCATCGGCCGCTGCGACTTTATCCGCCATTTCGCGCAAAATCATGCGCGAGCCGCCGCTTTCAACACATCTCATTTCTTGCACGAGCCCGACGACCTCATCAGCCACCACGCTGGCTATGGCGATGCAGTCGGGCTGATGGTCACGGAAGGCGCGATCTTGCGGCCGCCGATCTACCGGCGCGGCGCTTTGCTCTATGATGGCGAGCGTTGGCGCATCGACACAATCGGCTTGGATGATATCGCGCTGATCGTGCCGGGCGACATTGAGTTGCGCATCGGCGCGGATGTGCAGCTGAATCCCGCCCAGCCACAGCCCATCGCCATCTATACGCGGGCGGGCAGCCTTGTGGGTGGCCGACCCCTGCAGCGCACGCCAAGCGCGCCCGACCGCAGCGAGTTCCTCATCGTCAATCGGCAGGTTGTCAGCTGGAAACGAGGTGGCGAGCTGTCGATCCCGCAAAATGGCTTCGTTTTGTCGGTTCGCGATGGCGCATTGTCCAAGCGCGCGGTTGAAGACATTGTCGCTGACGCATGGGTCGAATACCGCTTCGCCGCGCCCTTCAGCCGCACTCAGTCGGCGATACAAGCGGGGCCGATCTTGCTGCGAAACGGGCAGCCTGCCGACTCGCGGGAAGAGTTTTATGCCAGCCGCGGCGGCAGCATCGGCATCACGCCGGTGCGCATGAACCCAGATGGCGATGCGATCCGCAAGGCGCGCACAGCCATTGCGATCAAAGCAAATGGCGACCTGACGCTGCTGGTTGTCGATGGCTGCGAGCCCGCCAGCCGCACCCGCTTCGACAGCGCCGGCGCAAGCCTGGACGAAACTCGACAACTGCTTGTGAAAATGGGCGCGCGGGATGCGCTCAACCTGAGCGGCGAAGGCTCGAGCCATCTGTTTGTGGAGAGTGGGCTGGCAAACACGCCATCCGACAGACGCGGACAGCCCGGCGTCGTCTACGAGAGAATGCTGCCTTCGATCGGCATCGTCAGCTAACCCCAGCAACCTGGCACAACTCGCGCCATACCTTGGCGGCGATCTCAATCTCGCCAGCTGCATGAACGGACTGGTAGAAGCGGTCGCCACGCTCGCCGGGCACGAGGATTTCATCGACGCCAGGCAGCCTCTTCAGCTGTTTGACGCGCGCCACCAGGTCGGAGACGCCGGACTGGAAGCCGGCCAGGTCATCCGCCAGCAGCAGTGGGTCGATAGCAAAGACCAGGTTGCCCCAATCTTTCTTCGTGCCGTCCGGGTTGCGCGTTGCGCCCAGCAGGGGCCGCGTCAAGGCTTCGACGACGAATGCCAGCGCCGCGCCTTTGTAGCCGCCGAATGCCGCTATCGCCCCTGCCAGCGCCGCGGTCGGATCAGTCGTGAACTGCCCGGCGGCGTCATAAGCCACGCCATCGGGGATGCTTTCGCCTTCTACGGCTGCCAGGTGAATGCCATACCAAGCGATGGCGGCAGTCGCCATATCCAGCACGACCGGCTGATGCGCGGTGGGGATGCCGATCGCCAGCGGATTCGTGCCGAAGAAAGCTTCGCAAGAGCCGTGCATCGCCATCAATTCGGGCGAGCCAGAGCACACAAAAGCCAGCAAACCCGCGTCGGCCAGCCGCCGCGCATAGAAGCCGATGGCACCAGTGGGCGAATTGGTGCGCCGCGAGCCGACAATGCCAAAACCATGCGCCCGCGCCTTGGCCAGAGCGATGTCGGTCGCGCGCGACAAGACCACCATGCCTTGATTCCACGCGCCATCCAACAGCGCCGACAGCTTGGTCTCTTTGACAATGGATACCTCGCCAGCCGCGGGATTCGCCGGCATGCCAGCGCCCAGCAGCTTGATGATGTTCTGGTTGTTGCCGCGCAGTTGGGCGTAGAGGATGACCTCGAGGATGATTTCAGTATCGTCGGCGGCATATCCCTGCGCCGCGATAGCTTTGCGGGCGACCGCGCGCAGTTGGTCGAGAGCGATTTTCATGCTGTGCCGCGCCTCGTTATCTGCCGCGCGCCAAGCCATTTTGCGCGAGGTATTCGCAGCTTTCGCGCACAGCAGCCAGCATATCCGTTGCGCAGCGGTCCAGCTCGACAATATGCCAGTCGGCGCTTTTGGCTGCCGCGACGATGCCCGGCACATCCATCCTGCCCTGCCCCAGCGCGGTCATGTCGTCGTCCTTGTCGAGCGAACCATCCTTGAGATGAATCAGCGGCGCGCGCGCGCCAACCTGCCGCAGCGCCTCCGCCGCGTCCAAGCCGCCGACCTGCGTCCAATATGTATCAATCTGCAAAAAGATCTGATCGTCCAGCTCCGAAAGCATCAAGTCCAATGTGGCGATGCCGTCCAGCTCCTTGTATTCCCACCAGTGATTATGATAGCCGAGCTCGAGACCATTTGCGCGCGCAAACTCGCCAGCGCGATTCAGCTGCTCGCAGGCGCGCTTGACAGCATCCAGCGTCGCGAATCGCGCAGGCGGCATGAAGGCGATGCAGACGCGCGCCAGCCCAAAGGCTTCGGCGGTCTCCAGCACAGCCGCCTGGTTGGCGTCATCGGGATAAGGGATGTGGCTGCCCAAGACTTCCAGCTCAAGCTCGCGGAAGAGGCTGGCCGCTTCTTGCAGATCGTTGGTCATGCCGGCAAAGGGTTCGACACCGACATAGCCGATATCGGCGACAGCGCGGACAGTGCCCGCAAAGTCGGCGGAAAGCGCCTCGCGCACGGAATACAGTTGCAAGCCAATCGGCTTCAAATCGGACATCATGCTCTCCCCAGCTCATTGATGCTGTTTGGCCTATTGTCGCGGTTCTGCGCGGGAATGCCAGGCTGAACTGCTCGTCGCGCGCGGCAACATATCACCAAAACTTTGCCAGCGAGCACATTGAGTGTAGTGAGAGGGGCGGATGCGTGGATATGATAGCCAAGCTCGCCATCCCCCGTCGCCTTGCCCCCAGAACGAATGTCGGGGAAGGCTTTGCGGGAGCAACGGGTATCCACCAAAATCACCACTCCCTGTTCGTTCAACTTTTTGTACGCATTGGCAGGAACAATTTTCGATGCGGACCATCCTGTCACTGTGGCGACTGCGCATAGCGCAACAGCCCCGAGTCATCCCAAAATGATCTCCGCTATAGTGGCTTAATAATCCACCAAAATTCAAACGCAT
>JAPOSR010000024.1:38730-68957 GCA_026709625.1 Chloroflexota bacterium
TAGACTGATTGCTTGTCCCGCCAGCCAGGAGGCGCGCTTTGGCAACTGCCACGACAAACGCAGGCTTGAGCCAATCAACAAAGCAGCCCTACTCTGCCCCGCGCATTTGGGCGCGGCTGATGCGTTACATCTTGCGCTATCGGCTGTGGGTGGCGGTTGCATTTGCCGGCATCGTCGGCACGAACATCCTGGCGATCGCCGTGCCATATATCCTGCGCGATGTCGTCGATATCGGCTTGGAAGCGCAGGACAGCGGCTACATGTTCAACGCTGGCTTGCTGGTGGTGGGCTTGGGCGTGCTGCGCGGCGCGACAGCCTTCATGGGGCGCTTCTTCGGCGAGCGGCTTTCGCATGTGGTGGCTTATGACATACGCAATCAGATCTACGACAAGGTGCAGCGGCAGTCGTTCAGTTTTCACGACAGCGCCCAGGTGGGCACGATCATCACGCGCGCCATCAGCGATGTCAACGAAATCCAGCGATACTTCGCATTTGGTTTGATCGATGGGTTGAATACCGCGCTGCTGCTGATTGGCGTGGTTATGATGATGCTGCTGACCAGCCCGCCACTGGCGATATTTGCGCTGCTGCCGCTGTTGCCCTTGGCGCTGTATTCGCGGGGATTCGTGCTGCGTGTGCACCCGCGCTGGAAAAAGGTCATGGAACGCATGCAGGCGCTGAGCAACCACATCCAGGAGAATGCGCTGGGCGCAGAGGTCGTGCGCGTCTTTGCGCGTGAGCAATATGAAATCGAGACATTCCACGACCAAAACAAAAAACTCTATGATGAACAGCTCGACTTCATCACGCAGTGGATTACCTTCTTGCCCGCCAGCGCTTTGCTCGCGTCTCTGTCGACTGCGCTGGTGCTGCTGGCAGGCGGCATCTTCGAGGCGCAGGGCATCGGCGATATCACCGTCGGCTTGATCGTAACCTTCAACGCCTATGTGCTGCTCTTGGTGCAGCCGCTGCGTTTCGTCGGATTCATCATTCTGCTGACGACCCAGGCTGTCGCCAGCGGCGAGCGCGTCTTCCAAGTATTGGACGAAAGCGAGCGCATCGTCGACAAGCCAGGCGCGAAAGCTCTTGCTATCCAGGGGCATGTGCGCTTCGAGACTGTCAGCGCGCGCTACGATTCATCCGCCGATACGGCGCTGCGCAATATCAGTCTAGAGGCGCGTCCGGGCGAATTGGTGGCGATCATCGGCTTGACGGGTGCCGGCAAGACGACCATCGCCAACTTAATCCCGCGCTTTTACGATGTGAGCGCCGGGCGCGTGACCATTGATGGAATCGATGTCCGCGCTATGCAGCTGCAAAGCCTGCGCAGCCAGATCGGCGTGGTGATGCAGCAATCGCTGCTCTTTTCGGCGACCATCGAAGAAAATATCGCCTATGGCAAGCCCGACGCCAGCCAACAGCAGATCATTGATGCCGCGACAGCAGCCGACGCCCACGGCTTCATCAGCGAATTTCCAGACGGCTATCAGACCATAGTGGGCGAGCGCGGAACCACCCTGTCGGGCGGGCAAAAACAGCGCATCGCCATCGCCCGCGCCTTGCTGATCAACCCGCGCATCCTCATCCTGGACGACTCGACCAGCAGCGTTGACACGCAAACCGAGCACAAGATCCAGCGCGCATTGGAGCAGGTCATGCAAGGGCGCACCACCTTTGTCATCGCCCAGCGCATGAGCTCGATCCTCAATGCCAACCAGATCATCGTGCTGCGCGATGGCGAAATCGTACAGCGAGGCAGGCACGACACCCTGCTGGTCGAGGGCGGACTCTATGAAGAAATCTATCGCCTGCAGCTGCAAGAACAAGAACGGGTGCGCCGCGAAGCCATCATCGCTGGCACAATCAAAGCGCCACTGGAAGACCGCCGCTCGACAGCGAAGTTTCGCAAGCTGATTGACAGACTAGCTGGCAAATACGTCCCATAACAAGCGCGGGGCAGGAACAGGAGTTTATGGCTGCCACCCAAGCAAGCGAAAACAAACGCGCGACCGCGAAACGCATAGCGGACGCGAAATCAATTTTGGAGATCGCTGATGATCACCAACCTGGCTTCGACCGCGGCGTGACGAGTCGGCTCTTCGCCTACCTCAAGCCACATCGCCGCGAGCTGCTGGTGGCGGTCGTGGCGATGTTTTTCTCCGTTGTCGCCAATGTGGCGAGTCCGCCGCTGATTGGCTGGGCGATCGACGAAGGCATCCGCCGCCGCGATATGTCGACGCTGCTGGCGGGCGTGCTCGTCTTCATTGGCTTGCAGCTGCTGGGCTTCATCGGTTTTCGCATTCAGCTGGGCAAAATGGCGGTAATCGGGCAGACCATCATTCGGCAGCTGCGCGACCAGCTTTTTAACCATGTTCAGTTTCTATCCATCGGTTTTTTTGCCGAATACGAAGTCGGTCGGCTGATCGCGCGCATCATCAGCGATGTCAATGTCGTGCGCGAGGCGGTGACGTTCGCGGCGGTCGGCAGCATCCGCGAAGTGCTGATGCTCTTTGGCATCATCCTCTCTATGCTGCTGATCAATATCCCGCTGACGGCGGTGGCTTTCTCAGTGCTGATGGCGCTGCTGGCGATCGCCAATGTTTGGCGCATCTATGCTCGGGCGGCGTATCTGCGCGTCTCCGACAGCAATGCTAAGGTCTATGCCGAGTTGTCGGAAGCCTTCAATGGCGTGCGCGTCACACAGGCATTCGCTCGTCAGCGGCAGAATTATGAGCGATTCGCCGATGACATCAATATGGACAGCCGCCGCGCCAATGTGCGAGCCGCGTTGATTTCCGGCGCTTTTTTTCCAAGTGTCGAGCTGATCGGCGGGGTGGCGACCGGCGCGCTGATCTTTGTAGGCGGCACACTGGCGCTGGACGAACAGATCACAGTCGGCGTGCTGCTGGCATTTATTTTGTACATTCAGCAATTCTTCTTCCCGATCCGTTTGCTGGCGCAGCGCTATAACCTGCTGCAAAATGTCATCGCCTCGGGCTATCGCATCTTCAAGCTCATGGATTTCCCGGCCGATATCGGCGACTCGCTCGATGCCTCCGACCTGCCACCGATCAAAGGGCGCGTGCGCTTTGACGATGTATCGTTTCGCTATACCAGCGATGGCGAGCTCGTGCTGAAGAATATCAACCTGGATGTGCCGCCCGGCGCGACGGTCGCTTTTGTGGGGCACACCGGCGCTGGCAAGACGACGCTCGTCAAGCTGATCATGCGCTTTTATGACGCCACCAGCGGCCGCGTCACGGTCGATGGGCACGACCTGCGGGCGGTCACGCAGAACAGTCTGCGCCGCCAGATCAGCGTAGTGCCGCAGGATACGCACCTTTTCTCGGGCAGTGTCATGGACAACATCCGCTATGGACGTCTTGATGCCAGCGATGACGAGGTGGTCGCGGCGGCAAAAGCGGTGGGCGCGCACAGCTTCATCAGCCAAATGTCCGAGAGCTATCAGAGCGACATCAAAGAAGGCGGCGCGCTGCTTTCGACCGGGCAGCGGCAGCTGCTCGCTTTTGCCCGCGCTTTGCTGGCTAATCCGCGCGTGCTTATCCTGGACGAAGCCACCAGCAACATCGACACGCAAACCGAGCGCCAAATCCAGAGCGCGCTGGAGCACCTGCTGCGCGAACGAACCAGCTTTGTCATCGCGCATCGCTTGAGCACGATCACGTCTGCCGATCTCATCGTGGTGATGGATCACGGACAGATCATAGAAATGGGCAGCCACCAGGAATTGCTTGACCGGCGAGGCGCCTATCATCAGTTGTTCACGCTGGCTTAGCGGCGGCTGTCGTCATTGGGCTGGTAGCGCAGGTCGCTGGCGCGGCGGATGGTCGTTTCGCCATATTTGTCGCGCAGATGGTCGAGCGCCGATTGGAATCCACCACTTTGCGCCGGCGCTTGATGGTCGCCCCACAGAGCCAGCTGTCGGCTCGGCTCGGCGAATCCACTGAGTCCGATGCCGATCAGCCGCAGAGGCGTGCCAGGCGTCCAGCTCCGCCAAAATAATTGCTCGGCGCAGTCATAGATGACGCTGTCGGTGTCGGTGGCATAAGCGAGCTTGGTCTGGCGGCTGCGCGTTGAGAAATTGCCATAGCGCAGTTTGATTTTGATGGTGGCGCCAGCCAAGCCAGCCTTGCGCGCCGCCCGCCCCACGCCGTCCGCCAGCCGCCGCAGGGTCAGCAGCAGCTTGGCATCGTCCGCAATATCCACAGCAAAAGTAACTTCTTTGCTGATGGACTTGGCAGCGCCGCCAGCTCGCACCGGTCGCCTGTCGATGCCTTGCGCGCGCCGCCAAATATCGGCGCCCAGCTTGCCCAGCCGCGCCACCAGCGCCGCCTCGCTCCACTGCGCCACCTGGCCAATAGCGCTTAAGCCCAGCGCAGCCAGCACATCAGCATTTTTTGGACCCACGCCCCACAGCCCGCGAACCGGCAGCGGCGACAGGAAGCGCGCTTCATCGCCAGGCGGCACGATATGGATGGCATTGGGTGGCGCGTCTTTGGGTTTGCTGGCTTTGCCAATCGTGTTGGCAGTCTTGGCGACCAGCTTGTTGGTCGCGCCGCCCAGCGAACAGGGCAGATCCAGCTCGCGGTTGATGCGCCGCTGGAGGCTGCGAGCGGTCGCTTCGATAGGCTCGGGCAGAATCGTCACATCCAAGAAGGCTTCGTCAATCGACAGCGGCTCGACATCGGGCGCGGTATCGCGCAGTATCGCCATAACCTTGCGCGACCGGTCGCTGTATGCGCCGCGAGCCCCGCTGACTACGATGAGATGCGGGCACAATCGCAGCGCCTGCGCCATAGGCATGGCCGAACGGACGCCATAGGCGCGCGCCGGATAAGATGCCGAGGCGACGACTCCCCGCTGGCCGGGCAGCCCGCCCACAGCAATCGCCTTGCCGCGCAGTTCGGGGCGCAGCTGCTCCTCGACAGAGCAGAAAAAAGCATCTAGGTCCAGATGCAGGATTTTGCGCGTCTTCGCCATGCTAGATACCATAGCTCTGTCATAGAATATATTTTCTAGCATAGCGCCGCCAACCGCGCTTGGCAATAGCGAGTCCGCGCCTCATGCAGCCTGGCCATATATCGATCAGCCTCGCAAGGCTATACTATCTGTAACAGACCGGTTGGGGTTCGGCAGGCACTGTGCCACACGCGATTCATCCTGAGGCCTTGAACGCGCTGATTGCTGGCGAGACCGGCGCGCCAGCGATGCTGCTGGGCAGGCAACGCAGCGGCGATTGTGTGATCATGCGCACTTTTCGCCCCTGGGCGAAGCGGGCAGAGCTTGTCTGCAGCGAAACTGGCGAGCGAGTCGCGATGCAAAGACTGCACGAAGCGGGCTTGTTTGCTGTCGAGCTGGACGCAGCCTGGGCAGAGCGAGCCTATCACTATGAATGTGTCACATCGGAAGGTCGGCGCGAATGCTATGGCGATCCCTATATCTACCCGCCTTTGCTTTCCGATTATGACCTTCATTTGTTTGGGCAGGGGGCGCACCGCGAGATTTATGACAAGCTGGGCGCGCGCTTGCGGCGCATAGATGGCGTTGCTGGCGTCAATTTCGCTGTCTGGGCACCAAATTGCTACAAAGTCGCGGTAATCGGCGATTTCAACCGCTGGGATGCCCGCGCGCACATCATGCAAGAAAACAGCTCGTCGGGCGTGTGGGAGCTCTTTGTGCCGGGCATTGGCATTGGCGAGCGGTACAAGTTTGAAGTGCGCTCGCACAATCGTGGCTATCAAGCCCAGAAAGCCGACCCCTTCGCATTTCAAGCCGAGCTGCGCCCCAAGACCGCCAGCATCGTCTGCGACATCGACGCCTATGCCTGGAATGACGCGGACTGGCTGGCTGCGCGCGCAAAAGCCGACCCGCTGCGGCAGCCGCTGAATATCTACGAAGTTCATCTGGGCTCATGGCGGCGCGGAGATGGCGACCAATTCCTCAGCTATCGCGATCTGGCGCGGCAGCTGCTGCCCTACCTGGTCGACATGGGCTATACGCACCTGGAACTGCTGCCGGTCGCCGAACATCCGCTGGACAAATCTTGGGGCTATCAGGTCACCGGCTATTATGCGCCGACCAGCCGCTTCGGAGCGCCCAGCGACTTCATGCACCTGGTCGATTGCTGCCACCAACATGGCATCGGCGTAATCCTGGATTGGGTGCCGGCGCACTTCCCCAAAGACGAGCATGGCTTGAACTATTTTGATGGCACGCACCTGTACAGCCACGAAGACCCGCGCCAGGGCGAACATCCCGACTGGGGCACGATGATCTTTAATTATGCGCGTGATGAAGTGCGCAATTTCTTGACCGCCAATGCGCTCTTCTGGCTGAAAAAATACCACATCGATGGCTTGCGCGTGGATGCGGTTTCGTCGATGATCTACTTGAATTTTTCCCGCGAAGACGGCGAATGGCTACCCAACGAATATGGCAGCCACGAGAATCTGGGCGCGCTGACATTCCTGCGCGACTTCAACGAAGCGGTCCATGCCGAAGCGCCGGGCGCGATCACCATCGCCGAAGAAGCCACCAGTTGGCCGATGGTTTCGCGCCCGACCTATATCGGCGGACTGGGCTTCACCTTCAAGTGGAATATGGGCTGGATGCACGACACGCTGCGATATATGTCGCGCGATCCCGTGCATCGCCGGCATCATCATCACCAGATTACTTTCGCGCTGCTCTATGCCTTCAGCGAAAATTTTGTGCTGCCGCTTTCACATGACGAAGTCGTTCATCTGAAGCGTTCGCTGGTCAATAAGCTGCCCGGCGATTGTTGGCAGCAATTCGCTGGCCTGCGGCTGCTCTTCGGCTACCAGTACACGCAGGTCGGCAAGATCTTGAATTTTATGGGTGGCGAATTTGCCCAATTTTCGGAGTGGAACGAAGCGCGCAGCCTGGATTGGCATCTGCTGCAAGACGAAAAGCACGCCCAAATGCAAAACTGGGTGCGCGATTTGAACCACTTGTATCGCGCAGAAAAAGCCCTGTGGCAGCGCGATTGCGACGCGGACGGCTTCTGCTGGATCGACGCCGATGACGCCGAGTACAGCGTCTACAGCTATATTCGTTTCGCCGAAGATGCCGACGACTTCCTGGTCATCGTTTTGAATTGCACGCCCGTCGTGCGCGAGGGCTATCGAATCGGCGTGCCTGGCGCCGGCTATTATGCCGAGCTGCTGAATAGCGATGCGCGCTTCTATGGCGGCGGGAATGTCGGCAATGCTGGCGGCGTCCACAGCGACAGCATCCCCAGCCATGGCCGGCTCCACAGCATCAGCCTGCGTTTGTCGCCACTCGGGATTCTCATCTTGAAAAAAAAGACAAAAAGGCTCAGCCTCCGTGATAGAATAGAGTTTAACTCGCCCGACTCCAGTTGAAGGGCTGCGCCGCGATGAATATCCCTTCTGACCTGAGCATCGCGCAGAGCGCCAAGCTGCTGCGCATTGACAATATCGCCGAAGGAATGGGGCTCGAGCCCGACCGCGACCTGGAACATTATGGTCGGCATGTCGCCAAGATCAAGCTGGAGGCGCTGGAACGGCTGGGGGCGCGCCCAGACGCCAAGTATGTGGATGTGACCGCCATCACGCCGACCCCGCTGGGCGAGGGAAAATCGACCACGACGGTGGGCATCGGCCAGGCGATGAAGCATATCGGCAAGCGCGCCATCATCACCGTGCGTCAGCCTTCGCAGGGACCGACCTTTGGCATCAAAGGCGGCGCGGCTGGCGGCGGCTATAGCCAGATTGTGCCGATGGAGCGCTTCAACCTGCACCTGACTGGCGACATTCACGCCATCAGCGCGGCGCACAATCTCATCGCGGCTATGCTAGACGCGCATCTGTATCATGGCAACGAGCGCGATATTGATGTTCATAATATCCCCTGGCGGCGCGTTGTCGACCTCAACGATCGGGCGCTGCGCAATGTCATCGTCGGGCTGGGCAAGCGCTTCGACGGCATCCCGCGGCAGAGCGGCTATGACATCACTGTCGCATCGGAATTGATGGCGATTTTGGCGCTGACGACTTCGCTGCAAGATATGCGCGCGCGCATCGGCAAGATGGTGGTGGCATACGACAGAGCCAAACAGCCGGTCACTGCCGAAGACATTCGCGCGGCTGGCGCAGCCACTGTGTTGATGAAAGACGCGATCAAACCCAATTTGATGCAGACGTTGGAAGGCACGCCTGCGCTCGTGCATGCTGGTCCCTTCGCCAATATCGCCCATGGCAATTCTTCTATCATCGCCGACTTGATCGCCATGAAGTGCGGCGACTATGTCGTGACCGAGTCGGGCTTTGGGGCGGATATCGGCGCGGAGAAGTTCTTCAACATCAAAGCGCGCATCGCCGGTTTGCGGCCGAATGCCGTCGTGCTGGTCGCCACCATCCGCGCATTAAAAGCGCACACGGGCAGGTATCGCATCGTCCCTGGCAAGCCGATCGACCCCGCCCTGCGCAAAGAGAATGTCGCCGATGTCGAAGCCGGAGCCGCCAACATGGTGCGCCACCTGGAAAACCTGCGCAAGTTCGGCGTCAATCCCGTGGTCGCCATCAATGTCTTCGCCGATGACACGCCGCGCGAGATCGCCGCTGTCCGCGAAATCGCCTTGGCAAACGGCGCTCTCGGCGCCAGCGTGGCCAGGCACTGGGCGCGAGGCGGGGCTGGCGCCGCGGAACTTGCTGAAATGATCGTGTCGGCCTGCGACGCGCCAAACGACTTCCGTCTGCTCTATCCCGATGATATGGCGATAAGCGACAAGATCGAGACCATCGCCCGCGAGATTTATCGCGCCGACGGCGTTGATTATGCGCCAGCCGCCAGCCGCAAGATCCGCCAGTACGAAGCGCAGGGCTTGGGCAGCCTGCCTATTTGCATGGCGAAGACGCACCTCAGCCTCAGCGACGACCCCAAGCTGAAAGGCGCGCCAGACGGCTTCCGCATCACCATCACCGATGTGCGGGCATCGGCGGGCGCGGGCTTTATCTATCCACTGTGTGGCGATGTGCGCACCATGCCGGGTTTGGGTAAACTGCCGGCGGCGATGCATGTTGATATCGACGCGGACGGCAAAGTTGTCGGCTTGTTCTAAGAAGCGCGGGAGGCAAGATTGAGCGATCCAGTGGGCGAATTGTCCATCAGTCAGCACGCATTTGCCTATCAGCCGCCACGCATAGATGGGGATTTTTTTGGCAAGCATATCCTTTCGGTCGACCAGTTTCGGCGCCGCGACCTGGATATCCTCTTTCAGGCAGCCACATCCATCCGCAAACGCATCCGCACGCATGACCGCGGCTTGACCGAGCTTTGCGCCGGCAAAGTGATGGCGTCGCTCTTCTTCGAAGCCAGCACGCGCACCGATATGTCCTTTCAAGCAGCCATGCGGCGGCTGGGGGGCGATGTCATCGCGGTCAGCAATGGCGTGCGCTTCTCGTCCATGTACAAGGGCGAAAACCTGTCCGATACCATCCGCGCGACCGGCTGCTATGCCGATGTCATCGTGCTGCGGCATCCAGAGATCGGCTCGTCCTACGAAGCAGGTTATTATCTGGATCTGCTCAATCAGCGCATTGACAATCCGACAGTGGCGATCAGCGGCGGCGATGGCATTGGCGAGCACCCGACCCAGGCGCTGCTCGATATGTTCACAATTTTTGACCAGAAAAAGTCGCTGGACGGGCTGACGATCGCCCTGGTCGGCGATTTGAAGCACGGCCGTACCGTGCATTCGCTGGCAAAGCTGCTGGCTTATTATGACGCCGATGATGTGCGCTTGTGCCTGGTCGCGCCAGAGTCTTTGGCCATGCCCGCCGATATCAGCGAGCTGGCGGCAGAGCGCGGCATCCAGGTGCAGCAGACCGACGACCTGCGGGAACTCATTGCGCAGACCGATGTCATCTATTGGACGCGCATCCAAGAAGAGCGCTTTTCCGACGCAAGCGCCTACCATCGAATCAAAGACCGCTTCATCATGACCCCAGGCCTGCTGGCACAAGCGCCCGCAGAAGCGATATTGATGCACCCGCTGCCCCGCAAACATGAAATGGGCACACGCGCCGACCACGATGTGCTCGATGCCGACCAGCGCTCAATCTATTTTGAACAGATGGAAAACGGCATGTTCGTGCGCATGGCTTTGCTGGTAAAAGTGCTGCGCGGGGTATATGTCTGATGCCGCTCATCCGCATCCCGGGCATGATCGACCCACACACCCACCTGCGCGACCTGGACTGGGCGCACAAAGCCACGTTCAAAAGCGAAACAATCGCCGCCATCGCCGGCGGGTATACAGCCGTATTTGATATGCCGAATACAGCGCCATCGACAACCAGCGAAAAGCTGCTGGATGAAAAGCTGGCGCGCATCGACCAGTCGGCGCATTGTGACTGGGGGCTATACTTCGGCGCATCCCAAGCCGACAACACCAGTGACTATGAACGCATCGCCGCGCGAGTCTGCGGCCTTAAGATATACAACAACGCCACCACTGGCGACCTGCTCATCAACACCAGCGCCATGCGCGAACGGCATTACCGCGCCTGGAAGACCAACCGGCTCATCGCCGTGCACGCCGAGGGCGAAACAGTCGCAAATATCCTGGAATTGGTGCGCAAGTACCGTCAGCCCACGCACTTCTTGCATATCAGCAGCCAGCGAGAAATCAGCTTGCTCGCGGCGGCAAAAAATGAAGCGCTGCCTGTCACCATCGGCGTCTGCCCGCACCACCTCTTCCTCTGCGAAGACGACCTGCCCAGCATCGGCAGCTTTGGACTCATGAAGCCAGGGTTGAAGACCAAAGCCGACCAGCGCGCCCTTTGGCGAGCGATACGGCAGGGTGTGGTCGACATTATCGAGTCGGATCATGCGCCGCATACCATCGCCGAGAAAGAAGCGGCATTGCCAGCCTATGGCGTGCCCGGCTTAGAGACAACATTGCCGCTGATGATGCAGGCGGTCAAAGACGGCCGGCTGCCGTTGCAGCGCGCCTGCGACATGCTTTCGCTGAATGTCCAGCGCATTTGGCGCATCACGCCGCTGCCCAAGACCTATACAGTCGTCGACACCGATGCCAGCTTCGACATCGAGCGGCGAAATCTGCATACACAGTGCGGCTGGTCGCCCTTTGAAGGCGCGCGTGTTCGTGGACGCGTGCGCGAAGTGTGGATCCGCGGGCACAAAGTCTATGACGGCGAACAGGTGCTCAGCTCGCCCGGCTTTGGACGCAATCTGTTTGGATTTGTGGCATGAGCGCCCGGCGTCGCTGGCTGCGCGTTTTTGATATCGCCTATGGCTTGTTCTGCCGCCTGCTGCTATTTCGGCTATCGGCGCAGCGCGCGCATACTGTTGCCCTTATGCAGCTGGGCTGGCTGGAACGTTGGCAGCTGCCAGCTGATGTGGCCGAGCGGCTGCGGATATGGCTCGCGCCCGAACAGACACTGGAAGTCG
Source organism: Chloroflexota bacterium (assembly GCA_026709625.1). GTDB lineage: Bacteria > Chloroflexota > Anaerolineae > Aggregatilineales > Phototrophicaceae > UBA6055. Next base: position 50,209 of record JAPOSR010000024.1, read on the forward strand.
GCGGCGCGAACTTGTCGGGGCGGCTAATCCTGGCGGCGGGGCTCGTCAAGGGTCGTGGATTCATCAGCGAAGACGAGGCGCTGCGTGCTGTCGTGCAGCGGCGCGAGAACATCATGCCCGGCTGGCGGATGGCGCCGGCGCTGGTCGGCTGCATCGAGTTTGGCAGCTTCACACGGCATCCGCGCATGGGCAACCCGGGCACAATCCTGTGGCGGGAGCAAGCTACGCAATCGATCCAAAATCGCGTCGGCTTGCGCAATCCCGGCGCCCGGGCAGCGGCGATTTTTCTGGGCGCGCGCATTCAGCGGCTGCCACGGGCATTTGGCATCAATATCGCTGTCTCGCCCGGCCTCAGCGATCTTGCTCAGCAGCAACGAGAAATAGTCGAGGCCCTGCTTTTCTTCTTGGATGCGGGACTGCGACCCAGTTGGTTCACGCTCAATATCAGTTGCCCGAATACCGAAGACGACCCTGGCGGACATCAGCTCGAGGCTGGCGCGAGAAGTCTCTGCTCTGCATTTGTCAACGAGCTGCGGGCGCGCAATCTGGATATCCCGCTGTGGGTGAAGGTGAGCCCGGGATTGGCTGCTTCGCAATATCAGATGTTGATGGGCATCTTCGCCGAGGTGGGTGTGCGCGCCGTGATCGCCACCAACACATTGGCAAAGCCCAGCCCGACAGATCCAACGCTGAGCGCAGGCATTGGCGGCGGCGCATTGCGAGATAGCGCGCTGCTGGCGGTGGCAGCCCTGCAAGCTGCGAAAGACCGAATCGGCTGCGAAGTTGATATTATCGGCTGTGGCGGAATCATGGACGGCGCGAGCTTTCGTCAGCACAATCGACGTGGCGCGGCGGCCGCGCAATACTGGTCGGCGCTGGTCTATCGAGGTCCGTTTGCCGCCGCTTTAATCGAAAACGAGTTTGCCAGCCATGAGCACAGCTATGAAGCGATTCATCGCGAGCGCCTTGCTTGATATTGGCGCGGTGGGCTTTTCGCCCGAAGCGCCCATCACATTCAAATCGGGCATACGCTCGCCGATATATGTTGACAACCGCCGGCTCAGCTTTCATCCACCTGCCTGGCGCGTGATCATCGAGGGATTCCTGTCTATGCTAGGCGCGCGCGCATTGGAATACGATGCGCTGGCTGGCGTGGCGCTGGGCGGCGTCGCTCATTGCGCGGCCATAGCCTGGCAGGTCGGCGCGCCGGCTGTCTTCGTGCGCAAAGAAACCAAGCAGCACGGAACTGGCAAGCGCATCGAAGGCGGCGATGTCGCTGGACTGCGCGTGCTGTTGATCGAAGATTTGGTGACGACTGGCGGCAGCAGTTTGTCTGGCGTGGCTGCGCTGCGCGAGGCTGGCGCAACAGTCGTGGATGTCTGCGCCATCATCAGTTATGGCTTCGGCGAGGCGGCCTTCGCGCGGGCTGGTCTGCGCCTGCATACCCTGACCAATCTTGAATCCGTCTTGCGCGAATCGCAGGCGCGCGGCAATCTAGATCCTGCGCAGTTGGCGATCGTGCTTAACTGGTTTGCTGATCCATACGAGTGGGGGCGCGACAAATGATGAGCGCCGCAGCCAAATACGATGCCCGCGCCAAAGCCGCCGATTCCCTGCTGTGCGTGGGGCTGGACAGCGACATGACAAAGCTGCCGCGGTCATTCATGCAAAAAGACCATCCGCAGCTGGCATTCAACCGCCACATTATCGACGCGACTGCCGAATACGCCGCGGCTTTCAAGCTCAACATCGCCTTTTATGAAGCGGCCGGCGCGACGGGCTGGCAGCAGATGGCGCAGACGGTCGACTATCTGCGGACGCGCCACCCCGATATGCTGACGATCTGCGATGCCAAGCGTGGGGATATTGGCAATACCAGCGCCGCCTATGCCAGCGCCATCTTCGACCAACTGGGTTTTGACGCCATCACGCTCAATCCTTATCTGGGCTGGGCTGCGCTCGCGCCCTTCCTCAGCTATCGCGACAAAGCCAGCATCGTTCTGTGCCGCACGTCCAACCCCGGTTGCGCTGATCTGCAAAATCTGCTGGTGGGCGGCATTCCCCTGTGGCAGGTGGTGGCGCGGCAAGCGGCAGAGCGCACGGAGCGCGACAATATCATGTTGGTAGCGGGCGCGACTTATCCGCAGGAACTGGCGGAAATTCGCCAAATAGTCGGCGAAATGACCTTGCTGGTGCCCGGCGTTGGCGCGCAAGGCGGCGATGTTGTGGCGGCACTGGCCGCGGGGCTGAACAGCTTCGGGCGCGGCATGATGATCAACTCGTCGCGTGGCATTGTGTTCGCCGATGATCCAGCCCATGCCGCCGCCACACTGCGCGACAAGATCAATGCGGGGCGCAGCCATGCCAGCTAGCCAGCCAACAGTCTATGCCAAGACCAGCCGCTTCGATGCCAGCCTGGGCGACTTGCGGCGCTTTCATCAAGACCCGCGCGCCTTGGCAAAGTTGACGCCACCGCCGATATTCGCGCAGCTGCTGCGAGACGAACGGCTTTCGATCACCCAAGGCGAGGTCGAGTTCAGGCTGTGGTTTGGTCCGCTGCCCTTGCGCTGGGTTGCGCGGCACGAGCCCGGACCCACGACCGATTCATTCGCCGATGTGCAGATGCGCGGACCGATGGCGCATTGGCGGCACGAGCATATTTTTCGCGATGTGCCGGGCGGCGTCGAGCTGACAGACCGCGTAACCCTGGCGCACAAGCCGGGGCTTTGGGGCGCATTCACGCGGCTGGCATTCGCCGGGCTGCCACTGCGGATTCTGTTTGTGTTTCGGCACTGGCGCACCAGACGCGCGCTGCGGAAGCGATGAAGCGCGAAAAGCAGGTTGTGGTCATCGGCGCGGGCATCGGCGGCTTGACAGCGGCGGCTTTGCTGGCGAAAGCTGGTTTCCAGGTCACTGTCGTGGAGGCCAATCCCTATCCTGGCGGCTCGGCAGCGACATTTTTTCACAAGGGGTATCGTTTTGAAGCTGGCGCGACTGTGGCTGGCGGCTTTCATGAATCGGGACCGCTGCGGCAGCTTGGCGACCTGCTGGGCATGTCTGTTGCGGCGCGCCCGCAGGACCCCGCCTGGACGGTGCATTTGCCCGACCGAGAGATCTCGCTCTGGCGCGATGGGCGCGATGTAGCGGGTCTGTTTCCCAACAGCCAACAGTTTTGGAACGAACAGCAGAAAATCGCCGATTTGACCTGGTCGCTGGCTGCGCGCGGTTTGCCTTTCCCGCCGGTCGACTGGGTAGAGGCGCTACAGTTGACGCGACTGGGCTTGGCGAATCTGCTGTCTGGCTTGCGGTTGGCTCCTTTCGGCGCGCGCACAGTGGCGGACTGGCTGCGGCGACAAGGCCTGGGGGGCGATGCGCGCTTTCGGCGTTTCATCGATTCGCAGCTGCTCATCTCGGCGCAAGCCACCGCCTCGACAGTCAATGCGGTGTATGGGGCGACAGCGCTGGATCTGCCGCGGCAAGGCGTGCATCACCTGCGAGGCGGCATCGGCGCGCTGTCTCGACAACTGGCGGAGACTTTGCAAGCGCTGGGCGGCAAGATTCTCTACCGACATCAGGCGCTGGGCATACACATAAACGAAGGGCGCGCAGAGGGAGTGGCAATCCGGCAGGGCAAACGAGCCGCACAGCATTTCGTCCTGCCAGCCGACCTCGTCATAGCCAATGCCACGCCGTGGTCATTGGAGCGACTGCTGGGCGAATCCAGCCCGCCGCGCCTGCAACGCGAAGTCCAGCGCCGCCATGACACCCAGGGCGCTTTTGTCTTGCACCTGGGGCTGCGCGCCGACAAGCTGCCGCCGCAAGCGCATGCGCATCATCACATAATCAGCGACTACGCCGGCTCGCTGGACGAGGGACATTCGCTTTTTCTTTCTATCTCGCCAGACTGGGACGAAACGCGGGCACCGGCTGGCTTTCGCGCGGCCACCGTCAGCACGCATACGCGCGTCCAGCCCTGGTGGTCGCTGCTGGAAAAAGACAGCCAAGCCTACGCCGAGCGCAAACATGCCTACGCAGCGAGCCTGCTCGACCATATCGAAACGGTCTTTCCTGGCTTCAAGGCAGCGGTGACGCTGTGTTTGCCGGGCAGTCCGGTGACTTATCAATTCTACACTGGTCGGCACAAAGGCATGGTCGGCGGCTTTCCGCAGTCTTCGCTCTTGTCGGCGCGCGGACCACAAACTGGCGTCGACAACCTGCTGCTGGTTGGCGATTCGGTTTTCCCAGGACAATCTACGGCGGCGGTGGCTTTGGGGGGCATGCGTGTCGCCAAACTCGCCCGGCGGAAGCTGCGTTTAGACCGCCAGACGGCAAACGGAGAGACAAATTGAGCGAGCAGCGGATCATCTATTGGTTTCGGCGCGATTTACGGCTGGCGGACAATTCGGCTTTGGGCGCGGCGCGGGCGACAGGCGCGGCGATTCTGCCCGTCTTCATCATCGATCCGCGCTTGCAGACCGGTCGCTTTGCCAGCCGCAACCGCATGGCTTTCCTGCTGCGCGCGCTGGCATCGCTGGATGAGCAGCTGCGGGCGCGTGGCGGTCGGCTCTTGGCGCGCTATGGTCTGCCACATGAAGTCCTGCCGAGCCTCATCAAGACCGTCGGTGCCAGCGCCCTGTACTTCAATCGCGACGATAGCCCCTTCGCTCGGCAGCGCGACGCCCGCGTCTGTCGTGAAGCAGGCATCCCCGTCGTCAGCTTCCACGATAGCCAGCTTGTCGAGGCGATGAGCCTGCTGCGCGACAATGGCGAGCCCTACCGGGTCTTCACGCCCTATTTTCGCCGTTGGCTGACAATAGAAAAGCGGCCACCTGTCTCTGAAAGCCAAGCTATACGCCGCTTTTTTCGCCTTGCCGACAAAGACAGCAGGGGCATTTTGCAACGGGCGCTGACAGAGACGGCTGCGGATGCCACCTTGCCGGCCGCCAGCGAGACAGCAGCGCAATCGCGTTTGCGCGCTTTCATCGACCTGCGAATCGCCGACTATGACAGGCAGCGCAACGCCCTGACGCGCGACCCACTACGACCTGATGCCACATCCATCCTGTCGATTGATCTGCGCATGGGTTTGCTGTCGCCGCGGCAGCTGTATTGGGCGGCGCGAACGCGAGCGAAAAGCGCAGCTTGCCAAGACAAGCGAACCGGTATCGCCAGTTGGATCCGCCAGTTGGCATGGCGAGATTTCTTCGCGCAAATCCTGTACCACTATCCGCAGGCGCTGCGAAGGTCATTTCGCCCGCAATATGAGGAGCTGGCTTGGCGCAATGTTCCAGCCGAGCTCGCCGCTTGGCAGGCAGGCCAGACTGGTTATCCAATCGTGGACGCGGCGATGCGGCAGCTATCTGCCACGGGCTGGATGCCCAATCGCGCGCGCATGATCGTCGCGTCGTTTCTGTGCAAGCACTTGCTGCATCACTGGCGCGAGGGCGAGGCGCATTTTATGCGCCACCTGCTGGATGGCGACCCAGCGGCGAACAATGGCGGCTGGCAATGGGCTGCCGGCACTGGCTGCGATGCCCAACCGTGGTTTCGCATCTTCAATCCCGTATTGCAGAGCCGCAAGTTCGACGCCGCAGGCTTGTACATTCGCCATTGGCTGCCCGAACTGCGTGAGATCCCCGACAAGTTCATCCACCAGCCCTGGCGGATGGATGACGCGCCAGTCGCCTATCCGCCACCGCTTGTCGACCTGCAGCTAGGGCGCGATCGGGCGCTGGCTGCATTCAAGGCTGCGACATCATCAGCAGGCTGAGGCTGCCCTTCTGGACGATTGAGCCGCCTTGTTTGATGACGCGCATCTCCAGCGCGACCACGCCGCCGCCCAGCCGCCGCGCAGCGCGAGTCTCGGCGACCTTCAGCTCAGCGTGGATCGTATCGCCAATGAAGACGGGCGCGCTGAACTTCATTTCCAGCCCGCGGAAGCCCAGCACGGTTCGTTCCAGAATGCCAAGTTGATACGCCTGCCCCACCGCATAACTCAATGTCAGCAAACCATGCGCCACTCGCTGGCCCATGAACGAGCCCTCGCAGTATTCGGCGTCGGTGTGCATGGGGTTGTAATCGCCAGTCAATCCAGCGAATGCCACCAGGTCAGATTCTGTGATGGTGCGGGCGCGTGTGCGCAGAATCTGTCCGACCACGAATTCTTCAAAATACAAGCCGCGCGGGCTGTTTGCGGAGCTGTTCACGATCTGCCCTCTGCCACCAAGCTAGCCGGGGAAGGCGCTGCCGATCAACGGAGCGATCACCAGCGAAACGATAGCCAGCAATTTTAGAAGGATGTTCAATGAAGGGCCGGAGGTGTCTTTGAATGGGTCGCCCACAGTGTCGCCGACGACCGCTGCTTTGTGCGCATCCGAGCCTTTGCCGCCCAGGTTGCCGGCTTCGATATGCTTCTTGGCGTTGTCCCAGGCGCCGCCCGCATTCGCCATCATCACCGCCAGCATAAACGCGCATACCAGCGAGCCAAGCAGCACGCCCACCAGCGAAATCGGCGCAACGAACTCGCCCAACGTGTTGCCCTTGCCCAGCACCGCCAGCAGCGCCATGCCCACCGGCACGCCGACCGCGATAATGCCCGGCAGCAGCATCTGGCGAATCGCGCTATCGGTGCTGATGGCGACGCAGCGTTCATAGTCGGGCTGTCCCTTGCCTTCCATAATGCCCAATTCGCGGAATTGCCGGCGGACTTCTTCGACGATCTGCTGAGCCGCATCGCCCACCGCCACCATGGTCAGCGCGCTGAAGACGAAAGGCAGCAAGCCGCCGATGAACAAACCGGTGACAAATTGCGGACTCAACAACAGATCGGCCGGATTGGCTGCCGCGCCCAATGCCGTGCTGCCACCAGCCGTCAGCGCTGTGATGAATGCTGCCGTCAACGCCAGCGCCGTCATGGCTGCTGAGCCAATCGCGAAGCCTTTGCCAGTCGCGGCAGTGGTGTTGCCGAGGCTGTCCAGCGCATCGGTGCGGTCGCGCACACTGTCTGGCAATTCGGACATTTCGGCGATGCCGCCGGCGTTGTCGGCGACCGGGCCATAGGCATCGGTGGCCAAAGTGATGCCCAGAGTCGATAGCATCCCCACCGCCGCCACCGCCACGCCGTACAAGCCCGCCTGCGATGTCGCCAGCAAAGTGACCACGACGACAATGATGACCGGTGCCAACGTGCTCATCATGCCCAGCGCCAGCCCGCGTATCACCACGATACCCGCGCCGCCTTCCGCCGATGCGCTTAATGCCTGGGTCGGCCCATACGTATCCGCCGTGAAGTATTCAGTGAAATAGCCGATCAGCACGCCGCCAACCAAGCCGCTCAATGTGGCGATGATGACGCCGCCAGCTTTTTCGCCGAAGGGCAGGCTGCTGCCCAGCGCGACCACGACAATGCCGATCAACACCGACGCGCTGTAGATGCCTCTGCGGATGCTGCCCAGCAGCTGTTCTTGATCAGCGCCTTCTTCGGTGCGCACCAGAAAGCTGGCGAGGATGCTGATGAGCAGCCCAGCCGCCGCAACCAGCAGCGGGAATATCTGCGCCGCGAGCAAGCCATCGTCAACGAATATGCCGGCTGTCGTCGCCAGCGAGATAGCCGCGATAATGGAACTGGCATAACTTTCAAACAAATCAGAGCCCATGCCAGCGACATCGCCAACATTGTCCCCGACATTGTCAGCGATCGTGGCGGGGTTGCGCGGATCGTCTTCGGGGATGCCCGCTTCGGTTTTGCCCACCAAGTCTGCGCCGACATCAGCCGCTTTCGTATAGATGCCGCCGCCAACGCGCGCGAATATGGCGATTGATGTGCCGCCAAAGCCAAAGCCAGCCAAAGCCGAAGCCGCCTGCGCCGCATCGCCCAGTTGGTTGACGAAGAAAATGAAGAGCAGGCTGATGCCCAGCAGCGCCAGCGACACCACCATCGTGCTCATGACCGTGCCGCTGGCAAATGCCACGCGCAATCCGCTGTTCAGGCTCTTCGAGGCTGCGTGCGCTGTCCGCACATTGGCGCGCACCGCGATGTACATGCCGATATAGCCCGACAAGCCCGAAGCCAGCGCGCCAATGACAAAAGCCACCGCTGTCAATATCGACATGCCCGATCCAGGCACTGAGCTGAGCACAACCAGCGCGACTGTCACGATCGCCACCAAGATAGCGACAGCGCGGTATTCACGCTGCAAGAATGCGCCAGCGCCACGTTCGATCGCCCCGGCGATTTCTCGCATCCGCTGTGTGCCCGCGTCTTGCGCGAGGACATAACTCCGCTGCCAAAGCGCAAAAATCAAGCCGACTATACTGGCCGCCACGCCCAGCGCGACCGCTGTTGTCATATCTATCATAAATTCGGACTCCCCTGTCGTTTTGCATCCTTTCAAGCCACCTATGCTAGCGGAAAATGCGAGCTTTTCAACACGCTATGCGCGACGCAATGAGGCAATCGCATCAAAATGAAAAACCCGCCAAAGAAATGTCCCTAACAGTTTACTGCCGAATATGAGCGAGGCGGCGCGCGGTGGCAAACATATTTTGCCGCCATTGTGCTGCGCAACAGTCTTTAATGCAGCCAGTCGCTTTGTGGGCTGTGCTACACTGGCCACAGCGATTGTGGATGGCGGGCAGTGCAGCGGACGAAACAAACTGGCGATCGCGGCGAGCAACTGGCGCGAGCCTACCTGCGGCGGCAAGGCTATGCGATTTTGCACAGCAACTGGTCGCGCATCGATGGCGAGCTGGACATCGTGGCGCAGCGGCGCGGCATCCTGGCTTTTGTCGAGGTCAAGACACGGCGCGATGCCAGCACCGAAGCGGCTTTGGCCAGCATTACGCCCAGCAAACGCCAGCGCCTGCTCAATGCCGCCTATCGTTATCTGCACGAACATCGCATCGACGCCGACATGCCTTGGCGCGTCGATGTCATCGCTATCGCGCTGGAGCCAAATGGAACAGCGACAATCGCCCATGTGGAGGATGCCTTTGACTGGTGAAGCGCCATTGTTGATCGTCTTGGGCGCGACCGGCGTCGGCAAAACGCAGCTGGCCATCCAACTGGCGCAGCGGCTGCCTGGGGAAATCATCGGCGCGGACAGCCGGCAGATTTACCGCTACATGGATATTGGCACAGCCAAGCCCACGCCAGCCCAGCAAGCGCTTGTCCCGCATCATCTCATTGACCTGGTCGCGCCCGACCATCATTTAAGCCTGGCGGACTATCAAGACGCGGCGAATCGCGTAATCGAAGACTGCCAGGCGCGCGGCAAACTGCCCATGCTGGTCGGCGGCAGCGGACAATACATCAGCGCGGTTGAAGAAGGCTGGACGATTCCGCGCGTCCCGCCCAATGCCCAGCTGCGCGCCGACCTGGAAGATTTCGCCGAACGCAATTCGCCCGCCGCCCTGCACCAACGCCTGCGCCAGGTTGACCCAACCGCCGCCGAGACGATTCATCCCAACAACATCCGCCGTGTCATCCGCGCGCTGGAAGTGCAGATGCTGACGGGAGCGCCAATCAGCCAGCTGCGAGCCAAGCGCCCGCCGCCCTGGCGCATATTCCGGCTGGGACTGCGCTTGCCGCGCGAGACCTTATACCCGCGCGTCGACGCCCGCGTTGACAGCATGATCGCGGCTGGCTTCGTGGCCGAGGTGGCGCGCCTGCTGGATATGGGATACGACCGGCGGCTGCCGGCCATGAGTGGCTTGGGCTATGGCGAAATGGCGGCGCATCTGTTGGATGGCGCAAACATAGACGAAGCCATTGAACGGACAAAGTTCAGCACGCACGATTTCATCCGCCAGCAGGATGTCTGGTTTCGCGGGCACGACAACGGCATCATGTGGCATAATGCAGCGCAGATCCAAGTTGGCGAACTGGCAGCGCAGATCGCTGATTTCTTCGCCCAGGCGGTGGACACAGATGACAGACAGTCAATTGACGCATCTCACTGAAGATGGCAGCGCGCAGATGGTCGATGTCGGCGCAAAAGCCCAGACAAGGCGCGTGGCTGTCGCGGCGGGCAGAATCAGCATGCAGCCCGGCACATTGCGCCTCATCCGCGCTGGGCAACTCAAAAAAGGCGATGTGCTGGGTGTTGCGCGCATCGCCGGCATCATGGCGGCCAAACGCGCCAGCGAGCTCGTGCCGCTGTGTCATCCTCTGCCCATCGAGCAGGTCAGCTTGCAGCTATGCCTCGACGACGCGGCGAACGCGGTTGATATCCGCGCCACTGTGCAGACAACAGGCAAAACCGGCGTAGAGATGGAAGCGCTGGCGGCTGTGTCGGTGGCGGCGCTGACGATTTATGATATGGCAAAGGCGGTCGACCGCAGCATGCGCATCGGCGATATTCGCCTGCTGGAAAAACGCGGCGGCTCGCGCGGCGACTATCTGGCTGAGGGATAAACAGGCTTATGCAGATTAAGGTGTTGTTTTTTGCTACCCTGCGCGATCGTATCGGCGCGCGCCAGCTGGAGGTCGCTTTGGATGAAGGCGCGCAGAGCATCGGCGGGCTGCGCAGCGAATTGATGCGCCGACACCCCGCCGCCAGCCAAAATCTGCAAGTGGCGCTGGCTGCCATCAACGAAGAGTTCGCTTTTGACAGCGATGCGATCCAGGATGGCGACGAAGTGGCTTTTTTTCCGCCGGTCAGCGGTGGCGCGGCTGGCGCCTTTCCCGAGATCTTTCGGTTGCCAACTGGTCCCATCGACCACAACGAGATCATCGCCGCCATCACGACGCCTCGCTGCGGTGCCGTCTGCCTGTTCACCGGCATCGTGCGTGGCGCAACCGACAAACCTGGACATCTGGCGCAGACCGAATGGCTGGAATACGAAGCCTACCAGGCGATGGCGCTGACGAAGATGAAACAGGTTGCGGCGGAGATCCGCGCGCGCTGGCGCAAGGTCGAGGGCATCGCCATCATTCAGCGGCTGGGGGTGCTGCAAGTGGGCGAAAACACAGTGCTGTGCGCTTGCTCCGCGCCACATCGTGATGACGGCTGTTTTGAAGCGGCGCGCTATGGCATCGACCGCCTCAAAGAGATCGTGCCCGTGTGGAAGAAAGAAGTCGGCGCGGACGGCGCAAGCTGGATTGAAGGAGCTTATCTGCCCGCAGCCAGCGACAAAAGCGTCACAGCGCCATGACTGCGCCGACCGCAAAGCAATCCGAGTTTGAAAACCGGCTCGGCATACAATTTCGCCAGCCCCAGCTCTTGACTATCGCGCTGACGCACAGTTCCTTCGTCAATGAATATGGCGGGGCTGATGAGCCAAGCGACAACGAACGACTGGAATTCCTCGGCGATGCGGTGGTTGATCTGGTCGCTGCCGACCTTTTATACAACCGGTATCCACACCTGGCTGAGGGCGGCTTGACACAGCTGCGCGCGGCATTGGTAAAGACAGAATCGCTGGCGAAGCTTGCCGAGCAGGTTCAGGTGGGCGATTATCTGCGCTTTGGCATCGGCGAAGAACGCAGTGGCGGCCGCGAGCGGCGAAGCACGTTGTGCCGCGCCTTCGAAGCGGTCATCGGGGCAATCTATTTGGACCGCGGCCTGACAGTCGCCGCGAGATTTCTGACGCCGCTGCTGCTGGCATTGCTGGACGAGGTGCTGGACAAGCGCCTGCACCTGGATGCCCGCAGCGAATTGCACGAGCGCCTGCAAGCCCGCCGGCAGCCTGCGCCACAATACCGCGTCAGCGGCACGAGCGGACCCGAGCACGACAAGCGCTTCTGTGTCGAAGTCGGCAGCGGCGATGAGGCGCTGGGCAGTGGCGTGGGCAAAAGCAAACGAGCGGCCGCGCAGGCAGCTGCCAGAGATGCCTTGCTGCGACTGGAAAACTAAGCCGCGCGATGCCGCCGCCGCTGGTAGCAATCTTCACAGATGCGATACCGATGCCGCGATGGCAGTCGCGCCCGGCAAACCCGACAGCGCCGCGCCGTATTCAGATTGAGCAGCAGCACCTGGTCAATCGAAAGCGACCATTCGCGCCGTTCTTCGCGCACTTGATGATGCGCCTCGCCGAAGTTGGCAAACTCTTTGCGCTGCGAAAGCCACAGATATACATCGGCGCAGGCAATGCAGGCCTCGGTCGCGTCCAGGTCGCCGGCATCTTGGATAGGCACGGGCGCAGCCGGCGGCATGGGCATTTGGTAGCCTTCGATGATCATATAGGCGCAATCCAGCCAATAGGCGCGGGTTGATTTGCGAGTCGGCGCGTTGACCAGTTGCAGCGCGCGCGCCAGCCCCAGCCGTTTGATTTCGTCATCGGTCAGCATCTTCGCCAATTCGATTCGCTCATCCATGTCGGCTGTCGTGATAATCGCGCGCAGCTCATCGGGAATCGACTTGAGTTCTGCCCAGCGCGTCAGCTGCTCGGCCAGGCTGCCAGGAATCAACGTCAGGTCATCGACCGTCGGCGCGACGCGGGCATAGCTCAATTCGGGCGGCTGCTGGGCATAGAGCTCGCGGATGATGTCCATATCGGCTTTGGTGGTCGCGGCGATCAGCCCCGCCTCGCGGATGCCATATCGGCCCGCGCGTCCGCCGATCTGGTGGACCTCAGCCGGATACAATCGGCGGTCGCTTTTGCCGTCATATTTCTCTGTCTCATAAAAGCAGACGACATCGGCAGGCAAGTTCAAGCCCATGCCCACGGCGTCGGTGGCGATGCAGATCTCCGTTTCGCCCTCGGCAAAGCGGTCGGCTTGACGCCGGCGCACTTCGGGCGGCAAGCTGCCATAGACGACCGAGACCGCCCTGCCCATGCGTTCCAGGGTCATCTTCAAATCCAGCACATTGCGCCGCGAAAAAGCCACCAGGATCGTGGCTGGCGGCAATGCCTCGAGGGCAAAGTGCCGCTCGGCGACGGCGATGGGCGCGAGTCGTTCGTGTTCGACCAGCTCGCAAGGCAGCTCGGCGGCGGCAGCCAGCACTTCAATCAGCTTGCGGGCGGTGGGCGGCCCGATAATGTGCATGTCTGGCGCGGCGCATTCCATCAACGCGCGCGTCCACGCCCAGCCACGGTCGGCATCCGCCAGCATCTGCGCTTCGTCGATGATGACGCACTCGCCGCTGTCGTGCGCATTGAACATCTCGATGGTCGCTGCGGTGATCTTGGCGCCTTCCACCTGGATGACCTCTTCGCCAGTCAGCAGGCTGCAAGGCACGCCTTCGGCATTGAGTCGGTCGAAGATTTCGTAAGCCAGCAAGCGCAAGGGGGCGAGATACCAGCCAGACCCAGCCAGCTTCAGCGCCTGCAAGGCATCGTGCGTTTTGCCGCTGTTGGGCACGCCGATATGCAGGGTGAGCTGCTGCTGCTCGCGCCAGTCATTGCGCCAGTTGGGGAAGGCATCGATCAAGCGGCTGCGCAATTTGCTGCGGGCTTCGCGCTGGCGGCGTTTGCGATGGCGGCTGCGGCGGCTTTTGCCCTTGCCACTGCCCGCGCTGGGCTGTTTCTCGCTGAGGAGCTGGCTGTATTCGCCAAAAGTCTGCGGCAGGCCCCACAATCCGCGGGCATCACGCCACACGATGCGCTTGGGCGAGAGGCCCGCCTGGCGAATGCGGTTGTGAAGCGTGCGCAGGTCGACCGCCAATGCGGCACGCAAATCAGCCGGACGCAGCCGCGCATAGCCAGCGATCATCTCGCGCAGATCGGGGTCGGCAGCGGTAGGTTGCAAGGTGCGGGCAGGGAAGCGCAGCTTGCCTCGCGGGTCGAGGAAGCTGTCGAGCGCCAATTCTTGTGTGGCGCTGCGCAGTGTTTCCCCATCAACACCCAGCAATTTGCCAGCCTGCTTGATTGTGTAGCTGCGGGCGACCACCTGCTGTTCCAACGCTTGCTTGTTTTTTGGGGGACGGGTGCCTTCGCGGATTGCATCGCCGCAAAGTTCAAGCGCACTCTGCCAGGCTTCGGCGTCTGCCGACGCGTCCAGTTGGGGCTTTGTCTTGTTTTTTTCTCTTACAGATGCCAAATTGCTGCTCCAGCTATGTTGTCTTTTGAAGCCTATTCTCCCCAGCGGTAAGGCAGAGGGTCTGCGGCATCGGCATTTTCGGTCTCTTCCCGCTCCTGCGTTTCGCTGGGCGAAGAAAACAATGACAGCTGCCGGGATGCCTCGACACAATAATGCGTCAATACCCGCGCGACCAAGTCGGTGCGAAGGCCTGTCTCGCTGACGATCTCCACAGCGAAGCGCGCCGGATGTTTTTGAGCCTTGCGCCGATTGCAGGCTGGGCAGGCGACCGCCAAATTCGCCGGCGTGTTGCTGCCGCCCTTCGCCAGGCTGACAACATGATCCAACTCGATCTCGGCACCCACCAGATTGCGACCGCACCATTCGCAGCGCCCGCCAGACGCCAGAATACGGTCGCGCAACATGACCGCGGATACTTCGCCTGTTGCGCCAGTCAGTTTGGCACGCTCCTTCAAAGCGCTAGCATACTGGCGCAGCGCAGCAAAATCAAGCTGATCCTGATAAATCATCCGGGCTGTCTCGCCGGTTGGTCGCGCTATTATCAGCATACAGCAAGTTTTTCGGGAGTGGTGAACGTGTGATATGGCAGCCCTTTGGCGCGGCAAGTGCGCCGTGCTATACTCCCAAATTGACGAAACGCGGCATGGAACAGTTGAATGATCCAACCCCAACGCGGTCCGCGGGCGACGAAGATCTTCCCCCAATTCGCCTTTCTATGTTTGACCTTCCTCTCGGCGGTCATCGGCGCTTTGGTCGGCTTGCGACTGTTTAGCGAAGATAGCGAGCGCAGCGCTGTCCCCGATGTCATCACGGTAGAAGTCATCGTCACCACAACGCCATTGCCAGCCAAACTCGAGGCCACAGCGCCATCTGCCGCTTCGCGCCAGCAAGTCGCCCTGCCCGCCGACATCGCAGCCGAAGCAGCGTCCGCAAGCGTGGCAACTGTGGATGCTCAGCAACTCGGCGCGCGCGATGCAGTTGCCGGCCGGCCGACCGTCGCAATCGCCGGCGGACCGGTGCGCAACCAGCGCAACTGCCTCATCCACACCATTCGCAGCGGTGATTCGCCGTATTCAATTTCGTTTGATTATTTTGTCGGGCTCGAGCTGCTGATGGAAGTCAACGAACTGACAGAACAATCCGCCCGATCGTTAAAAGTCGGCGACCAACTCATCGTGCCGCTGCCCGGCTGCATCGTAGATGGCGTGGCAGTCGCGGGCAGCATCGAGCCAGTCGTGATCGTCGCTACGCAAGCGCCCTCGCCGACGCCCACAGCTGTGCCGGTGCGGCTGGAAATCGCGGCTGTCGAAGGCTTGGGCGATATCACTGCGGAAGGCATTTATCTGCGAAATCTGGGCGAACAGATCAATATCAGCGAGTGGCGGCTGACCGACAGCGCCGGCAACAGCTTTCAATTTGGGCAAAAGCTGCTGTTTGGCGGCGGAGAAGTGGCTGTGTACACGCGCAGCGGCATCAGCACGGGCAGCGCCTGGTTCTGGGGGCGCGACCAAAGTGTCTGGGAAGCGGGCGAGACAATGACCATCAGCGACTCGCTCGGACGCGAATTGCTAACATTGCAAATCCCGGAAGACACAAGCGATGAATAAGCTGTCGAAGTGGGATCGAGTCGCCGATTCCAAGCATAAGCAAACAGCTTCATCGACCGCCGAAGCGCAGCGGCGTAACGGAAAAACAACGCGAACGCCATTGCAAACGCGAAAAAAAAATGCCGCAACTCCGCATTCACCCCGTCCACCCGATACAGCCTGCTTGACGCAATTTTGTAAATTGTCTACAATATGACAATATAAATAGAAGAGCGTCTGCCCAGATGACATCTGCTGTTAAAAACATCCTGGAAGTCCGCGACCTGCGCACCTATTTCAAACTGGCAGAAGGCACGCTCAAGGCGGTCGATGGCGTGGACTTTGCCATTGCGCCGCGCCAGACTGTTGGCATCATCGGCGAGTCGGGCTCGGGCAAGAGCGTAACGGCTCAGTCTATCTTGCAGATCGTGCCACTGCCCGGTTATATCCAGTCGGGACAGATCCTGCTTGCGCGGCCAGACGCCAGCACAACCGACTTGTGCAAGTTAGACCCGCGCAGCCGCAAAATCCGCGAGATCCGCGGCGCAGAAATCTCCATGGTATTCCAAGAGCCGATGACCAGCCTGTCGCCGGTTCACACGATCGGGGCACAGATTGTCGAGGCGATCCGCCTGCACATCACCCGCGACAACAACAAGGCAAAGGGCTTGGCGCTGGACATGATCAACCGCGTCGGCATATCCAATCCCCGCCAGCGCTTTGACGACTATCCACACCAGCTATCGGGCGGCATGCGGCAGCGGGCGATGATCGCCATGGCGCTTTCGTGCAGCCCTTCGCTGTTGATCGCCGACGAGCCGACAACCGCGCTGGATGTCACTGTGCAGGCGCAGATTTTGGAGCTGATGAAAGAGCTGCAAGACGAATTTGGCATGGCGATTATGTATATCACGCACGACCTGGGCGTCATTGCCGAGATCGCCGACGAGGTCAATGTGATGTACCTGGGGCGGGTAGTAGAACGCGCTTCGACCCGCGAACTATTCAAAAATCCGCTGCACCCATATACGCAGCGCCTGCTGAAGTCCATCCCGCGGCTGGGCACGCGCGGGCGCCGGCTGGAAGCCATTCGCGGCAATGTGCCGGTGCCGCTCAATCCGCCGGCGCGGTGTGGTTTCTGCTCGCGCTGCGACGAATTCATGCCCGGCGCTTGCGATGCGGCTGTGCCCGCGCTTGTCGATATGGGCAACCAGCACTATGCGCGCTGCTATTTGCACAGCCCAGAAAGCGAGCCAGCTCATGCATAAGACGACTCCCGCCGCGTCCGCTCGCTCACCCGCCAACATCTTGTTGGAAGTGCGCGACCTGAAAAAACACTTCCCGATCGAGAAAGGCTTCTTTCGCTCTGTCAAAGGGCATGTCAAAGCCGTCGACGGCGTCAGCTTTAGCATCCGCGAGGGCGAGACATTTGGCCTGGTCGGCGAATCGGGCAGTGGCAAGACGACGCTGGGACGCTGTGTTGTGCGCGCTATCGAACCGACAGCCGGGCAGGTTTTGTTTCGTCTGCCAGAAGGCGATTCGGTTGATGTCGCCGCGCTCGACAAGCCGGCATTGCGCGATATTCGCAAGCACTTTCACATGATCTTCCAAGACCCGTATTCTTCGCTGGATCCGCGCATGTCGGTGCTGGATATCATCGCCGAGCCGATCCGCAACAACAAGCTGCTCGCCGACTCGCGCGCTATACAAAATCGGGTGCGCGAACTGATGGAGGTGGTCGGCTTGGACATCCAGCATCTCAACCGGTATCCGCACGCTTTTTCGGGCGGGCAAAGGCAGCGCATCGGCATCGCGCGCTCGCTTGCGCCCAACCCGCGGCTGATCGTCTGCGATGAAGCGGTCTCGGCGCTGGATGTGTCGATTCAAGCGCAGATCCTCAACTTGCTGGAAGATTTGCAGCAAGAATTCAAGCTAACCTTTCTGTTCATCGCCCACGATTTGTCGGTGGTCGAACATATATCCGACCGCGTCGGCGTGATGTATGTCGGCAAACTGGCGGAGATGGCGGATACCGAATCGCTGTTCAGCCAGCCCAAGCACCCCTATACGGAAGCGCTGCTGTCGGCTGTGCCCACCACCAATCCCGAAATCAAAATGGAGCGCATCGTTTTGCCTGGCGAGGTCGCCAATCCAGCCAATCCGCCCAGCGGCTGTTACTTTCACCCGCGCTGCCGTTATGCGCAAGACATCTGCAGGACCGACGAGCCACACTGGAGCGAAGTCGCGCCGCAGCATTTCACTGCTTGTCATTTCGCCGACGAGCTCGAGCTGCGCGGCGTGGACGCAAACCGCTGATGGACCTGCTGGCAGCATTCGCGCTGGCATCGGCGCTGGGCGCGGCCGGCGTGGCGAGTGTCATCATCTGGGCGACCGACCGCGCTGCCGCCTCGTCTATAACGCGTCATTTCAAAGCCAGTGAGCATATCCTGAATACTGGCGAGCCACCAGCAAACTGGCGCAACCAGCGCAAAGACCCGCTGGCGAATCTGGATGAGTTGATCAAGTTCTTCGAAACTTGTCGATTCTTTGAAGACGAATTTGCAAGAGAGCAGCTGTTGGCGCAACTGGCAATGGTGCGCGCAGACTGGACTCGCCGCGCAAGCCTCTAATCATTATGCGGTTGCGCAGTTTTCGCTCGGGCAGATGAATGCGGGCGAACTAGGCGCGGTGACCGTCTGCGCCCTTTGGCTGGATGTCACGCTCCCAGCGGATGATGAAATCCCAAGGCTCGTCAATTTCGCTCAGCCGCAGCGGGTCGCGCCCTTGCCAAGACAGGTGGGCGCTGTAGGTCGTCACATGGCTGAGCCCCCAACTTAAGCCAGCTAAGGGCTCGCGGTTCTCGCTGGCTGGCACGCGCAGAGCGCCAGTCGCTTGGGGAGGCGCGATGATGGTGGACATGGGCTGAAAGTTAAGGCCGTCGGCAGCGAACTGGATGGTATTTTTCTCGGGTCCGCAGCGAGTCAACAGCGCGCCGACGCCACCAGCATATTGCCACACCATGACCTCGTGCCCGCTGTTAGTGATAGGGTTCAGCGGCGATTTGGCATATGGACCCAGCGCATCATCGGCGATGGCCACGCCCCACTTGCTCTCCATATTGCTGTGCCCGATGCCCTCGCCCTTGAAGTAGAGCCAATAGCGCCCTTCACGGAAGAGCAGCG
>JAPOSR010000046.1:0-9233 GCA_026709625.1 Chloroflexota bacterium
TCGCTGGCGAGTTATCGGCGTTTCAAGTTCGTGTGGCCAAGGGATTTGAGCCGCCAAGTAGCATAGAGCCTGGCGCGATTATTCCAATAATGGGTACGCCCGATCAACTGGCGCAAGCAGACATGTATGCTTTGCAGCAGGGATCATTAGTTGAGTTCATCAGCGAAATTGATCGTGTTATTGATTTGATAGCAGAGATAACACAGACGCCGATAGCTAGCGTGCTAGGCACAAACCCTTCGGGTGAGGCATTGAAGCAGCGCGAGGTTGGATTGTTGGCGAAAGTCCGCGCTGCCCAGGTAATGATTGGTGTTGATTGGCAAAATGCGCTTGCGATGTGCTATGCGGCGGACCGCGTATACGCTGGGGCAAGCAATGCTGATTTTGTTTGCGATGCGCGCTGGCAGGGCGAGGATACCCGTTCTATTCCCGGTGAGGTTTCTTTGGCAATACAGATATACCAGGCCACGATGGACAAGGTTTTGTTGTCGCAGATGTTGGGCGATGCGCTGGGGTGGAGCGAGGAGCGGCAAGCGGAAGTGCTTCAGCGTATGGTGGATGCTGAAGGTCAGCGGGCTGATCAGCTATTGTCGTCTATTCCTGGTGGTCAGTATCTGAATGGCCCGCGGGGTCGGGCAGACGCGTAGGCGCATGACCAGGGCAGCTGCAAAACCAATCCAATGCAACTATCAAATTGATACTAATTTGCCCTTGACATGCCTTTTGAGGGGTGATATAGTGTAGGCATAGTCAAATAAGAAGGGGGATCATCATGGAGTGCCAACTCTGCGGTTACGAAATCAGCGAGCAAGATGGGTACGAGATAATAGACGGGTGGCGAGCCTGCCACAATTGCACGGAGACCTGCGAGGATTGCGGCGATGTCATACAGTGGGGATACGACTGCTGTGCGGATAGCCGCGAGTGATGCAGCTTACTGCCAGCGCCGCCAATAGTGGCGGCGCTGGCGCGCGTGCAGCGCGCATACGCGCCTGTACGAGGCACTCTTGACTAGAAAGGCATGGGCAGCCTTAAAGTCGCTTAGACGGGCACGTAGGCGCGCACAGGCGCACTTACCGATACAGGTGTAACGCTAGGTAGGAGCAAGAGGTGAGGCATTTGGCGCAGAACACGGGCAGGTACGAATGGTACACACCCCAGTGGCTGATAGAGCGGGTACACCGCGCCCTGGGTGCGATAGACCTAGACCCGGCTAGCAGCTTGGTCGCCAACGAGATTGTAGGCGCGACAAGTTACTACACCGAGGCGGATGACGCGCTGACCAAGAGTTGGCGCGGACGGGTATTCCTCAACCCGCCTTACGCTCGCAAGGTGATAGACGCATTCATCGACCATCTGTTGCGTCAGCGCAAGCTGGGCAACTGCGTGGAGTATGTGGTGCTGGTCAACAATGCGACAGAAACGCGATGGGCGCAGCGGTTGCTGTCGGCTAGCAGCGACGTATGCTTCCTGTCGCGGAGGGTTCGTTTTATCAATCCACATGGTGCGTCGGGCGGACCGCTTCAAGGGCAGATGGTCTGCTATGCGGGCGCGAATGGGGATAGGTTCGTGTTCGCCTTCCAAGATGTCGGGGTGGTCGCGGACCTGGCGGCGCGCGATAAACGCCTCAAGATCGTGGGGTGATGGGGATGATGCTGTTGTGTCTGACGAGTCTGGCTCTGGGGACAATCCTGTTCATGGCGATAGGTTTGATAGCCGAGGGAAGAAAAGATGACAGCGAATAGCATAGTGTTGCCGGGCAAGCCCGGCGCGATAGCGGTGCGGACAAGTGAGGCATTGTCCGCACCGCATGCCGAGACCATGGCGATGCCGGTTTATGGGGAGAACGATGGTGAAAACTAAAGAGCACTACGATGACAACTAGGCTGGTCAAATAAGGAAGGGGGTCATGAACGGCAAGGGCAATTTGTACAGGACAGCCGAGAAGGCGCGTGCTGCTTTTATCGCAGCGAGGATGCGCCTACCCGGTAGCCGCCCTATCGCACAAGCCCCGCCAATGGCGGGGCTTTTTATTTTTTGGCGCGCGTGCAGCGCGCATACGCGCCTGTGCAAGGCGCTCTTGACCTAGAAGGCATGGGCAGTCTTAAAATGGCTTATACGGGCGTACGTGCGCGGTGGGGCTGCTGATTATGATGACACCGCTGTCACCACAATCAACAGCGCTGATATTATACTTAAGACTTCGTCCGATGTGTAGTGCCTATCAGCCCTATCAGCCTGATACTAATTGCCACTTGTGCAACTATCAAATTGATACTAATTGCCTTTGCCCTGTCTTTTGTCGAGAAGTTGCTTGACAAGTTTTTTTATTTGCTATATGCTTTGTATGCCAGCGGAGAACCGCGGCAGGTCGCGCCAGTCGGCGCAAGCGATAAACAGGCAACATGGCGGAGAACCGCCACAGGCAGCAAGACCAGTCGGTCAAATGTTATCCCTCGGCCAACTGGTGATGATATGCCTAGAGGCAATCCACTAAGACAAATTGAATTGACAGTGACGCTTGCCGGCGCTGGCAATGCTCTAAGCGGCTCGGTCACTACCGATACGGAGATCCGTGGCTGGTTCGTAGCTATTCACATTAGAAAACCTAGCACGGTG
This sequence comes from Chloroflexota bacterium, assembly GCA_026709625.1. Taxonomy (GTDB): domain Bacteria; phylum Chloroflexota; class Anaerolineae; order Aggregatilineales; family Phototrophicaceae; genus UBA6055. Next base: position 2,620 of record JAPOSR010000046.1, read on the forward strand.
ATAAGTTCTACTGAGTGTAGGGTAAGCGCGGGTGCTCCCGAACATAATGTGTTAGTAAATACAGGAAGATTATCAAATTGGTCGTACCCAACTGATGATAGTTCGGGCATCAACTTATTTCCTATTATAGGAAATATCGTCTTTGCCGTTTCAAATGCGAATGCTGGGACTTACACGGCAACAATCATCTATGAGGAAGTGCCATTCTAGGGGGTAGATATGGCTGGCGTTCAAGTAACGACGCAATTTAGAGGGTTTCGTTTCGCGGGCTGCTTGTATAGCGGGCCAAATGCTTTGCCGGTGCTTCAGTTTTACAAGGCACAGGCGGCGATTAGTTTGGTCGCTGGTGACTCGGTCGCGTTTGAAAGTGCGACTGACAATGAAATCGTGCTGGGGACAATCGCCAAGGCTACTGCTGGACTGATGGCAGGCATTTGCAATCAGACGAAGCAATTTGCGGCTGGCGATATGGTGCCGGTGATCGTTAGCGCGGATGGGGTGTACGAGGTTTACGATACGACTTCGCGCGCGATTGGTTTGAATATGTCTGTTACAGGTGCGAGTGGCGCGCAGAGCGTCGCCGTGGACAGCACTGGCGCAAACAATAGCTGTTGGCGCGTGGCGTGGGAATCGGATGGCAATTCGACTTATGTAACTTGGGCTGACCAGGCTCTGCGCATACTCGACGCCAAATCAACCGTAGCGGCATAAGGAGTAAACAATGCCTACCTATAGCACTGAGTTTGTCGAAGCTTTGATTCCTGGCATTTACGAGTTTTGGAATGTCGGGGCGCAAATGATCGATAGCAAGATTCCGCAGATTTTCAATGTGCGCGAGACTACGCGCGCGTGGGAAGAGGTGGTTGCGGTTGGCGGCTACGACCCATCTTCATTTACACAATACCGCGACACTGGGCGTGTTGGGCGGCTTGACAATCGCAAAGGCTACACAAAGCGATTTACGCCAGATGAGTACACGGCGGATATTGTGATTGAGCGCAAGTTGGTCGATGATGGCGGTTTGACGGAAATGGCGTTTGCGCCTGCTGAGGAAGCGGGTACTGCATTTGCGCGCCTTAAGGAGCTTATGGCTGTCAATTTGTTCAACAATGCGCACAGGGCCGGAACATATGCTTTGCCGGATGGCAAGGCATTGCTTGCCAGTGATCATCCGCTTGGCCCCAGCAATGCTGGAGTGACGCATGGCAATTTGGATACAGGCGCATTGACGAAAGCGCGTTTGCGAAACGCGCGTCAGAAAATGATGCGTTTTGTGGACGATCGCGGACAACTTGATCCTGCAATTGGTCGCACGATACTTGTTCCACCCGAATTGGCGGAGACGGCTATGCAGCTAGCCATGTCGCGTGTAGAAGTGGGCGCGACGAATGATGCGGAGTCGCCGGAATCGATGATGAATTACAATGTTATCGTCTGGCCATACCTTGACGATACTTCGACATCGGGGCAGCGTTGGTTTTTGATTGACGCTGTAAAGGCTCGGCGTGTGGCATTGTTTATCAATCGGATACAGCCACAGATTCGCTTTGAGCCAAGCAAATCCAATCAAGTGCAGTTGGTCTATAGCGCCTATGCGAGGTTTGACTTGGGCTTTGCGGACTGGCGTTGGATATATGGGTCATCCGCATGACGTTCAGCTACGATTTGGCGACGGACACGGGCAAAGTCCGGTTTCACATTGGGGATACGCGGGCTACCGAGGCTGCGTTCACCGATGAGGAAATCGGCTATGCCTTGTCTGTTGGCAATGTAGCTTCGGCGGTAATTAGTTTGCTGAATCGTCAGCTTGGGGAATTATCGCGTCAGCCAGATTTTGGCTCGCCAGATTTGCGAATGTCGTATGCGAATGCGATAAGCGCGTTAAAGTCGGCTATCGCGGAGAAGCGGCGCGAGCTTGGCGTATATGATTTGCCGTCAAGCGAGGCGGTTATCGTGGAGCGCAGCGATACTTACGGCGAAGCGCTTGGCGAGGAATTGTTGCGTCTAGGTGTCGATCCCGATGTAGACAGGCTTGCGCGCAACACGTACAGGCGGTTCAACTAATGATTGGGCAGGCAAGCATTGAGCGGCAAATAGAGCGTCATGCATTGACGCGGTTTTGCGCGATATTGCCTGCGCGGGAGATAGGCGATGCGCAAGAGCCCGGTCGTTATGGCGTGCCTTGTATGATGGTGCGTGGCAACAATGTCGCTGATGTTGATGAAATGGGCAATGTGCTAACTTCAGCAAACAAGCGCCGTCTGCTATTGCCCAAGGACGAGGCAATCACGGTTGGCGATCAAGTTGTATTTGAGGACCGCGTTTTTAATGTCGAGGCGGTAATGTACGCATTGCCACTGCGCCCATATTTGACAGTCAATGTGGTCGATCCATTGGGCGGCGTGTAATGGCGGATAATCTGCATTTTGAAGTTGCGATTGACACAGGCGAATTGCGGCGCATCGCGTCACGGTCGCCGCAAATGCGTCGCAAGGTATTGTCATCATTTGGCGATCGTTGGATAAATCAAGCTCGATTGTTATTCACCAATACGGTTAAAGCTCCCGCGCGAGTGTCTCGTGGCGGTAACAGGCGGACTGTTTATAGGTCGTTACCGGGCTTTCCGCCGTCTATTGATACGGGTACATTGCGTGATTCGCTGAATATGATATTTCCAGATGATAACACTGTAGAATTGCGCGGCGCGGAATATGGCTTGTATCTTGATCGTGACAAAAATCGCCCGTGGATTGGCAAGGCGAGCGAGCAAGCTATGTCGGGATTGGAAGCGATATGGCGCTCAGCGCTGCCATAACAATCGACAAGCTATTCAAAGAGCGGTTGGAGGCGGCAACTGATATAACGGTGCGCGAGCATTTAGTTAGCGAGCGCGAGGCATTTCAAGTTCATGGGCTGATTATGGTGGGGCCATTGGTCGAGTCGGTGGACGCGGCAAGTCGTCATCGTGTCATGGAAGGCGAAGTGCATGTATTGATTGAGGGTGCGGCGGAACGATTAGACGAGGTGCAAGCTGCATTTGAACAGGTATTAACATTGCATGACGAGCGTGATTGGCAGAAGGACGGGTGGTATATGCAGCAGGCGAGGGTAACGGGCGAGCAAAAGCATATTGCCTATACGCCTGGTGCGAAAAGCGCGCCGCGCGTGGCGTATGAAGCACGGTTTGCGGTCTTTATAGGTCAGATAGGAGAAGACTAATGGCTGATTACAACGTAACTGTAGCCAACATTCGCTTCAGCGAATCGGCACAATTGGAAGTTGGCATTGCGGCTGACGAACTTGCAAAAGGGCAAGCAGTGGTTAAAGACAGCAATGGTCGCTGGACACATGCGGATGCTGCTGAAACAGATGCTGAGGAGCGGACGCGTTATGGCGTTACGGCATCGCCTACGCCAGCGGCTGGACAGCCAGTACTGGTTTGTGTCAAAGACACAAATTATACGCCGGGCTTCACAATGGCGGTAACTGAAGCGGTCTATGTAAGCGGAAACGCGGGTGGTGAATGGATGCCGCAAGCTGATTTGGCATCGGGCAATGCTATCGTGCCTTGCATGGTGCCGTTTAGCACAACGCAAGCTGTATTTGATCCACAACCGACTGGCAAAGTTGTGCCTTAGCGAAAGGTGTATAAGCAATGACTGCATACAATGGCAATGATGCCTATTTGACCATTGATGGCATTGACGTATCTCCGTATTGGGGCGGTACGCTCAACTTGGGCGGTTACAGCGCGGCGGTTGAAGACATCACTTCGGGCAGCAACAAAGAGTGGATGGAATACGCCGTTGGCATGAAAGGTGGCGACAGCTACGAGATTTCGCTGCGCTACTTTCCAGATGATTGGGAGACTTATCGCGGCATATTTGCTACAAGCGAGCAAGTGGCAATGGTCTATGGTTGGCATGGCAATGATACTGGTCGTCCAGTATTTGACGCTGATGTCATTATCATTGGTTTTACACCAGTGTTGAGTCATAGTCGCGCGGTCATGGAAATCACATTGACCATGCAATTGACGGGTACGCCGCGGCGTGTGCCTTACGAGGATTCATTCGCTTAGTTGTCTTGGGGGGATAGGTGATAAATCGACAACGTGGGCGCGCGCCTGGCGCGCCTCAATCGCAGCTTCGTGACATGCCGGGCTTGAAGTTGGACTTTTCCAAGACGGATCGCAAGTGGCAGCGTCAATGGGTTGCTACTATCACGGCGAAAGGCGAGCTTGAATCGGTGATTGATACGGCGGAGCTAGACGCTGCGCTAGACGAAGAGCTAGGCATATCAATGGATGCTGCGCTTGTAAGCGAACTTGACCGCGAGCGTCGCAAATTGGCTATGCTGGATGAACTGCTGGACGGCATGATATTGGATGTGTTGATCGAGGCACCAGTGGACATATTGAACGCGTCCGCGCCAAAGGAAATTGATTGGTCTAAGCGCGAAAGCCTTGATTATATTCGTGGCGATCGTTGGGCTGATTTCATTGTTGGCATTAGCCTGCAAACGAATGGCAACGCACGCGCAAATTTTTAGCTGACAAATGGGTGGAGGCGATGGAGACGCCGCCACCGCCGCCGGGATCGCCACCATTTATAACATTCACTGATAGCGAGCATGAAGACATCGATTTGGCTTTGCTATTGCGAATGGGATTTAGCATGCAGCAAATAGCGGAAATGGATCATTATGTTCGCGCATTAGTACTAGCCTTTGACCAGCGCGCCGTTTATTTGCGTGACAAGCGGTTCGCGCGAATGATTGTATCTGAAATAAGCCAACTATTTAGAAAGAAGTAGCATGGCTACTGTCGTATCTACGATGCTGGCGCGGTTGCGGCTAGACAAAAGCCAGTACGATCGCGGTTTGAAGGAGGCGATTGATGGCGGCAATCGCCTAGGTGCTTCAATTCGCAGCATTGGCAAAGCGGCTGTGTTTGGTGCGGTTGCGGCAGGCGCGACGGCAACTGCCGCATCGATTGTCAAATCGGTTGGCGCAGCGCAGCGTTACGAAAAGCAAATGGCCAATGTTAATACATTACTGCGCTTGAACGAATCCGATCAAGCCAATTTGAATAGCAGATTGCTAGAGTTTACAGCAGGCACGACCTCGCGACTGGATGATGTTTCGACTGCGTATTACGACATTGCTTCGGGCATTGCCGATACCAGCAAACATATGGCGGTATTGACAGCTGCAGAGAACGCGGCAACTGCTGGTTTTGCTGATTTACGGTCTACGACTAGCGCTCTAGTTGGCGTTATGAATGCCTACAACTTGGAAGCCAATCAAGCTGGTGATGTAAGCGATATTCTTATCAATACGGTTCGGAATGGCGTATTGACAATGGATGAGTTAGCGGGCGTGTTGCCGCAGGTTAGCGGGTTGGCGGCTGCGACTGGCGTTTCAATGGCTGACTTGGCTGGGGCTATAGGTGGAATCACGAAAACTGGCGTCAAGGCAAGCGAGGCTGGTACGCAATTGCGCGCGCTTATAACTTCTATGATAAAACCGTCCACTGATTTACAGGGGGTAATCGAGCAGCTTGGTTACGAAAGTGGCGAGGCATTGTTGGCGGATAGGGGTTTGTTGGGCGCGGTCAATGCGATAAAAGATGCTAGCGGCGATAATTTTACGCAGATGTTCACCAATGTGCGAGCATTGACTGGCGCGCTCAATCTAAGCGCGCCTGCTGCGCAAGGCGCGCATGATGCGATTCAAGATTATACAGGCGCGGTCGATGCGGCGATTGCGGCAACAGGCAACACGCTGGCATTAGACGCTATGCGGTCCAAGATAGATGTATTGTCGGTTGGTTTTGGTTCGTTATTGACACCGGCCCTACGCGCGGTCGTCGCGCGCGGCATTAACCCGATGTTGGATAGCATGATTGGATTGCTAGGTTTCTTTGGCGCGCTGCCAACAGAGGGGCGTAAATTTGCAAACGTGCTGCAAAACATAAACCTATATGCGCAAGCGACTGGCGCTTTTGTGGGCAGCATGCTGGAAGGCATTCGCAGCGCGTTTGTGGATTTGTTTCGTGGCGATATTGGCGCGCAGGAATTTTTTATGCGCATTTCTTTTGCCACCAATGCGGCTACATCAGCGGCGCGTGGGAAAATCAGCGACTTTGTAGCTTGGTTGAGCGGCACAGCATTTGCGCGGTCACTCGGAGATTTGCCACTGATAAGCAGTATTGGCAGCCGAACGTCTAGCGCATTGGAAGGCGCGCGTCAATTAATTGCCAATCTTGCCGCCAGTATTAATCAGGTCTTTAACAACGCGGCTGATTTGCCATTAATAGATAAATTAAAGGCATTCGCCAATACAGACTTCAGCGGTGTTTTGCAAGAGGCGCGAGCTTTCATTGGCGATTTTACGCTGGATAATCTAGCGCTGGATTTGTCGGCTACTCGCGAGCGAATTGCCGAAGCGCTACGCAATTTTGTATCTGGCATAAGATTGCCTGCCATTGACACGGTGATGGTCGACTTTGCAGCTATCCGCGATCGAATTTCGTCTAGCCTTGCAGGTCTATTGAACAGCATTGCATTACCGGGCTTGCCACCATTGTCATTTGATTTGCTTGCTATTCGTGA
>JAPOSR010000046.1:9270-18149 GCA_026709625.1 Chloroflexota bacterium
ATTGCATTGCCTAGCTTGCCACCATTGTCATTTGATTTGCTTGCTATTCGTGACCGGGCAGCGGCGGATATAACAGCATTAATAGACGGCATTGCGATGTCGAGCTTGCCGCCATTGTCATTTGACTTGACAGGCGTTCGGGCGCAGGGCGCAGCGAGCTTAACAGAACTGGCTGATAATGTGTCAATACCGGCGTTGCCACCGCTGAATGTATCATTGAGTGCTGTTGTCGAGTCTGCGCAAATAAAAATAAGCGACACGCTCGCCACTGCCAAAAGCTCGGTTCAGTCAGCAACATTGACTGTGCCGCCCGAAGGTCTGCAAATAGACATGCAAGTGGTGGTCGATACTGCGATAAAAGCGATCGGCTTGCTAATTGGCGGACCAACCGGCTTCATGGCTACATTGATTGTCGGTTTTGCAAATGATGTAGTCACTAATTTGACTGGCATGTCATTGCTTGAGCATGTCAATAGCGCAGTAGATTCTATTGCGAGCGCAGTTGGCATTGACCTTGACAAAGTTAAAGAATGGATTCAAGACAAAGTTGGTGGATTTTTTAATTTCTTGTCGGACAGCGACACGGCGGTTGCCTCTGGTTCAAGTGCTGGCATTGAAACTAGCTTGCAAGCAGGGCTTGATTCTATAGCTGACAAAGCGCAATCTGCAGTTGGCGCAATAAGCGATGCGATTGCGTCAACTGGCATTGACGATGGTGCGACTGTCGGAGAGGCACTTAGAAACGCGCTGGCTGATGCGTCTGGCAAAATCAGCGATTTTTTTACATGGGTAACCACAGAATTTCAAGCGATTGATTTTGCGACAATTGGCGCGGATGTTGGGCAATGGTTATCTAATGCAATCACGAGTGTAAGCGATTGGATAAGGGACGCATTGGGCGCATTGTTTGCAGCCGACTCGGACGGGCTGGATGTAACTGATTCGATTGCCAATTTGACTTCGGGAGTTGTGGATTGGATAGGGACTTCCATCAGTGGGATGGTGCAATTTATTAGTGGTTTTGTCAGCGGATTGTTTGGCGGTGATGAGGAATTGGTTGATACAAAGCCGTTCAGCGTGACTATTGGGGAGATTGGCGTTTCGTTATTGACTGGCATTGTTTCTATTGGCACGGGTGTGGTGGAAGGTGCGCTGTCTTCACAGGTGTTCACCAGTGTTGCTAGTTGGATAAGTGACATAAAAGAGCAAGCGGGGAATCTGCTTAAGAAATTATCAGCATTGCCCGGTCAAATTGTGAGCTCGGTCGTTAGCAGCACCTTGTTTACCAGTGTTTCGCAGTGGATAACTAGAATTATTGGTTCGGCGCGCAAGCTGCTTAGTCAGTTGGCGAGTTTGCCGTCAACTATTGTTGATGGCGTCGTGAATGGCACATTATTCACAAACCTTAGTGAGTGGGTGAGTGGAATCACCGATAAGGCGCGCGATTTGTTGACTAGCTTGACCGCATTACCCTCCAACATTGTGGACAGTGTTATATCGTCGGGATTGTTTACCAGTTTTTGGGAATGGACAAGCAATATATTAGAGAACACGCGCAAGCTGCTTAGTCGCTTAGTAGCTATTCCGCGCGGCATCGTTGAATCGGTTACAACTGGCGATCTTTTTACAAGCGTATCAAATTGGATTTCGGGTATAAATGATCATGTGAAGCGTTTCTTGGAAGGGTTTGTTGGGCTGCCAGGGCGCATTGCTGATAGGGTTCTCAATAGCCCATTCTTTTGGAATATATGGACGTGGGTTCAAGGCATCGTGTCATCATCCAGGAACTTGGTAACAAGCGTTATGTCATCAATCGTCGATTGGATTCGTTCGGGAATTCGCCAGGTGATACCGAACGAAATTACAATTTTGGGGCAAACGATTGTTTCAGATATACATAGTTCGTTGGGTTTGGAACGTGGCGGACCTGCGAGCGCGGGTGAGTTGTATCAAGTTAATGAACAGGGCGTAGAATACTTTAAGCCGCATACTGATGGGCAAGTGATACCGCTTGGAGACCCGCGTGTTTTTGGCGGCCAGGTTGGGGGGGGGGTTGTGAACACAAAAAGGTCGGTGGTGGTGATGTGTACAACATAAAGATATATGCGAATAGTCAAGCGGAGGGCGAATCTGCTGCGCGTGGCTTCGGAATGGAAATGCTGCGTTTGCAAAGAGCGCGGGGCTAGTTATGGATAGCGTAGTTAGCTTTGGCGCATACAACTTTGACCAAGAAAATCAGATTGCTTTTGATTACAATTTCTCGCAATTGCGTTCAGCATTGACGCCGATATACGCTGTTGAAGGCGCGTTTGATGAATACGGGTATGGGCGCGCGCCATATAGTGCGGGATCGATTCGTTTGCAATTTTGGCTGCATGCGAATCGTTTTGATATGGATGCGGCTCGCACATCTGTATTGGGCATGACCGAATATGACAAGGCGCGTTTGACAATTCAGCCCAATGGCGTAATGACAGCAGTGAATAGATTTTGCAATGCCCGTGTTAGCAATGTAGCCATGCCGCAAACCTCAACAGGTCGCAATAGTATCCGCCAGCGCGTCAACATGGAGTTTGAGGTTAACGACCCCTTTTGGATTGTCAATAGAGGTTCGTTATTTCGCTGGGGCGGGAGTCAATGGAGCGCGGCACGCTGGGGAAGCGCAGAAAACAGCTTTGCGATTAGTGGACGACAAACCGACATCAATGTGAATGTTGAAGGCAATATGTCTACGCCACCTCTATTCATATTTACTACGTCTAGCTCCCAGAGAATTCGCAGCCCATTGATTATCGAGCGACTTGTTAATAATGTAGTTGTACAATCTCTGCGTTACAACAGTAACGTCAATGCAAATGGCGAATTTCTTATTGATTGCATTGGGCTAGTTGTGCGCTTGAATAATGTTAGCGCCTATGGGTCGGCTTTTGTGACAAACTCGCGACAATGGTTTGAACTTATTCCTGGTGTAAACAACATTCGCATTCGTTTTGGCAATGCTGGGGATCGTGCTTCTTTGCGTGTCATTTATCAAGAGAGGTACAGATGAGTTCTACACCCAAATCAAATCGCCGTATTCGGTCTGACTTCGCTGTGCGCGGCGAGACCATTGAGGATGGCGATGATATTTATGCCGCGCAGGTAACAACGCCGCTCGGCGATGCGCAAACTTTGATACGCGATGGCATGGTATCAGTTAGTGAAACGGATGCGAATAACAAGCATTTGCAAAACGCGCTTGTTGCCAATAGTGGTGAAATTACGCTTACTCAAATCAATAGAAATGGCGACGAACAACTGCGCATTGGCATTGATAGCGTATATGCTGCAACTAACCGTGGCCCCTCAGGAAGTTACGAACGCAGCTTGTATAGAATGGGGGCGGTTGCGCCGTCAGCGCCTAGTTCTCCGACATCGATAACAAATAGAGGCGACAATCCGAGTGTGCCTGCTAGTTGGGCTATATTGCCGCCAGCAACAAATGATCCGATATGGGTGACAATTCAACGGGTCAATCGCGATTCAACGACGGTTACTTATACCGATCCACGGCGGTGGAATGGCTTACGTGGCGCGGCTGGCAGCTTTGAACGGACGTTATATCGAGCGGCGAATACTGCGCCCAATGCGCCTAGTAGCAGCACGCTAAGCAGCGCAGATGCTGCGCCTTCCGCGCCATCCAATTGGTCAATTGAGCCACCTAGCAGCGCTTTGCCGATATGGGCAACTGTGCAGCGTGTCGCGCGAGATAGCACCGCGGTTACCTATACCACGCCAGTGCGTTGGGATGGGCTGGATGGCAGCTTTGAGCGCGTTGTGTACAGGTCAGCGACTAGCGCGCCTTCTATACCGAGCGCGCCAACATCAATTGCCAATACAGATGCCACGCCATCTGTTCCGAGTGGTTGGCAAGCAAGTCCGCCAGGTGGCAATGTGGCTATTTGGGCTTCTGTACAGCGTGTCGCGCGAGGTTCAACAACGGTCACCTATACTACGCCACGGCGCTGGGATGGCTTGGATGGTTTGTCGGGCAGCTTTGAGCGGGTTGTATACAGGTCGGCGGCTAGCGCGCCGTCTACGCCGACTGCGCCTAGTTCTATTAGCGATGCGCATGCCGCGCCATCTGTACCGAGCAATTGGCAAGCTAATCCGCCAAGTGGCGCTTTGCCGGTATGGGCTAGCGCGCAGCGCGTCGCGCGAGGTTCAACAACGGTTACCTATACCGAGCCAGTTCGCTGGGATGGACCTGCTGGCAGCTTTGAACGGACTGTGTACAGGGCAGCGGCTAGCGCGCCGTCTACGCCAGCCAATAGTACATTGGCAGACGAAGACGACACGCCATCTGTTCCGAACGGTTGGCAAGCTAGCCTGCCAAGCGGTGATACGCCGATATGGGCAACTGTACAGCGTGTTGCGCGAGGTTCAACAACGGTCACCTATACTGCGCCTGTTCGTTGGGATGGACCTGCTGGCAGCTTTGAACGGACATTATATCGAGCGGCGAATACTGCGCCCGATGCGCCTGCCAATAGCACCTTGAATACCGAGTTGCGAAATCCGAGTGTGCCCAATAATTGGCAAGCTAGTCCGCCAAGTGGTGACACGATATGGGTGACGATTCAGCGCGTACAACGAAATAGCCGCAATGTTACCTATACTGCGCCTCGGCGGTGGAATGGCTTACGTGGCGCGGCTGGCAGCTTTGAACGGACGTTATATCGATCTAGAGAAAATGCGCCCAATGCACCAAGCTCGCCAGCAACAATCGTTAGCGCGGACGATTCTCCCTCTGTACCTAGCAATTGGTCAATTGAGCCGCCTGGCGGCGATTTGACGATATGGGCAACTGTGCAGCGTGTCGACCGCGATAGCACCGCAGTTACCTATACCACGCCGCGTCGGTGGAATGGCCCGGCTGGCCCAAGCGGTGGAATCGCGGGAAGTTACGAGCGACATTTGTATCAAGCGGCTGCCGCGGCACCAGATACGCCAGCCAATGGCTCGGTCCCCAATCAAGAGGATGTGCCAAGCCTGCCAAGTGGGTGGTCGTTGACGCCGCCAGATAACGAAGATAATCCGACATGGGCAACGATTCAGCGAATAGCGCGCGGCTCGACGACTGTTACCTATACTGCGCCACGTCGGTGGGATGGCGCGCCGGGCGAGGCTGGCAGCTTTGAACGGGCATTGTATAGAGCCGCGACTACCGCGCCCGATATACCGACTTCGCCTATGCAAGTTAACGCTGCTGGAGATGATCCAAGCGCGCCGAGTGGTTGGCAAGCAAGTCCGCCAAGTGGGAATGATCCAATTTGGGTTACTATTCAGCGCGTCGAGCGCGGCGACACTGGCGTTATGTATACCACGCCTGTTCGTTGGAATGGTTTGGATGGCGCGGACGGCGTAGACGGCACAAATGGCTTGTCGGGCAGTTTTGAACGTGCCTTATATCGTGCAAACAATACTGCGCCCAGTGCGCCAAGCAGCGGCATGTTGGCAAGTGCGGATAACACGCCTTCTGTGCCTGCCAATTGGTCGACGCAGCCACCTGATTCAGTTCATCCTGTATGGGTAGTTATACAACGGGTAGAACGTGGTGCGGTTGCTGTCAATTACACAACACCAGTGCGCTGGGACGGGGAGCGCGGCGATGATGGCTTGGCGGGCAGCTTTGAACGGTTGTTGTTTCGCGCGGCGGCATCAGCGCCAAGCGCGCCCACCAATAGCTCGCTAGCGAGCGCCGATGACACGCCAGCTTTGCCATCCAATTGGGCAGCGCAGCCGCCTGATACGAATCAGCCTGTTTACGCAACCTTTCAGCGCGTGGCGCGAGGCGCGACGGCGGTTACCTATACCACGCCTGTTCGTTGGGATGGACCGATGGGCGCGCGTGGCATGCCGGGCGGCTTTGGATTGCAATTGATTGGACGTACAACTGGCAGCAGTTTTCAAATTACTGACAGATGGAAAAACACTGGCATCGCTATGCCGACCACGCGCGAGGATGGCGAGCTTTGGGCAATTGGTGTCAATAACTCAATCTTTATGTTTGAGCCAGATAAGTTGTTTTCTGTTAACAACGCGAATCAATCTAATGCTATCGGAATTATAAATAACAGCATTACCCTTCAAGTATTCAATCAAAATCGCTATGTGCGTATATTGCCAATGCGCGAAGTTTTCGATTCTCCGGTTTCTCCTTTTCTTCCTCAAGCGGTAATTCAGCTAGGCATTAGCGGCGGCGATGCGATTGGAAGCAATGGCTTTGCAGTTGGCGGCGATATATTGATAACTAGCTACCTACATTCTCCACTAAATTCTTTTACTCCGATTTCGATTTATCGCGTCCGAGGGTTTCAAAGCGGGCGCGAATCGCATTTGGGGACGTCGGATGTAGCGAGTGATGTTACAGATACGGGCATTGTGGATGGGCGTGGCCCATTTACTGTGCCTGCCGATGGCGATGCCACTGAGCGCATTATCAACTTCACGCAGCACCCCGCAAAGACACCTGCTGGAATGGAGGTCTATACAAGCGGCGTAAACAAAGGCAAGATTCTATTGCCTGCTGGCAGATGGCTATTATGCGTTGGTTTGCAAATGCGCTCCAGCATCATGAATAGCGAGGTCAGTGGCGTGTTGGGCATATATTACGATGGCAATTTGCGTCATCCGCAAACAATCAAGATGAATCGTCCAGAGAATGCGCATCGTTACGAAGGCGCGGTTAGCGTATCGGGCGGCGTTGTATCTGATGGCGTCAAGCTAACTTGGATTGGGCTTAGTTTGGATACTGCGGATGCTACCAATCAGATTACTCTTCAAGCTGGCCATGTTCACATATTCGAGCAGTAAGGGAATGGCTTTATGTTACCGTCTTTTCCGTTGAGTCAGCGATTCGAGATTGTGCTGATTAATGGCGCGGATGGCACATTGCCGCGGACTGTATATGCAGAAAAGAGCTATGGCAGCGATCGATATGTCAACATTGATGTGCGTGGCGGACGATTGCCTGTTGATCCTCAGCAGCGCGCGGACTTGACGCAATTGCAGGAAATCTACGCGAGCGTGGATGGGTTTCGCACCGGCGCGGGTTTGCCAACGCCAATTGTTGTATCCGATACGATTGTTGGCTTAATTGGCAGCGTTGATGACCTTGAGAAATACGGCGCATTCAATCCGCTAGCGGCGGGCAGCATTGAACGTTACCAGTCAAAATTGAATCGGTTGGACGGCGCGGTCGCTGTTGGTGGTTCGCCTGTGATTCGCCATGCCAATTGGACAGGCGGGCGACCTATTCCCGATGAAGTTACCTATCAGCAAGACCCGACCGAAACGGGTTACGATGGTGGCGGTGGAAGCGCGCAGCTTTTGTACGAATATATGCGCATGACCAATGTTCGTTACAATTCGACGCAGATTCGTGTGGAAAATGCGCTAGTTGCGCCTGGTGATTGTTTGTGGCAGGCGCTTATATCGTTTGTTGACAAATCGCAGTGGGGTTGGTTCTTCGGAATAGCGACTAATTTTCTTGGCTGGCAGGAATACGGGTGGTCATCGTATCAGCATGGGGTAGTGATACGGTTCAATTGGAATGGCGATGTGATTATGCTGCATGCTGGTCAGACCGATGGCAACGAAAATGACGAGGCTGGAGTTGGCAGATACACAATGCCGATTGTGGCAGGCACGTGGGAAGTCAATACGGATGTTAGTGGCGTGCGCGCGCTGAACGAATCGGATTCGTCGAGCCGTCGTTATCGCAATGCTGCCTTTCGTCTTGAATCGAGCCGCCGCATTAGCAATCGCAAATATGGCTTTGCGCTTGAAAGTTTTGGGCATATTGTCGATGTGATTCAAGACGGCGAGCATATTGCGCGTTGGTCGTGGACGCAGGGCTTCAACCCATTGAGGGATGGGCAGGAACGCGGCTCAAGTTATATTATTCGCGGCAATGGCGGCGAGCAGTGGACGCGTGATGGGGCACTGCGAACACCAGACACCCGTTTGTATGCCTATAGCTTGTCCACGGGGAGAAACAGCGCGGTTGCGCCCGGCTACTTCGTTTAGACGCTGTGGCGCATAGGGCGCGCTGCTGCGCGACGCTCTTGACCTAGAAGGCATGGGCTTCCTTAAAATGGCTTAGACGGGCGCACGTGCGTGCACACGCGCAGGTACGCCACGCGCGCACAAGCAACATCGCGACTAGGTTGCCAGGGCTGAAGCAAAACCAATCCAACGCAACTATCAAATTGATACTAATTGCCCCTGACACGCCTTTTGAGGGGTGATATAGTGTAGGCATAGTCAAATAAGAAGGGAGAGCATCGTGTATCCGGAGTTTCGGTTGGAGATAGATGAGTTGCAGTGGAATATTTCCGCAATTATAAGTTGCGGGCTTTGACACATAGGGTAGTCTAGAATCCCACCGTCTAAAAGTGATAAATCAATGTCAAATCGCCTCTACTATGGGGATTGTCTCGACATCATGCGAGAGTATATCCCCGACGAATCTGTAGACCTAGTCTACCTTGACCCGCCGTTCAATTCCAAGCGCATTTACAACGCTTACATCGGTGGCGCGCAATGGGTTGCCTTTGACGATACCTGGCGTTGGCACGAAGCCATTGATGACTTCCATGAAGTTGCCAGCGATCCAAAACTTGCGCCTACCATGGAAGGGCTGCGTGTGATTCTCGGCGAAGGTAGCGAGCTAGCCTATTTGTCATATATGGCGAATAGATTGCGCGAGTGCCGTCGTGCCCTCAAACCGACAGGCAGTTTGTTTCTACATTGCGACCCTACCATGAACTATCTATTGCGCGGGAATTACATACTTGACTAGCCAAACATAATGTGCTACAATGCAGTTAGATGAG
>JAPOSR010000066.1:0-90936 GCA_026709625.1 Chloroflexota bacterium
CCCCCCCCCCCCCCCCCCCCCCCCCCCCCCCCGGCGGGGGGGGGGTAAATAAAGTTGACAAGATTCTAGCCAAGCGAATCAACGAATAACCCACAAGTCCATCCACGCTGAGCATGTTTCTTATCCTCAAAAAGAAGCCTGATGGTTTTCCAAATTTGCCAATTCATAGATAGACGAATTCGTGAGCTTGTTCCTGTACCGACTCTACAATAAGAATACGCAAAATACATCGTAAAGTCTCATATGGCACAGCTTGCGAGCAAAGGCAAGGGCGGTCTGCGCCGTTCATTTGGGGGCGATTTGCGTGGATATGGCAGCCAAGCCCCCGGTCCCTTGCCCTCAGCGGGCGAAAGGGGAGTTTAGCCCACGCGTCCGCAGCATGGTAGTCTCTCCTTCATTTTTGCGCCACGTTGCCGATGCGCACGCCCCGCAGCAAAGACAGTGCCGCCACCAGCCCCAGCAAGCCCGCCAGCGTGCCGATGAGGGCGAAGTCGCCGCCGCTGGCTTGGTAAATAGATGCGCCCAGCGCCGCGCCGACCACCCTGCCCAGCGAATGCGCGCCCTGGTTGGCCGACATCATCACCGCGCGCGCGTCGGGCATGACTTCGGTGAACAGGGGCAACGATGCCACGATGGCTGTCTCGATGCTGACGAACAGGACAAATATGCCCAGCATGGCCAGGGGCAGGCTGAAGGACAAGCTGGGGATAAAGAAAAAGCAGCCCGCGGCCATCAACATGCCAGTCGCGGCGGCGCGTTTCGTGCCCAGCCGGTCGGCGAGGGTGATGACGATGAATTCGCCCACGATCTCGGCGATGGCGATAAGGATGGTCAATGTGCCCAGCGCCGTCAGCTGCAAGTCGAACGAGTCCTCCATCCACAAGCCATAATTGATGAAAAATGTCTCATGACCGGTGGTCAAACACACCGAAAACAGCAAGGCGAACATGGCTGGCGGGTGGCGGCTGACGCGGCGCATGGCTGCCAAAGGATTGATGACGCGGAGGCGGTCGTGGCTGCGCTGGGGGTCAGCATCGGCTTCCACAAACAGCCAAACAGCCAATGTGCCCAAGCCCAGCAATGCCGCGATAAACAGAAAAACGGCTTGCAGGCTGCTGGCTTCGAGCAGGAAGCCGGCGACAGGCGCGGCGATGACCAGTGAAAGCGCCCAGCTCAGCTCGGCAAAGCCCATCACACGCGCGCGCCGACTGAAAGGGATTACATCGCCGAGGTAGGCTTGGAAGGTCGGGTCGTAGGTGATTTTGCCCACGCCCAGCGCAAACATCACCAGCACAAACACGCCCCATTCAGCAAAGAGCGCGCCCAGCAGACTCATCACGGTCATCATCAGCAGCGCGCCGACCATGACTGTTTTGCGGCCGAAATGTTCGGATATCGTGCCCAGCAAGGGGCTGAACAAACCCGCGCCGTTGGTCAGGGCGATGACATTCTGCACGCTGACGGCGGATACGCCAAACGTGCTGCCAATCGCCGAGACAAACGGATAGGCGAATCGTTTGCTGACATTGATGACCAGCCGCGCGAATACGATGGCCAGGATCGATCGGATGACGCCGCTGTCAAATGGACGGTCTGCCGCCGCAGGTTCAGCCGACATGGCGCAGCAGCCTCTCGCAGGCGGGCGCGAAGTCGGTCAGGTTTTGATAGCCCTGCGCGAACTCAGCCGCGCGCGAACCGACGATGACTGTGGGCACGGCATTCAAGGTGTGCCGGCGCGTGCCCAGGTCTTCCATATTGCCGTGGTCGCTGGTGATGACGATCAAGCCAGCTTCGTCGTCCCAAGCCGCCAGCAAACCGCCCAGCAGCGCGTCAAATCGCTCCAGCAAATCCACGCCCAGCGCGAGCGTGCCGCGATGCCCGATGCGGTCGGTCGTCCAATGCGAGTGAAATGCGAAGTCATAGCCCCCCGAAAGCTCCGCCAGCAATCGCCCGGCCGCTGCATGGCTGTAGTCGGGCAGGTCGTCCAGCTTCATGTGCCGCCGCCAGCCCTCGGTCGTCCATTCCGCCGTCAAAGCGCGCCGCTGCCGCAGGTCGTCAATGCCAAAGTGCGCGCCATTCGCCACGAAATCCGCCAGTTGGATGCTGGAGCGCAATGTCTTGCCGCGTTGCCAGTCTCTCTGCAGCCGCTCTGGATAGGCTGTCAGCAGCCTTGCCGACCTGCCGCCAGCCCGCAGCCGCATGAAAAGGCTGTGCTCGCGGATGATCGACCGGGTTGTGGCATCGGGTTTTGGGCCATAGTGCCGTCCGACCCTTTTTGGCACATTCACGCCGGTCAGCAGCGCCGCTTGCCCGGTGCCGCTTTGGGGGCGGCCCGCCACGCCCAGCCGCGCATCGGTCGGGACGAAAATGGCGCGTTCGCTCTGCTGCGTCCTGGTGCGCGCCAGCCAGCGCTGCCCATTGCTCAAGCTGCGCATGTGTGGCGTTTGGGCGACGGCGAAGGGGTTGCGCAGCGGGTCGTCCGCTCCCAAGCCGATGCCATCCAAAAACAATGTCAATATCCGCATCGGTGGCTTAACGCTGGGCGAGCAGGAAAGGGTTGGTCCTGCGCTCGCGCCCGATGGTCGTTTCGCCCATGTGCCCGGGCAGCACGCGCACGTTGTCGTCCAGCGGCATCAGCCTGTCCATGATCGAGCGCATCAACAGCGCATGGTCGCCGCCGGGCAGGTCAGTGCGGCCTATGCTGCCAGCAAAGAGCGTATCGCCGCTGAATAGTGTCCCGGCTTTTTCCATCAGCAAGCTGATGTGCCCGGGCGCGTGTCCGGGCGTATACAGGCACTTGAATGCCAGGCTATCCAAACGGATCATGTCTTCATCGTCCAATAGCTGGTCGGGCGCGGGCGGCGCGGTCAGCTCGCCCAAGCCAAAGTAGAGACCTTGCGCCGGCACGTCTTGCAGCAGGGGCGGGGTCTCTTTGTGCGCGAGGAAGGGGATGCGCAAGCGCCGCTTGAGCGCGCCAGCCGCCAGCACATGATCGAGATGGGCGTGCGTGGCGACCATCATCTGTATGCGCCAGCCCGCTTCTGCAGCCGCCGCCAGGATGGTCTCGGGGCTGTCGACCGGATCAATCAACAGGGCGTTTTGGGTCGCGGTATCCGCCACCAGATAGGCATTGGTGGCAAATGCGCCCAAGGTCAGCGATTTGATAGCGAATGGCATACGCGTCCTTTCTTGCGCATTTCTTATGGCGAGCGCCGCAACATGCTGCGCAATTCCGATACCTCTTGCATCTTCAGCGCATAGGCTGCCAGCGCAAAAGCCGCCAGCCCCAGCAGGCTTTCACAAGCCAGCCGCGCGATGGTCATGATCAAGCCGCGCCCGGGCAGTCCAATTATCCACAGCGCATCGGCGGCTACGATGACAGTCGCCATAATCAGCGAAGCGACCAAGGTTTTCATCAACGTGCTTGCCAACTCATTTTCGCGCGCTCCATGCCAGCGCCGCCGCAAGACCAGCAGCAGCGCCAGCGCCTCAACCATGACGCCCAGCGAATTGGCCAGCGCCAGTCCGCTTACATTGCCGATTTCGATCGGCAAGCCCAGCCAGGGCAGCGAGCGCGCCACGGCATTGCCAAAGCGAGCCGCATCGACAAGCTCGACTTCGCTCAAAACGAGGGCGGCTGCAAAATTGACCAGCGCGCCAGCCAAGGCGGCGAAGAGCGGTGTCAAGGTGTCTTTGTCGGCATAAAAGCTGCGCGCGATCACCTCCAGCGCCGCATGCACGACCAAGCCCAGCGTGAACATGCTCAATGTGCTGTAGACCAGCGCCGAGGCCGATGAATCAAAGGCACCGCGTTCCAGCAGGCTGATCAGCGGTCTGCCCAATACAATCAAGGCGACAGACGATGGCAGGCTGCACACCAGGATGAAACGCAGCGCCCCCGACATGGCCGAGCGCTTGCCCGCCAGGTCGTTCATCTCGCTCAACGCGGCCAAGGTCGGAAAGATCACGATGCCCATGGCGGTGCCGATCAGTGTCTGCGGGATCTGCATCAAGCGCCAGCCCCAATCCAGCGCGCTGACCGAGCCGCTGCCCAGCCGCGAGGCGATGTTGTTCATCACCAGGAAATTCAGGCTGAACACGCCCAGCCCGCCTATGCGCGGCAGCATCAGCCAGACAACGCGCCACAACTGTCGGTTGCCCAAGCCCAGCTCGAGCCGCCAGCGCATTTTGTAGCGCGCCAAACCGGGCAGTTGGACGCCAAAATGCAGCGCCGCGCCGATGACCGCGCCCCAGGCGATTGCCTGTACGCCGAATATTGGCAGCAGAAAAAGCACGCCGAAGAGAATGCCCAGATCGAACATAATGGGCGCCAAAGCCGGCAGCAGAAAATGCTGATGCGAATTGAGGATGCCGCTGAAGATGCCGCTGACAGAAAAAATAACCGTGCTCAGCAGCAAGATGCGCATCATATCGATGGTGTTTTGCGAGGTCGGCGCATCAAAGCCCGGCGCGACCAAAACCCGCACCAGCCAGGGCGCAAGCACGAAAACCGCCGCGCTTGTCAAAAGCGCCAGCGTAAAAATGGTGTTGATCAAGTTGCTGGACAAACGCCAGGCTTCCGCTTGCCGACCCTTGGCGAGCATGCCGCTGAAGATGGGAATGAACGCATGCGTCAGCGCGCCGCCAGAGATCAAGATGACGATTAGCTCGGGGATGCGGTTGGCGGCGACATAGGCGTCCAGCTCGCTGCCCACCCCAAAGACTTGGGCGATGATCAGCGTCTGCGCCAGGCTGATGAGCTTGGCTGTGGCGAAAGCCAGCATGACTGTTGCGGTCGAACGGGCGATGCGCCGGTTTCGCGCCTGGTTTTGCGCGCCGTGCGCCATGTGGGTCACTGGCTTAGGCTGTCTAGCGCTTGGCGCGCCGCTGCATAATTGGGATTGTAGCCCAAAGCGCGCCGATAAGCCGCGGCTGCTTGCTGATTCTGCCCCTGCGCCGCATAGACGCGTCCGCGCCAAAAATAGGTTTCTTCCAGCTCGGGGGCGGTGTTTTCGTTATGCGCGGACAGGGTCAATACATCCTGATAGCGGCCCACGGCAAAATACGCGGCGAATGCGCCATGTTGATACCACATCATGCGCCAGGGCAGCCGGCCTGTGCTGGTCGCTTGGTCAAATGCCGCCGCCGCTTCTTGATGCCGCCCCAGCGCCACCAGCGAGCTGCCCATATTGAACCAGGCGAAGGCATCCTGGGGGTTGCTGCGCGCCTCGCTTCGCGCCGTCTCGAAAGCGATCTGCGCTGCGTCTGCCTCGTCCCAATGCGTCCCCAACAAGCTGCGCAGCAATGCCTCGCGCTCGGGATGATAGACGACGATGAAGGTGCGGTTGAATGCGCGCCAATCGTTGTCGACTCGGGCATAGCCTTCGGTTACGCCGTTGGCATCAGCGCCGACGCCCAAAAAGCTGTCATAGAAATAAAATTGCTGATAGGCATCGTCATAGCCGACCACCACGCGATAATGGCCGATCCAGTCATAGCCTTCGAACATGGCGGCGGTTTCAATCACGGTGGGGAAGCCATTCGCCACGAGACGTTTCAACAATTCCAGCGAGCCGCCCACGCGCGCAATCGCCTCGACAAAACTCTCCGCGCGCACAAAGTCGACCAGCTCGCTCGGGCTGACATTCTTGTCTTCGCGGTTTGGCTTCAGGATGCCGCCAGCATAGGCTTGCGACTCGCGCCAGCCGTGAAAGCTGAGCGCCATAGTAATGGTCGCGGGGCCGCAGTTGTTCCAGGTCTGCTGCTGGTGCAAAATGCCATCTATGCGCGCACTGGACGGCAGAAAATCCACTGGCGGGGCAGGCGATGGCGGCAAGGCGGTCGCTGTAGGCGGGCTGATGACAGGTGGGGTGTTTGTGGCTGTGGCGGGGAGCGGACTTGGCGGCGCAGTCTCTGCAATGCGTATCGGCGCTGAGGTCATGGTCGGCGGCGGCGAATCCAGCGGCAGGTCCAACAATGACAAAGCCGCTCCTTCATCAATGGGCGCGGCGATCGTCGGAAATACGCCACCGGCCGGGGTCGGTTTGCGCAGGACGCGCATAAATGGCAGTTGGTCGATAATGCGCTGCTGCTGGGCTGGCTGCAAGATCTCGCGAAAGCCAATCACGGCGAAAGCGACGCCCAGCGCAAACGCGAGAAAAGCCAAGACGATGCCCCAAAACAGCCAGCGAGGCGGCGCGCGCAACCCGTCGTCGCGGCGGCGAAGGCTGGCGCGGGGGCTGGGCTGGGTGTCATGCAGGCTGCGCACAGATCTTGGCTCGCTGCTTTGCCATAGCGTCAATATAGCATAGGGGCGGCGATAATTCAGCGGCTGCGCGCGTCCAGAAAGGATTGCAGAATAACGCAGGCAGCCAGGTCGTCGATCGGCTCATGGGCGCGCCGTTGCAGCATACGCGCCATAGTCCGCGCTTCTTCGCTGGTCAGGTATTCGCTTATCTCATGCACAGGCAGATGAGTCGCCTTCCGCAGCCTGGCAATCCAGTCGCGGACGATGTCGGCTTGCGTGACGATGCCGGGCGGCGCGTTGGGATTGACCGGCACGCCAACCACAAGCGCCACAGCCCGTTCGCGCAGGGCAACATCGCAGATAGCGGCAAAATCTTGGCTGGCGCCGCGACTCGGCAAAACAGCCAGCTCGCGCGCGCTGATGCCCAAGGCATCGCTGACCGCCAGGCCGATGCGCTTTTTCCCATAATCAACCCCCAACAGACGCCCGCTCATGAGGCTGCCTGGACTTCGATATGAATGCGTATGGGCAAAAGTGGCATGCGCCCGAACCCAGACGGGTGCAGGCTGAGCCGTGGCGGAGGCTGCTGCGCGAAAGCCCGGTTGCCGCGCATGATCTGCTGCGCTTCGCCCAGCTCTGCGCCAGCCAGTTGCTCGCGCAGGGCAGCGACATCCAAAGCAGCCAGCGCAACGCCGCTGCTAAAGGTTCGGAAGCGAATCTGTTCTTTGGCGCGCGACAGATTGAATGCGCCGCGCTCATACGCTAGCGTATCGCTCATGAGCGTCATGTCGGGGGGCACAGCCGCCTCCAGCTGCGCCAGCGCGACCTGCCGCGCCAGATTCTCGTCCACCGCCAACGCCGCAACCACAGCGCGCATGGTCAGTGACAATTCGCTGCTGCGCGCGCCGACAACGGCGGAATAGTCCAGCCAGTCTTTGCGTTCGTCTACGATTTGCAGCGACTCGATGACGATGACATGGCTTTCCGACAAGCTGGCGCGCATGCGGTCGTAAGCCTGCGATTGCAGCTGCAGCCGCGCAATATCCAGCAAGCGCTCTCGGTCTTCGGCTGCAACCACCTGGACGCTGCGGTCGCTCCCGCCGGTCGTCGGCGAAACATTGACGACCGAAACACGCTCAGCCAGTGGTCCGAATACCCGGTTGATCATGCCGCCGTCGACATTGCCGATGCTGCCGCTATAGCCTTCAGCAGCCACTATCGCTGCGTCAAAGCTGCGTCCGATGCCAGCGGGCACGACCCCATCGGCACTTGTCACAAACAGAACCGGCTCGCCCGCGCTGGCGCTCAAGGCTGTGCCGGCAGGAATGTCAACGGGCTGGCTGGTGAGATTGGTGAAGGTCGCAACACCAACTGCGGACTCGCCTTCAAGCCATTCCCGGCCGCTGCTGGGGATGCTCGCGCTGGTTTGGACTGTCTCGCGCAGCTCGATCGCCGGGATCAACGCGCGCGCTTGCTCGACCGCCGCGGCTTTGGCATCGGCAATAACTTCGACTTCGACGCCGACTCGCTCGCTGCGCAGAGAAACGCGAACCACCGCGCCGGGCGCAATGACATAAACCAGCGCGCCCATGACTGCGCACAAGAGCAGGATGACAGCGGCGCGCGCCAGCCGGATTCGCCATTTGTTTTTTTGGCGCGAGGCAGCCAGCCTGTCGGCAATCTGCGCTAGATCTGCCGCCTGCAAATCGGCGCGCGGACGATGATAGCGAGGCAGGAAGACTTTGTTGCGGCTGCGTTTCCAGCGCTGGTTTTGGCTGGCTTCAATGCAATCAAAGCAACTGATGTTCAGCTCGGCGGCATGCGCTTGCAGGCTCGGGTCCTGCGCGACAATCGCCAGTTGGATAGCGTTGCGGTCGGCTTCTCGCTGGATCAGCACCAGGTCGAGCCGCCGTTTGAGATTGTCGCAGTCGGGCGTCCAAATCAGCACGACGCGTTTGCCGCGCAACTGCGACAAGCTCGCGCGAATGCTGGCGAGGGTATCGTTGGGCGCGAGACGCAATTGTTCAAGGATGACGGACATCAACCACGCCTGCGCAAGTCGTTAGCGGCTGGCGATCAATTCACGGGCTTTTTGCAGCGCCGCGGCGATTTTGCTGCTGTCGCGGCCGCCAGCCTGCGCCATCTGTGGGCGTCCGCCACCCCCGCCGCCCACCACGCGGGCGATCGGTTTGATTAAGTCGCCAGCGCGCGTGCCTTCTTTCACCAGCTCATCAGAGACCGCCACGACAATCTGGGGTTTGCCGCCATTGTCGCTGGCCAGCACCAAGATGCCACGGTCGACGCGGTTGCGGAACCAGTCGGCCATATCGCGCATAGCCTCCATGGGCGTGTTGTCCAACTGCGCCAGCAGGGCCTGCCTGCCATTCAAGCTCTCGAAGCCGCCGGTCAACAAGTCGGCGAAGTCGTTCTTCGCCAACTTGCGCCGCAATGTCTCGTTATCACGGCGCTCGGCAGACAATTCCTCTTGCAAAGCCACAACGCGCCCCAGCGCTTGCTCTGGCGCTGCGCCAAGCCGCTCGACGACTCGCTGCAGCATATCCAGCTTGTCAGCCAGGTATCGGGCGGCGGCATGACCCGTCAAAGCCTCAACGCGGCGGATGCCAGCGCTGACGCTGCCCTCGCTGGTGAAGACGAAGCTGCCGATTTCGGCTGTGTGAGCGACATGCGCACCACCGCACAATTCGTAGCTGTATACACCAGTCGGCGATGCGATGGCTACGGTGCGAACCTCATCGTCGTATTTCTCGCCAAAGAGCGCCATTGCCCCTTCTCGACGGGCTTGCTCCAGCGGTTTGACCTGCGCGCGCACGCCATAGTTGTCCACGATGACGCCATTGATTTCGGCGGAGATGGCAGCCAACTGAGCGGGCTCGACTTTTTCAGGATGAGAGAAATCGAAGCGCAGCCGGCCTGGCGCGACCAGCGAGCCCTTTTGCTGCACATGCGCGCCCAGTTGATTGCGCAAGGCGGCATGCAGCAGATGCGTGGCGCTGTGGTTGCGGATGATGTCGCTGCGGCGCTGCCGGTCGATGCTGGCGGTCGCGTGGTCGCCGACGGCGGGACTGCCTTCCACCACCTCGCCAACATGCACGATCATGCCCTTAACCGGCTGCTTCATGGCGTCGACTTCGATTTCCCAGTCGTCGCCGCGAATGCTGCCCCTATCGCTGACCTGTCCGCCGGCTTCGACATAAAAGCTGGTCGCAGCCAAAACGATTTCGGCGCGCTCGCCCACGATGAGCTTGTCGAGCGGGCCTCCGTCTTGCAGCAGAGCGAGCACAGTCGTTTGCACAGGCGCATCGCTGTAGGGATCATAGTCCACGCCTGAGGCTGGCAGCTGTCCATCCGCTTGCAACGATGCCAGCACAGCAGCATACGCCGCGCCCGACTCGATTTCGCCCATAGCTTGCCCGCCGCCGCTGATGCGCGCGTGCTCCGCCTCTGCGGCGAAGAAGCCAGCTTCATCAATCGTAAAGCCGCGCTCGTCGGCGACATCGCGGGTCACCTGAAAGGGCAGGCCCAGCGTCGCTTTCAGATAAAAAGCCTGTTCTCCAGACAGCTCGCCGCCCGCCTCCAGCTGCTCCAGCATGTTGTCGAGCTCGTTCAAGCCGCGCTGCATGGTGCGGTGGAAGCGCTCTTCTTCCAGCGTGATGATATGTTTGATGCTATCGGCTTGTTCCACCAGCTCGCTGTAATGCGCGCCCATGTTGTCGATGACAGCTTGCGCGATGTCTGCCAGGAAGGGACGGTCAAAGCCCAGCTTGCTGCCAAAACGCGCCGCCCGCCGAATGACGATGCGGGGGATGGCCGCGCGCCCTTTCGCGCCAGGCAAGACACCATCGCTGATGAGGAAAACCGCTGCCCGCGCATGATCGGCAATCACGCGGTAGGGCACGATATTGGCATCGCGCTGGGCATCGCTATGCCCGGCCAGCTCTTGCGCGCGCTGGATGATGGGCATGAACAAGTCGGTTTCATAGTTGGCTTCGACGCCTTGCAGCACCGAAACAAGGCGCTCCAAGCCCAAGCCGGTGTCGACGCCCGGCGCTGGCAGCGGCACATCGTGCAATCCGCTGTGCTGGGGGTCGGGCTGTTGGCGGTTGAACTGCATAAAAACCAGATTCCAGATTTCCAGAAATCGCTCATCTTCGGCTTGCAGCTGGCGGATGATTCCGTCTTCGCCAAGCTGCGGCTGTTTGTCCCAGTGAATCTCGGAGGTGGGTCCGCAGGGACCGGTGTCAGCCATTTGCCAGAAGTTGGTGTCAGGCCCCATGCGGGCGACCCGTTTGGGGTCGATGCCCAGCTCGTCCACCCAAGCGCTGTAGGCTGCGTCGTCGTTCGCATAGACGGTATAGACCAGCCGTTCGGGCGGCAATTCAAACACCTGGGTCAGCAGCGTATAGGCATAGCGAATGGCATCGCGCTTGAAGTAATCGCCAAAGCTGAAATTGCCCAGCATCTCGAAGAAGGTGTGGTGGCGCAGCGAAGGCCCGACATTTTCCAGGTCGTTGTGCTTGCCGCTGACGCGCATGCACTTTTGCGAGGTGGCGGCGCGGCTGTAACTGCGCTTGTCCAAGCCCAAAAAAACATCTTTGAACTGCACCATGCCCGCATTGACAAAGAGCAGCGTGGGGTCATCCGCCGGCACCAGCGAAGACGAGGCGACCGGGCGATGATTCATCTCTTCAAAGAAGTCGAGAAAGGCTTGCCGGACTTCGGCGCTGCTCATGCGTTTCATGACTGCACTCTCTGCGTTTCATCATTCATAAGCGAATTTCACCTCGGAATGTGCATCCGCCTATGTAAGCCGCCCACGAGAGTGCAAGCCGTACAATGGCGGAAGCGATGGCTTCTTCCTTGCTAGGAGGTCTTCAATACTAAAGCCTTGTATGAATGGATAAACGCCACTCACATCACTCCAAGTATCCTTGCTGCGCTGATTGTTGACTGTTCGCATTTGATCTTCAAAGCAAACCATAATCCCAAAAATTGAGCCGCTTCTTCTGACCACAGTTTCCAACGCGCGGACACTATCGGCGGAAACATTGCCACCCTTAACTTGTACAATTCCAGTCACTCTCTCAACAGTCGCCTTACCAGTCTTGTGATTATAGTCTCCGATAATGTCTAATTCAATTACGCCATCAATGCCTCCATCAGGCCCACGGGCTCCTAGCCGTTGTCCGAGTTGGTTGACCCCAATTCTGCCGCAGACCCATTTTTGGAATTCAAATGGATCTGCCCCAGCCAGCTCACGGGCATCGGCAACATTTTCGGGCAGTCCAAAAGTCTTTATCCCAACCTCTGCCAAATTTGAAAAATTGTTTGCCAGCCTGTGACGTATCAAAGATACGGCAAATCGTGAAATGTCTATGCCTATCCAACTCCGAAACAGGTTCTCTGCAGCGTGCGCAGCCGTGCCGCAGCCACAGAAAGGATCTAGGATCAGGTCTCCTTCTTTGCTTGAAGCTTTAATGATGCGCTCTAGCAATTTGAGAGGTTTTTGAGTGGGATAGCCGAGACGCTCCTTAGATAGTGGGTTGATTATAGGAATATCCCAGACATCATCTACCGGGGTTCCATCTGGATGAGGCATGTAGCGCTTGCCTGTACTTGAAGTGATGCCGCCTTTTGTATACCCGCTTGTTTCCTTGTAAGGAATCCAAATCTCGTCCACGTTGAATGTCCATTTGTTGGATTTGCTATAGTACAGAATCGTATCGTGTTTACGCGAAAAGTATGTCTTGCTTCTGCCACCTCCCGTATAATGCCAAATTATCTCGTTACGGTAATTATCCCTTCCAAATATAATATCCATTGCAAATCGGAGATAATAATTCGCTGTTGGATCACAGTGTAAAAATATGCTGCCTGTTTCTTTCAATACACGCCGCGCTGCATCTAAACGATATGCCATGTTCAGCACATAGGCGGCCATGCTTGCGGATGGCGTATCACTTTCACGAGCCAAGTCGATAATGCTTGCAAGCCCTGAGAGTCTGGGATGTTTTCTAAGCCTCTCTAGTTGCGTGTTGTCGCTATCGCCGTGCTCATCTGTAAACTCCTTCCAAACCCATTTGTCTACAAATGCTGCAACTGGCTCATGTGTCTTTTCTTGTGATCGAAACGGCAGATTATATTGCTCTTTGGAATTAAATGGCGGGTCGAGATAGATCAAGTCCACAGATTCTGGCTCAATGTAGTTGTTGAGAATGTTAAGGCAATCTCCACGATACAGAACGCGGATGTTACTCATGGCTGCGCCTTCACTCTCAAATATCTAACTGCGAAACCGCTCACGCAACATGTGTGAGCCTTCGCTTGATAAGACAGATTATAGAGCGTGCCGCCCAGCATCAGCAAGGGCGCGTCGCTGTGCTATACTGGCGCTGTTACCGACCTGCGACACAAAGAGAGTGGTGGCGATGACGGCGATTGACGAGCAAATTGAAGTCTTGATGTCGGGCACGGCGTATGGCGACCCAGATACGCGCGAGGCTATGCGCCGCGACCTGCATGCGCGCCTGCTGGAATGCGAGCGGGAAGGGCGGCCCCTGCGCGTCTACTGCGGCTATGACCCCCGCACATCCGACCTGCACCTGGGGCATACCATCACCATGCGCAAGCTGCGGCAATTTCAAGATTTTGGGCACGATGTAACCTTCCTGGTCGGCACATTCACCAGTCTCATTGGCGATCCATCGGACAAAGACAGCGCCCGCGACCAACTGACGATGCGCAATGTCGAAGACAATGCCCAAACCTATGCCGAGCAGGCTTTCAAGATTCTCGACAAAGAAAAGACGCGGGTGCGCCGCAATGACGAATGGCTGGCGCCCCTGGACTTTGCCGATATCATCCGCCTGGCCAGCCACTTCACTGTGCAGCAATTCTTGGCGCGCGAGAACTTTTCCAGGCGCATCGAGGACGGCAAAGCCATCTATCTGCACGAATTTTTTTATGCGCTGATGCAAGCCTATGACGCTGTCGCTCAGGAAGCGGATGTGCAGGTCGGCGGACAAGACCAGCTGTTCAACATTCTGGTGGCCGGCCGCAAGTTGCAGACGGGTTTGGGGCAAAAGCCACAGATCGCCATCATCATGGGCGAAAGCCTGCCCGGCACCGATGGCGAAATCAAAATGTCCAAGAGCCTGGGCAACCACATCCCCTTGCTGTCCGAGCCTTGGGATATGTTTGGCAAGGTGATGAGCCTGCCCGACAAGGCGATGGGCATCTATCACAAGCTGATTCTGGGTTGGCGGCCGGCCAAGGTCGCGCGTTGCGAAGCGCAGCTGCAAAGCGGCGAGGCGCACCCCAACGATGTTAAAATGCGCCTCGCGCGGGAAATCGTGGGCATCTTCCACAGCCCGGCGGCGGCGCAGGCGGCACAGGCGCGCTGGGACGAGGTCTTTCGCGGCGGGGGCGGCTTGCCCGAAAATATGGCTGAATCCAGCTTGTCGGCTGATTCCGAGATCCGCGATGTGCTGCTGCGCCTGAAGATGGTCAAGAGCCGCGGCGAAGCCAAACGACTCATCCAGCAGAGCGGCGTGCGCCTGAACGAGCAAAAAGTCGGCAACCCGCAGACGGTGATTACATTGGACATGCTGCCGGCGGTGCTGCAAGTGGGCAAGCGCCAGTTTGTGCGTTTGGTGCGCGGCGATGACAAGCGCAGCTGACTACACAATCGACGAACTCATCAGCGTCTGCATCTCGCGGCAGGTGCGCGCTGGCGATGTGTGGGCGCAGGGCATCAATACGCCATTGGTTTCGGCTGGGCTGATCTTGGGCAAGCTGCGTTATGCGCCCGACGCTCGCTTCACTTCGGCTATTGGCCAGGCGCTGCTGCAAGATTGGGGCGCGCTGAGCCTCAGCAATATCGAAGAACTATGGGTGGGCAAGGGATTGGTGCACCTGGGCTTTGCGACGGGCGCGGCGGAGATTCTGCCCAGTTTTCAACCGAAAGAATTCTTTCGTCCGGCGCAGGTCGACCCGCGAGGCAATACCAACAATATCGCTTTTGGCGCGGATGTCCACAAGCCACGCATGCGCCTGCCCGGCAGCGGCGGCATCCCCGATGTGACGCCCTGCTACGACCACAGCTACCTGTATGTGCCGCGTCATTCGCGCCTTGCTTTCGTGGAGACTTGTGATTTTGTCAGTGGGATGGGCCATGTGCCCTGGCGCAGAACGGGCGGCGGACCGGTTTATCTGATCAGCGACCTGGGTCAATTCGACTGGCAGGACGGACAGATGCGCCTGACCAGCTTGCACCCGGGCGTGGAGCTGCGGCGCGCCCAGCGCAAGACCGGCTTTGCCTTGGCTGTCGCGCCCGACCTGCGCGAAACTCCGCCGCCTGATGCCGAAGATCTGCGTCTGCTGCGCGAAGAGATCGACCCGCTGGGCACACGGAAGCTAGAGACCCTGGCTGGCCGCGCCCGCAAGGCGCTGCTGCGCGACATATTGCGCCAGGAACGCCAACATCACGCAGCCAGCTCCGCCGCTCGCCAGCTTTGAATGCTGCGGAATCGGTCGGCTGGCGCGCTCAGATAACCCAGCTGTATGCCTTCGACGCGGTCGCGCGCGACAAATGTGTACAGAGGATAATATAGCGGGATGGCGATCGTGCCCTCGGCAAAGACCGCTTGAAATGCCGCCAGGCGCTCTGCCAGGCGAATGCCATAGATCTCGGCGCGGGCGGCTTCCAGCAGTTCGTCCAGCGCGTGCTCGCTGACGCCGCCATAATTGCCGCCCTCGCTATGCTGCGCCGAATGCCAAAAGCGAAACAAATCAAGATTTTTGCCATAGCGCTGTTCGACGATCGCCGCAGCAAATTGTCCCGCCGCCAACCGCTCCTGGAATTGCCGCGCTTCAGCCGCCACAACCTCAAACTGGAAGCCCAACTGTGCCCACTGCCCACTGATGGCTTGCGCGAGCTCGATGCGCTCAGGTCGGTCTTCTGTCAAGAACACGAATGGCTGCGCGGTCGCTGCCGACACATCAACTCGAGCGGCCGCGATTGCCGCTTGCGCCTCCGCCAGGTCTTTGCGCGTCCAGTCGGAGTGGGGCAGGTAGGCTGAGAAGCCGGGCGGGTAGGGGCTGTCGGCATACGTAGCGCTTGCGCCAAGCGTCTGGGCGATCAAAGTCGGCACATCCAGGCTGAGCGAAAGCGCCCGACGCACTTGGCGTTCGGAAAAAGGCGCTTCGCCCCAGTTGAAGATCAACATCGCCACAGTCGGCTCGGTTTGGGTGTACAGCCGCGCCCATGGCAGCGTCAACAGCTGCGCCCGCGGCGCGGTGGTCGCCAGCGCGTCGATTTCGTCGGCGATGTAGGCAGCCATGGCGGCAGTCGAGTCGGGATACAGGTGGAAGACCAATTCTTTGAATGGATAACCCGACTGCGCTTGCGGACGCCGCTGAAAGACCGGCGAAAGCGCGAGCAAGACGGAATCAATCCGCCCATCTTCCGCGACATGCAGGTGCCCCAGTTGATAAGCGCCGCTGCCGATTGGCGACAGGTTAAAAGGGTGCTGCGCCAGCTCGTCCACCGAAACGCCGCGCAGGGCATGTTCGGGCAGGATGCCGAATGTCAATAGATGCGGAAAGCTGCTAAGTGGCTGCGCCAGGCGCATGCGCAGCAAACGCTCGCCCAGTTGCTGCGCTTCGACAGTCCGCCACAGAGCCGCGGCCGCGGACACAGTTGCATAGGCTGGGTCGCTCATCAAGCCGACGGTGAAGAGCACATCACTCGCGGTCAGAGGCTGGCCATCTTGCCAGAACACATCGTCGCGCAGGCGCATCACATAGTCTAAGCCATCGCGTGAAATCACCAGGTCGCTCGCCAGGCGCGGGACAGCCTCGCCATAGTCGTTGATGACAAAGGGGCTCTCGAAGATCAGACTGGAGAT
The DNA here is from genome assembly GCA_026709625.1 of Chloroflexota bacterium. GTDB lineage: Bacteria > Chloroflexota > Anaerolineae > Aggregatilineales > Phototrophicaceae > UBA6055. The sequence continues at coordinate 16,174 of JAPOSR010000066.1, forward strand.
ATCATGATCAACTGGATTCAAGTGGGCGAAGAGCGGGTTTATGCGCTGCAAACTGCCGACCAAGCCTTCTCGATACCGTGCCGAGGAGGCTATAGGCGGTGGCGTGGCGGCAACGAAGGCTGTTGGCGGGCTCGCTGGGGCTTGGGCAGTTGGAGTTGGCTGCGGCGGAGTCGGCCTGCTTGCGGCGTCTCGGGAAAGGCGAAAATAGGCGCTGCCAGCAAACAATGCGCTCGCCAGCGCCAGCAACAGCAACTGCCAGCGAAAGCCGCGCAACACGTTTATTCCGCCAACACGCTAAATAGCTGTCTGCGGCAAGGGCTCAGCCGAGCGTTGCGACAGCGAACAGGGCGATGCCCAGAAAGGCGATCGACAAGAAGATCGTGATGCGAAAAAGCGTCTTTTCCAAGCCGCGCCGCGTGCGGGCAATGCCGCCACCGGCATCCCCACCCAGCAGACTGCCCAGCGCGCCGCCTTTGACTTGCAGCAAAATCAAGATAATCAAGGCAATGGATATGATGATTGCCGCTACTTGCAGCACAACCGCCATGGCGCAGACCTCCGACCACTATTTCAGCGCGTAGTGTAAACAGTTTAACACAGCGCGGCGATTCTGTCCAGCCCGATTCAGCTGCGCAGAGATTCAAGAAAGGCGATGGCGGCAGTCAGCTGCTCGTCGACTTCACTATCGTCATCTGCCTCAATGATGATATCGGGCACGACGCCGGTTTGGTCGATGTTGCGCCCGAGTGGCGTCAGATAGCGCCGCACAGTCAAGCGAACCGCCCCGCCATTGGCGACCTCCTGGATAGCCTGCACGGTGCCTTTGCCAAAGGTCGCCTCGCCAATGATGGTGGCTCGCGCATGGTCTTGCAACGCGCCGGCCAGCAGCTCGGATGCGCTGGCGCTTTCGCTGTCGACCAGCAGCGCGATGGGGGCGTGAATGCTGGCGCTGCCGCCTGCGCCGCGCGTCTGGCTGGTTTGCCCGTCGCGGTCGACTTGCTGCAAAACGATTTCGTCTTCGATAAACAGGCTGGCGACATCGATGGCGCTTTCGATCGTGCCGCCGGGGTTGCCGCGCAGGTCAAAGACCAGCCCGGCTCGCGAAGCCATATCCAGCGCCGCCAGCGCCGCTTCCAGTTGGCTGCGCGACAGCTTGTGAAAAGCATGCATGGCGATGTAGGCGATGTCGCCATGCAGTTCGTAAGCCACATTGGGCACGACAAAGACATCGCGCACAATATCGAAGGTATGCAGCGCGGCGCCGCGCCTGAATGTGACGCGTACATTCGTGCCGCGCGCGCCGGGCACCAAGGCGCTCAGCTCGTCTTGTGTGAGTCCCGCCACCGCCTCGCCATCAACCGCATAAAAGATATCGCCGACCAAGACGCCGGCTGCGGCTGCGGGCGAGTCGGGCGCCACCTCCATGACCACAATCCCGCCTTGGCTATTTGTCTTGACCATCACGCCGATGCCAGTAAATTCGCCGGAATAGGTATAATCGCGCGCATACACTTCGGGCGCAATGTAATAGCTGAATTCATCCCCCAGCGAGTCGACCAAACCTGTCAGCGCGCCGGCGACCAACTGCTCGGCATCGACTTCGTCGATATAGCGCGACTGGATGAGAGCCCAGGCTTCCCAAAATGGCTGGAAGAGCGGATCATTTTCTGCCTGGCTGAACGGGAGCAGCCCCCCAGCGCCGACTCCCAGCGCGAACGCCAGCAGGATGGTCAAAATTGGTCGGGCGCTGCGTGGCGCGCGCAAGCCTGGCATCGCCTCTCCCCCGGTCGGCTCGACCTTTGCTTACGCTGATAGTATACGCTATCGTGGTTTTGCGTTTCTCGGGCGCGGGGCAGATTGCCGCAAATTTGAAGAGGCTGATGCAGCAATGGCCAATACGCTGGTTACCATTGACGAAGCGGCAGAGGCGGTGCAGGACGGCGGCACATTGGCGCTGGGCGGGATGACGCTCTACCGCAGGCCCGTCGGCTTTGCGCGCGCGCTGCTGCAGCGTGACGAGCTGCCTTGCGAATTAACCCTGCTCAGCTTCACTGGCGGCATCGAATCTGACCTGTTGATTGGCGCGGGCTGTGTGGCGGCGGTGCGTTCCGCCTATTTTGGGCTGGAGGCATTTGGCTTGGCGCCGATGTTCACACAATTCGCGCAATCACAGCGGATTCGCGTCATCGAAGAGACCGAAGCGAGCATCGTCATGGGCATGCGCGCGCAGATCAGCGGCGTCGGCTTTATGCCATCGCGCGCCTGGCTGGGCACCGATCTGCCAGCGCTGCGCCCCGATATTCGCAAAGTGATTGACCCCTACAGCGGTGGCGAGCTGACCGCCTTTCCCGCCATTGCCTGCGATGTCGCTGTGCTGCATGGGCTGGCTGCCGACCGACACGGCAATGTGCTCATCAACAACAATATGGGCATCGACCTGGAGCTGGTCTATCTGGCCGACACGGTCATCGCCACAGTCGAGCGCATCGTGGACAAGCTGGAACGCAGCGCAGACGGCGTCATCATTCCCTATCCGGGCTGCGCGATGGTCGCCGAGCTGCCGGGCGGCGCCGCGCCGACAAGCTGTTACCCGCTGTATCCATTGGATGGCGCAGCGATACTGCAGTACACCGAGGCCTGCCACGCTGGCGACTTTCATGCCTTCCTGCGCGCTTTTCTGCAAAGCTGACAGCGCGCTTGCCACCACTGCGGCAAATCGTCTATACTCTTGCCCACTATTCGCTTGCTTGTGCGGGCAGTTGCCTTGGACGCGCGTCCGATTCTATATCTCATTGATGGCCATGCGCTGGCATATCGCAGCTTTTTTGCGCTGCAGCGGGCTGGCTTTGTCACCTCGACTGGCGAAAGCACCAGCGCTGTCTATGGATTCAGCGCCACGTTGCTGAGTATCTATGAGAAGTTTCAGCCCAAATACCTGGCGGTAGCTTTTGACCAGGGACTCAGCGGACGCGAGGAATTTTACCCGGGTTACAAATCGTCGCGGCCGCCCATGCCGCCCGACCTAAAAGTCCAGTTCGAGCGCATCTTCGAGCTGGTGGCTGCTTTCAACATCCCGCAGTTGACCATGCCCAATATGGAAGCGGATGACATTCTGGGCACAATCAGCCGCCAGGCAGTCGAGCAGGGCTTGGATGTGCATATTGCCACGGGCGACCGCGACATCCTGCAGTTGCTGGGTCCGCATGTCCGCGTGCAGCTGCCCCAACGCCGCGGCGATGACATTGTGTATGACGAAGCCGCATTCCGCGACCGCTATGCAATTGAGCCCAGCCAGTTGATTGAGCTGAAAGCGCTTATGGGCGACAGCTCAGACGACATCCCCGGCGTGGCCGGCATCGGCGAAAAGTCGGCCACCAGGCTCTTGCAGCAATATCGAGATCTGGAAGAGATCTACGAGCGCCTCGACGATCTTGGCACGCGCGTGCGCAACTGCCTGGTCAAAGGCAAGGACATGGCTTTCCTAAGCCGCCGACTGGCCACTATCATGCGTGATCTGGACATCACCCTAGATCTGGATGCCTGTGTTTTGGGCGACTTTGCGCTCAAGGCTGTCGATGAGGTATTTGCCAAGCTGGAATTTCGGTCGCATCGTGAGCGGGTGCACAAGCTGCGCGGCGCCTTGCCTGGCGGCGAGTCCGTTGACATCGTCAAAGCAGAAGATGTGGTCGAAACGGTTATTGTGCGCGACCAGGCTGCTCTGGCTGGCTTGGTCGCTGCGCTCAATCACGCCGAGATGATCGCCTTCGACACCGAGACGACCGGCATCGACCAAATGACTGCCGAACTCGTGGGCATCGCCTTGGCTGTGGGCGGCGAGCGCGGCTATTACATTCCTGTCAATCATCGCGCTGGCAACGGGGGCGGGCAGTCCAGCATGTTCAGCGAACCAGCTGGCGACCAGCTGCACCTGGACGAGGTCATCGCTGCGCTGCGACAGCCACTGGAAAACCCGGCGATCCCCAAGGTCGCGCACAATGCCATCTACGACATGATCATCTTGCAGCGATATGGCATTGATGTCGCGCCTGTCGCCTTTGATACGCTCTTGGCAGAGTGGCTCAGCAATCCCATCAGCAAGTTCCTCAAGCTCAAGACGCTGGTGGCGCACGCGCTGGATGTGCAAATGACCGAGATTGATGAGCTGCTGGGCAAGGGCAAAGACCAAAAGACGATGAGCCAGATCGACATCGAAGTGGCCGCTCCCTATGCCGCCGCCGATGCCAGCATGACCTGGCGGCTCGTGCAGCCTCTGCGCGACAAGCTGAATGAAGAGGGCGTGGCCACGCTGTATCACAAGCTGGAACTGCCGCTCATTCCCATCATCAGCCAGATGCAGCGCAAGGGCGTATCGCTGGATGTCGACTTCTTGCGCGCTGTGAGCGCCCAACAGCGCGAAAGCCTGTCCGATCTGCAGGCGCAGATCTTTGCGCTGGGCGGCGGCAAGTTCAACATCAACAGCCCCAAACAGCTGAACGAAGTGCTCTTTGGTCGGCTCGGCTTGCCAACCGAAGGGCTGCATCGAACCAAGCTGGGGTTTTCCACCGACTCCAGCACCTTGCAGAAATTGCGGCGCGAGCACGAAATCATTGAATTGATCGAAGGCTTTCGCGAGCTTGCCAAATTGAAGAGCACCTATGTCGATGCGCTGCCCACGCTGGTCAATCCGCGTACGAGCCGCCTGCATACCAGTTACAACCAGACTGGCGCTGCCACGGGCCGATTCAGCAGCAGCAACCCGAACCTGCAAAACATCCCCAACCGCACCGAAATGGGCCGGCAGGTGCGCCGCGCTTTTGTCGCGCCGCCTGGCTATGGCTTGCTGGCTGTCGACTACAACCAGATTGAACTGCGGGTCATGGCGCACATTAGTGAAGACAAAACGTTGATCGAGGCTTTTCAGAACGGGCAAGATATTCATCGAGCCACCGCCGCGGCAGTGTTTGGCATCGGCCTGGACGAGGTCAACGATGAGCAGCGCGACTTTGCCAAGCGCGTGAACTTTGGGCTGTGTTATGGGCAGGGCGCGTTTGGGTTGGCCAGCCAAACAGGATTGACGCGAGCCGAAGCGCAGACATTTATCGATGCCTACTTCGCCGAGATGCCTGGCGTCAAACGCTACATCGATGAGACTCGCGCGCGCGTCTGGGAGCGCGGCTATACCGAAACGCTCTATGGACGGCGGCGCAGCTATCCGCAGATTAAAGCGGGCCGGCGGACTCGTGGCGCTGGCAACGAAGAACGCGCCGCCATCAATATGCCTATCCAGGGCACAGCCGCCGATATCTTGAAGCAGTCCATGATCGACCTGGACGCTCGTCTGCGCGCCGCGGGCTGTGATGCGGCGATGATCCTGCAAGTGCATGACGAGCTGGTGCTGGAGGTGCGCGAAGATGAATTGGCGGCAGTCGCCCCCATGGTGGTCGCTACGATGGAAGCCGCCTTGCCGGATGGCAGATCCCTGCGCGTCCCGCTCAAAGCCAAAGCCAGCTGGGGCCGCAACTGGCGCGACATGCATGAGCTGACAGCAGTGCCTTGATTAACGACCGCAAACGAAATGGCAGATGCAACCGATGAAGCATTTTCTTGACTTGGCGGCTTGCAGCAAAGAAGAGCTGCAAGACTATTTGGAGCTGGCGCTGCAATTGAAGGCGGAGTGGCGCGCTGGCGGCAACCAGCCGATTCTGCGCGGCAAGACCCTGGGCATGATCTTCCAAAAACCATCGCTGCGCACACGTGTCTCGTTTGAGATGGGCATGAAGCACCTGGGCGGCGACGCCATCATGCTTGGTCCGCGCGAGATTGGCTTGGGCGTCCGCGAAAGCGTGCCCGATGTCGCGCGGGTGCTTTCCAGCTATGTGCAGGGGATTATGGCGCGCGTGTATGACCACGGCGATGTCTTGCAGTTGGCTCGCTTTTCGCGCGTGCCCGTCATCAACGGCTTGAGCGATGACTATCATCCCTGCCAGGCGCTGGCGGATATGTTGACCATCCACGAGCAATTTGGGACATTGCGCGGCGTCAAGCTGGCTTTCGTCGGCGATGGCAACAATGTGGCGGCTTCTGTCGCGCTGGCTTGCGCGCAATTTGGGCTGGACTTCCGCATCGCCACTCCGGAAGGCTATGAAATGAAAGCGCCCATCCGCGAACAAGCCCTTGAAATTGCCGAGCGCAATGGCTCTTCGCTGCTTATGTGCACACGCCCAGAAATGGCGCTGGCAGATGCCGATGTCATCTATACCGACACCTGGATCAGTATGGGGCAAGAAGCAGAATCAGCCGAGCGAATGGATGAGTTTACCGCTTTTCAGGTCAATGCCAGCTTGCTGCGCTATGCCCGGCCCGACGCCATCGTGATGCACTGCCTGCCAGCTCACCGCGGGCATGAAATCACCGATGAGATCATGGATGGCTCGCGCTCGCGCATCTTTGCGCAGGCGGAAAACCGGCTGCATGCCCAGAAAGCCATCCTGGCGCGCCTGCTGGCGTGACATCGCTGTGGACTGCTGACAGGTCTGCTCAATTTGCTGTTAAACTACGGCAACCTGCGCTGTGCAAGCGGGTTTTTCTTTGTAGGCAGGTCCGCGCCGCTCAGTGATTTGGATGATGTCTCGTGGAACAAGTACTGATTATTCTCGAGAGCCTGGCTCTGACCGATATTGTCGATATCGGCATTGTAACTTTGCTATTCTACAGCATCAGCTTGCTCTTTCGCGGCACGCAGGCGGTCGCGCTCTTTCGTGGCATCGCGCTGCTGGCGATCGGGTTGATCAGCGTTGCGGCGGCGTTGCGGCTGCAAGCGCTTAGCTGGCTGTTGGCGAACAGTTTGACCGCCTTGGTCATTGCCATTCCGGTCATCTTCCAGCCTGAGATTCGCCGCGTGCTAGAGAGGCTGGGGCGCAGCGCATTTTTTGGCACGCGCCTGGCACCAGAAGCCACGCGGGTCTCGGTGATTGACGAGATCTATACAGCCGCGACCAAGCTGAGCCGCCGCCGCCATGGCGCGCTCATTGTGCTGCAGCGCAACAGCAGCCTGCAAGAATATATTCGCACGGGCGTTGGCGTGGAAGCGGTCGTCTCGGCTGATTTGCTGGCCACGCTCTTTTGGCCCCGCACCGAGCTGCACGATGGCGCGGTCATCATTGATGACATGGGGCGGATCGCGGCGGCTTCCTGCGTCTTGCCGATCACAGCCAGCCGCAACCTGCCCAACCCCAACCTCGGCACCCGGCATCGGGCGGCAGTCGGCATCAGCGAAGTGGGCGATGCGCTCTGCGTGGTCGTTTCCGAAGAGACCGGGAAGATCTCGCTCACCAATGGCGGACGCATGATCCTCGACCTAGAGGCGCAGCGCCTGCGGTTGATCCTGGGCGGCGTCTATGGTCCCGACCAAGCCGACCAGCCATCGCTGGCGAAGCGAGCGCGCGAACTGCGAGAAGAGTTCATACTGCGTTTGCAGCCGCGCAGCCGACAAAGGGCGCAACCATGATCTGGCGCTGGGCACAAACAAAAGCCGCTGGCAACTTGCTCTGGCTGGGGGTTTCGCTGTTGCTGGCGGTCGGCGTCTGGTATATCGCGGTTACATCGGCAGATCCTATTCAGCAGCGGCGGTTTTCCAGCGTGCCCATCCAGTTTGTGGAAAGCGACGCGGCTGTCATGACCAATAGCTCAGCCCGCTCGGCAATTGTCACTGTGCAAGGCTCGCAAGCCTCCCTGCCGCGCCTGGTCGAAGAAATCCAGGTGCGCGCTGATTTGTCGCGACTGGGCCCAGGCGCTCACACCGTGCCACTGGGTGTCAGTGTCGAGCCCAATGCTTCCGACAACATCCGCAGACCTGTGCTGCGGATCCAGCCTGCGCAGATTGTGGTCGACCTTGAATCAATTGAATCCCGCACAATGGCGATCGAGATTGTCATTACTGATCCGCCGCCAATTGGCTATCGTCACGACGAACCGCAACTGGATATCGCCGAAGTCGTGGCCACGAGCGCTGCCAGCCATATGGCGCAAGTGACGGCGATTCGCGGCGAGCTCGACCTGTCGACCAGCCGCAGCCCGCTCGAACAAGAAGTCCGTCTATATGCAGTAGATGCCGGCGGCGGCCGCTTGAACAGCGTGACACTAAGCCCGCAAACGGTTCGCGTTTCTGCGCGTGTATCGCGGCGCGACGATGTTCGCCAGTTTTCTGTGCGTCCCAATATCCTGCTGCATACGCTGGCAGAAGGCTTTCTGTTCAAAGATTACAGCTATGACCCCGCCTCCATCTTCATCAGTGGCGCGCCCGAGCAGCTGGCGCAGCTTTCCGATACCCTGCTTACGGAGCGAATCAGCCTCGCGGGGCATCAAGAGAATTTCGAGTCGACTGTGCCGATCTTGCTGCCCGATGACGACCTGTTTGTCATGGGCGGCAACAACAACATCACGGTCGCTATTGACATCATTCCCATTATCGTCTCGCGCCAGCTCGACAGCATCAATGTCGACCAATTTGGCTTGAAAGGCGGATTCGCAGTGACGATCGCGCCCAGGACTGTGTCCGCCATCGTCAATGGTCCGGTTGCGCTGGTCGATTCCTTGACGGCAGCCGATATCCAAGTCAGCGTCGATCTGGATGGACTCGCGCCCGGCGTATACGACTTGGCACCGTCTATCGCGATTAACCAGGGCGAACTCAGCGAGGCAAATGTATCGCTTTCGCCATCTATTCTGAATGTTGAAATCACTTCGTCCGCAGCCAGCGACAGCGAGGCCGAACCCGAAGCGCTGTTGGAAGGCTAGCTCGGCTGTGTCTGCCAATTCCGCCGCGCGCAGACTACAATTTTGCGGCAGACGAGCGTTTGGGGAATGATGGCGCGCAAACCGATTGTCGCCCTGGTGGGCAGACCCAATGTAGGCAAGAGCACGCTTTTCAATCGACTGGTTGGCGAGCGGCTGGCTGTCACGCATGAGATGCCCGGCACGACGCGCGACCGTCTGCATGGCGAGTCATTCTGGGCAGGTGCCGCTTTTCAGGTGATCGACACGGGTGGCATCGAAGTCTATCAGCCGAGCGGGGCGCGCGATGAATCGCCCCTGGCCGAGGGCAGCGCGGCTTTCGTGGCTGAGATCATTGAACAGGCGCTAATCGCCATTGCCGATGCGGATGTCATCATTCTGCTGGTCGATGCGCAAGTTGGCGTCACGGCAGCCGATGAAGCAATCGCCGAGATCTTGCGCCGCAGCGACAAACCCGTGCTGGTGGCCGCCAACAAAATCGACGATCGCCGCTTTCTGGATGAAGCCTACGACTTTTACAGCTTGGGTTTGGATGCTGTCGCCGGCATCAGCGCCATTCACGGCTTGGGCGTCGGCGATTTGCTGGACGAGCTGGTCAGCCGCCTGGACGAGCTGGTTGATGACAGAGAAGACGAAGACGACGAGCGCCTCAAGATCGCCATTGTAGGCCGCCCCAACGCCGGCAAGAGCACCTTGCTCAACAACCTCATCGGCGCCCAGCGCGCCATTGTCAGCGATGTTGCCGGCACAACCCGCGATGCGATTGATAGCGAAATCAGTTGGTACGGCGAAAAAATTACGCTGATCGACACCGCGGGCATCCGCCGACGGGGGCGCATCGAAGCGGGAGTCGAGCGCTACAGCGTCATCCGCGCCATGAAAGCGATTGCGCGCAGCGATGTGGCGCTTCTGGTTATCGATGCGCAGTTGGGCCTTACCGAACAAGATGAGCACATCGCCGGCTATATCATTGAGGAATACAAGAGCCTGGTCATCGTTGTCAACAAGTGGGACGCGCTGGAGAAAGACGCGCATACGATGCATCGATTCACCGAGAGCATCCGCGACCGGCTGCATTTTGTGCGGTATGCGCCGATTGTCTTCATCAGCGCGCTGAGCGGGCAACGAATCCACCAGGCGCTGGAAGTGGCGCACCGAGTCTGGGAGGCGCGCTTCTTGCGCATCCCAACCGCCGAAGTCAACAAGCTGCTGCGCGAGGCGGTCGAAAAACACCCCCCGCATGCCAAAGGCAGCAAGCGCTTGAAGTTTCTGTATGCTGCGCAGGTGCGCACCGACCCGCCGCTAATCCTCTTTCATGTCAACGACCCGCGCCAGGTGCATTTCAGCTACAAGCGCTATTTGGAGAACCAGTTTCGTGAAGCCTTTGAATTTGAAGGCACGCCCATCCGCATGAGCTTTCGTTCGCGCGGCAACAAGCGGGCGCTTGAACCAGCATAGCGTGGCAATTCCGCCAGGCTTTGCATTGCGATAGCTGGCGGGCAAAACTATAATCGGCGCAGAATCGATCCTGTGCGCGAAGGGAAGTTCCGGTGGCCAGTCATACGGGCGATCTGCCAAGACCGCGCTTGAAGACGTCGGGCTTGCTGATGGAATTGGTCGGCACTGTCGTTTTCGTGCTGGCGGTCACTGTGCTGTTTGACCTGGCGATACCGCGTTCGCTGGTCGATGGACACAGCATGGAGCCAACTTTTTACGAGCAGGACCGACTGGTCGTCAGTCGCGTGCATTATCTGCTGGGCCAGCCTGCCCGCGGCGACATCGTGGTCTTCAATTCGCTGCGACCCAGCGAGGCGGCGCGGGGCGTTATGCTAATCAAACGTATCATTGGCCTGCCTGGCGATTCGGTCATGATCCGCGATCGTCAGGTGCATATCAATGGCGTGGCGCTTGACGAGCCCTACATCAAAGAGCCCTGCGAGCGCCGCTGTCGGGATGATCAATGGACCTTGGGCGCGGACGAATACTTCGTTATGGGCGACAACCGCAACAACAGCAACGATTCCCGCGCCTTTGGACCTGTGCCCCTGCGCAACATAATCGGTGAAGTTGTCTTCCGATATTTTCCGCTGAATACCATCGGGTTGATCGCCCAATAAGGCGGCTTTCATGACGGCCAAAGCCCCTGGCTATGCTTGTCCGCGCTGTACAGTTGGGCGCTGCACACCCCAGCGCACAGCATTTTGCGACATGGTGCACGATCAGCTATTTAGCCTCCCCAATGCGCTTGCCCACGTCTGCGATGTCTGCAACTTTGTCGAATTCGATCAAGAATTGCTCGATGTCTTGTGGGAAAGCCTTTATGGTGGCGCTGCTCGCGAAGACTCCGTGCCAGCCGTCTCATCAAAGCGCCGCCCAACATTCGACGAAGGATAACGCGCATGGCAAGCAAAGCGGGCTGCGGGCGCTGATATGTCGCATCGGCGCCTTGAGGCACCAGAGGTGGAGTGGCGATTTTTGTGGATACGCATTGCCTCCACCCCAAAAATGAGGGAGGAGCTACCATGCTGCGGAAGCGCAGGAAAAACTCCCCTTCCCTCGTTCTGGGGGCAAGGGGCCGGGGGATGGAGGGCTTGGCGCCCTATCCACGCATCTAGCCACGCCCCAATCTGTGGAACTATTCCACTATTGACTCGCAGCGCATTGGCGTATATTGTTTGTTTTGTCGCTGCCGACCAACCGCGCGGAGGCCCCTTCGTCTAGCGGCCTAGGATGCCACCCTTTCAAGGTGGAGACACGGGTTCGAGTCCCGTAGGGGCTACACAAAACTTTGGCTGGCGCGTTGCGCGGCCTTCTTTGCGCAGCTTCCATCAGCATTCGCATTTCATTATTCCTTTCGGCTGACGAGCTTTGCGCGCGATGAACCCAAAGACATGTTCATCCGCTATTGGGTGCGCTGGCAGCATTCTGCAGTATGATGGAAGTTAAAAAGATCGGGGGCAGGCGGCAAGCATTTTGCAACCCAGTTGATAGTGGTCATGATGCCGGGCAGCGTCACAGCCTGTCTTGAGACAAGCGCGAGGCATTTTCTTGAAAGCGTTGAGCGACTGCGTGATTCTGGTGACGCCAACTTCGTTTGGCCGGCACGACCCGCGTCTGCATAGCGCCCTCGCGGAGGTGGTCGGCGAGGTCATCGGCAACGAGCGTGGCCGACCGCTGACATCGGACGAATTGCGCGACATCTTGCCGGGCTGCGATGGCTATATCGCTGGGCAAGACCACATTGATTTGCGCGCCTTGCAAGGTGCCGAGCGCTTGCGAGTCATCGCGCGTTATGGCGTCGGCGTCGACCGCGTTGATCTGGCAGCGGCGCAATCACGCGGCATCATCGTCACCAATACCCCCGGTGCGAATGCCGATGCGGTTGCCGAATTGACGATCGGTCTGATGTTGGCTCTGGCGCGGCAAATCCCCCAGTCCAACCAGCGTATGCGGCGCGGAGAGTGGCCGCGGCTTTCTGGCGCGTCGCTGGCTGGCAGCGTTGTCGGCTTGCTGGGGTTGGGCGCGATCGGGCAGGCAGTTGCGCGGCGGTTGCGCGCTTTCGGTTGCATCCTCCAGGCGCATGATCCATTTGTCGCCAGTGGCCAGGCGCAAGAGCTAGGCGCGCAGCTTGTCGAGCTGGATGCTTTGGTCGCGAATGCCGATTTTTTGTCCCTGCATTTGCCGGCAACTCCAGATACAGCCGGGCTGGTGGACGCGGACTTTTTGGCGCGCATGAAACGAAGCGCTTTCTTGATCAACACGGCGCGCGGCGAGCTGGTCGACGAAGCGGCTCTGTGGAAGGCGCTGCAGAGCGGACAGCTGCGTGGCGCGGCGCTGGATACCTTCCGCCACGAGCCGCCGGCCGCCGACAACCCGCTCTTCAGCTTGCCACAGGTGATTGTCACGCCGCACATGGGCGCGCATACGACGGCGGCGGGCAACGCCATGGGCTGGGGCGCGTTGCATGATTGCCTGGCTGTGCTGCGCGGCGAAGCGCCCAAGCACCGCGTCGTCTGATCGTTGTTAGGCTTGGTCCTTGCTGTCAGCCGTCAAGAAAAGCGGGAGTGGTGAATGCGTGGATATGGCAACCAAGCCCCGCATCCCCCGGCCCCTTGCCCCCAGAATGAGGGAAGGGGGTGCCAGCGCCTCCGCATCCGCAACATGATAACCCCTCCATCATTTTGAAGTGGGGGCAAAGCAGCGCGTACCCACCAAAATCACCGCTTCCAGAAAAGCCCAACGGTTCTGACTTGCCACGCGCCGAGATCCAAAGGCAGGCCAGGTCGGCTTATGCCCAAAAAGCCTTTTCCAGGTCGTCAAAGTCGGTCGCTGGGCCTTCAAACTTGTTGCGCCCCAGCTCCAGCACATAGACATAATCGGCGATCTTGAGCGCCTCGCGGATCTCCTGGTCGACCAGCACAATCGTCAGCTTCTCGCGGTCGCGCAGGTCGACCAGCATGCGGTAGACCTCTTCGCTGAGCAGCTTGGCCAAACCAGCGGTCGGCTCATCGACCAGAATGACTTCTGGGTCGGTCATCAAGGTGCGCCCGATTTCTACCATGCGCTGCTGCCCGCCCGACAGACTGCCGGCTGGATCATTCTGTTTCTCGCGCAAGATGGGGAAGCGCTCGTAATTCTCCTCGATCTTGCTTTCCATGCGCGCTTTGTCGTTTTTGAATGTCCAGGCGCCCAGCATCAGGTTTTCGCGCACCGACATGTGTTTGAAGACGCCGGGCTGCTGTGGGATATAACTGATGCCGAGGTTGATGAGGCGATGCGTCGCCGTGCCGGTTACATCGCGCCCGTTCAACAGCACTTCGCCGCTATGTGGTTTGAGGAAGCCATAGATTGCTTTGAGCAAGGTCGATTTGCCGACTCCATTTGCGCCCAAGATCGTCGTCAGCTTGCCGGTTGCGGCGCTCATGCTCAGGCCGCGCAGGATATGCAGGTCTTCATAATAGCCGACATACAGGTCTTTGATTTCGAGCATCAATCATCGTCCTCGCCCAAATAGGCTTCAATGACGGCGGGGTCGCTTTTGACGGCTTTTGGCTCGCCATCGGCGATCAGCGCGCCATTGTTCAGCACGATCAGCCGTTGGCTCAGCTCAAATACGGCGCCCATATTGTGGCTGATGAGGATGATGGCTTTGCCGTCCGCGTGCACACGATGGATATAGCTGTAGATGGTTTCTTGCAAGCGTGGATGCACGCCGGCGAATGGTTCGTCCAGAATGAGGACTGCTGGATCAAGCATCAGCAGCCTGCCCAGCTCCAGCAGTTTGCGCTGTCCACCACTCAAAGCGCGGCTTAGTTCGTGGGTCAGGTGGTCGATAGTCAACAGGTCGAGGATCTCATGCGCGCGGGCTTCGATATCGGCGCGGCGGGTGCGCGGCCGGATAGCCAGCCCCGGCACCATCATATTTTCCATAACGGTCATTCTGCCTAGCGCGCGGGTGATTTGGAAGGTGCGGCCCAAGCCGGCGCGAACCACATCATAGGGCGGGCGGCCATCGATGCGTCGGCCGTTGAGATAGATCGTGCCAGTGGTCGGCTTCAGCATCCCGCTCATGACATTGGTGAGCGTCGTCTTGCCCGCGCCGTTCGGTCCGATCAAGCCGATCAGCTGCGGCTTAACAACTTTAAACGAAACGTGATCGACTGCCTGGTTGCCGCCAAAGCGCATGACGATTGCGTTCAGCTCAAGGTTGATCTCAGGCATCGTCCGCCTCCAGGCGCGCGGCGTGGCTTTCATCGCTCGCGCGTTTGGCGACTGTCTCTTTCATGACGAGGTCGCGACCGCTGAACCAGGTGATGATGGGATAGAGCAAGCCATTGCGCACGAATCGCAGGGTCAAGACCATCACCAAGCCAAAGAGCGCGTATCGCCAGGCGCCTGGCTCCCACACGAAGGCATCTGCCCCTGCCGCTGTGGTTAAGCCAAATGGCAATGTGATGACGACTTCACGCGTGGCTTCCAACAGGTAGCGCGCGATAAAGGCTCCGGCTGCCGCGCCGAACAAACTCTCCATGCCGCCGATCACAGCATAGGCGATGATCAGCGACATCTGCAAAACCTCCAGCTGCTCGGGGATGATGCGCTCGCTGCCGATGTCGCTGTAAAAAATCGCGCCGGCCAGACCGACAATCATGCTGGTGAAGACGAAGACCAGGATCTTGTAGCGCACGACATTGACGCCCAGCGCCGAGGCGGCATCTTCGTCTTCGCGCATGGCACGCAGGAACAAGCCCACCGGCGAGTTGGCGACCCAATACATCGCCAGCAGGCAGACGATGAGCAGCGCGAACATCAGATAGTATTCGACTTGGCGCGCCGCGTCGACATCGGCAATTTGCAGCAGTGGACGCAGCGACAGCCCGTTCGAGCCGCCGGTATAGTCATACTCTGTCAGCATAACGATGCGGAAGAGTTCAGAAAAGGCGATCGTAAACAGCGCCAGATAGGCCGCGCGCAGACGCAGCAAAAGCCAGCCGATCACCAGCCCGACCAAACCAGCCACCAGCGCGCCGATGAAGATCGCGCCCACCGACGAAACCGACTCGGGTGTCAAGAACGCGAAGCCATCGCGTGCCACCAGCCCCGCTACATAAGCGCCGATGCCCATAAATGCCATGTGCCCAAACGAGAATTGCCCGGCGATGCCCGCCAGCAGCGCCCAGCTTGAGGCCATGATGGCATAGAAGAAGCCGCTGATAAACACGGTCTTGGCATAATTCGACTGCGAAGTGTCATTGGGAAGCCACAAAAAGTAGAGGATGATCAGCGCCAGCAAGACATAACCCAGCCTGCGCCGCCCGATGCTGGCATCCACTGCCGCTTCTATCCGTTGGAGGAGCGTCATCATCAAGTTTGCTCCCTTCCGAAGAGGCCAGTCGGCTTCAACAGCAAGACCAGCGCAAAGATGACCAGCGCAAAGGCTTCTTTGTAGGCTGCGCCGCGGCTGGGGTCGGGGTGGCAGCCCGCGCCCAGCGCCTCGACGATGCCGACGATGATGCCGCCGACCAGCGCCCCCGGCACCGAGCCAAGCCCGCCCAAAACGACGATGACATAAGAGCGCCCGACCATCTCGGCGCCGACCCAAGGCACCCAGGCGAATATCGGAATCAGCGCCGCGCCCGACATCGCCGCCAGCATGGAGCCCAAGCCAAACGACAACGTATTCATATTGGTCGGGTTGATGCCGGTCACCGCTGCGGCTTGGCGGTCTTGGCTGGTGGCGCGCAAGGCTCTGCCAGTCCAGGTGCGCTGCAAAAAGTAGAGCAGCGCGAATATCAGCGTGATGCCCACCAACATGGCAAAGGCGCGGTCGCCGATGATGTTGATGGGCCCAAATGTGAATTCATCGGTGATCTGCGTGCGCGGCAGGGTAAAGCGCCGCACTTCTATGAAGCGGTCGGTGCGCTGGGGGAATGGCCCCGCGATCGCCAGAGTCGTGTATTCGACGACAAAGCCGAAGCCAAAGGTGATCAAAATCGCGTATTCCGCGACACGCTCGATCAATCCGTCGTGCATAGGCTTCAGAAACACGCGCTCGAAGAAAGCACCCATCAGGAAGACGATCAGCGCCGCCACCGGGATGCCCCACAGCGGATTGATGCTGATTTCTGTGCCGGTCAACTGGCTGAGCAGGTTCGAGCCGTGCATCAAAAAGTAAAATGAAAAATAGCCGCCCACCATGTAAAGCTGGCCATGCGCGAAACTCACGATGCCCTGGACAGAATAGATCAGCGTCAAGCCCACCGCCATCAGCGAGTATATGCAGCCAATTACGATGCCATTTGCTGTTTGCTGCGCCAGGTAGGTGATATGATACGGTGCGGCCACGCAGAGGTTGTCGGCATTGTGCAGGGCAAAGAGCGTGTAGATTTGCCAGGCGCCCAGCGAACCAAGCGCAATTATCCAGTCGCGGCTTATTTTGGGCGTGTGCTTCCACAGCAAGCCAATAATCAGCGGGCCGATCGCAAAGCCACCCAAGGCAGCGGCGGTAAGCGCATTCCGGTCGTCCGCTTCGGCTTCGCGGTATCGGCGCGGGATAAAATAAGCGGCGATCACCGACCATAACGGACCTGCCAATATCAGCCACAGCCCAGATGGCATGTTGGGATCTTCTATGCGCACAAGGGCCTGCGAAGCGATAAAGACGGCGACAACTAGCCCGATGGTCAAGGTGAAACGGGTGATCCAGCGCGGTCGCAAGTAGTATAAACCAATCCCCAGCGGGCCCAGAGCGAAGCCACTGACAACCCCGGCGACTTGGAAACTGGAGGGGAGCGACTCGTCATCTTTTTTGCGTCTGTCGACAAGTTGGGGCAGCGCCCACAAACCAAACACAGCCCAAAGCGGGCCTGCGAACAGGAGCCAAGCAAGGGAGGCATCAATCATGTCTTTGCTCCTAGTTTTGTAGGCTCAACAAAGCCAAAAGGGACAGGCGCAACGCCTGCCCCAATACGAATCGGTATGGCTGTGGATGTGTTTTCACCCAGCTTAGGGCGAAGTCCCCGGCACAACATAAGCCGTGCCATGTGTCTGGTAGACCTCGGGATACACAACCGCCGCGTCCAGCGAGCTTTGGCCCGGCTCGAAGTATTGCATGACTGTCACGATGGGGTCGGGCCACTGGTGCCACATGAAGTCGGGCATGCCGTCATCCGCGGGCATGCTTTCGTTGTGGCCGCCATAGGTGAAGTAGTAGCGCCCCTGCGACAGGGCAATGTCGGACGCCTCAATGGCTTCGACAATGGCGGCGGCATCGGAATAGCTGCCGGCGCGCTCCATCGCGTCTACCATCATGAACACGGCATCGTAGGACGCCATGCCAAAGCTGGGCACAATATCGCCAAATTCCGCCTCGTATGCCGTGTTGAGTTCAATGGCTGTGTCGTTGAACAAGCTGGGGATGATGCCAACACGGTTGAAGGCGCAGTAATTGCCATCGGGCACAGTCGACCAATACTGCACATGCTGAAAGGCGATCTGGTTGGTGACGCAGATCGTATCCGGGGTCGGCGCGATGCCCAGCTCTGCCATCTGCTGCGTCAGGTTGAAGGAAGTCTCGCCAGTGACCACGATGCGAATGGCATCGGGCGGCTCTGCGCTGGCTTGGATGCGGCTCAAGATCGGCACGAAGTCTTCTGTGCCCAGCTCGACATCAATTTGCGAGACCGAGACGCCGGCCGCTTCGAGGCGCGCTTGCTCATCGGCTGCGGCGGGCTGACCATAATCGGTGTTTTCGACGATCAAGACGACATCTTCGACACCCAGCGAGATCAGCCAGTCTGTCACCACGCTGCCTACCATGGAGCTGGCGGGCGAAATGCGGAAGATATGGTCGATGCCATCGTCAAAGCGTGGCGCCGCGCCGTCGAACTCAATGATGCCGTTGGCGCTCACATTATCGTTCCAGGGCTCGGAGAAGATCGTCGGGATGGCATTCTCTTCCATGATGCCCATGGTCGCCAAGCCAACAGCGCTGTGATAAACGCCGACCATGCCGTCGACTTCGTCTTCCAAGATCAGGCGCTCGGCGACAGCTTGGCCGCGTTCGGGGCTGCCCTCAGAATCGCCCGTGATGACCTCGAGCATATAATTGACGCCGTCAATCTGGACGCCGCAATCGGCATTGATATCGGCTGCGGCTTGTTTGAATGCCCAGTCCATTGCCACGCCGCCTGCCACAGCGCCCGGCGCAGACATTGGTGCCAAGCCGCCAAACTTGATTGTGTAATCGGCGAATTCGCAATGTCCATCCGCGCTCACCATGCCCATCGGCACGATCATCAGCATCGCCATCAGCGCGATTACAACGACGAACACACTTCTGTGTTTCATTATGCACTCCTCTCGTATCAGTGGGTTGACGCGACTAACCCCCTGTGAGCGAGCGCCACAGAGGTGTAGCTGACTATAGGATAATCCGCGTTCGCGCCTTTGTCAAACGCGCTGTTTTCCGGGGAGTGGTGAATGCGTGGCTACGCGTTGCTTTGCCCCCACCTCAAATGAGAGAGGGGCTTACATACTGCGGAAGCGCAGGGAAAACTCCCCTTCCCTCACTCTGGGGGCAAGGGGCCGGGGGATGGGGGGCTTGGTTGCCGTATCCACCAAAATCACTACTCCCTTCTCCGGGCATATCGTTGTCTGGTCTTATTCGCGCGCGGGTTGGACCTACGTGAAATCGCTGAATGACCGCCCTTTCTTGCATTCCAGACGATGCAATGTCGGCAAATCTGTTACTATAGCGTCAGCGGCTTATGGCAATCGGCGGGGGCAACAGATGAGCGAAATCACAATCGGCTGCGCGCTTTGGACACTGGGGCCAACGCCTGATGTAAGCGCCCTCGCGCGTCAAATGGAGACCGCGGCGCAGATCGGCTGCCAGTCGGTGCAGCCATGGGTGGCGCATAGCGATGATTGGCCCTGTATCCTCGACCCCGACTATGGCGCTTCGGCTGATCGGCGCGAGGTTCGCAAAATTGCCGAGTCGCTGGGCCTCGTGTTCAGCGGCTTTTGCGCCCAACTGCAAGGCGCGAGCACATTCGGCGGCTTGGAAGAGCGGGAAGGGCTGCGCGGCCGCATCGACAAGACCAAGCAAGCGCTCTCGACATCGGCTGAGATGGGCGGGACTGTCGTAACTACGCATCCGGGCATCTTGCCCGAAAACCCCAGCGCCGAAGCCTACCAGATCATGCTCGGCTCGGTGGCGGAAATCGCCGACCATGCCGCGAGCGTTGGCGTGTATTTCGCGCTCGAAACCGGGCAAGAGCCACCGTCCGTTTTGGGCGCATTCATTGACAAAATCGGCAACCCTTGGCTGAAAGTCAATTATGATCCCTGCAACCTGCTGCGCTTCGGCTCAGAAGCCGGGACGATCCAGGGCGTGCAAATCCTTCGCGACAAGATCATCCATACCCACGCCAAAGACTGGAATCCACAAACGCGCGAAGCCACCTGCGGCGAGGGACTCGTGCCTTGGGATGGCTATCTGGGCGCGCTGCGGGATATCGGCTATAGCGGCGTGCTGGCGATTGAAGACGAGACAGGCAATGCAGATATGGTCGGCTCGATCCGCCGCAGCCACGCTTTTCTGAAAGGCTGGCTGGATGCGTAATATCGGCATTTTGGGCGCAGGCGGGATTGCCGCGCTCAGCCATTTGCCAGAGATCGCCGAGGTCGCGGGCATGCGCGTTGCGCATATCTGTGGGCGTACCGAAAGCCGCCTGCGTCTGCTTTGCGAACGATTTTCTGTGCCGCGCTACTCCACCAAGTGGAGCGACTTGCTCGATGACCCGACACTGGACGCGGTGATTGTCGCGCTGCCGCATCCGCTGCATGCCGAAGCCGGCTTGGCTGTGTTGGAACGGGGACTGCATTTGTTTATGCAAAAGCCGCTGTGCACGACGCTGGCCGAAGCCGACCGACTTGTGGCCGCCAGCGAAATGCGCCCGCGCCAGGTTGTCTATTGCCGTCCATCTTTCAGCGCTGTCGTCTATGAGATGCGCCGACAGCTGGCCGCCGGGGCAATCGGCACAATCTCTGGCGCGCTGGCACGCCACAGCGATGGCGGCCCCGAAGTGTATTATGCCGAAGTCAGCGACAGCTTCAACGAGCCGCGCGTCGAAGATGAGTTCTGGTTTTACGATGCAGACCGGGCTGGCGGCGGCGCCTTGCTCGATATGGGCGTCTATGCCATCGCCAACATCGTGGCGCTGCTGGGCAAGGTGGAGTCGGTGACTGCCCGCCTGCGCACAGTCGCCAAGCCGACCACGCTGGAAGATACCGCAACGGTCATTCTGGACATGGCGAATGGTGCCTTGGCCACCGCCGAGACGGGCTGGTGCGACCCGGCGCGCTCATCCTGCCTGCGCGTGCATGGCACAGCCGGCAAGCTGCAGCAAGCCGACGACTCGATCGCCTGCATCCGCCCCGGCTCCTACGAACGCGAGTGGGCCGCGCCAATCAGCGAAAAACTCACGCCGCCGCCTGTGCTCAACCAGCACGCCGAGTGGCTGGTCTGTATGGAGCGAGGCGAACAGCCGGCGCTATCCAATCTGTGGACAGCCCGACACATCACTGAGGTCATGCTGGCGGCTGTGGCATCAAACAAACAGGGCAGGCGCGTGCCGGTGCGGTCGCAGCCTAGAGCGCTGGGCTGCTAATCGCGTCGGCGAGCGCTTTGTTCAACTGCCGCGTCTACAGGTCCAGAACCGATGCTCGCCAGATGTCGCGGTTGTATTCAGCGATGGCGCGGTCGGAGGAAAAGAAGCCAGAGCGCGCGCAATTTAAGATGGACATAGTCGTCCAGCGCTCTTCATCGGCAAAAGCCGCCGTCACTTGCTTCTGGCAGTCAAGATAGCTGGCGAAGTCGGCGCAGAGCATGTATTCATCGTGATGCAGCAGCGAATCGACAATCGGCTGGAACAACCCGCGATCGCCATGCGAGAAGACGCCGCCGCCGATCCAGTCGAGGGCTGCGCGCAGTTCGGCATTGGTCTCATAGATGCTGTGGGGGTCATAGCCAACCTGCCGGGCTGCGTGGACTTCTTCAGTTGTCAGGCCAAAGAGGAAGAAATTGTCCGCGCCGACTCGCTCGCGGATTTCGATATTCGCGCCATCCAACGTGCCGATCGTCAAGGCGCCGTTAAGGGCGAATTTCATGTTGCCCGTCCCCGACGCTTCTTTGCCAGCCAGCGAAATCTGCTCGGACAGGTCGGCCGCGGGGTAGACAAGCTGCCCACAGGTCACATTGAAATTGGGGATGAAGACGACGCGCAGCCGCGCCGAACAGGCTGGGTCGCGATTGACGACCTCGGCCACGGCGTTGATCAGCTTGATGATTAGCTTTGCCATGTGATAGCCGGGCGCAGCTTTGGCACCAAACACGAAGGTGGTCGGCGCGACATCGGCATCGGGGTCGCGCTTTAGCTGCTGATACAAATGAATGATGTGCAACGTCTTGAGCAGTTGCCGTTTGTATTCATGCAGTCGTTTGACCATCACATCAAACATCGAGTCCAGGGCGACCGTCAAGCCGAGCAGCCCGCCGATCATATCGGCCAACTGCGCTTTGTTGGCGCGTTTAATCGCCCGCCAGTCCGCGCGAAATTGCGGGTCATCGACGCAGGCTTCCAGCTGCGCCAGTTCCTCAAGATGGGTCAGCCAACCTGTGCCGATGCGCCCGCTGATGAGCTCAGCCAATTGCGGGTTCGCCAGCTTCATGAAACGGCGCGGCGTCACGCCATTGGTCTTGTTGCCAAATTTCTGCGGGTACATGGCGGCGAAGTCGGGGAAGACGCGCGATTGCAGCAGGTCTGATTGCAGTTGGGCGACGCCGTTGACGCTGTAGCTGCCCACGCAAGCCAGGTTGGCCATGCGCACTTGTTTTTCCGCGCCCTCTTCGATGATTGACATCCGCTGTACGCGCCCCAAGTCGTTGGGGAATGCCATGCGCACATCGTCCAGGAAGCGATGGTTAATCTCGTAGATGATCTCTAGATGCCGCGGCAGGCAATGCTCCATCAGCGCGGTGGGCCATTTCTCGAGCGCTTCGGGCAAGAGGGTGTGCTGGGTGGCGGCGAAGGCGCGCGTGGTGATCGGCCAGGCGCGCTCCCAATCCAGCCGGTATTCATCCACCAGCAGGCGCATGAATTCGGCAATAGCGATGACGGGGTGCGAATCGTTCAGGTGAATAACCGCCACATTCGGCAACTCTTCCCAGTCGGCATTCAAGATTTTGAAGCGCTTGATGATATTGTTCAGCGAGCAAGCAACGAAGAAGTATTGCTGCTTCAGGCGCAGTTCTCTGCCCTGCGGCGTGTTGTCGTTGGGGTAGAGCACTTTGCTGACATTTTCGCTGCTGGTCTTTTGTTCCACAGCGCGCGAATAATCGCCGACATCAAAGAGCTGCAAGTCGAATTCTCGCGTGGCTCGCGCGCTCCAAAGCCTCAGCATGTTGACAGTCTTCGTTTTGTAGCCCGGCACCAAGGTGTGATACGGCTGCCCCATGATGGTCTGCGCTGGCTGCCAGCGGGCACGAAACTTGCCGCTGCTGTCGGTGTAGCTCTCTGTATAGCCGCCGAAGCCAACCTCGACCATGTCGTCGGGCTGGGGAAATTCCCACGGATTGCCATAATGCAGCCAATCGTCCGGGCTTTCTATCTGCCAGCCATCGCGGAAAGATTGGCGAAAGATGCCATATTCATAGCGGATGCCATAGCCGACGGCCGGGATATTCAATGTCGCCAGCGAGTCCATAAAGCAAGCCGAGAGACGTCCCAAGCCGCCATTGCCCAAGCCGGGCTCGATATCCAGCGCGACCAGCTCGGCAAGGTCGATTTCCTGCTGGCGCATCGTCTCGCGCGCCAGTTGGTCGGTCTCTGTGTAGAGCAGGTTCTTTTCCAACTGCGCGCCCAGCAGATATTCCGCAGACAGGTAATAAACGAACTTGGGGTTCTGGCGAAAATAGCAATCTACATTCTGCTGCCAGTAATACATCATGTAATCGCGCACCGTGATCGCCAGCGCCGTATACAGGTCGCGCGCGGTGGCGGTGTAAATGGCTTGTCCGCGCGTATAATATAAATTGTCGCGAAAGGCTTGGGCGAATGCTTCTTGTGTGAGCGTCATGCTGGAAATGTTTTTGAAGTTTGAAATCATGAGTTCCCCATTTGCAGCGTATGGCTTATGCGAAAGGATAGTCTACCGCGGCGAAGTCGGCAATCTTGTTCCACAGCCTCGCCACCGCGCTGATGTCGTCGGCATTCAGGCTGGTCTTCTGTGGGTCGCGCGCGAATGGCGTTGCCAGCACCCCCCGCCGCCACAGCACGAACTTGTGCAAAGAGACACCATAAACCATAGCGTAATTTAATAACGGCAAGAGCAGGAAGTGGATGTGTTCGGCTTCGGCAATTTCGCCCGCGCGGTACAAATCAACGATCTTCACTTGCACATCGACGAAGCCGCCAGCCGGCATATTCCCGCAGGCTCCGCGCCGCAGTTCGTCTATCAGATAGATGCCATTGACGCCGCCAAAGACGCCCCGACAATGCCCGCTGTCCAACGCGATGATCTCGCTGATATGCTGCAAGATCGGCACCGTCTCTTCTTTGATGTATTGGATGCCGGCTTCCAGCGCCAGCAGTTCGCACAGCTCGCTCGGCGACAGGGGCGAGCCGATGGGCGCAGGCGCATTCTGAATGATCAGCGGTCTGTCGAAATCGGCCAACTGCCGGTAGTATTCATGAACTGCTGATTTGCTGGCTTTGCGCAGATACGGTGGCATGGCCATCAGCGCCGCAGCGCCGCAATCCGCCGCATGTCGGGCAAATTCCTGTGCCGAGCGCAGGGTCAGGCCTTGGACGCCGGCAACCAGCGGGATACGCCCGGCTGTTTCTCTGGCGGCGAACTCGACCACTGCGCGCCGTTCGGCATCGCTGAGCGTGAAGAACTCGCTGGCCAGCGCCGGCACAACCAGTCCATGCACGCCGACCGCTGCGCAAAATTCAATCTGCCTTGCGAAGCTGCCCCAGTCGATCTCGCCTTGGTCGGTGAAAGGCGTCTGCAAGATCTGGAAAATGCCTGTCAGCCTCAGTGTCGCGTCCATGCCGCCTCTTCATTGCGCTTGCGCCGCCCGCCGCCTAGACTATATTCCGCATCACGCGGTCGCGCCACTTGTGAAGTCGACCCGCAGCCTGAGGAATCAGCCAATGCGCATCACGCAGGTCGAAGCCATCCCGGTTCGCATCAAACGCCAAGCAGCCTACTTGGGCGCTGTGCCCAAGCATGCCGACGAGCGAGCATATTTCCTGCGCCCGCCATATCGCGCGCTCTATTCTCGCCACCTCGAAACAGCTTTTGTAAAGATCATCACCGACGACGGCGCATTCGGTTGGGGGGAGGCGCTGGCGCCAGTCGCGCCAGAAGTCGTCTGCGCAATCATTGAGCAGCTGCTTGCGCCAGCGCTGCTGCGTCGAAATCCGCTGGACGGCAATGTGCTGTGGAATGTCATGTATGACTTAATGCGCGAGCGTGGCTATTATGGCGGCTTCATGCTTGATGCCATCAGCGCTTGCGATATGGCATTGTGGGATCTTCGTGGCAAGAGCCTGGGGCAGCCCGTGTATCAATTGCTGGGCGGAGCCTTTCGCGAGCGCGTGCCCTGCTATGTTTCGGGCTTGCCGCGTCCGACCCCCGAAGAGCGGGTCGATCTGGCGCTGGACTATGTCGAGGCGGGCTTCAACGCGTTCAAGCTGGCGGCTGGTCATGGCCTGCGGGCGGATGCAGCCAGTGTCAAGGCGCTGCGCGATGCCCTCGGCGACGATGCCTTGCTGCTGCTGGACGCGCACTGGGTCTATGCGCTGGACGACGCCATCCAACTGGGACAGGCGCTGGCTGGGCTGGGCGTCGGCTTTTTCGAAGCGCCCATCAACCCCGAAGATATCCAGGCGCATGCGCAGTTGGCAGCCGCGGTGGCTGTGCCGATTGCGCACGGCGAAACCGAACGCACGCGCTATCAATTTCGCCCCTGGCTGGAACAAAACGCCGCGCAGATATTGCAGCCAGATGTCGGACGCGCCGGCATCAGCGAAGTCATCAAAATCGCCAGCATGGCCGAAGCCTTCAACACACGCGTCGCGCCGCATCTGAGCGTCGGTTTGGGCATCTGCATCGCTGCGACCCTCCATGCCGCCGCGGCAATCCCCAATTTATACTTGCTGGAGTATCAGCCACCGGTCTTTGCCGCCGCCAATCTGCTGCTGGAATCGCCCCTGAGCTGCGCGGCTGGGTTCTATGACCTGCCGACAGGCGCAGGGCTGGGCGTGGCGCTGGATGAGCGAACACTGCGTGACTTGCAGGCTTGATGCAATCTGGGTAGCGCCAAGTACGGTAGCCAAAGGCTTGCCACCGAGTTAGACGAGGGCACAGAGAAGCGCTTTTTTTGGGAGCTTATATACCTAAATAGCCAAGCTGGAAGGGGGCGCGAGCAAACGCCTGCGCTATGCGCATCTAGTCAGATGATCGCTTGAGGTCGTCAACCTTGTCTTCAACGCACTTCAGACGCTCAGTTATTGAGGCGCGCTCGGCTTTGGCATCTGCGAGTTCAGCCAAGATGCTCTTATGCGCGGTTTCAGAGGCTTGGCGAACCTCTTTTATCTCGTTGCTGAGTTTCGTGTCAATTCCTTTTATCTCATTGCTGAGTTTCGTGTCTATACCTCTTATCTCGCTTCTCAGATCTCGCCTGATTGTTTCCAAATACGCGAAGAAGGCGATAACTACGCCTAGTCCTACAATCGCAGTGCCAGTATCCATCGCAATCTCCCAGCCTGACTGTTAGACTGAGTATAGTCTGTACTATATTCTATCCAAGCGAGTCGCTCAACCCAATGATAAACTTCCAGTCAAGAACATTGTATCACGGTGACAACCTTGGCTTCCTGCGCGGCATGAACAGCGAGACCATCGACCTCATCGCCACCGACCCGCCTTTCAACAAGAACCGCGACTTTCACGCCACGCCCGACAGCCTCGCCGCCGGCGCAAGGTTCCAAGACCGCTGGTCGTGGGAGCGGGATGTGCACCAGGACTGGGTCGACCAAATCACCGACGACTACCCGCGCCTGATGGAAGCGATTGAGAGCGCCAGATTCGCCCACAGCGATGGCATGGGCGCGTTTATGTGCTTCATGGCGGTGCGCCTGCTGGAGATGTGGCGCGTTTTGAAACCGACGGGCAGCCTGTATCTGCACTGCGACCCGACGGCGAGCCACTACCTCAAGGCGGTACTGGACGCGATATTTGGCAGGAAGAATTTCAGGAATGAAATCATTTGGCAGCGGGCATCAGGAAGAGCGAAAGGCAGCCAGTTTGCCGCGCGAACTTTTGGGACAGATACTGACTCTATTCTATTTTATAGCAGGTCTGACAAGTACATTTTTCATAGCGCGTATGTGCCTCTGAATGACCAGGAAATTGACGAGAAATTCCCCCATAAGGATAATAAAGGGCGCTACAACACCACCGTTCCCATATTTCGACAACCATCCATGGGGGCACGACCAAATTTATGTTACGAATACAATGGAGTCCGTAACCCGCACCCTGCCGGCTGGCGAGTCAGCAAGGAGAAACTTAGGGAAATGGATGCCCGCGGAGAAATTATCTGGAGAGATGGTAAGCGCCCTTTGCGAAAGTCCTATCTACAAAATTATCGCGGTAAGCCTTTGGGTAGCCTCTGGACAGATATTCCTAATGTAACCGGCAGCAAAGAACGCACCGGCTTCCCCTCACAAAAGCCGCTTGCCCTCTACCGCCGCATCATCGCAGCCAGCAGCAACGAAGGTGGCATGGTACTTGACCCATTCTGTGGCTGCGCGACAACGCCGGTCGCCGCCGAGCAACTCAAGCGACAGTGGGTTGGCATGGACATCTGGGACGGCGCGGAACAACAGGTAAAGACACGATTGCGGAAAGAATGGCTGTTCACGCCCGCAGACAGCGCCAAAGTCATGTTTCCGCACATTGTCCATATTATGACCGAGCCGCCGACGCGCACGGATGATGCCCAGCCGGCAGCCCCTTTCCTGCGCGTCAAGCAGGCGCATGAGCCGCCGGGACCGAAGATGAGTCGCGCCGAGATCTACGCGCATCTGTTGGAGCAGCACGGCGCGCGCTGTCAGGGCTGCTATCGCGAGTTTGACGACCCGCGCTACTTGCAGTTGGATCACAATGTGCCGCGCTCGGATGGCGGGTTGAATCACATCTCGAATCGGATTTTGCTCTGCGGTCCCTGCAATCGGCTGAAGAGCAACATCTACACGCTTAGCGGGTTGCGCAGGCAGAATAAGAAGCTGGGCTATATGCGAGGGTAGCTCCGGTTGGCTATTTAAGTATATGACTCCCAATTTAACCCTTCGTCATCGCCATAGGTATGCCCCCCATGCACATAGCCATTCCACAGGCCGGGCTGCATGGGCAGCAGCGCGTCGATGCCAGCATTCAGCTCGCGCACCTCATCTGCTGAAAGCGCGCACTTCAACAGCAGATAGCCGCGCAGGTCAAAGAAATACTTCTCGCGTTCGCTGACCATCGTCACGCCTCCATCAGGCATAGCAATGCACAGCAAATATGGCGGGCGGCGCACCCCCCTGCGTCTCCAGCGCTTCGATGCGCAGCTGGTCGGTTTCGACAGGCTCGTCCAAGCGGATCTGGTTGATTGTTTGGTGATTGTCGGTGATTTCCGCGAAGACTTTGCCATTGCCGTCGCCCAGCCGATAGCGCTTGACTGTGAAGGGCATGACCGACTCGGGGTGCCCGCGCAGGCTGGTTTCCATGGCGTGGTCGAAGTCGCTGTCAAACATAAGGGTCACCTGGCTGATGCTCTGTGGATATGTCCAATGGATGTCCAACTTTGGCGCGGGGTCGTCTGGGTCCGCCACCCAGGCATTCACCGCCGATGTGGGCCGCGCCAATCCGTTGCCGATATTCTGCGCGCCGAAACCGTCTATGGGCTGCGAGACGGCAAAGGCGATATTGTGCCCGGCCGGCCGGCGCGGCGGTGTCCAAAACTCGAAAGCCTCCACGCCGATGTCGTGCTGGGGCTGCTGCGACCGCCAATAATGCAGCGCCAGCAAGCCAGTGACGCGCCGCTCGCTCAGGTGCAGCTGCACAAGCGGATTCGCCATCACGCAGACGAAAGCATAGCGCGAATCGTCAATCAACTCGGCGAAGTCCAGCTCAGCTGCCTGGTTGACACCCGCAGGCAGGTCAATCCGCAGCTGCTTCAGTAGGGTGTCGGGCGTGTAATTCTCGCGCCGCGCGCTGATGCGCAGCTGTACATCCAGCGTTGTCGATTCATCCGCATCCACCCAAATGGTCATGCCCGGGACGCGTCCGCGCTGCAAGGGCAGCATCTGCGCATACGGTCTATCCAGGCGCAGGCGTGGACCATCGGCGGGAAGCGCTTCCAGGCAGAGCTTGCTGGAAGCGTGGATGCTCGCTGTCTGAACCAGATCTTCAGTGTCTTGGAGCTTGAATTGCGGGATGTATTGTCCGACGCGCTGCAAATCGCGCTGCAGCAATTCGATGCGCCCGGGCTGGGCGATATCTCGCGGCAGCAAGCCTTGTTGGATGCAGTGCGCCGCCGCCATGCCCACTGACTGCGCCGCCGAAGCCAAGGTCAACATCACGCGCGTTGACCCAAATGCCACATGCGATGCGCTCATGATGCGCCCGGCGATGAACAGATTGCGGATATTCTTGCTGTATTGTGTGCGGTAGGGCACTTGATACACGCCTTTGGCATGCCATTGGTCGCAGCCGGGCCGCTCGCTGAAGACGCCATCAGCCGGGTGCAGGTCGATCGACCAGCCGCCAAAGGAAATCGCGTCATAATGATGTCGCTGCTCGATAATATCCTGCTGGATCAGCATAGCATCGCCTTCGAACCGCCGGCTTTCCCGCTTGCCGGGGATCTGCCCGACCCATTCCAACGTCAGAGTCTCGGCATCGGGGAACTCGCCCGAATTCTTGATGTAATGCCAAACGCCATAAACGACTTTCCACAGCTGCCACTTGATGGTTTCGGTTTCGTGCACGGTGTCGAGCCGCCCGCCATATTCGATCCACCACAACCGACAGCCATCGGTGGCGGTGTTGAAGCTGCGGAAGCGCGGGATCTGCGTGATGTCTTCCAGCGCATAACTGGGCGGCACAAATTGGACCGGCACACCGACATCTTTGCTGTAGAAGTAAATGGAATGTCCCAGCAAATAGCCATATTCTTCGCTGGGCGCAAATTTTTCACCGAATTCATCGCTGGCTTCCGCGCCCATGCGGAACGCCGCGCCCGCCTGAAAAGCCACAATGCCGTCGCCCGATGCATCGCAGAATAACGGCGCATACAGCTCGTATTGGGTGGAGTTCTGGCTGCAAAATGCAGTGACCGATTCGATGGTCTCGCCATCGCGCTTGGCTACATGGATGGCGGCTGTATTCAACAACAGCATGATGTTCGGTTCTTCAACGACTTTTTCTAGCAAGATCGTGTCGAAGAGCAAGCTGTTGCCTTCGCGGTTGCGGTACATATTTTCGACCAGCAGCTCGTCGATGACGCCGCCTTCGCGCGCCCAGCGGTTGTTGTTGTTCATGTGCGAGGTCGCGCCCAGAGCCCACAGACGCACTTCGCTGCTGGCATTGCCGCCGAGCACAGGCCGGTCTTGCGCCAGCGCGACTTTGATACCGGCTCGGGCGGCTGTGATCGCTGCGCAAGTGCCAGCCAGCCCGCCACCCACGATGACCAGATCGCAATCGATGCGCACTGTCTTTGGCGAGCGCGCTTCCGCCGAGAAGGGCTGCACCAGCATGCGCGGGATTTGATTCGCCTGTTTCATGAACTTGCCTCCGTTAGCGGACGTCTGCGGAAAGTTGTCATAGCGATGCCATTTTCCTTGTCTGTGAGTGGTCTCTTTGCCGCCCCGCGCGTCAATGTCGGCAGCGACTCGCGAGAAAAGAAACTGGGCGTTTACAAGCCATGCCGATCTTGCTCGACCCCATGCTGCTGGCACCAGTCGTGTAGCGGGTTGAAGCCGCCGCTGGGCTGGAATTCTAGGGTGTCGTCCAGCTCTTCGCCAACCAGATACTGTTCCGTGTCGCTGAGTTTCTCGATGAATGATCTGTCTTGTTTGACATAATCCATCGGTTTCAGCCAGCGATAGGCATAGCCGATCATGACGGCTTTGCGCGTTATATCCGTGAAGTTGGGCGCGCCAGCGTGCCAGGTGCGGTATTCAAAGATGACGCAATCGCCAGGATTCAGCAGCGGCTCGATGGCGTTGGCGGGGTCGGCTGCGCCTGCGGGGATGTCGAGGCGCTCCTTGAGCTGGTTGCTGCTCGGCGCAAGCAAAGTGACGCCGCTGTTGGGCTGGCTGAGGTCGGTCAAGTAAAAGGCGCACTTCAGTCCGATGCGCGGATAATTGGCAGCGCCTAGATCCAGCGATGTCCGTCCATTGTCACGATGCCAACCGGGCCGGCGGATGCTGTCGGGCGTGCCGGGCGGGTCGGGATGCCGATAGATGAGATGACTGGTGGACAGCTGCAAGTTCGAGCCCAGCAACTGGATCACCAAAGGCAGCGTGACCGGGTTGGTCAGCAGGGGGATGAAGGCATCGTCCATCGTGATGCAGTTGCGAAAGCCATCATAGATCCCGCCGCCGGTTACAAAACGGTTGAAGCGCTGGTCGGTGGCCAGCAGGCGGTCGCCAGCTTCGATCAAGCGGCTGATGGTCGCTTCATCAAGCGCGCTGCGAACGATCAGATACCCTTCTTCGTGGAATTGCCGGCGCTGCTCATTGCTGAGCTGTGTAAAGCCGTCCATGCAAGGTCTCCATTTTCGTTAACTAGGTGTAGGTGAAATAGGCGGTGGCGATGCAATCGCCGCTGCTGCGAATGCGCACCCAATGCGCGCTGTAGCCGGGCGGGAAACTGTGATGCGCATAGGCGCCGGGCGCGACATCAAGGCGGGCATAGGTCTTCCAACTGCCATTGCCCAGGAAGTCGACATCGATGCTGAATTCGACTGGCTCGCCGCCATCATTGCACAGGTGCAGCGCTTTTTGGTCGAAGCCAGTCATCAAATAGGGGTCAGAGACTTCGCCGGCGCCGACAGCATCTTCCCACCAGACTCCGCCCCAGCCGGCTGGTTTGCCAAAGCTCCACAGGTCATCTGTCTTGCCAAAATACAAACCGGATTGCGGCTCGCCAGCCAGTTGATTCGCGCCATGGTGCGGGCTGGCATTGTCGCTGCCCAGCACCAGCATGCCGCGATACACGCAAAAGTCGCCCAGCACCCATAGGTGCGTGGATATCGGGCGGACTCCCCAGATGCGATTTTCGTATGCCCAGGGCGAAAGCTCATAAAACAGACCGTGGCAGTCCAGGATGAAGCGCTCATGATCGACTTCGCGGATGCGGGGCCATTCGGTCTGCCACATGTGGTCGAAGCAGTGGCTGGCTTTGGGCAGGCGATACCGTTTCCATTGCCCGTCCGCCTCGGTATACACCTGCAAGATGGCTGATCGTTTGTCCCAGCCCATGGCGAAGATTGTCCCAGCGAAGTTGCCGCGCCCATTGACCTCGATGAAGGGGCTGCGCTCAATGATCGTCCAGTTCTCGCCATCCCATTCCGCCAGCCTGCCAGCCGCTTCTGTGCCCAGAAAGTCGCGCTCGTCATAGCTGTTGTTGGCGACGACGACGCGTCCAAAATTGCAATAGGCGGCTTTGAAATGCGCGTATTGGTGGTCGGGCACGCCCAATTCAATCGTCAAATCCGCCAGCCAGGTCGGCTGCAGGGTGTGGACATCCAGCTCATAGAACTCGCCTTCCATGCCCAGCATATACACTTTGTTTTCAGGGTCGCGCAGGTGGCGCATAGTCGAGCACAGCCGCACTTCGCGCAGCGCATCAATGGTGCGCACCTTGCCGTCCGCGGCGATGACATGCGGTCCGATAAAACACTGGTTGGACTCAAAATGCGCCATGCGGTTGGTGTAAGTGCCCACGCAGCTTTGCGGATGCTTGCTGATTTCCAGGCGCTCGTCGATGCGATACAGCCCCGTGCCGACTCCGCTGGGCGACTTGTGCGATACATAAGTGACCAGCCACAGCGAACCTGCCCAAGCCATCAGCGCGCCGATGCCGCATTCGCTGCGCGGCGGCCCCAATTCCGCCGTGAGCGCCAAATGGGGCATCACGCCGCTGAGACTCAAGTGATTGTTGTTTGCCATGCCCGTTCGCTTTCTGTTTCACAGATTCTATGCAGGTCTAGCGTCGCCCTGTCCCTTGCCCCAGAACGAGGGAAGGGCAGATTGCTTGGGATTGCGGGGATTTGAAGTCCCTCCCTCATTTTGGGGGAGGGATTTAGGGTGGGGGCATATCGCCAGGGTCACCACTGCCACGATGAGCAGCCCTCAGCCCTTCAAGCCAGAGATATTCGCGCCTTGGATGAATTGCTTTTGGAACAGGAAGAAAACGATCAACACAGGCAGCACCATCAAGGTCGAGGCAGCCATCTGCTGGTTATAGATGCCGCCTTGCCCGGGCAACGAGGTGAACTTGTACAGCCCGATGGCGAGCGTGTGCAGGTCGGGGTCTTTCAGATAAATCAAAGGTCCCAAGAAATCGTTCCAGCTATTTTGGAAGCTCAAGATCGCGATGACGACGATAGCGGGCTTGGCCAGCGGGATCATCACCTGCGTGAAGATGCGCACTTCGCTTGCGCCATCAATTTTTGCCGCGTCCAGCAAATCCTGCGGGATGCCCAGAAAGAATTGCCGACAGATGAAGATATAGAAGGCGTTGCCGAAGAAGTTGGGCACGATCAGCGGGTAGAAGGTGTCGATCCAGCCGATGGCTTCATAAGCGGCATAGACCGGTATCAAGCGCACAGCGAAAGGCAGCATCAAGGTCGCCAGCAGAATCAAAAAGAGCGCATCGCGAAAAGGAAAGCGAAAACGAGCGAAGCCATAGGCCACCAGCGTACACGAGCCGATATCGCCGATAAGTGAGACGATTGTGACGAACATCGTATTGCGGAAGGTGATGCCAAAGTTCCAAAATTTCAGCGCGTCTGTATAATTCTCGGGCTGCCAGACGCGGGGTATCCACTGCACGGGGAAGACTCCGACTTGATCCAAGGGCATAAAAGACGACATAAACATCCAAAACAGCGGCGCGAGGAACCAGAGACTCATCGTGATGAGCAGCAGATAGAGCAGGGCGCGGCTCAAGTATCGCGACAGGCGGACGAAACCGTCGCGTTCCAGAATGCTTCGCGGCGATGTCGCTGCTGCCATCAGTCCGTCTCACCGCCTTGATAAAAAACCCAGCGCTGCGATGTCGCCACGATGACCGCGGTGAACACAAAAATGATGATGAAGAGAATCCAGGCGAGGGCGGAAGAATACCCCATCTGTGGCGGCAGGTACTGAAAGGCATGGTCGAACAAGTGCAGGACATAAGTTCGCGTCGCGTCTCTGGGGGCACCGCCGGTCATGATGAAGATCTGCGTGAAGACTTGAAACGCGCTGATGATGTTGATGAGCACATTCAGATAAATAGTCGGCGTCATCAAGGGGATGGTCACGCGCAGCAGGCGTTGAAAAACAGTCGCGCCATCTATTTTTGCCGCATCATAGTATTCTTCCGGGATGCCCTGCAAACCAGCGAGAAAGATAACCATGGTCACGCCCACCCAG
This sequence comes from Chloroflexota bacterium, assembly GCA_026709625.1. Taxonomy (GTDB): domain Bacteria; phylum Chloroflexota; class Anaerolineae; order Aggregatilineales; family Phototrophicaceae; genus UBA6055. Next base: position 50,229 of record JAPOSR010000066.1, read on the forward strand.
GTGGTGCTCATGATCAAAAAGGCGATCATGGCGTAATCGGGGTCGGCGAACCAGCGGACGCGCGGCAGCCCAATCGCGTGCAGCAAGGAATTGAGCAAGCCCGCCCGCGCATTGAGCACATAGAGCCAGATAACCGAAAGCGCCACGATGGGCACGACGGACGGCAGATAAAACAGGGTGCGCCACAGCCCTAGAAACCGCACCTTGGTATTAAGCAGCAGCGCCAGGGCAAAGCCGAGCACGATGCGGATGATGACCGAGCCGCCCACATAGACTGCGGTGTTGCGCAGCGACTTCAGGAAGAGCGGATCATCGGTGACCATGTGAACATAATGTTCCAAGCCCACCCACTTCGGCGGTTCGACGATATTGTATTTGGTGAAACTTAGCAGGAAGGACGCGACAAAGGGAAATAGCGCAAACAGCAGAACCCCGACGATCCAAGGCGCGATGAACAGCAAGCCGAATCTGGCTTCGCGCTTGCGCATGGGCGAAAGGTCGCGCCAACGCGTTCGTCTGCGACCTCGCAAAGCGCCCAACTGCGCGCCAAATGCGCTTGTCATATCGCTATGCCCTTGGTTTTTCCGCGCGCGGGATGGCGATGCAGAGCGCCCAATGCGCGCCCCGCACCGCAAGAATTCGCTCTAGCCGTATTCTTCCCAGAAGCTGTCCAGCAATGCCTGGATTTCTGCTTCGGCGCTGGCCAAGGCGTCTACGATCGAACTATCGCCGAAGAGCACATCGTCCACCATGCGGCCGAGGATCTGGTTGGCTTCGGGTTGGACTGGCGCGACTGGCACCAGGTAATCCAGCGCGGCGACGCCCAGGATCGACTCGGCGCGGGGATGCACGCCGCCGTCTTTCTCATAGCCATTGCATTCCACCAGTGGCGACGGGCGCTGCTGCTGCTGGATAAACCAGCACGCGCCTTTGCCCTCGGTCTCGGTGGTCAGCCATTTGACCAGTTGCCAGGCTTCGTCGGGGTGCGCGGCATTCTTGGGGATCATATAGCCCCAGCCGCCGTGCGCGCCACCCCGCCGGTCTGCGCGGCCGCTCGGTCCGTAGGGGATGGGCGCGACATCATAATTCAAGGTCTCGGCATGGTCTTCCAGTTGGAAGAGCGTCCAAGAGCCGTTGGATTCTATCGACACCAGTCCTTGGATGAGCGGTCCCTGGTCAAATTCACCGGACATCTCCCAAAAGGCGTTGAGCTCTTCGATGCCATAGTTGAGCTCGGTCATCGCCTGCATGAATTCCAGCGTCTCGACGCCGGCTTCATTGTTGATGGTGATGGCGCGCAGGTCGTCGCTGATCCAGGTCTGGCCGTTGGCATTCAGCCAAGCCAGGAATGGGAAGCCCGTGACCGCATTGGCGTTGAAGCCGACGCGCTCGAGGAAGCTGCCATCGCCAATGGTGAGCGCTTCCGCCGCTTCGAGCATCTCTTCCCATGTCTCGGGGAAGCTTTCGATGCCAGCTTCGGCGAAGTGGTCGCTGTTGTACCAGGCGATCGCAAAGGCGCCGCCGCCGGGCAGCGGCAGCAGCCAGGTCTTGCCATTGAACTGCGTGCCAGCGAATTCCGAAGAGTGGAAGATGGCGGGGTCGATGCCGTCAGCCGCCATGTAATCGTCCAGCGGGATGATGGACTCGGTCGCGGCGAAGAAGGGCAGGTCTTGCCGTCCAAACATGGTTACATCGGGTGGATTGCCGGCGGCGATGGCAGCCAGCAGATTCTGCAAGCGATTGTCCCAAGGCAAGAAGATGTTGTCGACGCAGATGCCGGGGTTGTTGTTTTCAAAGTCGGCGATCTGTTCTTCCATCAGCGGGATGCGGTTGCCGCCCCAATGATGCCAATAGGTGAGCGTGACATCGCCTTCGCAGTCTGGGTTCTGCGCCGAAACCGCCGAAAGCGACAGCATCGCCAGCAGCATGACAGCCACCAGCAGCAAAAGCGTGGATTTTCTAAACACGGAGGGCTCCTTTCACAAGCGAATGGGTTTGTATGGCTTTGACTTTGACAGGGTGAATACACTATCCAGCGGCTGCCAGCTTGACCAACACTGCGCCGCATACGACGCAAAAAGTGTAGCGCGTCGCGCCAGTTTACGCAACAAATTGCGGGGCGTTTTAATCCCAAGCGGCTCGATGCAGCGCTCGCAGCAACATATCGCGGCTGTCTTGCAGCGCCTGTCCTGGCTTGGGCAGTCTCGGGCTCAGCTCCAGGCTAAGCGCGCCAGCATAGCCAATGTCCCGCAGCGCCCGCAGCGTGTCATCGAGCGCTTCTTCGGTCATGACGCCGTCCAGCAAGCCCCAGTGCAGATCGCCCATCCCATCATTGTCATCAACATGCACATAGCCGAGTCGGTCGTCCGCATTGAAAATGACTGTGGCGGGGTCTTCGCCAGACAGCAGGATATGTCCGCTGTCGTAGAGCAGGTACAGATTGGGGTGCCCCAGCGCGCTGATATAGGCCAGGGTCTCGTCGGCAGTCGGCAGCGCTTTGCCCGGGAAGTGCTCAACCGCCAGTTTGATGTCCAACTGCGCCGCTCGCTCTGCCAGCCGCCAGAGCGCCTCGCCATAACGCGTCAGTCCGGCTTCGCTCCTGTCTTGCCCTGGCACGACATACGCCAGCTGCGCCGCCACTTCGTGGGCGTGGTCGAGAGCGCTCAGGCAATGCGCAATGGCGGTCTCGCGGGTGGATGGGTCGGCGCTGTCCAGCGATGCGCCTGGCGGCATGCCAAAGGTCGCGCCCAGGCAGCTGACTCGCAGACCGAGCTCTTGCGCCAACAAGCGGCTTTCCAACGTTCGCAAGTTTCCGGGCTGGATATCGATCCAGTCGAATCCCAGCTCGCGCGCGTCCCGCATCTGGTCGGTCTCCGCGCCGCTTAATGCCCAGATGCAGCAGGCGATGCGCATGGTTGCTCTCCCATTTTGCTCTTGGCAATCATACTTGCGCGCTGTTCAATTGCGCAACAAGCTGCTTTCAAAAAAAACTCGGGCGCATTCCACTTTGCGCTTGCCAACGGTATACTAGCGGCTGAACTGGACAAGCGACTTGCGCAAAGAGCGAATGAGCGAAGAAATCGCATTGATCACTGGCGCGGGCTCGGGCATTGGCCGCGCGACTGCCCATGCCTTGTGGAAGGCGGGTTATTCGCTGACTCTGGCGGGCCGGCGCGAAGGCAAGCTGCGCGAAACAGTTGCCCAAGCCGCTGTGGACGCGTCGCGGGCGCTGATTGTGCCGACTGATGTGAGCGATCGCGCCGCGGTCAGCCGCCTCTTCGCCGCCGCCCAGGCACGTTATGGGCGTCTGGATCTGCTTTTTAACAACGCTGGCACAGGCGCGCCCGCCTTGCCGCTCGAAGAACTAACCGCGGCGAAATGGCAGCAGGTGGTCGCGGTTAACCTGAGCGGCGCATTCTATTGCACCCAAGAAGCCTTCAAACTGATGAAGGCGCAACAGCCCTCTGGTGGGCGCATCATCAACAACGGTTCAATCTCTGCGCAGACTCCCCGCCCGCATTCCGCGCCGTATACCGCCACCAAGCACGCCTTGACGGGCTTGACCAAGTCGACCGCGCTGGATGGCCGGGCGCACAACATCGCCTGCGGCCAGATCGATATCGGCAATGCCAGCACCGACATGACCGAGCGCATGCGACAAGGCATTTTGCAAGCCAATGGCGCGCTGGCTGTCGAGCCGACCATGGACGCGCGGCATGTGGCTGACGCGGTGGTCTATATGGCTGGGTTGCCACTCAATGCCAATGTGCTCTTTATGACCGTGATGGCAAGCGGCATGCCCTATGTGGGCAGGGGCTGAGGCATGAGCGAGTTGATTTGGCTGACAGCCAGCGAACAGGCGCAACTGATCAAACGGCGCGAAGTATCGGCTCTTGAACTGCTGCAAGCGCACCTGGCGCAGATCGAGTCCCTCAACCCGCAGCTCAATGCCATCGTGACCTGCCTGCCCGAGCTCGCGCTTGAACTGGCGCAGGCGGCGGACGCGAAGCAAGCCCGCGGTGAAGCGCTGGGCGTCTTGCACGGGCTGCCGATCGCGCACAAAGACTTGTTCGAGACGGCTGGCATCCGCAGCACCATGGGCTCGCCGGTCTTCGCCGATTATGTGCCCGCGTCAGACGACCTCATCATCGCGCGCTTGAAAGCGGCTGGCTGCGTCACCCTGGGCAAGACAAATGTGCCCGAGTTCGGCGCTGGCTCGCATACGTTCAACCCGGTCTTTGGGGCGACCAGGAATCCCTATGACCTCATGCGCACCTGCGGCGGCAGCAGCGGCGGCGCGGCAGTGGCTTTGGCGGCGGGGATGCTGTCAGTCGCCGATGGCAGCGACATGGGCGGCTCGCTGCGCAACCCAGCCAGCTTCAACAATGTGGTTGGCTTGCGGCCGACGCCCGGCCGCGTGCCGCGCTATCCCAAAGCCGATGCCTGGTCGACGCTGGCGGTGGATGGGCCGATGGCGCGCGCAGTGCAGGATGTCGCGCTGATGATGCGCGCAATCGCTGGCCCCGACGCGCGTTCGCCCATTTCGCTCGCAGAGCCCGCCGCGACCTTCGCCGATGACTTGCAGCGCGACTTTCATGGCGCTCGCATCGCCTGGAGCCCCGACCTGGGCTGCCTGCCAGTCGAGCCCAGCGTGATTCAAACCATCGAAGCGCAGCTGCCCGTCTTTGCCGACATCGGCATCGTGGTCGAAGAAGCGCATCCCGATTTTTCAGATGCCTATGACATTTTTCAGACCTTGCGCGCCTGGGGCTTCGAGCTGGCTTTTGCCGAGCGCTTCGTCCAATTTGGCGAAGAATCGTTCAAAGAGACGATCCGCTGGAATGCCGCGCAGGGCCGACAGCTGAGCGCCGCCCACATCAGCCGCGCGCAGGTCAAACGCACGGAACTCTTCCACCGCGTCCGCGAGTTTCTGGATGTCTATGACTGCCTGCTGCTGCCAACTGCGCAAGTGCCGCCATTCCCGATCGAGCAGGAATATCCGCGCGAGATCAACGGCGCGACCATGCGCACTTACATTGACTGGATGATGAGCTGCGGGTTTATCACGGTGACGGGTTTGCCCGCCATGTCTGTGCCCTGCGGCTTCACGGCGGACGGGCTGCCGGTGGGCTTGCAGATGGTCGGCAAGCCCCGGGGCGAATTCGCGCTGCTGCAGTTGGCTTATGCCTTCCAGGAAGCCACGCGCTTCTACCTGCGCAAGCCGCCTGTCGCCGATCTCGCTGGCTGATGCCTTTGTCGATAGGAGTCGGCTCGTGGAATTGACCGGGCTCACCTGGCTGCTGGCGCTGCTGCCCGTCTTGGCTGTGCTGCTGTTGATGGTCGGCTTTGGCTGGGGCGGGGGGCGCGCGGGAGTGGCTGGCTTTCTCACCGCGCTTTTGCTTGCTTTGCTTGTCTTTGGTGGCGATGCGCTGCTGGCCATCGTAGCGATCGGCAAATCGGTCTTCTTGGCGGCGGATGTGCTCTACATCGTTTGGATGGCGCTGTTTTTCTACAATGTAACCAACGAAGCCGGCACTGTTGCCTTGATCGGCCGCAGCCTGCCGCGTCTGACACCCGACCGCGCCGCGCAGAGCCTGCTCATCAGTTGGATTTTTGTATCGCTCTTGCAGGGCGTCGGCGGCTTTGGCGTGCCGGTGGCGGTGGTTGCGCCGCTGCTGGTGGGCTTGGGCTACAGCGCCACGCAATCGGTGATTATGGCTTCGCTCGGGCACGGCTGGGCGGTCACCTTTGGCTCGCTGGGCACATCATTCGTCGCCTTAACCGCTGTTACAGGCTTGCCTGGCGAGCGGCTGGCGCATGATGCCGCGTTGACGCTGGGGCTGGCCTGCCTCATCAGCGGAGCGCTGGTCGCCTATGTCAGTGCGGGCTGGAGCGGCTTGCTGCGCTCGCTGCCCATGCTGCTGGCGGTGGGAGCGGCCATGGGGCTGACGCAATGGTTTGTTGCCACGCAAGGTTTGTGGACGCTCGGCTCGACATCGGGCGCGCTGGCTGGCGCTTTTGCGGGCGTTGCCTATGTGCTTTCGCCCCTGGGGCGCTCCAAAACAAAACGCGCGGCCGCCCAAGCCGACTCGTCGCGCAGCCTAGTTTTGGCTTTGGCTGCCTATGCGATTCTGCTGCTGCTGGCTTTCTCGGTCAATCTGATCGCGCCGTTGGAAACCTTGATGGACAGCATTTTGATCCAGGTTCGGTTTCCAGCTGTCGCTACAACCTATGGCTGGGAGGTGCCGACGGAAAGCGGACGCGGCATCAGCCTCTTTGGCCATGCTGGCGCCATTCTGTTTTATGCCGGCGCACTCGCCTTTTTGCTGTACAAACGGGCAAATTACTTCGAGCGGGACGATGCCTGGCGCGTGATCTGGCGCAAGGTGAGCAAATCGGCTCTGAAATCTACCGTCTCGATCCTGGCGCTGGTGGCGATGGCATCGCTGATGACGCATACGGGCATGACACAGATTATCGCGCGCGGCATCAGCGAAACAGTCAGCGCGCAGGTTTATCCGCTCTTCGCGCCCTTCATCGGCTCGCTGGGCGCGTTTATGACGGGCAGCAATACCAATTCCAATGTCGTGTTTGGCGCGCTGCAGCAAGAGACGGCGGCGCTGCTGGCTTTGAGCGTCCCGATTGTGCTGGCTGGGCAGACAGCCGGGGCGTCTTTAGGCAGTGTGCTCGCGCCAGCCAAAATCATCGTCGGCTGCAGCACAGTCGGGCTGGGCGGGCAAGAAGGCCCCGTCATCAGGCGCATGCTGCTGCTGGGTTTGATCCCGGTCCTGTTTGTCGCGCTGGTCACCTTCCTGCGTTTGAGTGGCTGAAAGCGAGGCGATTTGTGACGAAACTGGCGATAGTTGGCGGCGAAAAAACCCGCGAGGCCGCGTATCCGGCTTGGCCCCCGCATGACGAGCGCGATATTCAAGCGCTGGCGGAGGTCCTGCGCAGCGGCAACTGGGGCGGCTTTCCCTATCCAGGCGCGCAGACGCGGCGCTTTCTGGAGGCGTTCATCGCCCTGCAAGGCGGGCAGCACGCGGTGGCGATGATGAATGGCACCTTGACGATGGAAGTGGCGCTGCGCGCGGCTGACATTGGCTGGGGCGACGAAGTCATTGTGCCAGCCTATACATTCCAGGCGACTGCCGCCGCGCCCATGATGGCTGGCGCTGTGCCGGTGTTGGTCGATATCGACCCGCATACATTTTGCATAGATCCCGCCATGATCGAAGCCGCCATCACACCGCGAACCCGCGCCATCATCCCGGTGCATGTCGCCGCGCAGATGGCGGATATGGACGCGATAAACCGCATCGCCGCCCGGCACGACCTGGTCGTTATCGAAGACGCGGCGCACGCTCATGGCGCAGTCTGGAATGGGCGCGGCGCCGGCACGCTTGGCGATTTCGGCAGCTTCAGCATGCAATCAACCAAGATTTTGACGGCTGGCGAAGGCGGCGTGCTGCTCTGCCAGTCTGAAGAACAGGCTTGGCGCGCTGCCAGCATCATTGATTGCGGACGCCCGCACGATCCCGCGGCCGAGCTGTTCACACAAGGCGGCAACTATCGCATGACCGAGCTGCAGGCGGCGCTGCTGAATGTCGGGCTGGAGCGCTTTCCGGCGCAGTTTGCCATGCGTGAAGCGCTGGCCGCCAGCATGGACGAAGCATTGAGCGAGCTGCCGGGCATACAGGTATTGCCTCGCGACGGCCGGCACCAGCGGCGCGCTGTCTACGGCTATACCTTCGCCATCGAGCCCGATGACTTCGGCGCGACAAATGACCTGGCAGCGCGGGCTTTGACGGCAGAGGGCATCCCTTGCTGGTCCGGTTACGAGCCGATGCATCGCTGCGAGCTTTTTCAACCGACCCAATCTCGCTTGCCTGTGCCATCCGCTTTCCCCGAGCGCTTCGACTATTCGCGCCTGCGCCTGCCTGTCGCCGAACGCGTCAGCAGCGAGACGGGCATGTGGCTGGGCGAGGCTGTCTTCCGCGCGGGCGAGCAGGGAGTAGACGATGCAGTCGCTGCTCTGGGCAAGATTCAGTCGGCTTTGGCGCGCGATCCTGGACTGGCTGAGCGAATCGCGGCACAGTGAAATCTCCCTAACTTGGCAAAAAAACGCAGCGGCGGCTTGTCAAGCCACCCAGCTCATCATCACTGGACTCGCAGTCGCCGTCTTGCTCTGGCATCGGAGGTGTTTTCTGGGCTTCAGCGTGGGTTGGTGGGATAGCCAGCTGGGTCGATCATCACATCTAGCAGCATGGCTGTGCCTTGCTCGAGCCACGCTTGGATGCCAGCCGCGCAGCCCGCTGGCGACTCGACCTTGTGATAAGCCAGGCTATAGGCTGCTGCGACCCGCCGATAATCCGGGTTGGTGAACTCTGTTCCAACAGCCGCTTTCCCGCGCCGGCGCTGCGCCGAGCGGATCAAATCCAGCGCGCTGTCATTCATCACAGCCAACAGAACCGGCCGCCCCAGCCGCGTCAGCAGCCCGAGTTCGCCCATGACCATAGCCAGCCCGGCATCGCCGGTGATGCAAACGACCGGCTGTCGCGTGACTGTTGCCGCTGCAATCGCGCTGCACAAGCCAAAGCCCATCGCCGACAAGCCATTCGACACGAAGTAGCGATTGGGCTGCCGGGCGGGCCATTCCAGCGCAGCGAAGATCTTGTGCGAGCCGACATCGGTCGTCAGGATGATGTCATCGGGCGTATGCGCGCGCAGCGCCGCCAAGAAAGCCTGCGGGGTGATTCGCCCGGCTGCCGCATCAGGGCTGCTCCGCGCTGCCAGCCGCTGACGAAAGCGCTTTGTCCGCGCTGCGCCCCAGTCGGCCGCGGGAGCTGCGTTGCGTGTGCCGAGCGACTCGAGTATGTCGCCAATATCGCCGACCAGTTCCAGCGCGCAATGCAGACGTGGGTCGTGATTGCCCCAGTTGGCGAGCCATATCAGCGGCGTCTGATAGTCCCAAGGCTTGACCAGCTCAACCACATCAAAGCCCAGCGCGATGATGCAATCGGCTTCGTCCAGCAGCGCATAGGCGGGGTCGTCTCTGGTCAAACCAATGGTGCCGGCGAAAAGAGGATGAGTGGCGGAAAGCGCTCCTTTGCTCTTGGGCGTATCAATGACCGGCGCGCCAAGCGACTCGGCCAACTGGCGAATTTGCGCATAGGGTCGGTCAGGCTCCAAGCCCAAGCCCGCCACGATGATGGGCTTCCGCTTGTCTACGAGCAGCGCGCGCATTTCGCTCAGGGGTGGATTCTGCGGCGCAGGCTTGCCTGGGGGCGCAGAATCGTCTGCGGCGGCGATGGTGGCGCGGGCCAGGCTGTTGGGCAAGCTGAGATGCACGGGTCCAGGTCGGCCCGTCCGCGCCAGCCGCAAAGCCTGCTTGATGCGGGCATGCGCGTTGGTAGGGGCGAGCTCGGCGGTGTATTTGCAGATAGGCGCAAACAGCGTCTGCAAATCCAGCGCCTGATGACTGTGCTGGTCGCGCAAAGCCGGGTCGGCAGCCGCAGTAACCAGCACGACCGGCGCGCGATCTAGATAAGCATGCGCCAAGCCCGCGCAGGCATTGGCCGCGCCCGGACCCAGTGTCGTCAGCGCGATGCCGATGCCGCCGGTCAGCCGCGCTTCTGTCGCCGCCATAAAACAGGCGCTGTTTTCGTTGGCGACCAAGACAAATTCGATTCCGAGCCGCCACATCGCGTCCAAAACCTCGACATTTTCGCCACCCGGCAAGCCATACACGCGCTGCGCGCCTGCATCAAGCAGTTGCTGCGCGAGGGATTCGGCGATGGTTGGCATGGCAGTTGTCCCCGCTGGTGAGAGAAATTACAGAATGCAATTATTGAGCGGAAAATGCTTGTGTCAAGCGACTGAATCGCAGTGGCAACGCGCCGCGACTTGATTGCTGCAATAGCTGTATAGCCGCATAATGATCTGGGTTGGGTTTTCTTGCAAGCGCTCGACAGCTGGCTCAACTGAAGAAGAGCAGATACACACTCAGCGCCAGCAGCGGGATCATCATCAGCCATTCAAACGCGCGTTGGTCGATGCGGTCGATGAGCGTCCGCGCGACCAGCGCCGCCGGCGGGATCAACACAAAGACCCAGGCGATGCCCTGCAAGCGCTCCAGGTCGAAGTTGCCGATGTGCACAAAGGCGGGCAGCTTGGTCAGGTTCATCACAGCGAAGAACAAGGTGGTTGTGCCGATAAAACGGCGCGGTGTCATATGTGGCTGCAGCAGCAGGTAGGCTGTGAAAGGCGGCGCGCCGACATTCGCCAAGGTCGAGCCAAAGCCAGAGGCCCAGCCTGCGAAATAGCCATGCCATTTGCGCGGCTCATACGCTAGGCGAGCCAGTTGATCTCTGGCGATCTTGAAGCCCAGCGCCAGCAAGGTCAAGCCGCCGATGACGCGCTTCAAGGTGACGGCGTCGATGGCATTCAACGCCGCCGCGCCAGTCGCCACGCCCAGCAAGCCCGGCAGCAGCATCAGCGCAATATACCGCCGATCCCACTCCCGCCAATAGAAATAGAGCGCGAAGGCATCGGCAAAGAGCAGCAGCGGCAAGACCAAAGCCACGGCGACCTGCGGCTCGATAATCAAAGCCAGCATAGGCACGGTCAGCGCGACCGGCACCGGACCGCCCAAACCACCTTTGGAAAATCCGACCAGGATGCCGACCAAGGCGAAAATCACGGTCTCTGTCATGAGGATGCTGTGCCCGCTGCGATTGGCTGGGGCAATTATATGCCAGCGGCTGTACAACCGTCCAACACATGCCAGCGAGGGAGCGGAAGTCGCGGCAGTTGATTTCAGCCCAAAGATGATCGAACTGGCGCAGTCACCAGCTTGGCGGCAATTTTCAACGATGCGCGCGGCATAGTGAAAACTCGCCTTGTCATGCCGCTGTCGATTCGCGCCTTTCGACCACGCGTACAATCCAGACCCACATCAGCAGCGGCACAATCGCCACCAATGCCGATAAATATACGAGCTGCGCGATGTTTTCGCCGCCCACCGCGTCGATCAACAAGCCGAAGGCAAGGATGCTGATGCTCTGCGCCAGTTCAAAACCGGCGAAATCCAGCGAGAAGACCCGTCCCAAATAGTCGTCTGGCACAATCTGCTGGATGATGACCGAGCTGTAAGTCCAGTTGACGGAGCCGCCCATCGCCCGCACGACCACCGCCAGCATCAGCAGCTCAAGAGACGGTGCCAAGCCCCACAACAGCCAGCCCAGGACGATTAACGCGAAGCCCACGCTGGTCAAGCGGCGCAGCGCCGGCACCGAATCATCGCTGAAGCGGTTGGTCAGCAGCGGGCCCGCCACCGCGCCTATGCCAAAAGCCGCCCACAACAGCGCCATCGAGGCGACGCCTTGCTCGCCCAGCACAAAAACCTGCGTGCCATAGATAATCAGCAAGGTGTCCGAACTGGTGATGCTCTGCGCGCTCTTCACAAACAGGGCAGCGCTCGTCTCAGGATGCCGCAGCAGATAGCGCAGGCCATCCGCAAAGGTCCGCTGCGACTTGTCGCGCGCTTTGCGGGCCGGCTGTCCGATCTCCGAGCGGGGCGTCTCGGGCACGGCGACAGTCATCACCAGCAGCGCCGAGGCGACGAAGGTCAGCGCGTCGATGACCAGGGCGGCTTGCGTGCCAAATGCCTGCGCCACCAGCCCGCCGGCGATCGCGCCCACTGCCAGCATGGCCGACCAGGTGATGCTGCTCAATGTGTTGCCCACGACCAGTTGATGCCGATACAGGATGCTCGGCATGAGGGCATTGCGCGCCGGTTCAAATACGGCTGAAACTAAAAATTGCATCACCACAAAGACATAGATCAGCGGCAGGCGGTCGGGCGACTGCGTGGTAAAAAGCAAGCCGACTACAGCCAGCGCGCGCAGCAGGTCGCTGACGATGAGCAGCCGTTTGCGGTCGAAGCGGTCTGCCAACACGCCAGCCAGCGGCCGCATCAGCAGCGGCGGGATCATCCGCGCGATCAAAAAGCCGCTGACCGCGATGCCTTGATAGCCCGTGCCTTCGGTATAGGACACGATCAGCGCCGATATGACAATCGTGCTGAACCAGTCGCCCAAGAGGCTGACCATCTGCGCGCCCCATAATCTGGCGAAGTCGCGGTTGCTGCGGATGAGTCGGATGTATTGCATGATGAGAACCCCATTTGCCGCGCCAGTGTACAGCACGACTCGCCGGCATGCACGGCGCAAGTGCCCGACTCCGCCCGCATTGACAGCCTTGATTCGCTGGCATAGGATACGCTTGGCCAGCCAACGGAGTTGTCAATGGAAAGCCTGCTGTATGTGGGCGTCGGTGGATTTTGTGGCGCAAACGCCCGCTATCTGCTTTCGCTGTGGTTCAACGAGTTTCTCGCGCCGCGCTTTGGGGTGTTTCCGTATGGAACCTTGCTGGTGAATGTGCTGGGTTCGCTGGGGCTGGCGGTCTTTGGCGCATGGCTCAGCGCGCGCGCGGGCTTGCCGGCGCAGTCGCAATGGCTTGTCGGCGCGGGTTTTTTCGGCGCGTTCACGACATTCTCGGCATTTGCCAACGAAAGCCTACACTTGGCGAGCGGCGCTGGCATCGGGCAGATGCTGCTCAACCTGCTGCTGAACAACGTAGGCTGTTTGCTGGCTGCGGCGCTGGGCTGGCGGCTCGGGCAGCGATTGTTCGGCTTGGGCGGCTGAGCGCATGGGCGAAGATCTGCTGCGGGTGGCTGTCCTGTCGTTGGTCGAGGGCATAACCGAGTTTTTGCCAATCTCGTCCACTGGTCATCTTATCGTGGGCAAGGCGCTGCTCGGCTTCGATGCGCTGGGCACAGTCTTTGAAATCGTCATTCAAATTGGCGCAGCCTGCGCGTTGATCCTCTACTACCGCAAGTCGCTGGGCGCTCAGGCTGCCCAATTCCGGGTCAATGCGGAGGTTCGGCGCTTTTGGCAATTGATATTGGTCGCTTGCCTGCCAGCCGCGGCGTTGGGCTTGCTCTTGGAAGCGCAGATCGAAACCGCCTTGTTTACCCCCCAGGTGGTCGCGCTGGCGCTGATCGCCGGGGGTGTCGCCTTGCTGGCGGTCGAATACTACATGGGCGGCAAACCCTGCGGCGATGCGCGCGCGCTGCAATTCGCTGAACTGACGCTGCGACAGGCGCTCATGGTCGGCGCGGCGCAGGCGCTGGCTTTGATCCCAGGCGTTTCGCGCTCGGGCAGCTCGATCGTTGGCGGCTTGCTGGCTGGAATGAATCGGCGCGAAGCCACCGAGTTCTCGTTCTACCTGGCCATCCCGCTGCTTGGCGGCGCGACCCTGTACAAACTTGTCAAGTCCTTGACCGTGCTGGGCGCGGACGAGCTGCTGCTGCTGGCGGCGGGGGCGCTGCTCTCGGGCTTGTTTGCCTGGCTGGCGATCGACTGGCTGCTGGGGTATATCGCGCGGCACAGCTTTGTCTTGTTCGGGGTGTATCGCATCGTGGCGGGCGCGTTGGTCTTATTGGCTGTCGCTGGCGGAGTGATTGCTTGATTCGTTCTGCGTTGTGCGCCTCGCCGCCGAATGTTCCTCAAGAGTTTATGGCAATCTCGTTTGTCCGATTCTGCGCTTGACCCTACAATACAGCCTGTAGATGCGCCTATTGCCGCTATTCGCCAGGTTGCCAGTGGTATCTTGGGCAAGCATTTGGATGAGGAGTTGCCAACCGATGTCACAATCACGCCCGCGGCTTCCGCTGATCCTTCTATTGGCTGGATTGCCGCTGTTGTTGGCGGCTTGCTTTCGCGATACATCCGAGACGTTGGTCGATCAACCCGTTGCGCAAGCGTTGGCCACCACCGCGCCAGCTGTCGAAGCGGCAGCCACAGCCACCCCGTTTATTGAAGTTATCGTGATTGACGAGCCCACTGCCACCGAAGCGCCAACAACCGCGCCGGCGCCGGTTGATGAATTTGCGCTTTCTGCCACAGCTTTGCTCGCCCAGCAGACACAGCCGACCGAGCTGCCCGCCCAGCCGCCCGCCACAGCCACCCCGGCGAACATTCCGACCTTAGCGCCGCTGCTCCGCGCGACTATCCCGCCTGGCGAAGATTGTGTGCACGAGATCCGCGTTGGCGATACGCTCTTTCGAATCAGCCTGGCTTATGGCGTCACTGTCGACGAGATCACGCGTGCCAGCGACATCGCCAACCCTGATGTGATTTCAGTCGGACAGAAAGTGGTCATCCCCGAATGCGGCACATTGGGATTCATCCCGCCCCCGACGTCTGTGCCGACCAATACGCCCGCGCCCACCGACACGCCTGATCTCAACCTGCTTGCGCCGACCGCCACAGCCGACGAGCAACTGGCGATCGCGGCGCTGGACGACTCGCGCAGCGTTCTCGTCCAGCAGGCTCAGGCAGCGCTGTTGAACAACGCTCAAGCCGATGCCGGTTTTGGCGCGCAGGCTGCCGCGCCCCAGGCTTCAGGAAGGTCGTACACCGTCCAGCCCAACGATTCGCTGCTGCTCATCGCCTTGAGCAACAACACCACGCTCGAGGCGCTGGCCACGCTCAACAACATTGTTGATGTCAACAGCCTGTACGCTGGACAGGTCTTGCAGCTGCCATAACCGCGCCGCTGCGCAAGCCACCCTTGTACAGCCAAGCCAGTTTGTGCTAGGCTGTGCTCGATTCGGTACGCATGTGCGCGCCCATGGGCGTATTTTTGTGGGAGGAACGCGAAGATGAGCCAGGAATTGATGCGGTCGCTGGTTGCTGACAATCACAAGCATCCGCAGATCGAAGCGGGCGATACGGTGCGAGTCCATGTGCGGATTGTCGAAGGTGCCCGCGAGCGCGTTCAGGTTTTCCAAGGCGTGGTTATCCGCGCGCGCAAAGGCGGCAACGAAGCCAACTTCACCGTGCGCCGCATCGCCAGCCATGGCATCGGTGTCGAACGCACTTTTTTGCTGCGCAGCCCCCGCATAGAAAAAGTCGAAATTTTGCGCCGCGCCAAGGTTCGCCGCGCCCAACTCTATTATTTGCGCGACCGCCGCGGCAAATCCGCCCGCTTGAAAGAACGCCGCTAGCATTCCCCGTCCACTCCTGGCGCTTCTGCTTGCCGCCACGGCGAGATTCTGCCAGCCAGCGCTGTTTGGCATCGCCCTGCGCAATCGCGTATCGGCACGCGGTATACTGGCGGTGGCAAAACGACCATTCGGGTTGCGGGTCCTCGGATAAATGCTCGGTCTGATTCAGCCGCTTGGCTTGGTCATCACCAATTGGCTTTGGCTTTTCCTGCTGTTTTGCGGGCTGGGTGCGGCTGTGCTGCGCGCGCTGCGGATGCCGGCTTTGTCTGGCCGCCAGTGGCTGGACAGTTTCTGGCTGGGCTGGGCGCTGGCTTTGCTACTTTTGCAGTTGTGGCATTTTGTCTTGCCGGTGAACGACCTCAGTATGCTCGCGCTGGCGGCTGGCGCGGCGCTGTCGCTCTGGCATTCGCGGTCTGCGCTGCGGAAAGTTGTGTCGCGGCTGTGGCAAGACAAGGCATTTTTGCTGCTGTTTGGCGGGTTTACATTGTGGTTCGCGAGCCGCAGCATCGAGTTGCCGGCGGCATTCGATACCGGCTATCGCGATATCCAAGCGGTTATGTGGATAGATGCCTACCCAGTTGTGCCTGGCTTGGGCAACTTGTTTGCGTCATTGGCATACAACCATCCGAGCTACCTCTACAACGCGCTGCTGGACTTTGGGAGTTTCTCTGGGCGGTCGGTATACATCGCCAGCGGCTTGCTGCTGCTCGCGTATCTGGCTCACGCGCTGCACGCTGGGCTGCGGCTGTGGCGCAATCGCCACCAAGGCACCATCCGCTGGTCATGTCTTTTCGCCATGCTGACCATCCCCTATATTGTCCAATATACGGTTGGGCGCGGCGGCATCACCCATTTTTTGACCGATACAGTGGTGGATTTGCTGGGTTTTTTGACAGTCATCTATTGGCTCGACTTCTTGCAAGACTGGCAGCCGCGCGCGAATCATGACTACCTGCTGCTGCGCCTGGCGATGATCGTCGCCGTGGGCAGCATTGTCAAGCACACCTACCTTGTGTTTGGGCTGACAATCGCGGCGATGACGGCGCTAGTCTGGCTGCGGCGCGGTGGCTTGACAGGCGGGAAACGGTCAGTGGCGCGTTTGGCAGGCGGCTTGTGTCTGCTGGCGGCGGCATTTGCGCTGCCCTGGATGGCGCGCGGCGTGGTTGCCAGCGGCTACATGGCTTATCCCGTTTCGATTGGTCGCGTTGAATTGGATTGGACGATTCCTGCTTATCAAATCGAAAATCGTCAGCGGCTGTTGACCGCAAACACCCGGCAACGCGGCAGCGACCCCGAAGACGTGTTGGGTTCGTGGGCTTGGCTCGCGCCCTGGTTGCGCCAGCTGGCGAATCAGTTCTTCCATGTGGCGCTGCCAGCCGTGATGTCGACCCTTGCGCTGCTGCTGCTGGCTGTGGGCAAACTGGGCAATCGCTCGGTCGCAAAGCCAGCTTTGGGGATCTGGTCGCTGTCGCCGCTGTTGATCATGCTGGTATTCTGGTTTGTCAGCTTTCCCAATCCCAAGTATGCGCGCTGGCTGTTTTGGAGTTTCGCGGCGCTGTCCATCGTGCTGACAACGTTGGAATGGCGGCAGATTTCTCTGCAGCGGCGGACACTGGGCGCATTCGCAGTTTGCGCCGTCTGTCTGGCTTATTCTGCTTATGTCATCGTTCGGCTTGGCAATTTCCCTTTGCCAGCTGGACCAGCCGATGGCTTTTACGCACGAGAGCAGCCACCGATCCGCATCGTTGAAACCGAGAGCGGCTTGCAGCTGAATGTGCCTGGCTATGGCGGGCAATGCTGGGATTTGCCGCTGCCCTGCACCGATACGCCCAACCGCCGAGTCTATGCTCGCGTGCCTGGCGATCTGGGCGCGGGCTTTGCTTATGCGGCGGAGGATGGCTAGCGGAATGTCTGGATTGCTGGGGCTGATCATGCTTGTGGTTTCACTCATGTTTATCCGCGCTTGTCTCGTGTCGCTGGGTTATTACAAAGAGCCAATCCTGTCGGCTTTTCAACGATATGGCGATGAAGTCGGCTTTAGCCCGCTATTTGATGCCTTCTGCTGGGGGATGATACTTGCCTATCTCATCTTTCTTTTGGTTGTGCCCTCGTCTTTCTTGGTCTTGATAGGCATTTTTTTATTCGCGTTTTTCACCATGCTCTATTGGAAAGTGCGCGACAGCATCATGAATCATCCACAGATTTTTTTGCGCTTCCCGCAGTGGTACCGCGAGGTTGTCGACCACACCACCCGCGAAGAGCGGCGCAAGCTGGCGTATATGTGGCTGGGCTTGCCGCTGCGCACGCGCCTGCTCTACAATGCGCAGCATGATGAATTTCGCAAGTGGGTGGAATTGGTGGTGCTGTCGGTGGCATAAAGCGCCTTTAAGCAAAACGACCCGCGCAAGGCGAGCCGAATAGCAGCTGGGAGACCTGGACTCGAACCAGGAATGGCGGATCCAGAGTCCGCTGTTTTACCGATTAAACTATCTCCCATTCTTTATAAGCCGATACCCTACCATGCTTGCCCGCCGCTGGCAAGATTTAAGCGATGGCAGTTTCCAGCGCGGCCACTGCCAGTTTGATGCGCCGCAGCGACTCGGCTTTGCCCAGGATGGCCATGACATCGAAGGTCGGCGGCGACACCCTCTGGCCGCTGACAGCTGCGCGCAAAGAGCCAAACACAGCGCCATTTTTTAGCCCGCTGCTCGCTGCATAGGCGGCAATCGCGGCGTGCTGCGCTTCTGGCGAAAAGTCGTCCAGCGCGGCGAGCAGTGGCAGCGCGCTCTGCAAGATATGCCGCGTGCCGGCCGCGTCCATCTTGCGCTGGATTAGTATCTCGGCTGGCGGCGCGGCGAAGTCGTTCCAGTCGGCGAAGAAGAAGCCTGCCATAGGCGCGACATCGCGCAGTGATTTCAAGCGGACCTGCAGCGTGGGCGCGACTCTGCGCAGCAGCGATTCATCGACGGCATAGCCAGCCGCCTCCAGCGCTGGTTTCAGGCGGCTCGCCAGTTCATTGGCATGGATGCGCTGGATCCACTGGCTGTTCAGCCAATCCAGTTTGGCGATTGGGTAGGCGCTGTTGGCTGGATTGACATCTTGCAGGGCGAAGCGCGCAATGGCTTCGGCATTTGTGAAGACCTCGCGGTCATCGCCGAAATTCCAGCCGATGTTCGTCAGAAAGTTGACCACTGCCTCGGGCAGATAACCCGCCGACTGAAATTCATGGACGAGCACCGGCACGCTTTTGCCGCCCGCATCCGCGAATTGCTGCCTGCGCTTGCTCAGCTTGCCTTTGCCATTGGGGTTGAGCAATACGGGCAGGTGGGCGAATTGCGGCTTTTCCCAGCCAAAAGCCTCCCAAATATGCAGATGCAGCGGGAAGGACGGCAGCCACTCGACCGCGCGGGTAATATGCGAGATGCGCATGGCGTGGTCATCAACAATATGCGCCAGATGATAAGTTGGAAAGCCGTCCGATTTCAGTAGCACGGCATCTTGCAGCTGGGCATTGTCGAATGCGACTTCGCCACGGATGAGGTCCTTGCCGCGCGTCGTGCCTGCAAGCGGCATCTTGAAGCGGATGACATGCGCCATGCCCTGCGCTGCCTGCTCGGCGGAACGGTCGGCGGGAAAGTCGCGATAGCGGCGATCGTAGCCCCGGCCGGCTTTGCGCATCTCGGCAAGCTCGTCTGGCGTGGCAAAGCAGCGGTAGGCATGCCCTTGTTCGACCAGCCAATTCGCCCAGCGCTGGTACTGGTCCAGCCGCTGCGACTGCACATAGGGTCCATAATCGCCGCCGACATGCGGTCCTTCGTCGATGTCCAAGCCCAGCCAGGCGAAGGCTTCCACAATCTGCTCGACCGATCCGCGCACACTGCGTTTTTGGTCGGTGTCTTCGATGCGCAAGATGAATTGTCCGCCATGACGCCGCGCGAAGAGCCAGCCAAAAAGCGCCGAGCGGATGCCGCCGATGTGCTGGGGACCGGTCGGGCTGGGGGCATAACGGGCGCGTACAGCTTGGTCGCGAGCAGGCAAACCCAATTCTCCCTAGAAGTTAAGGCGGCGGCGGCGCATGGTGACGCTTTGCACCAAGCCAATGCCGACCATGGTGAACAGCAGCGAGGTGCCGCCCGAGCTGACAAAAGGCAGGGTCAACCCCGTAACGGGCAACAAACGCAGATTCATGCCGATCGACACCGTCGTCTGGAAGAAGATCATCGCTGCCACGCCATAACATATCATGCTGCCCAGGGGGTCGCTGGCTTCACGAGCGCCTTTTAAGATGCGCATCAAGACCAGCGCAATCATGCCCAAAACCGCTACGCCGCCCACCATGCCAAATTCGTGCGCGATGACGCTGAAGATGAAATCTGTGTGGCGCACGCGCAAGAATCTGCCGGTGTTCTGCGAGCCAACATAATAGCCTTTGCCAAAGGCACCGCCCGACCCAATGCTGATCTGCGCCTGATTGATATTGTAGAAGGCATCGGAGCTGACGTCGGGGTTGAGGAATGTTTCCACCCGCGTGCGCTGATACGGCTCCAGCAGCGGGAAGACGATCGGCAGGGCAACTGTCAAAAACAGCGCAAATATGGCGATATGCCGCAGCCGAAAACCAGCCGACCAAATGATCACCGCCCAAATAAACACGAAGACGATGGTCGTGCCCAGATCGGGCTGCAAGAAGATCAACCCCGCCGGGACCGCCACATGCAGCAGACTGCGGAAGACGGTCGACAGCTTGTCCAGCTGCAGATACCGCTCGCTCAGATACTGCGACAGCGTGATGATCACGATGATCTTGCCAATCTCGGAAGGCTGAATGCGAATGCCGATGTTGATCCAGCGCGTCGCCCCGCCAGCGCCTTCCACGCCAAACTGGCGCACCAGCAGCAGTATGATGACCATGCCGGCATAGAGCCAGGGCGTGATGCCGCCCAGCAGCCGATAGTCGATGCTGGCTAGGACAATCACGACAGCAAAGCCGATCAAGGCATAGGTGATTTGGTCGGGCACGCGGCTGATGATGTCGTCGTCGATGGCGTCTTGCGTCGCGCTGTCGATCATCAGAATGCCAAAAACGACCAAGATGATGACAGAGCCGAAGAGAATGTAGTCGAACCGACGCCAGGCGCTCAGGCTGTCTGTCATGCGCACCGCCGCACAAGATTCACTTGACCGATTAAGTATAGCGAAGGCGCAGCGCCGCGACAGGGTCGATTGCGCGGTCGGGCGGTCCCGCAAGCTCTAAGGATTTTCAGCAGAGTCGGTGCTCATTGCGGGCAGCCGCGCGTCTGATGCGCTGGCGGCTGGCTGCTGCCCCGAGAATGGGACTTCGGCGACGAGCTTGCTCTGGCGGCGGTCGCGCTGTTCCAGGTCGATCTCGACGCGGTCTTGGTCGACAACCAGGTATTTGGCGATGACCGCCAGGATTTCGCGCTTCATTTCTTCCATGCGCTCAGGCGGCAAATGAATGCGGTCGTGCTGCAATACAAACCGCAGCCGGTTTTTGGCAGTCGCGCCGCTGCCTTGTCTGCGGCGTCCGAACAGAGATTTGATGATGCTCATGGTTGTATCCTTTGCTGGCGCCGTTTGCCGCGGCCTCGCCCCTAGCGCCCGTCAAACAGCCGCATCAACCGCCGAAAAATGCCAGGGTTGCCATCCAGGTTCATAAAAGGCACATCTTCGCCCATGATCCGCCGCGCGACATGGCTGAAAGCCATGCCAGCTTGTGAATTCATATTCAGCGCAACGGGAATGCCGCTGTTGGAGGCCGAAAGCACGGCTTCATCTTCGGGGATGATGCCGATGATGGCCAAGCCCAGGATGTCGTACACATCGTCCGACGACAGCATCTCGCCCTTGCGCACGAGGTCGGTCTTCAAACGATTGATAATCAACCGGCCTGGTCCTTTTTCGGCAGCCTCGATCAAGCCGACAATGCGGTCGGCATCGCGCACGGCGGAGACTTCGGGGTTGGTAACAATCAATACCTCGTCGGCTGGCTCGAGGGCATTGCGAAAGCCACGCTCGATGCCAGCGGGCGAGTCGATCAAGATATAGTCGAAATCTTCGCGCAATTCTTCGGTCACGCGCGTCATGTCTTCTGGGCTGACCGCCATCTTGTCGCGCGTTTGGGCGGCTGGGATGAGAAAGAGATCGTCAAACTTTTTGTGTTTGATCATGGCTTGGCGCAGTTTGCTGCGCCCCTCTACCACATCAACCAGATCATAGACAATGCGGTTTTCCAGCCCCATGATGATATCGAGGTTGCGCAGGCCAATGTCGGCATCAATAACCGCGACGCGATTTCCCAGACTGGCCAGCGAAATGCCTAGGTTGGCCGTGGCGGTTGTTTTGCCCACGCCGCCCTTGCCAGACGACACAGTGATGACGCGCGCGCCGCCTTGGCTATTTCCCTCGCTTTCCATGCGGTCTTCCTTCCCTCCGGCCTAGTCTCTGGCTTCCACCACGATCTGATTATCACGAATGCTCGCTATTTCTGGCAGGATCTTGCCGCGCTTGCCCGGCGGCGATGTTACGATGTAACTGGCGATGCGCAGTTGGCCGGGATTCATATCCAACGCGCAGACAACCGCTGTTTCGTCGCCCAAGGCGCCAGCATGCACCGTCCCGCGCAGCTTGCCCCACACAATGACATCACCAGCGGCGATGACCTTGGCACCGGGATTCACATCGCCAAAAACAACCACATGCCCCTCGCTGTGGATCGTCCGTCCCGAGCGCAAGGTGCGGCGAAAGATTACACCGCGCCCGCCGGCTTCTTCAGGGTTGGCGGGCATGGCTTCGGCATACCGGCGCGTTGACCTCGCTGGCGAACCATTGGAACTGGATTTTAGCTCTAGCGCTCGTGCCGACTGGCGCGTGGTGTCGCTATCGCTGCGCACCAGCGACAGGCTCAAGCCACGCCGTTCCAGCAGCGCTTTTAAGGAACTGAGTTCGTACTTTGGCACCGGGCGCGCGCCCAGCTCGACCACGATTGCCGCGCCAGTAAAAAAAGCCCGCTTGTCATCGATGCGCCTGGCGAGCTCGTCGGTCACCGACTGCCATTTTTCGGTTGTGCTTAGCGAGATCAGCAAGCCGTCATTGCTGCCTTTGATCGCAATAAGTTCTTCTGGCATACGCGTTTGCACCCGCTCTCGACAGCCGCCACTGACACTATACTATACCTGGAACTGGAATTTACGCTTGCCTGCGCGGCGCTGATCATCAAGTTTGCAGGATATCCAGCAGCAGCAGAGCCGGCAGCGCAATATACAGCGCCGAAACCAGATGTATCCACAGCCCGGCGCGATTGCGCAACGTCTTGTTTACCCATTGGCTGATGGAATTGACCGCATAAGTCATCCAAATGACCTGGATGATGACCAGTGGCAGCAGCAGAATTTCACGATTGCTGCCAATATAGTTCAAGCCAAAGAGCATATAACTGGCGAAAGCGATGAGTGTCACTGTGCCCAGAGGCGGGTACCAGCGCGCCAGCCGCGCCACGCCCACGATGCTCAGCGCAATGCCCGCCCAGCCAAATTGCGCCAGCGGATATTCGCCCAGCGCCAGCCACCGGTGCGCGTCTCGCCAGCCCAGCGGCAGCAGCAAGGGCGAAGCCGCCAACAGATAAGTCTGCGCGAGCAGGTATGCGCCAGCCGCCGCTATTGCCACGATCGCCAGCCAATACCAGCCGGGCAGCTGCGCATACGACAGCAGCAGGCTGAGCAGAATGGCCGGGGCAAACAGCGTCACCAGCGGGTCGTTCAGAGCGCCGATGGCGAAGAGCGCGGGAATGCCCGCCAGATGCCAGCGCTTTGGCGCCTGCGGTGGTTTGATGCCGGGTCTTGGATTTGTCAGTATCAGCATATCAATGAGCAAAAACAGCAGCCAGGCTGTCACCAGCACCGTCAGCCGCAAACTCTGCGCCAGGTTGATCTGGCTCCAGAAGATGACAGCGAAGAAGAGAATGCCCAGGCCGCGGGCAAGCTCATTGCGCTTGAGCAAAAAAGACGCGCACAATACGGCAAAGGCTGCAAACATTGCCGCCACGATGATGCTTGCCGGCTGTGTCACCGCTCCGCCAGCCTGCGACCAAAAAACCGGCGACAGGGTCAAGGCAAACCCGCCCGCTATCGAGGCAACCAGCCCCATAGGCCGCATGCTGGCTGTCACGCCCAAGACCGCCAGCGCCAAGCCAGTCGCGCGCGCGACCGTCGTTTGCCCCAATGCCACCAGCAGCAGCCAGGCGCAGGTCGCGGTGAGGACAGCCGGTCCCCACTGGCGCAAATGCTGAATCTGGCGGGCTGTCAGGCGATTCATATCTAAATGCCGCTCGCCGTGGGTGGCATATCGCCGCGTATGGATTGCAGGCGAAAGTATTCTTCCATCGTCTTGCGCACGATCGGCAAAGCCACCTGCGAACCCTCGCCGCCATTATAGACGAAGGCGATCAGAATGATTTCCGGGTCATCGTAGGGCGCATAGCCTGTATACCAGGCATGGGCGGGCCATTGCCCGGGCACGCACAGATTCAACGGCCGAGCGATGTCGTCGCAGTATTCTGCGGTGCCGGTCTTGCCCGCCACTTCCACGAAGGGCAGGGCGGCGGGAGCGGCTGTTCCGCCTTCGCCAATAACCGCCTCGCGCATGCCCTCTTGCACCACATCCAGCGTCGGCTGCGACAAGAAAGGCGGGATGTAAGGCTCGCTGGGACCCCGAAAACGCACGCGCTGGCACACCGAGCCATTGAAGCTGTAATTCAACGGAATGTGGATGCGATAGCTGTGCAGGTCTTCGATGCCAGGATCAGGATTGAGGTCGACTGTGTTTCGGTAGCCAGCGGGATCGCAGCGGAAGGGATCGTACCATTGCGAATCGGGTTCGCAGGTGCAAGCCAGGCTGGTTTCGCGCTTCATCAGCATATCTTCCAATAGCAGCAGCGTCAGATCTTCGCCTGCCGCCAGCTGGTCGCGGTTGAGGGTGCGCAAGATTTTGGGCTGGAATGCCTCGATGACCTCGCGCTCTTCGTCCAAAAAATCGCGGATGATGGTCGGCTGATACAATACGCCCCCATTGATGGTCGCGGCGACCGCAGCGACCAGCTGCAGCGGCGTCACATTGACATAGCCCTGCCCGAATGAAGCGTTGTAGGTGTCGCCGGTCGACCAGCTTTCGCCTTCGTTGCGGCGCTTCCAGTCGGGGTCGGGCATGCGGTTGGGATTTTCGAAAGGCAGCTCGATGCCCAGTTCGCTGCCGATTCCAAATGCTGTCCCATAGCGAAACAGGTCGTTGATGCCCAATCCACCGGGGCGGATCGTCTGCGCCGACAGGTTGGGGTTGCCGCCGCCGATTTGATAAAAATAGACATCACAGCTCCAGGCGATGCCACTGACCATATCGACTCGCCCATGCCCGCTGCGCAGCCAGCAGACAAATCGCTGCGACGCGGCGCGGTCGTTGGGCGCATAACGATTTTCCAGCAGCAGCTGCCCTTCAGCCAGCAGCTGCGTATTTGGGTCGATAATCTGTTCTTCGAGCACAGCGGCGGCGGTGATGATCTTCCAAACCGAGCCGGGCGGATACTTGCTTTTGATGGTGTTGTTGACCAGAGGGCGCAGCGGGTCGGCCGCCACATCCAGATAATACTCGCCGTCGATGGCGCGGGCAAAGCGCGAATTGTCATAACTGGGGTAGCTGACCAGCGCCAGGACTTCGCCAGTGCGGGGGACCATGGCGATCACCACGCCCTGCTGCGAGATGACGCGCCCAGCCTGGCTGTTAAGTATTTGCAGCTGGTCGATCAGCGCCTGTTGGGCAAAAGCCTGCAGCTCGCTGTCAATCGTCAAGCGCACATTCTGCCCGGGCTGGGGGTCGAGCTGGTTAATAACCTGGATGACTTCGCCAGCGACATCAACTTCGCGCAAGATGCGGCCGCGCACACCCGCCAGCCGATTTTCCAGATAGCGCTCGATGCCTTCATACCCGATGCGGTCGAAAGCTGGATTGTATCCCTGCTCCCGCAGCTGCTCGGCTTCTTCCGCTGGGATAGGCCCCATGTAACCGATAATGTGCGTCGTCAGTTCGCCGGTCGGGTATTCGCGCACGGCAACCGGCTCAATGTCGACGCCGGGCATAAAAATGCGCTCTTCGAGGATTTGCAGGGCTGTCAGCTGTGGCACATCCTGGGCGACGATGACCGGGCTGAAAGGCGCGATGCCTTCGCCTTCTGCGACCAGGTCTTCCAGGCTGCGCACGAAGCCGCCAGCCTGCGCCGCGATATCGCGCGTTGGCGGCACACCAACCAGCGCCGAGAGGCGATTGTACACAGCCAACTCGGCATCGACATCGTCAGGCAGCTGCGCCGGCGTGATAATGACATTGTAGGCGGGCACATTGAATGCCAGACGCGCATCGTTGCGGTCGAAGATCGCCCCGCGCCGCGCGGCAATCGGCAATTCACTTAAGCGGTTTTCGTCTGCGGCTGCGTTGAACTCGTCATAGCGAACGATTTGCAGCTCATACATGCGCAGTCCGAAGATGAGAAACACGGCAACGATGACGGCTTGAAAGAAAGTGAGACGCCAAGTCTGGAAAGGCACCAAGCGGCTGCTTTTCACATTTGCCTCCGTGCGCCAGGCGTCTGCGACAGACCTTGCGGCGCGATCTGCAACCCGCCTTCCAGCCGACGCTGAACAACGCGCACTATGGCGAACAGCGGCAGCACAGCGACGAGGTTATAAACTAGCGTCGGCAACAGCACGAAGCGGCCAACCGCCCACAAATCGTAAGTATAGCCCAGCAAAACCAGCGCCGCATAGGTGTAGGCGGTCATGAAGAGCGTCGCGACAGCCGCCATCGCCAGCAGCAGGACAACCCGCGCGCGCAGCAGTTGTTGCGACAGGCGATTGATTGCATAGACCATAATCAGCAGCGCAGCCGAAGTCGCGCCCAGCGGCAAGACCGAGAGCAGGTCGAGCGCGATGCCGCCAACAAATGCCCAGGCATAGCTTTCGGTCAGGCTGGCTTGCAGCGACCAACAAAGAACCAGCAGCGTCACCAGGCTCAGCTGTCCGCGCGCGCCTGCCAGCAGCGGCAGGGCAAAGCCGCCCAGCTCCATCACAACTGTCAGCGCCTGGGGCAGCAAACTGGCGGAAAGCGCGGTTGCCACGCCCAAGACAAGAATAGACAGGTAGCGTCGCATATCAGCCGCCGGCGTTCTCAGCAAATGCCGAAAAATCGATCGACTCGAAGCTGGTCGCCACCAGCACAAATTCCAGCGAAGCAAAGTCGATCAGGCTGCGCACTTCCGCTTCCTGAAAGAGTTCAAATTCAAATTGGCGGACGCTGGTGACCTGCCCGACCACGACATCGGCGGGAAAGTTGCCGCCCAAGCCCGAGGTGATGACCAAGTCGCCTTGGCGGATCTCTTCGTCCAGGTCGACCATGGTCAGCCGCAGCGCGCCCGATGCCTGGCCGATGATGCTGCCATGCGCGCGGGTGGTCTGCAGGCGCGAGCTGACCGAGCTGTTTTCATCGGTGATCAACTGCACCTGCGCGGCATTGGCGCCGACATCAACAATCCGCCCCACCAGCCCCAACTCAGTGGTGACAGGCATGCCGACAGCGATGCCGTCTCGGGTGCCGCGATTGATGATGATATTGCGCGCGATGCCTGTCTGCTCGACGGCAATAACATCGGCGGTGATGAACGCTTGGTCGTCCAATGCCGATATGTAACCCAACAGACTGACCAGCCGTTCATAGTCGCTGGCGGCTTCGCGCAGGCGGATCAGCTCAACCTGGCGGCGCGCCAGTTGTTCTTCCAGCTCGGCGATGCGGCTCTGCGCGTTTCCCCAGTCATTAAGCGATTCCAAAGCGCTGTTGACAGTCAACGATATGCGATTAAACAGCCCTGCCAAGCCAGTCAGCGGCGCGGCAGCGACATCTTCGACAGGCGCAAGCGCGCCGGCGATGCTCAGCGTCATCAATATGGCGCACAAAGTGAGCATTAGCAGCAGACTCAGCAATCGACCGGGACGCGCTAGAGATCGCACGCGGACATCCTCGCTACGAATCGGAATGCGCAAGTTTCACAACTTGAGTCTAACACAGCCTGCAAAGAATGGATCTAGGAGCGAGGCGGCGACCTGGCCGTCAGCCCCTGCGCCAATCCTTTGTGCTTCTGTGGCAAACGATACAATGCGACAGCCCGGCGTGTCAGTGCTTGGTGCTGCCGCGTTCGGGGCCAGTCAGCAGCCGCCGCAGGTTGTTGTAATCTTCCAGAACGCGGCCCGCGCCACGCGCCACGCAGGTCATGGCGTCTTCTGCCAGCCAGCAGCGGATGTTGACTTCTTCGCGCAGCCGCTCGCCCAGACCACGCAGTTGTCCGCCGCCGCCCGCCAGGGTGATGCCGCTTTCCATCAGGTCGGCGACCAGCTCTGGCGGCGTATCGTCCAGGGCGTCCTTGACTGTATCGATAATGATATTGACCGAGCCGCCAATGGCATCGCGGATTTCGATCGAACTGACTTCGACCGAGTCGGGCAAGCCGGTCGTCAGATTCCGTCCCTTGACTGTGTAAGTCCGCTCTTGGGGCAGGGGATAGGCCGAGCCGATGTCGATCTTGGCTTTTTCCGCGCTTGGCTCGCCGATGAGCAGATTGTGTTTGTTGCGCATGTGCTGGACGATGTCCTCGTCCATCTCGTCGCCAGCCACGCGAATGGAACGGCTGATGACGATGCCGCCCAGTGAAAAGAGCGCGATTTCTGTGGTGCCGCCGCCTATATCGACCACCATGCTGCCGCGCGTTTCCAACACCGGCAGGTTGGCACCGATGGCAGCAGCCACTGGCTCTTCGATGAGGTGGGCTTCGCGCGCGCCGGCATCCAGAGTCGCTTCGATCACAGCGCGCTTTTCCACCTCGGTTACGCCACTGGGGATGCCAACCACGACGCGCGGACGCGGCACCGGCACCCAGCTTTGTTCGTGCGCCTTTTTGATGAGGTAATCGAGCATGCGCGCGGTGATTTCATACTCGCTGATAACGCCATCGCGCACGGGACGCACGATGACGATGTCGCGCGGATTCTTGCTCCACATCTCTTTTGCGCGGGCGCCGACTTCAATAGGCGCCCGCGTCCGCCGGTCGACAGCCACAAATGAAGGCTCGTTGATGACGATGCCCTGCCCGCGCACATAGACCAGCGTGTAGGCTGTGCCCAAGTCTATGCCGATGTCGAGCGAAAACAGCCCGAACAGAAAATCCAGAGGGCTAAGCACGGATGACTCCCAACCAGCGCGCCAACGAAGCGAATTATAGCACAGCTTGAGATTGCCCAAGTTTCGCCGCTTGTCCACAATGGCGCGGAAACTTGCGCTAGGCTTGGCATGTCCAATTTCGCAGGTTTCGCTGGGAGGCGCGGCCGCCTCGCAAGGAGCGCAAACGATGAAGACTCTCCGTGGTTGCAAATTGCGCAGCGAGCTGTGGAAGGCGCTGCGACAACCTGGCGCGCTGGACGACGCGGCTGGGCTGGTCGTGGCTGTGTCGGGCGGCGCCGACTCAGTCGCGCTGCTGCATGCCCTGCGCGGCTTGCAAGGCCAGCTCGGCATCGCGTTGCATGTCGCTTCGCTGGACCATGGCCTCCGCGGCGAGGCTGGGGCGCGAGACCTGGCCTTCGTCGCTGCGCTCGCGGCGGAGTGGCGGCTGCCATGCGCCTTGGATGCTGTCGATGTGCCGCGGCTGTCGCGGGAATGGGGAATTGGCATCGAGGCGGCGGGGCGGCGGGCTCGCTACAATTTCCTGACGCAGGTGGCAGCGCGGCTGGATATTGACTGCGTGGCTGTCGCGCATCATGCCGACGATCAAGCAGAAACCATACTCATGCATATGGCGCGCGGCAGTGGCTTGCGCGGCTTGCGGGGAATGCGCCCGGCATCAACTTTGCCCGGCTGCCCGGCCATCCGCTTGCTGCGTCCGCTGTTGGGCTGTTCGCGCGCTGATATTGAAGCGTACTGCGCCCAGTACAAGCTGGCTTATTGTACGGACGTCAGCAACAGCGACCCGCGCTATCGGCGCAATTACATCCGCAGCGAGATCATCCCGCGTCTGCAAATGCTGAATCCGGCGGCAGCGCGCGCATTGCAGCGGCTGAGCGAATCGGCTGCGGTCGACGATGAATTTATCCGCCAGCAGTTCTCGGAAATTGTCGAGCCCGCCGCAAGCAAAACGCCCGACAGATGGCGCATTGGCAAAGCGGCTTACTTTTCGCTGCATGCGGCGTTGCGAAGGCGCTTCTTGTTGGCTGCGGTTCAAAAACTGACGGAGGGCTCGGCTGGGTTGATGCACGATCTCGTCATTGAGCTGGATGCCTGGGCGCGGGCAGCTCGCGTCGGCGCTTGTCGCGATGTCGGGGCGGGCATCCAACTGCGCTGTGACTATGACGCGCTGGTGGTCGAAAAGCGCGGCGCAATGCCAGAAGCGGGTCGCTACCGACTGATTCCGCAAGAAACCAATATCAAGCTGGCGGCGGGGCAAGCTGTGTCGCTGGGCGGGATTCGCTTGCGCGTTGCGCCAGAGATCGAGGCGCAGCGGCTTGCCAGCCTGCAGCTGTCGGCCTCTGCTGAACTTTGCCTGCGCACGCGGCGCAAGGGCGAGGTTTTCAAACCCAGAGGCATGGGCGGTCGTTCGCGCAGGCTCAAGGATTGGATGATTGACCGCAAGATCCCGCGACTGCTGCGCGACCAGATTCCCTTGCTCTGCGCCGATGAGGCGGTTGTCGCTATCTGCCTGGCCGATACCTGGCATCTTGCCGAGACCGCCCCGCCAGCCGCCGCTCCCTGCGTCATCGTCCTTTTGGACTGACGAGCCGGCATCATCGGCTGCATTTGGGCGGGGCCGGCAATCCCGCTATACTACAGCTTAAACATTGTCTGCGAGGCGCTTCGCGATATGGCAGACAGACAGCTTATGCGATTGCTGTTGGTTGTCGCCGATGACGTCAGCCGCTACACGTTGCGCATGACCTTGCAGCGCGAGGGCTATGTCGTCGACGAGGCAGCCAACGGCGAGGCGGCGCTGGAAAGTTTCCACAGACAGGACTTCGACCTCGTGCTGGCTGATATTGACCTGCCGGGCATGGATGGCTTTGCGTTGTTGCGCGGCCTCAAACAACACTCGCCGGATGTGGTGGTGATCTTGATGTCGGCTGACGCGGACCTCCGCCATGCCGTGCAAGCGCTGCGTGCCGGAGCCGGCGACTTTTTGCTTATGCCCTGCGCCAGCGATGAGTTGCGCGCCAGTGTCGAGCTGGGCATGGCGAGCGCCCGCAGCAAAATGCGCCAGCGCCGGCTGCTGGCTGCCATCGAACAGAATGCCGCTCAACTCACAGCCGAGCTCGCGAGCCCAGACCGCGCCGCGGAACAGCCGACCGCGAATTTGCGAGACCTTCGTCAACTGCCGCCGATGCGCAGACATGTCATTCGCTTGGGCCCATTTGAGTTGGCGCCGGGCCGCTACGAAGTCGCCGCTGGCGAGGCAAGCGCCAGTTTGACGCCCACCGAGTTCGACCTGCTGCTGTATTTGGCTGCCCAGCGCGACCGTGTCGTGCCCTGCAGCGAGCTGGTGCGCGAGGTGCGTGGCTATCATGTCGAAGAGCCAGAAGCCCGCGAAGTCATCCGACCGCATATCAGCAATCTGCGCCGCAAGCTCAAAGATTTGGACAATGCCAATATGATCGTCAATGTGCGCGGCTCGGGCTATCGTCTGATCGCCGATGCGCAAGACGATTGAAATCCATCATCCATTCGCCGCAATATCTGCTAAGCTAGCGCCGGTTTTTTCGGGCTCTATGCCGCCGGCGAGGTTTGTATGCGCCATCTGTTCACGCTTGTGTTTGCGCTTGTCTGCCTCGGCGCATCGTCCCAGGCGCAGCCACTAACACAAGCCAGCTGCAACGAGACTGGCGCATTGCGCAGCGAAACATACACCAGCCGCATCACCTCGCGCGACCGCCAATACACCGTCTATTTGCCACCCTGTTATGCCGCGGGTTCCGCCGCCTATCCCGTCTTGCTGCTGCTGCATGGCTCAAATGCCGACGACAGCCAGTGGGCGCGGCTCGGTTTCATTGACGCGCTGGAAGCAGGCATTCGCGCTGGCAGCGCCCCGCAAATGATCGTACTGATGCCCTATGGCGGCGCAGAAGCCAATCAAAACCGCTTCGACACGACCAGCTATGACCGCATAGCGCTGGACTTCTTGGCGCAGATGTCGATTCGCTATCGCGGCAGTGGCGCGCAAGCCATCGGCGGCATATCGCGCGGCGGCTTCTGGGCTTATCAGATTGGACTGCGCCATGCCGATGATTTCGTGGCTGTCGGCGGCCACAGCCCGTATTTCGACCGCGCTCATGTCGCGCCCGATCACAATCCGCTGCATATCGCCGAAGCGCTCGCCCGCGAAGCATACCCGCGCTTGTGGCTGGACCGCGGAACTGCCGATCACGCGGTGACTGGCGTCGAACAAATGCGCGTGATCCTCGAGCGCGTCAATGCGCCGCACGAGTATGCTGTTTATCCTGGCGGCGCGCACAGTGAAGATAGCTGGGCGCAGCATGTCGGTGAGTACCTGGACTTTTATGCGCGCGCATTCAGCGAGCCGGCCGCGCCCGTCGAGCCCGCCGCAGCCAGCGCAGGCGTCGAGCTTTGGCTGCCGGCTGTCGATTTTGGCGAGGTCATGCTGTCGCTGGATCGAACAGCCCTAGCAGCCCTCCTGGCGGGCGAATTAGACAAGCGCCTGGTCTTGAGCGAGTCGGCGCGGGACCGCCTGGCCGCGCATGGAGTCCAGCTGCACGCGGATACCGAAATCGTTGGCGACCTGCGGCTTTTTAATGCCCTGTGGCTCTCGACCGGCAAGTTCACTCTGCTGCCATTTGATGATCTGCGCATGCGGCTGCGTCCCTTGTGGCTGGATGATAGGCCTGCCGTCGACCAACTGGCGGGGTATCCACTGGCATTTGACAGCGAATCGCCAAATTATGACGGGGATAAATTGACGCGCATCACGCTTTCGGGCACAACCGCGCTGACACGCCACACCTTGACCGCGCTGGATGCGATGGGCTTGCAGCAGGCAGCGAGCGGCATTCAAAGCTATGTGCGACTGGCGGACTTTTTTCATATCACGAACGAAGCGCCTATCGCGCCTGGCTGCCCGCAGCTGAACGATGCCGCGCTGGCTGGATATAGCAGCATGTGCATGAAACGCGAACATGCTGATTTGTTTGGCCTGCTGGAAGTCGATGTGGTTGATCTCAGCGGCAACCATATCGCCGACTTCGGCTATGACTCATTCATCGACACGCTGGACTACTTCGCTGCGCAAGGCATTCAGGCGGTGGGCGGCGGAATTGATCAGGCATCGGCGCGCTCGCCATTGATACTGCGGCAGAAGGGATCAAGCATCGCCTGGCTGGCTTGCAATGCCATCGGGCCAGCCTATGCGCTGGCCAATGGCGACCCCGAATCGCGCCTTGGGCGCAGGCCGGGCGCCGCATTTTGCAACAAAGCCTGGCTGCAAGAAGCGCTGCCCGTGTTGGCCTCGCAGCACGATGTCGTGTTGTTGACTCTGCATTTTCGTGAATTCAGCGGCTTCGAGCCAAACGAGCGGCATATCCAGGATTATCAAGCCTATGCCGAATGGGGCGCGGATGTGGTCGTCGGCACCGCCCAGCACCAACCCATGTCCATTGACCTGTACCCGACACGGCGTGGCGAGACCGCTTTTATCCACTATGGCTTGGGCAACCTGTTCTTCGACCAGGAGCTTTGGGGGCAGCGGCGCTTCTTTATGGACACGCTCTATGTCTATGACGGGCAGCTGCTGACGGTGGAGATCTTCCCCGGCATCATTGACGGGCGGGCGCGTCCCCGCTTGCTGGCCGGCGAAGACCGCTTTAACTTTCTGCATTTTATGCTGGCGCAGAAGAGTTCGTTTTAGTCCGCCGCGAACCCGCGACATTTCTTACGAGATTCCGATGAAAACAATGTAAATAGTTTGTTGCGCTCCGCCATGCAAGCTAGGCGCGCGGGGTATGCCTGCGCTATAATAAAGCCTGCCGACTGTCCAAGGATGCGACAGAGCGATGTCGACTCTCAACCCCGACCTGATCACCAAAGACCTGGACGCCGTGCTGAATGACGCGGTGCCTCTGCTGGCGGAATACCGCAAGTCGTCCATCATGCCCGAGATGGTCTTGCTCGCCTTGCTGCGGCGCAGGGATACGGCAGCCTGGCGCATGCTCAAGGAATTTGAAAGCGAGCGCGGCGTCGACCTGGAGCGGCTGGAGCGGCAGGTGCGCGTGGCCATCCAGTCGCGGCGCGACCCCGACGGCAGCCTCGACTTCATCGCCATCGGCAACCGCAAGGTCTCGCTCAGCCGCCAGTCGATCATCTTGCTGGACGATGGATTGACGATCGCCAACACCATGAACCAGCAGAAAATCGACACTGACCACGCCTTGGCTGTCTTGGCGGAATCATCGGTCAGCACCGGGCGCGTCCTGCGCCAGTTCAGCATCACGCCCAAAGCCATTCAAGATGCCTACAGCGATGCCAGCAAGACCGCCCCGGCGCGCGCGGACAGCACGACTGTCGACTATGTGGCGCGGGCAAAACGGGGCCAGCTGCGCGCTGTGCATTTCCGCGAAGACCTGCTGCGCAACATGATCAATGTGCTCACGCAAGCGGTGAACCGGCATATCATCCTGGTGGGACCAGACGGAGTCGGCAAGCGCACCCTGGCGTATAGCCTGGCGCTGCTGATGGCAGAAGACAAGGGACCCAAGAGCTTGTCCAACCTGGTGCAGATCAGCGAAACTGCCCTGCTGGATGGCGACCAAGAGGCTTTTCGCGCCGGGATGAGCGCCGCGCGGCGTGGCATCTTGTTTCTGCCGTTGATTCACCGCTTCTTTGGCGGTCCTATTAAAGCCGACTTCAACAAGGCGACTTCGCTGGTGCAAAAAGCATTCCTCAGCGACGACCCGGTCATCATCTGCACGACAACCCAGCAAGAATTCGAAGCGCGCATCCAAGGTGTCAGCGCCATCATGGAAAACAGCCAGCTTATCCGCGTGGAAGAACCGCGCTTGGACGAGGCGGTGCGCATCCTAGAGACGATTTCGCCGCATATCGAAGCCGACTATGAAATCGCGGTCGAGCATGACGCGCTGAAGATGGCTGCTCGCATGGCGCAGCGTTTTTTGACCATCAACCCGCTGCCACAGAGCGCCGAGCAGCTTTTGCATCGCAGCGCCGCGCTGGTCAACATGGCGAAGCAGGCGCATCTGGCTTTTAAGCCCGTAGACAACGACGCCACCCTGGATGTCGGCGATATCGCTGTGGCGACCAGTCAAATGACCGGCATCCCGGTCAGCAAGCTCGGCGCGGACGAACGCCAGCGCTATGCCAATATGGACGAGCGCATCCGCCAGCGGCTTATCGGGCAAGAAGAAGCGGTGCGCCTGGTCAGCCGCGCGATCAAAACAGCTCGCGTCGGCCTCAAAGATCCGCGCCGGCCAGTGGGCACATTTCTATTTCTGGGTCCCACCGGCATCGGCAAGACCGAGCTGGCAAAAGTGCTGGCGGACTTTATGTTTGGCAGCGAAGACAATCTGTTTGCGCTGGATATGAGCGAATACAAAGACGAAAGCAGCATCAACCGGCTGCTTGGCTCGGCAGTTGGCTATGTCGGCAGCGAAGATGGCGGCCAGCTTACCGAGCGCATCCGCACCCGACCGTACACGATCGTGCTGCTGGACGAGATCGAAAAAGCCCATCCGCGCATTATGGATGTGCTGCTGCAAGTGATGGAAGAGGGGCGGCTGACCGACGGCCGCGGCAACACCGCGCGCTTTAGCGAAGCTGTCGTCATCTTGACCAGCAATATCGGCTCTGAGCACCTGATGGTGCGCAAAATCACCGAAGACCTGCGCGAACAAGTGCTGGACGAGGTGCTGGACTTCCTGCGTCCCGAGTTTGTCAATCGGCTCGACGAGGTGATTCTCTTCAATGCGCTCAGCGATGATGATTTCGTGCTGATTCTTGACTTGTTGATCGAGAAAGAAAACAAGCTGGCGGCAGAGCGCGGCCTGTCCTTGAGCTTCACGCCTGAAGCCAAGCAATGGCTGCTCGAACAAAACGACGAACCGGAATTTGGCGCGCGGCCGCTGCGGCGCATCCTGCGACGCAACCTCCGCGAGCCGCTTGCCGATTTCTTGCTGCGCAGCGACCCGCCCGAAGGCACCCAAGTGCGCGTACACGCCAACGGTCGCAATGCGGATGGCTTGGCATTTGCCGCCAGCATAGATGGGCAGCCGATCGAAGTCGCTACCTAGCGCGCAATGCCCATATACATACCCCCAAACCAAGAGGAAACGATGACAAAACTCGATACGTCCATATTCCGCAAATACGATATCCGCGGCCTTGCGACTGGCGATGCGCCGCAACTGACGCCGGCTGTGGCTTTGCTGGTCGGCAAAGCGCTGGGCACGTATTTGCCGCGTGAATTTGGCAGCGAGCGCATTTTTGTCGGCAGCGACAATCGCCTCAGCTCCCCCGCCTTGAAAGACGCGGTCATTGCGGGCTTGGCATCGACCGGGCTGGCTGTAACTGACATCGGCGAGGTTTTGACGCCGACGGTCTATTTTGCGTCGGCGTCTTTTGGATCAGGCGGTGCCGGCGTGATGATCACCGGCAGCCACCTCGACACGCGCTACAACGGCATCAAAATGGCTTATGGCAAGCTGGCGCTGGCTGGCGAGCAAATCCAGTCGCTGCTGCATATCATCCACGACCGCGCTTTTGCGGCGGGCAACGGCGAGGTCACGCGCGACTTTGACCTGATCCTGCGGCACATGGCAGCCATCCAGAGCAAGGTGAGCATGGCGCGGCGCATGCGAGTCGTGCTGGACGCTGGCAATGGCTTGTCGGGCACGTATATCCCACCCGTGCTGCGAGCCTTGGGCATGGAGGTAGAATGCTTGTATTGCGAGCCAGACGGCACATTTCCCAATCACCTGCCCAACCCCGAAGACCCGCAGATGACGCGCGATTTGGAAGCCAAGGTGCTGGAACTGAACGCCGACCTGGGCTTGGCATTTGATGGCGACAGCGACCGCTGCGGCTTTATCGACAACCGCGGGCGTCATATCGCTGCCGACCGTTTGCTGGCGCTGCTGGCGCGCGATTTGCTCAGCCGCCATCCCAATACGCCGATCGTATTCGATGTAAAAGCCTCGCAGGCGCTGCCCGACGAGATTAAGAAGTTCGGCGGCATCCCCGTCATGTGGAAATCGGGCCACAGCCTGATGAAGCAAAAGATGAACGAGATCGGCTCGCTGCTGGGCGGCGAAGTTAGCGGGCATTTGTTCATCGGCGAAGATTATTTCGGTTTTGACGATGCGCCGTTGGTCGCGCTGAAGACCTTAGAAATCATCAGCAAGTCCGACCGCACCATCGCCGAGATCTTCGCTGACATTCCCAAACTGGTGGCCACGCCAGAGATCGTGCTGTCGGCGCCCGACGAGCTGAAGTTCAGCATGATCGACGAGATGACGGCTCGTCTGCAAAGCAACTATGAAGTCGTGACGGTCGATGGCGCTCGCGTTTTGTTTGACAAAGGCTGGGGCTTGGTGCGCGCCAGCAATACGCAGCCGGCGGTGACATTGCGTTTCGAAGCTTATACGCGCGAGCAGATATCCGCATACCTGCAAGTGTTCAAAGCGCAGCTGGACAAGTATCCGCAGATCGACCAAAGCAACTTCTTGGCGCAGGTCGATGCTTTTGCCGACTGAGCTCTCGTGGCTCGGCGCCGGCACGCTCGCCTGCCCATGACCGATTACGGCCCTATTCGCGCCTTCTACCGCAGCCAAGCTAGGCTGTACCAGCGCCTGGTCGCTCGTCAAGACCACCGCGGCGAGCTGCTCGCTGCGCTGAATGAGATTGTCGCGCTGGCGGGATTGCTCGTCGTGGAATTTGGCGCGGGCACGGGCAATTTGACGAGCAAACTGGTCGGCGCGGCTGCTCGCGTGCACGCTTTTGATCTTGAACCGTCTATGCTGGCGCTGGCGCGGCCTCAGCTGCTGGCCAGCGGCAGCGCCAGCTGGAGTCTGGCTGCCGCCGACAACGGACGAATGCCAGTCGCTTCCAACTGCGCCGACTTGGCCATCGAAGCCTGGAGCTTTGTCTATGTGTTGGATTGGCAGCCGGACGACTGGCGAAAGCTGGTGGATCAACTTCTGGCTGAGATGCAGCGCGTCGTCAAGCCGGGCGGGATAGCGATCCTGGTCGAAGATCTAGGCATTGGCAGATGCCAGCCCGCCGCCCCCACAGCCGATATGGCGCGTTTATATGCCCACTGGCAAGAGCGGCATCGCTTCCAATGCAGTTGGATCCGCACTGATTACCAATTTGCATCGCCAGTCGAAGCGGACGAGCTGGCCCGCCTGTTCTTCGGCGATGATCTGTTGGAGCGACGCCTGCGCCCGCATGACCTCACGCTGCCTGAATGCACGGGAATCTGGTGGAAGCGATTTTAGACGCCAGCCAAGGACCATCGCGGGCTCAGAATGGCGCTGGCGGCGAGATGGCTTGCAGCCGAAAATTGATTGCGCTCAACACGATGAGCAGCACCATGCCCAAAGCGACCAACAAGCCGCCATAGACGATTTGCCGCCGATCCCAGGCTTTTGTGCGGCGGGGCGGGGCATTTGCGCGCTTTTGCAGCCGCTGCCAACTGCGGTCGCGGTCGCAGATCAACAGCGCGCCCCAGATGATCATCGGCAGGCCAAAAACGCCGCCAAAGCAGATCGCGCCCAGCATAGCCGCTCCTTTTGTTCGCCGCAGAGATTGTTGCGCTAGGCGGACGCTCTTGCAAGTTGCGGTATATTGGCTACCATAGATGGCAGCCGCTGGAGGAGCGCAGATGCGAATGCTTAATGCCCCCGAACGGATGCCCGACCTTGAATTCCTGGTGGACCGCGAACATTCTGGCGTGCGTCTCTTGGGCTGTTTCACCTTCTTGGTCGGCGCGGTCTTCAGTTATCTGGTTGTGAGTTCGCTTTTCTCCAGTGGCGGCCTGCTGGCGGTGGGCGCGGCGCTGGCGATAGCGGTCGCATTGACCTACCTGGCTGACTATCTAGCGAAGCGATATTGGCCCAGCAACCGAGTCATTCAGTTTGCCGGCGACATGATCCAGTTGATGAAGGGCGAGCAGCTGCAAGGCGCGATTGATGGCGGCGCGACGGTCAATCTGCTGATGTGGCACTTTGAAGCCAAACGGCACCCTCGCGTGCCCAAAGGCTGGTATGTGGTCGCCAATGCGCTCGAACAAGATGGCGAAATGATCGTCAGCTACAGCATTGCCTCGCCGTCCGACTTTGCGGCATTGCCTCTCGCGCGCTTGTCGACCCAATATCAAAAGCAGAAACGAAAAAAAGGCGAGCAGCAAAATCTGCGCGAAGCCGGCGTACAGCGGCGCATCGCCCAAGCTGAATTCCACCGCGGCGAGCTGGGCGCAGAGCTGACTCTGGACGATTATCACGCCTACCTCGATTACCTCGCCGATACCTACACTTCGTGGATGCCCAAAGACAAATGACCTGGCTGGCTCGGCTGGTTCTCGGCTTTGCCTTGCTGGCATCTGGCAGCGCGCTGCAGGCTGATGACAGCGAAATAGCCATCGGCAGCGTCATCGAAAGCGAATTGCGCGCGGGCGAAACGCAAGGTTACACCTTTGCCGCGCTGGCGCTGACCATTGCGTCGATCCGCGTCGAGGCGCTTGATGATCGTCTGGATCCACAATTTGAATTGGTCGACGCGAGCGGTGACTTGGTGGTTGCCAACGATGACTTTGCCTATCCCGCCACCCTTGATGCGCTCGTACAGGCATTCGTCTTGCCCAAAACCGGCGCATACCGATTGACGATCTCGGGCTTGGGCGGCAGCGCCGGAGCCTATCGCCTGCATCTTTTGCCCGGTTATGACCAGTTGGAGCGGCGCGATCTTGCGCTGGCGAGCCAAGATTGGGAAGTCGCGCACAGCGATGCGCCAGTTGGCTTGCGCGCTTCCCGCTTCTTTTCGGTAGATATGACCGGATCTGGGGCTTCGGCGGTTATCTTGGGCAAGCGCTTCCCGGCGCGGCGCGAATTCTACTTTGAAGCGGCATTCGACTTTGTCAGCTCGGTCAACAACTGGCAGCTTGGACTGGCTTTCCACTTTCAATCGCCCGAAAATTATCGGCGCCTGCTCTTGCGCAAGACAGGATACTGGCGGTTGGAAACAGTGACCGACGGCTTCGTCGAGCCGCTGGTCGACTGGTCGACGCACCCGGCTATCGAGCCGGGCGCTGCCGATTTTCGGCTGGGCGTGCTTGTGGCGGGCCAGCATATTGATTTGGTGTACAATGGCCAAGTCATCGATTCGGTCTGGGATGAGCAGCCCGCAGCAGCAGGCGGAGTCGGCATCGCCATGAAGACCGATGAAACCTTCGGCGGGCTGTTGTCCTTCGCTTTGCTGCAAGCGCAGATGACTGTGCCTACGCGCCTGGTTGAACCCGTTGTCCCGCAGCGGCTCTTGACGAAGCCCGCCTATCTCATGGCGCACGACCTGGCGCGTCAGCAGCTGGCGGAGGGTTTTGGCACAATCAAGGTGAGCCTGCCCGAAAGCGTCGCGCACAGCAACCGAGCTGGCGTGACCCGTGTGCCTATCGCGTCTGGATCGGCATTCTCCCAATTCGCCTTGAGCGCCAGGGTCAAGCTGGAGAAGAGCTCGACTGGCAATGGCGGCTGCGGCATCATCTTCCACTTCAACGATACTGAATATTATGCGCTCGCTTATGTCACTGGCGACGGCGAGTTTGGCGTGGCGAAGCGCGAGGGAGCGGGCTTTGCTCCCGGCGTCTATGGCCGGCGCGAACCATTTGCTGATTCAACGCGCCAATTGCTGCTCATCGTTTCCGATGAAGTCATTCATTTTTATTTGGACGAAGTCTATGCCGGCAGCCTGCCCTCACAGCCGCGCATCGGCAGCCTGGGCATCGCCGTGGTCAATTATGAGACTGTTGAGAGCGCTTGCCAATTCGCCGATCTTTGGCTGCTGAGCTACGACGAATAGCTAGCTATTCTTGGCGTGGCAAACTGAAATAGAAGGTCGAGCCGCTGCCCACCGCGC
Source organism: Chloroflexota bacterium (assembly GCA_026709625.1). Taxonomy (GTDB): domain Bacteria; phylum Chloroflexota; class Anaerolineae; order Aggregatilineales; family Phototrophicaceae; genus UBA6055. Next base: position 90,538 of record JAPOSR010000066.1, read on the forward strand.
TCTTGACCGAGATATCCCCGCCATGCGCCTGCACGATGGCGCGCGCCAGATACAGCCCCAAACCCGTACCCTGCGTGCGCCGAGTCAAGCGGTCGTCGATGCGATAAAAGCGCTCGAATATGCGCTGCAGTTGGTCGTTGGCGATGCCCGGGCCTTCGTCGCGCACGAAGACAGTGACACTCGTCAGCGAATGCCGCCCGCCGACAGTGACGGTCGATTGCGCTGGCGAATACTTGATCGCGTTGGTCAGCAGGTTGTCGATAACCTGGCGCAGACGCGCGGCGTCGCCATGTATGACCGGGAAATCTTCCGGGAAGCTCAACACAATGCGCTGGCTTGCGCCGCTTTCCAGCCGCTCCACCGACTTCGCCGCCACCGCATGCCAATCCGCATCCGCCG
>JAPOSR010000066.1:90946-162734 GCA_026709625.1 Chloroflexota bacterium
CATTCCACAAGTAACCCCATATCTAATTAAACTGGTATAATGATGCCAATTTGGGGCCGTCAAGCGGTCGGCTTCTTCTTCGATGATCGTCACATAATCGCGCACGGCGTTGCTGTCCCATTCGACATCGTCTCGGCCCAGGGTGCTGGCATAGCCCTTGATGATGGCGATCGGCGTGCGCAGCTCGTGATGCACGGTGGAGATGAATACCGACTGCATCTCCTGCGCTTTGCGAAAGTTGGTGATATCGCGCACATTGCCGATGATGCTGACCAAGCTGCCTTCTGCCGATAGCAAAGGCGCATAGGTGATGCCGATGCTCAGCACACTGCTGTCGCGGCGGATAAGGTCGCCTTCTACATACAGGCTTTCGCGCTGGTTGTCGGAGGGGCTTGAAGCCGCCCAGCCAGCCGTTAGCGCCTGTTCAATGTCCGGGTTTTCCAGGCGCGCCCAGTTGATGATTTCGCTTTTGCGCCTGTCGTTCACTTCGGCGTTTCGCCAGCCGGTCATGCGCTCGAATGCCGCGTTCACCTGTCGAAAGCGCAGGTCGGGGGTCATGATGAAGAAGCCATCGCCGCTGCTGTTGAGGATGGCAGCCAGCCGTTGCCGCTCATGCGCGATTTCGCCATAGAGCTGGGCATTGTTGACTGCGATAGCCGCTTGGTCGGCAAAGCTCTGCAAGGCGCTCAGGTCTTCGGGCGTGATAGCGGTGTGATAGGAACGAAAGACGATGAGCAAGCCCAGTGGATTGCGCGCAAAGACCAGGGGCATGGCGATAGACTGCTTGAGGCGCTTGTCGATCGCGTCAGCCATCTCTTGCAGCTTGGCATTCAGGTATTCGCGGCTGAAGCCAGCGTCGTCACGGGCGCTCATCAGCTCGTGCAGCAAGTGGTTGAGCGCAGGCACGACATCGGCGTTGATGCCGCTGTAGGCGCGTACAATCAGCTTGTCATTGGCTCGGTCGGTCAAGGCGACGAGGCCGACTCGGCCCGCCAGCATGGCCAGCGATGCATGCAAAACCCGCCGCAGCACTTCGCTATGGTCGAGCTGCGCGGTGATGGCGCGCGTAATGCCCAGCAAAAAGTCTCGCTGCTGCGTGCGCAGGTCGGGTCGCATTAACATGTCTGGATTGTATCACGCTCTCCGCGCGGGCAGCCCCTGCTGTCAGAAGCGCTGGTCCAGCTCGCCGATGTCCATGTCGCCGCCCTGCGTCGCCGCCAATGCGGCCGCGCCGACCAGCGCTACATCATCGCCCAGCGCCGCCGCTTCGATGCGCAAGCCTCCCAGAAACGCGCTATCCAGGGCATGGTCGCGCACCGTCTGGCGGATGGGCGCAAACAGCAGCTCGCCTGTCTTGCTGACGCCGCCGCCGATTACGATGATCTGTGGGTTGAAGAGGTGCAGCGCGGTCACAATGCCCAGTCCGATGATGCGCCCAGCCTCAGCCAGCAGGTCAATCGCCAACCGGTCGCCATGGCGAGCCGCCGCGCCGACCACCCGCGCATCAAGCTGCTGCGGGTCGCCAGCGACCATGGCGAGCATGGCGGTATGGTCACCAGCTATGAGCGCTTGTCTGGCTCGGCGCGCGATCGCCGGCCCCGCCGCTTCCTTCTCAATGGACGACACCTTGCCCGCTGCGACGATGATGGGGATATGCCCCAGCTCAGCCGCCAAGCCAGCTTGCCCGGTGACCAGCCGTCCATCACAGATGATGCCCGAGCCGATGCCGGTGCTGACTGTGATATAGCAGACATGTCGACAGCCTTGCGCCGCGCCTTGCGAGGCTTCTGCCAGCGCCGCGACATTGGCGTCGTTGCCGATGTAGACGGGCAATCCGAATGCTGCTTCGATAATCGCGCCCAGCGGCACATGATGCCAGCCGGGCAAATTGGGCGGCGAAACGATTACGCCCGTCTTGCTGTTGAGTGGTCCGGGCGCCGAGATGCCGATGCTGTCTACCTGGTCGCGGCTGGCTGGCATAACCAGGCTGATGATGGCTTTTATGCGCGCCAGGACCGCTGCCAAGCCGTCGTCCGCGCCTGTCGGCATGTGTTCGCGCGCCAGCAGATTAAGCGTCGCATCGTATCGCGCCGCGCGCAGCTGTGTCCCGCCCAGGTCTATGGCGATTATCTCTTTTTTCATCGCGCCGCTCGTCTTCTGCGGTGTCCCGCCAGCTTGTCGCGCCTCGTGCGCGCTGATAAAATAACATAAATTGCCCTGTCGAGTCAGTTCGCTGGGCGGCGCATACAGGACGAGAGCATGGTGCAGCTGACCCCCTTGCGGCGGCAGTATTTGCAGATCAAGGCGCAATATCCAGATTGCATCTTGCTCTTCCGCATGGGCGATTTCTATGAGATGTTTGATGAAGATGCCCAGTTGGCTGCCCGCGAGCTGGAGATCACCCTCACTGCTCGTCCACAGGGCAAGAGCGGCGAAAAAGTGCCCATGGCTGGCGTGCCCCACCATGCCGTCGATGGCTACATCGCCCGGCTCATTGAAAAAGGCTATCATGTCGCCGTCTGCGACCAGCTGAGCGAGCCAACTGGCCGGGGCTTGGTCGAGCGCGATGTCACCCGCGTGGTGACGCCAGGCACTGTTATCGAGCCGGCCTTGCTCGAGGCGGGCAAATCCAGCTATTTGATGAGCATTCTGCCGGTGGGCGATGCGCAGGCTGGCATTTGGAATCGCGCTGGCATCGCCTATGTGGATATATCCACCGGCGAGTTCTGCGCGACCGAGTTTGCTGGCGATGCGGTCGGCTTGCGCGTTTTTGAAGAGCTGGCTCGCCTCGAACCCCGCGAGGTCATCATGCCAGACAGCTGGGTGGCGCGCGGCGTTAGCCTGCCCGAAGGCATTCATCTGACCGGGGCGCAAGACTGGACATTTGAATTTGCTGGCGCGCATCAGTTGCTTTGCGACCAATTTCGCGTCGGCACGCTGGCTGGCTTTGGTTTGGGCGAAAGCAAGGATGCTGTGTCGGCGGCGGGCGGCGTCTTGCAATACCTGCGCGCGACACAGCGGCAATCGCTTGCGCAGCTCGCCAACATCCGCGCCTACTCCACCGCAGCGTTCATGTCGCTGGACCCATTCACCAGGCGCAACCTGGAATTGGTCGAGACCATCCGCCGCGGCAAGACGCAAGGCAGCCTGTTGGATGTGCTCGACCGCACAGTCACTTCACTGGGGGCGCGGTTGCTGAGGCGCTGGCTAAACGAGCCGCTGCTGGATATCAAGCGGCTGAATGCGCGGCTGGATGCGGTCGAAGCGCTCTTCCATGACGACATCCGGCGCGACGAGATGGCTGCCGCGCTGAAAAAGGTCGGCGATATTGAACGGCTGACCAACCGCATCGTCATCGGCAAAGCCAATCCGCGCGACTTGGTCGGGCTGCGGACGGCGCTGGAGCAGGTGCCGACTCTGCATGGGCTGATTGCAGACTTGAGCAGCCTGGCCCCCATTGCCGGTTGGCTGGATCCCTGCGAGCCGGTCCACGAGCTGGTCTCGCGCGCCATCGTCGACCAGCCGCCCCTGCAAATGAACCGCATCGGTGTTATACGCGCTGGCTATTCGCAAGAACTCGACAGCATTGTGGCTGCCTCGCAAGCTGCCCGCGACTGGATTGCCAATCTGGAAGCGATGGAGCGCCAACGCGCCGATATCCCCAGCCTCAAGGTCAGCTTCAACAAGGTCTTCGGTTATTACATCGAGGTTCGGCATACCCACGCCGATAAGATCCCCGCCGACTATGTGCGCAAGCAGACGCTGGTCAGCGCCGAACGTTATATCACGCCCGAGTTAAAGGAATATGAAGCGCGCGTGTTGAATGCCGAAGAAGATATTCTCGCAAGCGAGCAAGCCATCTTCACAGCCGTTTGTCGGCACATTGCGAAATGCCAAGAGCGGCTGCTGCAAACGGCGCGCGCTATCGCCCATCTGGATGCGTTCTTGTCGCTGGCGGCGGTGGCGGTGCGCGAAGGCTATTGCCGCCCCACACTCAGCGAAGACAATATCCTGGACATCGAGGCGGGCCGGCACCCGGTCGTCGAGAAGCTGCTGGAACCCAGCCTTCGCTATGTCGCCAACGACAGCCATTTCGACGCGCTGTCTCGCGTTCATATCATCACGGGACCCAATATGTCGGGCAAGTCGACCTACATTCGCCAAGTGGCCATCATCACGCTGCTGGCGCAGATTGGCAGCTTTGTGCCAGCCGATTCGGCGACTATCGGCTTGGTCGACCGCATCTTCGCCCGCATCGGCGCGCAAGACGAGATTCATGCCGGCCAAAGCACGTTTATGGTGGAGATGGTTGAGACAGCCCGTTTGCTTTCTGGCAGCAGCGCTCGCAGCCTGCTCATCCTGGACGAGATTGGTCGCGGCACCTCGACCTATGATGGCGTGGCGATCGCCCGCGCCGTCATCGAATACATTCACAATAATCCGCGCCTCAACTGCCGGACGCTCTTCGCCACGCATTATCACGAATTGACGGAACTGCCCAACATCCTGCCGCGCACCGCCAACTATAATGTGGCGGTGGCCGAGCAAGGCGAAGATATCGTGTTCTTGCACAGGGTCTTGCCGGGCGCTGCCGACCAAAGCTATGGGGTGCAGGTGGCGAGACTGGCTGGCATGCCGCGGGCTGTGGTCGACCGCGCGCGGGAGATCTTGCGGCATCTCGAAGCCAGCGGGGGTGATTTTTCGCCCGCAAAAGCCAAACCGCGCCAACCGAGCTTTTTTGAAGCCCCAGAGAGTCCAGCCCTAGCCGACCTGCGCGCTTTGGAAGTCGATGGGCTTAGCCCGCTGGAGGCGCTGACGAAGCTCTACGAGTTGAAACGACTGGCGACAGAGGCATAGATGTTTGTCTTTGATACGATTGTGGTGGCGGCGCATCGGCGTTCGGGGATGCGCTGGGCGCTCGATGCCCTGCGCTACAACAGCCCAGATATTGCCGATTCTTTCCTCGCGCTGGAACAAACCGAAGCCAGCCACGACGCCAATATCCCGCTGGGGCGCTTTCGCCGCGAACTGCTGTCGCTGCCAGGGCGCGCGCTGGTTTCTGTGCACGACCTGCCCAGCGCGACGTATTGGCGAGGCTTGGATGAGCGTCTGTTCGCGCGCACCATCTTGCGCAACTCGCCAGCCATATTCGTGCACCGCGACGGCCGCGATGTCATGGTTTCGCTGTATTTTTTTATGCAATCAATCAGCGAAACTGTGCGCAACCAGAGCTTTTCGCAGTTTCTGCGCGGCGACCCAGCGCTGCATGGCAAAGACACCGGTCTCAGCCGGCCTGGTTATTGGGCGCATCATGCCCGCGCCTGGCTGGCGCAAGACCAACTGCTGGTGATTTCCTATGCTGACCTGGAAACCCGCTATGACGCGACTGTGCGCAAGCTGACCGACTTCTTGAATGTGCGCGCCAATACCACATTGCAGCCCTTGAGCAAGCTGTATCCACCGCCCGAACCGGCTGGCGTGCTGGGCAGACTGGGCATACGCAAGCCGCAGCAGCCTCGCCTCGGACGCAGTGGCGACTGGCGCAGGCGCTTCGACAAGCGCGACCTGGCTTTCTTTATGACTGAGGCTGGCGATATGATGCGGCGGCTGGGCTATCGGGATTGAAAGCGCTGCTTGCCTATTTTCCGCCCCACATAGCAAACGCGCGGTGCGTCACAGTCTGATAGATTTCATAGACCAATGTAATGCCGAGCACAGTTAATACTGCCGAATATACCCGCGCCTGGATCGAGAAAAAGCGGAAGCGCAGCGCATACCCTATCCGCGAATGCAGCGTCAAGCCAAGTGTCCAAAAAAGTGGCACGAGCAGCGCGAGCAAACCGCGTGGGCCTGATGTGCCAATGTAGTTGTACCAAACTGTGCCCAGCGCATTGGACAGGTGCACGAGAATCACAAAGCAAATTACTCCGGCCGCCGCGGCCAGCTCGCGCTTCGGCGTGCGCAGGGCGATCCAGGGCGCGACAATCGCCAGCGCCAGCAAACCCAGCCCAACCTGCGAACAAAAGCCATACTCGTATTTGTACTTGGTGTCAGTGCAGGATCGCGCGCTCATCCGCTGCGCCCCCGTCACAAATCGATCCAGGATGTCTGTGGCAGTATGCTCGCGGAGGTATTTCGACAGGCTGGGTATCTGTTCCTCTGGCAGGTCTGGGTAATGCTCCCTGTCACCAGCCGCTTTTGTGCCGCGCTTGGCATCTTGCCACGAATCATACCAAACATAAAATGTATTCGATGCATTGTAGAAGGGCATGCCAAAGCGTTGATAGCTTTCTAGCAAATATGGCGACAGCACAACCACAAAAGCCAGCAAAAATGCCGCCGCATGGCTGAGCAGCCGCCAGCCAACCTGCTCGCGGACGCTATCAGCCCGTTTGCGCGGCAAGGCAAAACCAGCCAGCCACTGCACAAAGAGCGCGCCAAGATACGATATTAGGAAGAGCAGTCCCATTGCCTTTGTAAAGTGAACGAGCGCCACCAGCGCGCCCACCTCCAACCCACTCCGCCAGCCAACGGGCCTGCGCAATACATCCACAGCGCGGATGAATGCGGCGGCAAAGATTCCATAAAGCAGAATCTCTGTCTGGAACCACGGCGCTTTGATCGCAAATGTCAAAAAGGCGATGCTCAGCGAGGCATATGCGGCATACCCTAGCGTAAAGCGCTGGACAAACATGGCGCTAATCAAGCACAGAATCAGCCCAGAAAGGTAGGTATTGACCACTTTGCCAGTCGCGAAGAAGGTTTCTTCGGTCATGTCCGGCGAATAGAAAAGCGCCATAACCCAAGGAAACAGGGGCATGCGCACCCGGTCGCCGGTATCGTGAAAGCTCGTTTCATAAGCGGCGATGGCGGCATCGATGTACGCGCTTTGGTCGCTTTTGTTGTGGTCCTTGTTGACTTCGCTCTGGATGCGCGCGACATGAAAGTACAGTGCCAGCGCGGCGATGGTCGCAAACGCAAACGCCAGCAATCGACCACTGCGCTGCCGAGCTGGCATGTCAGCTGTCTCCGCCGGGGCTGTGCGCGGCTTCGGGGCGGGGCGGTGGGACAGCGGCTTCATCGGCATGGATCAGCCCTTCAGAAAGCAGCACGCGCTTGAAGGACACGATGGCGACTTCCACCATCTCCAGGCTGGGCTGATTGGTGGTCAAGTGCTGCAGCGCCAGATTGGGCTGGATCATAAAGCGGATCCAGGCTTTATCCAGGTTCGCCGCCGAGTATTTCAACAATTCATAAGCCACGCCCGCGATGATGGGGATAAAACAGACGCGTGACAAGATCAACAAGGCGAATGGCGGGCGGCCAATCAAAGAAAATAGCAGCACACTGACAAAAACTACGGTCAGCAGGAAAGCCGTGCCACAGCGTGGATGTTCGATCGGGTAGCGATTGACGATTTCTGGCGAAAGCTCGGCGCCGGCTTCATAGGCGTTGATCGTTTTATGCTCGGCGCCATGATAGGCGAAGATGCGGCGGCCATCGGTCGTCCTGCCCACGAACCAGATATAGACAACCAGGATAGCCAGCTGCACCACGCCTTCGATCAGGTTGATCAAAAAGGCATCCCAGCCGATCGGCAGCGCTTCATAAGCCAGGATGTTGGCCTGTGCGGCGACTTCGATTTCGTTGCCCGCTTCGTCGATGATGATTTCGCGCGCGGCTGTGCTCAAGCCCAGCAAATTGCCGATGCCAGTCGCGGCGGCGGTGGGCAGCAAAAAGAAAATGCCTACGCCAATCAGCATGGATGCCGCGATGGTCAGCCAGCCGATGGGACCATTGAAGCTGACAGTTTCTTCTTCATCCAGCGCGATATCCGCCGACCACATCAAAGCGCGGATGCCCAGCCCCAGCGCGTCCCACAAGCCGATCAGCCCGCGCAGGAAGGGCGTGCGGGCGATGCGGCCGCGATACAGCCGCGCGCTCAATGGCTGCTCGTGGATGACGATCTGTCCTTTTGGGTCGCGCACCGCCACCGCCATGGAATGCGCGCCGCGCATCATCACGCCCTCGATGACGGCTTGTCCGCCATAGGAAAACTTCAACTCGCCGCCAGCGTTTCTCTTCGCCTGCAAAACTCACTCCCTGCTCAGTATCCATCAACCATTATGCGTCTGCGCGCCGACTCGGTCAAGCGGAAATGAGGCAGGCTGCGTCTGCGCCGGGCGGATGTCGAGCAAATGCAGCTGCAAGCTGCGCCGCCCATTGAATTCATTGCTCTGCAAATGATAAACGGCGTCGATGTGGCTGGGCATATTCGCCGCCCACCCTCCCAGCCCAAAGCCTATCGCGTCAATGCGTTTCCCATCTTTTTCCAGGCGCAATTTGAGATGTTTGCTGTCCCCGCCGACAGCCCGACCGGCGAGCACAGTCAGCGCGTCGGTCATGAAGACGGCTGGCGGGAAGTCGCTGCCAGTCGGCTCTAGCGCGTCCAGCTCTTGCAGGAAGGCTTCGTTCCAGTCGCATGGTCGCAGCGGCGCGTCGATCAAAAGCGCCGGCCGCAAAGCCTTGCCGCGCAGCTCGGACTCGGTCAATTCTTCCAACAACTGGCGCAGGGCGGGCAGATTCTCGTTGCGCACGCTGAAGCCGGCGGCTTGGGCATGGCCGCCATGACGAATTAGCAGATGGGCGCAGGCATCCAAGGCGCGGGTGATATTGAATTCGGGGATGCTGCGGCAAGAGGCGCGGCTTGCGCGTTCTCCCAGAGAAACGATCACCGATGGGCGATAATGCGCTTCCGTCAGCCGTCCCGCCACCAGCCCAGCGATGCCGGCCGGGATCATGTCTTCGCCGGCCGCGGCGAAGATCAACATGGGCTGCGCGGCAGCGACTTCACAAAGTTTGATCTCAGCCAGAGCCCGCGCGGTGATCTGCCTGCGAGCCATATCGAGCCTGCGCAGCGAGCCTACCCTGGCGCGACTGTCTGTTGGGCGCGAATGAATCCGCTCCATGCGCCTGGCTCGAGCATAGATTGACGCTCGCCAGCGCTTGCTTGCGCGCCGCAGCCGCCACTGGCGTCCCGCAGCTGTCGCTTTGGCAATTTCTCGCTCTGCATTCGCTGTCGCCCGGCGAAAACGCGCCGATAAACCAGTGGGCTTGCCTTGCGAGTTTGGCCTTCGCCGCAGCCAGCGAGCCATTCTCCTGTCAGCGCTTTGGATGATCGACTTGGACAGTTGACAGACTTCGTAAGTTTCGCGCGCCGATTGCTCATTTTGCCTATCGACTGCCGCCTGCGCAGCGCTGGTCTTCATCTGCCGCTGTTGATTCAACTGTTGCAAGCGCTCGGCAGCCTGTCGCGCCGATTGCGCTGTTTCTGCCAGCAGCGCCGCTAGAGCCGCATCCGCCGATCCCAGCCGCCCAGCCGCATTGATGCGTGGCCCCAGCCGGAAAGCCAGGTCGCTCGCCGTGACCTTGCCCAGTCGCAAGCGAGCCACCGCCGCCAGCGCCGCGATGCCGGGCCGCCGCCCCTCGTTGATGACAGCCAGCCCATGCGCCACTAGACGTCGGTTCAAGCTCACATTCAGCGGCATCACATCGGCGACTGTGCCCAGCGCAACCAGGTCCAGCAAGTCGGAAACACGCATGCCGCGCGGGAAGTTTTCGCGGCCAGTTGCCCAGCGGTCTTTCAGCAGCGCCAGCGCCAGCATAAAAGCCACGCCCGAGCCCGAAAGCCGCGCTTCGCCCGGGCAATCCGCTTGCCGCGGATTGATGACCGCCAGCGCCGGCGGCAGGGCAGCGCCAACGGAATGATGGTCGCTGATGATGATGTCCAGCCCAGCCGCGTTGCCAGCCGCCACCTCTGCCACCGAACGTATCCCGCAATCGACAGTCACCACCAGCCGCGCGCCACCGCCCGCCAGTTGCCGCAAAGCCGCCTCGCTCAGTCCATAGCCGTCGTCGCGGTGCGGGATATGCGCGTTGGCCATGCCGCCCAGCTTGCGCAGCACCGTCAAGAGCAGCGCCGTCGCGCAGACGCCATCCGCGTCATAATCGCCATATACGGCGATGGACTCGCGAGCCGCGAGAGCGTGGCTGATGCGCTCGACAGCGGCGCGCATGCCTTTCATTTCGAGCGGGTCTTCGTCCAAGTCGCGGCTGTGGATGAATTGCCGCGCCACTTGTGGATCAGCAAAGCCACGGTTGCGGAGGACCTGCGAGAGCGTGGGGTTGAAGCGCGCGCTGCGCATCGAACAGTCGTCTGGCGCGGCCTCCGCAAGCGTCCATCGCTTTTGCATCATAGACTGCGCTCGCGACTTGCCCTACAATCAGCCGCCGATGCTACCAGTTCGTCCACAGAGGCGCTATGGCAAGAGTCGTCTTCATGGGCACGCCCGAATTCGCCCTGCCCAGCCTGCGCGGGCTGTTGATGACACAGGAGCTTGTGGCGGTGGTGACCCAGCCCGACCGCCCGGCTGGGCGCAGCCAACGAGTCCGGCAATCGCCTGTAAAGCGGCTGGCGCTGGACGCGGGCATTCCTGTCTTGCAACCGCGGCGCTTGCGCGGCGACGAATCGGCTATGGTGGCGCTGGCGGCAACCCAGGCGGATGTTTTTGTTGTGGCGGCATTTGGGCAGATCTTGCCGCAAGCTGTGCTGGACCTGCCCGACAAAGGCGTGGTCAATGTGCACGCTTCGCTGCTGCCGCGCTGGCGAGGCGCTGCGCCGATCCAAGCTGCCATCCGCGCCGGCGACGAGCACAGCGGCGCGACCATCATGCTGCTGGAGGCTGGGCTGGACACAGGTCCAATCCTGGCGAAGCGCGCGATTGCCTTGGCCGCTGACGAAACCGGCGGCACATTGCACAACAAACTCGCGACCCTTGGCGCCGACCTGCTGATGGATACCCTGCCAAGCTGGCTGCGTGGCGAAATCGCGCCACAAGCGCAGGACAGCGCTCTTGCGACGTATGCGCCGCAGATCAAAAAACATGCTGGCGAAATCGACTGGTCGCAAGCCGCTGGCGAAATCGAGCGCATGGCGCGCGCATACCAGCCTTGGCCGCGCGCATACACGCATTGGCAAGGCGCGCGCTTGACGATTGAGGCTGGCGGCGTCTTGGATGGCCACGCGCAGCCCGGGCTGGTCATCCAGCGGCGCGGTCACATAGCGATCGGCACAGGCGAGGGGCTCTTCTGCCCCGCCATCCTGCAGATGCCAGGCAAAAAACGCTTGCCCATCGGCGACTTCATCAATGGCTACCCCGCCTTTGTCGGCGCGCGACTCGGCCAGTGAAGACCACAGCGCAGCCTGCCGCGACTCATCCCTACCTGCGGCGTCCCAATCACACCATCTTGACGCTGTCTCTGCCCATATTGGTATCGCTGATTGCCGAACCAGTGACAGGTTTGGTGGATACCGCTTTTGTTTCGCAGCTGGGCGCGCAGCCCCTGGCGGCGCTTGGCGTGGGCGCGGGGGCGCTGACATCTTTGTTGTGGATTTTTAGCTTTTTGGGCATCGCTACCCAGACCGAAGTCGCGCAGACCTCCGGGCGCGCCCAACACACAGAATCCAGCCGGGCGGTCAGCCTGGCGCTGGCGATGGGCGTGTTTGCCAGCGGCCTGCTGGTTCTTGGCTTGCTGCCGGGCGGCTCGTACCTTGCGCAATTGCTGGGCGCGGAAGGTTTGGTGCTGGCCCTTTCCGACCAGTACATCCAGATGCGCCTGCTGGGCGCGCCCGCCGTGATTATCGTATTCGTCGGATTTGGCGCGCTGCGCGGCTTGCAAGATATGCGCACGCCGCTGTGGATCGCCTTGGGCATCAATATCGCCAACATCGCGCTGGATTATCTCTTCATATTCGGCTGGGCATTTGTGCCGCCGCTGGGCGTGGCTGGGGCTGGGCTGGCCAGCTCGCTCAGCCAGTGGCTGGGCGCGCTCTGGCTGCTGTGGGAACTGCATCGGCGGCTGGGCTTGAGTCGGGATTTCGACTGGCATTCGGGCTTGCGGCTGCTGCGCGTGGGGCGCGACTTGTTCATCCGCTCGGGCGCGTTGACGCTTTTTCTGCTTGTTGCCACGCGCGTTGCCACGCAGATGAGCGCAGAAGCCGGCGCGGCGCATCAGGTCATCCGCCAGGTGTGGTTTTTTGCCGCGTTGATTTCGGAAGCGCTGGCCAGCTCAGCCCAGAGTCTGGTCGGCTATTTCTTCGGCTCGGCGCGATTTTCCACCGCGCGCAGCGTCGCTCTGTCTTGCGCCGGCTGGAGTTTGGCGACGGGCATTGTGTTGATGCTGGTCGCGTTGGCGGCGACTCCGCTGGTCGCGCTGGTCTTCGTCCCGCCCACTGCGGTCGAGGTATTTCACTTCGCATGGATAGTCGCCGCGCTTTCACAGCCACTCAGCGGGCTGGCTTTTGTCACCGATGGCATACACTGGGGCACCGGCGATTATCGCTTTCTGCGCAATGTTATGCTGATGGCGACCTGCTGCTCGTTGCTGGGGCTGGCGCTGCTGCCCACGCGCACCGACGAAGCCTTTGCCGGCGTCTGGCTGGCCATGCTGCTGTGGATCGGCATTCGCGCGTTTTGGGGCGTGACGCGGCTGGTGCCTGGCATCGGCAGCAGCCCTTTTCGCCATCAACAGCCCGCCAAGAGCTAGAGCATTGCTGCTGCCGGTCGCGCAACCACGCGCCGCTGGCTGCGTAGACTGGAGTGAGAGCAGCCATTTCAGGAGATTAAGCCATGGTCAAGTTCAACCCGCGCAAACGGCTATACCGTTCTCGGCAACAGCGCAGTCTCGCTGGCGTTTGTGGCGGCATCGCCGAATATCTGGATGTCGACCCGAGCCTGGTGCGTATCGCGTGGGTGGTCTTGTCTATGCTGGGTGGGCCGGCTGTGCTGCTGTACATCGTGATGGCGGCGGTGGTGCCCGAAGAACCGGAATTCATCGAAGCCACCGCCGAAAAACCAAAACGGTCGGAAGCTGTGTGAAGCCCGCCTACAGCAAGTCGGCGATCGCTGCTCGTTCAGTCAGCAATTCGGCTTCGCTGGCTTGGATCTTGCCGCGCGCATAGCGGCTTAGTTGCAGATTCGGTACAATGTCCGCCGCGCCGTTTCCCGCGCTGGTCAAGGGAAAAGAGAATATCAGCCTGTCCGCCACGCCATAGGGATTGCCCTCGCTGGGGATGCCGGCGCTGATGAAGTCGTCAGTGGCTGTCGGGTTGGTCAAGCTGCGAATGGTATCGAGAGCGGCGTTGGCGGCGCTGGCAGCCGAGCTTTTGCCGCGCGCTTGGATGATCGCCGCGCCCCGCTGCTGCACCGTCGTCATAAACTCGCCTTCCAGCCAAGCGCGGTCGCCAATCGCAGCTTCGACGCGCAGGCCCTTGACTTGCGCATGCTCAAAATTGGGAAATTGCGTCGCGCTGTGGTTGCCCCAAATCGCCAGGCGGCGCACATCCGCCACTTGCGCGCGGGCTTTTTGTGCCAGTTGGATTTTGGCGCGGTTTTCATCCAGGCGCGTCATGGCGAAGAAACGGTCGGCGGGGATATCGGGCGCGTTGGCTTTTGCCACCAGGCAGTTGGAATTGCAGGGATTGGCGACCACCAGCACACGAACATCGGCGGCAGCTTGCTCGTTCAGCGCTCGGCCCTGCTCGACGAATATCGGCCCATTCGCCGCGATCAGATCGCCGCGTTCCATGCCTGCTCCGCGCGGCTTGCCACCCACCAGGATCGCCCAGTTGGCATCTCTGAAAGCGACTTGGGGGTCGGACGATATGGTGATGTCATGCAGCAGCGGCTGCGCGCAGTCTTCCAGCTCCATGACCACGCCACGCAGGGCAGCCATCGCCGGCGGGATTTCCAATATCTGCAAGACCACGGGCTGCTCTGCGCCAAAGACCTCGCCATTGCCGATGCGAAAGAGCAGGTTGTAGGCGATCTGCCCAGCGCCGCCTGTGACAGCCACTCGGATAGGTTGCGACATGCTAGCCAGTCCTTTCTTGTTGTTTGGTTTGATTCGCCTGCCGATTGTATGCGCATGAAGGTCAAGTTGGAAGTAGCGCAGCTGCCTGGAGATGCCCGCGGCGCCAATTTAGAGATGCGGCGTTTCTCCATAGCCAGCGATTTCCCAGGTGTCGCCGTGGCGCTTCAATGTGGTGATTGATGTGTTGCGCAGACTCGTCTCGGGCAGTTTGGCGAAGAGCGAGCCAAGAAGGATAGCAATCGCCGAGCCATGACTGACTACGGCAACTGTGGACGCCACGTTGGCGCGCAGCATATCGTCCCAAGCCGCCCGCATCCGCCGCTGCACATCCAACCGCGACTCGCCGCCCGGCACGCGATAAGTCAGAAAGCCGCTCTGCCAGCGCCGCTGCTCTTGTGGAAACCGCGCCGCCGCTTCTGCCACCGTCAAGCCTTCGAAGCAGCCAAAGGCGGTCTCGACCAGGCGCGCATCTTGCACAGGCATTGTCCCCAGTCTCTCGGCGAGGATCTGCGCTGTCTGCAAGGCGCGCGTCATAGGGCTGGCATAGATCGCATCAATGCCAGAATCCATCAAATACGCAGCCAGACTTTGCGCTTGTGTCTGCCCCGCGGCGTTCAGCGGCACAGGCAGCGAGCCTTGCAAACGGCGCTGGGCGTTGTAATCAGTCTGGCCATGACGAATGAAAAGCATTGTGCTGGCGGTCATTGCCACCTCTCAGGCTTGACGAAATCGCTCCCTAGCGGCAAAATCAAGGCTCGCCAGTGTAGCGCAGGCGCGGCAGAATAACAGCCAGAGAAGTCCGAGGTGACACGATGCAGCCGAGCAGATTGACCGTGTATGGTTTGGCGATGGCGGGCGGGCTGGGCATGACCTTGATGATTGCCGGCGCGTCAATTGGCGTTGTTTTTGGCGCAGACTTGGACGCGGACGCCACCCATGGGCTGGGCTTGCTGATCGTGGTTGGCTTGCTGCTGCTGGCGCTGGCGACAGGCTTTTGGCTGGGCTGGGCGCGCCCCTACCAGCGCTTTGATGACATCAACATCCCCGCAGAACCCGACCATCATTAGCGCCCCCATGCAGCGCCTGCCCATATCCGACAGCGCCCATGGCTGGCTGACGCGGCTGGATGACAGTTGGCTGCTGGCGGATCATGTCTTGTCTGGCGGCCACGTGGCGGCACAAGGCGAGTTGACCGTTCGTTATGGCATCAGCATCCTGGGCAAGCCACAGCATCGATTCCTGCCCGATCTGGTTGTGGCCGACCGCGGCGAAATGCTGATTGGAGAAGCCGCCTGGCAGTTTATCATTGAGCGCGGTCATCTGTTTCCACGCGCCGATGTCTGCGGGCGCTTTGCAGACGGCACAGACGACATGCTCTTCCTCAAGCAGTTGGATTTGGCGCTGCCTTTCGCGGTGTACGCCTATAAAACCGCCGCGGATGTCAAGCCCCTGGCGCGGATAGACGCCTTGATCGCCCACGATGCCAGCGCCTTCCCCAAGCGGCTGCTGCATCACCTGCCACATTTTCGCCGCTTGGCAGACTGGCGCGCCGATGGCTGATCTAGACTCTATCTTCAGCGATGACTGGGGCGAAGACCATCGCTCGGGCATCGTGGCGATGGTCGGGCAGCCCAATGTCGGCAAGTCCACCCTCATCAACGCCATCCTCGGGCAAAAGATCGCCATTGTGACATCCAAGCCGCAAACGACTCGTCAGCGGCAGCTGGGCATTTATACAGCGGCGGACGCGCAGATTTTGTTTGTCGACACGCCGGGCATACACAAACCGCAAACACGCTTGGGTCACTATATGCTGGGCGTGGCGCGGGGCGCCCTGCGCGATGCCGATGCGATCTTGTGGCTGCTGGATGCTTCGCGCGCGCCAAACGACGCCGACCGCCGCATTGCCGACTTGCTGCGCCAGCTCGCCCCAAGCCAGCCGGTCGTCCTGGCGCTTAACAAGTCCGACTTGTTGGATGACGCCGCAGACTTCGGCGAGCATTTCGCGCTCTGCGGTCATCAGCGCGCGCTTAAGACCAGCGCGACAAAAGGGCAGGGCATCGCCGAATTGCTCGAGGCGCTTTTGCCGCTGCTGCCGCTGGGTCCGCGTTATTACCCCGCGGAGCAAGCCAGCGACGCCAACCTGCGCTTTTTGGCTGCCGAGCTCATCCGCGAGAAGGTGATCGAGCATACCGGCGACGAAATTCCTTATGTGGTCGCTGTTGAGATTACGCGCTTCCGCGAAGGCGCTCGGCGCGCGCAGATCGAAGCGACGATCTTTGTCGAGCGCGGCTCGCAAAAAGGCATCATCATTGGCAAGCGCGGGGCGATGATCAAGCGCCTTGGCAGCGCGGCTCGCAGCGACCTGCAACTGCTTTTGGAGGCGCCGGTGCGGCTGGATCTGCGTGTAAAACTGCTGCGGAATTGGCGCAGCAACGAAGCTTTCATGCGGCGGCTGGGCTATGCCTACCCCAAGCGACGGGGCGATTAAGCGGCAGAGCAGCCCGACAAACGAGCGCGCACAGCGGCGACATCAGCGCGGATCTGCGCGGTCAGCGCACCCAGGCTCGCAAACTTCTGTTCCATGCGCAGCCGCTCGACGAATGCCAGTGTTATGCCTGCGCCGTACAAATCGCCATGGAAATCCAGCAGGTGCGCCTCGACCGAGGGCGAGGCGCCGCCGAAGGTCGGGCGCAGGCCGATGTTGGTGGCCGCCATGTACCGCGCCCCATCGACCAGCGCCCAAGCCGCATAGACGCCGCGAGCAGGGACGATCTGTTCTTGCCAGACAGCCAAATTGGCGGTGGGAAAGCCGAGAGTGCGGCCGCGCTGCTCGCCCAGGACCACTTCACCCGCCAGCGAGTAATGTCTTCCCAGCAGCGCCGCTGCGCCTCGCATGTCTCCAGCGCGCACGAGCTCGCGCAGGTCTGCGCTGCGAATCCGCTCGCCATTGGCTGTGATAGGGGCGACAGTCGCCACATGAAAACCATGCTGCTGTCCCTGCGCGCGCAGAAAAGCGACATCGCCTTCGCGTTGAAAACCCAGCGCAAATTCCGCGCCGACCCGCAATTCCTGCATGCGCAAGCGTTTCACCAGCAAGGTCACAAAGTCGACCGCCCGCAGCTGCCGC
Organism: Chloroflexota bacterium; assembly: GCA_026709625.1. GTDB lineage: Bacteria > Chloroflexota > Anaerolineae > Aggregatilineales > Phototrophicaceae > UBA6055. Next base: position 108,009 of record JAPOSR010000066.1, read on the forward strand.
GTCGCCTCGTCAAACGGGTGTGTGATGACCAGGTTGACGCCCAAGTCCAGCAACAACCTGGCGCGCTCGTCCGGTGGCGTCAAATAATAGCGTTCTTCGGTCGAATCGAGCACTTTGTCGGGATGCGGAAAGAAGGTTACGACGACAGCTTTTCGCCCGCTGTGCCGCGCCCGCTGCGCCAGCTCGCTCGCCAAAGCCTGGTGGCCACGGTGAACGCCATCAAAGACGCCGATCGTCACGATCGATTCTGTCTCGAGGCGGGCATCTGCCAGGCTGCGCAAATGTCGCATCATCAGCTCTGTGCCGAGTCGTCCGCGGCCGCCGGCGGGAAGACTTTGCGCGGCTTCCAGCGCTCTCCGCGTGGCTGCAAAATCGCGACCAGGTGGCGGCGCGCATCAAAGCCAAAGACGAGGGGCGCATCCAGACAGCCACGCCGGGCGATGAACATGCCCTTGCGCAGACGGGCAACGTCATCGGCAGCCAATTCCAGGCGAGGATAATCGCGCAAGGCGGACCAAGGCGTGATGAGCTGCGGCGACCAGTCCTTGCGCCCCAGCAGCGCATTCAGGTCAAGGCTGTCGGCGAGGGCGAAGTGGCCACTGGCGATTCGCGTCAAACTGGCAAGGTGCGCGCCGACGCCCAAGGCCTCGCCCAGGTCATGCGCCAGGCTGCGGATATAAGTGCCCGATCCGCAAGTAATATCCAAGTTCAGCATAGGCGCATTCCAGGCGCGCAGCTGAATCGCCTGAATCGTTACAGCGCGGGCTTGTCTTTCGACTGTTTTGCCTTGCCGCGCCAATTCATAGAGCTTTCTGCCGCCGACTTTGACAGCGCTGTGCATGGGCGGCAACTGCTCAATCTCGCCGATAAATTGTGGCAGCGCGGCGCGAATCTCGTCGCAAGTTATCTGGCTGGCATTTTCGCAGCGTGTCGGCTCGCCAGCGGCATCATAAGTACTGGTGGCGATGCCCAGGCGCACCGTGGCGCGATAAGTCTTTTGTCCGCGCATCATGTACTCGCTAAGTCGCGTTGCCGCGCCCACGCAGACGACCAGCACGCCATCGGCGAGCGGATCCAAGGTGCCGGCATGGCCAACTTTCACAGGAGCGCCTAGCTCGCGCCAATGCCGCCGAATCTTCGCCACGACATCATGGCTCGTCATGCGCAGCGGTTTGTTGACATTCAAGAAGCCCGCGCAAGCAGCCGGCATCAGCCGCTGTCTCCCGCGCCGATGAGTTTGCGCCCCAAAGGCAAGACCCGCTCCTGCGCCTGCTGCAGCGAGCCAGCCAGTGTGCAGCCAGCCGCCAACACATGACCGCCACCGCCGAGCGCGAACGCCAGCCGCCCCACATCATAGCCCGGCTTGGCGCGCAGGCTGACTTCGACCGCTGTAGGCAATTCTTTGAATACGACCGCCACCTTCGCCGCATCGACATCGACGAGGTAGTTGACCAGCCCGCCATCGGTCATTTTGTCCAGACCGGCCTGGTTCAGGTCGTTCTGGGTGATGACCGCGCTGATCAAGCCATCGCGCAGCCGCATAGACTGCAAGGCTTTTTGCCACAGCGCCACTTCGGCAAAGCTGCGCCGGTTTAGTGTCTGCGCCATAATTTCGGCGAGTGGCGCGCCGGCTTCCATCAGCGCCTGGGCGATTTCGAGGCTGCGGCTGCTGGTTGCGGAGATGCGAAAGCCCTGCGTATCGGTCACCAGCCCAGCCAGCAAGGCGAATGCGACATCGCGGCTCAGCTGCCAGCTCGCATAGTGCAGCAGGTCAAAGACGACTTCGGCGGTGGCGACTGCTTCTGGCGCGACCAATTGAATATCGCCAAAGCGCGTATTGGTCGGATGATGGTCGATGTTGATGACGCGCCGGCTGTGCGCCAGCCCGTACTGGCCGACTTGTCCAATCCGCTCGATATCGCCGGCATCAAGCGCGATCATCAGGTCGAATTCGCCACGTGTCAACTTGGGCAGGACAATCTGGCTGTTTGGCAAGAAAGCCAGCTCGGCTGGCACGCCTTCGTCCACGGCGGCAGTCACGACCTTGCCCAGCTCGCCTAGCGCGCCAGCCATGCCCAGCAGCGAGCCAATCGCATCGCCATCTGGCGATACATGCGAGGCGACCAGCATTGTCCGCGCATCGGCGATTGCATCGACCGCGGCCTGCCAGCCTGGTTCAGCGGGCGGCATCGCTGTCTGCTTCGGTCTGCGCGGGGATATTCAGCCCGGCGATAAGCTGATTGATGCGGTCGGCATGCGCCAATGTGTGATCCCAGTCAAAATGCAGCTCGGGCGTGTGCCGCAGGCGAATGCGCTTGCCCAGCTCGCGGCGCAGAAAGCCTCGGGCGCGGCGAAATCCTTTCATCACCTCAATTTCGCGGCTTTCGTCACCCATGGCGCTCACATAGACCTTGGCGACCACCAATTCGGGATCCAGCTGCACTTCGGTAATGGTCACATCGCGCAGACGCGGGTCGGCAATGTCACGCTGGAGCAGCTGACTCAGAATGTGCTGGATGCGGTCGTTCATGCGCTGCTGCTTGATCGACATGCCCGGCCTCAGGTAACGCGCTCGCGCACGAGAAACTCGATTAAGTCGCCGATTTCATATTCGCTGACGCCGTCCAGCCCGATGCCACATTCAAAGCCGCTGCGCACCTCGCGGACATCATCTTGAAAGCGGCGCAGCGACGCGACATTGACGCCATCGATGATGACCTTGTTGCCACGCCGCAGCCGGGCTTTGGCATTTCGCCGCGCCTCGCCTTCGCGGATCATGCTGCCGGCAATGACGCCGCTGCGCGGGATGCGGAAGGTCTGGCGCACCTCAGCCACGCCGATGACTCGGTTGGCGAACTTCGGCTCGAGCATGCCATGCAGCGCCAACTCAATATCTTCGAAGAGTTTGTAAATGATGTTGTAACGGCGGATTTCGACGCCCTGCACCTCAGCCGAAGCCAGCGCTGGATTGTCCGCGTTGACATTGAAGCCGATGATGATGGCCTTCGAGGCGCTGGCCAGCATAACATCCGATTCGGTAATGCGCCCGACTTCTTGCCGCAGCACGCGCACGCCTATGCCTTCTTCGTTGCGCCGCGAGATATTCTGCAGTTCGTCTGTGATGGGCTGGATTGAGCCCTGCACATCCGCCTTGAGCACGATAGCCAATTCTTTGGCCGCGCCCTCTTGATATTGCTGCAAGAAATCTTCCAGTGTCATGGTGGCTGGGGCAGAGCCGCTGGCGGCGCGTATGCGTTCTTCCAGACGGCGGTCTTCGGCGATGCCGCGCGCTTGTTTGTCGCTGCTGACGGCTTCGAACATGACACCGGGCGCGGGTGGAGAATCCAGCCCCAGCACGGCGACTGGCTGGGAAGGCAGGGCGCGTTTGACAGGCTTGCCAGCCGAATCGAACATCGCTTTGACCTTGCCATACGAAGTGCCAGCCACGATCGAGTCGCCGCGTTTCATCGTGCCATTCATCACCAGTAGCGTGGCCATGGTGCCGCGGCTGCGGTCTATTTCAGCTTCGACCACTGACCCGCGCAGTTGCCCTTTGGGGTTGGCGACAATCTCGTTCTCATCGGCGACCAGCACAAGCGCTTCCAACAAATCGGGGATGCCAGCGCCAGAAAGCGAGTCGACCGGCACCATAATCGTCGAGCCGTCCCAGTCGTCTGGCACTAGCTCGAGCTCAAACAACTGCTGTTTGACGAGCTCGGGGTTGGCATTGCGGCGGTCGATTTTGGTGATGGCGACAACCATCGGCACATTGGCGGCGCGGGCATGGTCAAGGGCTTCGCGCGTGGTGGGCATAACGCCGTCGTCGGCGGCTACCACCAAAATCGCGATGTCTGCGCCCTGTGCTCCGCGAGCGCGCATGGCGGTGAAGGCTTCATGACCGGGCGTATCGAGGAAGGTCAAGGTTTGCCCCTCGTACTGTGCCTGGTAAGCGCCGATATGCTGGGTGATGCCGCCGGCTTCATACTCGGCGACGGCGGTCTTGCGAATGGTATCGAGCAGGGTCGTCTTGCCGTGATCAACATGCCCCAGGATTGTGATGATGGGTGGGCGCGCGACCAGCGAATCCGCCGATTCGCCCTCGTACATCGCGCTCCATTTTTCTTCGCGTTCTTCGGCGCGTTTCTCTTCTTCTTCTGCTGCGGCATAAGCGCTTTCCGACTGCGCACTGAAGCCCATTTCTTCGAGCACAATCGCCGCTGTGTCAAAATCAATCTGCTGGTTGATCGATGCCATGATCCCGTTCGAGATCAGCTTTTTCATGACATCAATGGGGCTTCGCTGTATCCGTTCAGCGAGTTCGCGAACTGTGATGAAATCGGGTATCAAGACTGCCTTTGGTGATTGGGTCATGCCGGCCTCTTTTCTTTAGTAGCGATTGTGCGAGGCAGGCTGGGTGTTCCTGCTCCCGTCAGCGCAGCCGCTTCATGACGGCGTCATCTGTCGCAGCAGCGCGCAATCGTCTTCGTGCAATTCGCAGCGCAGCGCCCGGCTCAGTGTGGCGCGCCCAGCCGCATTCCAACAAGCTGGGTTTTCGCAGAGATACGCGCCACGTCCGTCAAGTTTGCCGCTGGGGTCGGCTTGCAGCCTGCCACTCGCCATGACGAGCCTCGTCAACTGGCGTTTTTCGCGCTTTTCGCGGCAGACCACACAAGTTCGCTGTGGACGGTGTTTGCTGCGCATCGCGCCGACCTCGCGCCGACTAATAGTCGTAATCTTCCCAGGTTTCTTCATCCCAGCTGCCACGGCTGCTCTTGCGCCGGCGCTTGGCGATGACCTCGCCGCTGGCTTCGTCCAGCACCAGCTGCCGCCGTTTTTGACGGTCTTTGCGGCGCTGTGTCTTGCCTTTGCGCAGCTCCAGCTCGAATTCTTTCTCGCTGTCTTCTTCGGTGAAGACCGCTTCGCCCGGGCGTTCGTCGCGGACATCGCGGTGTTGGTCGGCGGCTTCGCGCACGGGCGCTGGCACAGCAGCGACCAACTCGGGCGTTGTTGCTTCCTCAGCCGGTGCCGCCGCTTCTTCTGGCAATATCGGCTGCCCAAAGGCGTCCAGCACGACATCGGCGCTCTCGGCGGCGTCTGCGTCCGCTTCTGCGGCTTCGTCTTGCGCCTCTGGTGGGGTTGGCTGCTCGTCTGCCAGTTCCACAGCGATTTCTTCATCGTCATCGTCTTCGATCGAGTTGGCTTCTGCCAGCAGTTGGGCAAGGTCAGCCGCCATGATGCTGTCGAGCGCGGCTTGCAGTTCGGCGCTTGGCTCGCCCGCTTCGATGTCGGCGAACTTGCGTATGACAAGCGCTTCGTCGATGAGATGCTGCAGCATGACTTCGCCGATATTGTCATAGGGTTCGAGCGCGTCCAGCACGGCTTGCGATACATCCAAGACATCCAGCGGAAGTTCAAAGAGAGTGGCGTCAAGCGTTTCACGGACAGTATCGCGGCGCTCGATATAAATTTCGTGCGCGGCATCACGAGATGTTTGCAGGCGCTCTTCGACCAGGCTGGCAAAGCGCTCCAATGTTTTGAATTCTTCTGGCATGACCGCCAGATCAAGGCGTCGTTTTTCTATAATGCGCAGCGATTCGGCGACGAGGTCGCTGTGTGAAGCCGACCAGCCCGCCAGCGGTGGCGCGTCCAGGTTGTCCAGCGCGGTCTGCGCTGTTTCCAGCACGCTCTTGATATCAATTCTCCATCCGGTCAACTTGGCAGCCAGGCGCGCGTTTTGGCCCTCGCGGCCGATTGCCAGAGACAGCTGGTCATCGGGCACCAGCACAACAGCCGTCTTGCCCTCGGCTGGATCGTTGTCCAAAAAGACGCCGACAACCCGCGCCGGGCTGAGCGCCTTGGTGATGAACTGGACGGCGTCAGGATTCCATTCGATGACATCGATCTTTTCGTTGTGCAGCTCTTTGACGATATTTTGAATGCGGATGCCGCGCATGCCGACGCAAGCGCCGACCGGGTCGATGCCGTCTTGCAGCGCCGCCACAGCGACCTTGGACCGGTGTCCAGCCTCGCGCGCGATCTTTTTGACTTCCACCTGCCCGTTGTAGATTTCTGGCACTTCGTATTCCAGCAGGCGGTGCAGCATTTCGCGGTGGGCGCGGCTGACCAAGATTTGCGGGCCGCGGCTGCTTTTGGATACTTCCACGACATAGACGCGGATTTTCTCGTGGGTGCGATAGCGCTCGCCGGGGATCTGCTGGCTGCGCGGCAGGTCGGCTTCGGCGCGCCCCAGGCTGAGCGTGACTTTCCGCGAATTTGTGCTTTGCACTGTGCCGATCATCAAATCGCCTTCGCGGTTGATGAATTCATCATACAGGGCGCTGCGCTCGGCTTCGCGGATCTTCTGCAAGATGACTTGCTTGGCTGTCTGCGCCGCGATGCGCCCAAACGTGCTGGTGTTGTGCTCGACTTGCACCATCACGACGTCGTTCAACTCCGCCGCTGGGTCGATTGCGCGCGCCCGTTCCAGCTCAACTTCGGTGGCATCGCTATAGACTTCGTCGACAACTTCCTTCTCGACAAAGACCTTGGCGCGTCCGCTGCCGGGGTCAATCTCCGCTTCGATGATCTGCGCCGCGCTGGCGCCAGTGTCTTTGCGATAGGCGGATACGAGAGCCGTCTGCAGCGCGTCGAGCACAATGTCAGAAGGCAGCTCGCGCAGTTGGGCGATCTCGTTGAAGGCGGTCTGTAATTCGTTCGACATGCTGTTCACCCCAAACTGGTCTTGCTGTGCGCTGGCGGCAGGCACCATGCCCACATAAAACAAAAAGTGGGGGCTTCCCACTTTTCCCGAACAGAACAACTCGCCTAAGCATAGCCGCAAATCCACCGCTAGTCAAGCGCTAGCCCTAGCCTCGCGCAAAAGGCGGAAACTTGACCAGGCGGCCCGCGCTGGAATCGCTCACATAGATGAAGCCAGCGGCATCCACCGCGATGCCGCCAATATCCTGGAACTGCCCGCTGCTGCCGATTTCGCCTTGCTCGCCAAACGAGCCGATGCAGTCGCCAGCCAGGTTGTGCACGAGGATGCGGTGGCTGTCTGGGTCGGTGATATACAGCAGGTCGCGGTTCTCGTCCAGAGCCAGGTACGGTCGGTTGAAGCTGTTGCTGTACCAGCCGCGCACACGGAAATCGGCTTGGTGGCTGCCGCTGCTTTGGAAAACCGATACCCGTCGGTTCCAGGTGTTGGCGATATACAGACGGCCGTCGCTCGCTGCCGCCAAGCCAACGGGCTCATCCAGCTCGCCGGGGGCGCTGCCGCCGCTGCCGATGTCGAACTGGTGCACAGCCAAGCCAGCTTCCAGTTGGTACACGCGGATGCGCTTGTTGCCCGTATCGGCGATGAAGATGCGCCCGACGCTGTCGATGAGCACATCGCGCGGGCCCCAAAAGCCGTGGGTTGGATCAGCCGGCGCAGAAAACCCAAACTCGCCAGGCTCGCCCCAGCTATAGATATGGCTGCCTTGCTCGTCAATGTGCTGGATGCGGTAATTCCAGGTATCGACCACCAACAGCTCGCCATTGGGCAGCACAGCCACGCTGTTGGGGCGGTTGAAGCGAATGCTGTCATCGTCGCCATAGGTGCGCAGGGGCGAGCCATCGCCAGTCGAGAAAACCTGCACCTGGTGGGCATTCTCGTCAGCGACATAGACCCGCTCATCCGCGACGGTCAGCGCCAGCGGACGCTGCATGATCAAGGCGCTGGTATCGAATCCGCCGAGCGGCAAATGTGGCTGCCAGTTGGCGGCGCATTGATTGACCTCGGACGGCGCTGCAACGGGCACTTCGCCATCGCCGACGCCATATTCCCAGATTTCGGTGGCGAAGTCTTTGTGGACAAATACATGCATGCGGTCGGCAACGGGCCAATTCGTCAACGAGAAATCTTTGTCGGCGGCGCTTGCATATTGGTCATAATCGCGCATCCACCAGATATCAAAGATGCCCCGCCGCAGCGCCGCGGCCTGCGTGTTGCCTGGCGAAAAGTCCAAGACATTCAACAGCCGTTCGGGTGTCAAGCCAAAATACTCTTGCATGGGCCACCACATGCGAATGTATTCGCGGCGAAAATAGCGGTCTTCCAGGATGGGTTCAACAACGCCGCTTTTTCCCGCGCCGACCACCACAAAGGCGGCTCCTTCGGTATTTTGCAACGTTGGGTTGGCGCCCACAAAGACAGCGTTGGGGAAATCGCGGAAGTACCAGCTATAGGGCCAGGAAACTTCATCATCGTAAGCGAAGCGCAGGTCCTTGCCGTCGGTGGCGCGCAGGCTCATCTCGTTGATATCCGCGAGCGCTCTCTTCACGCCCGGAGCGGAATGGGCATAGACCAGCAGCTCTGTCGGCAGGTCATAATTGATGAAAGACGCCACCCAGGCGGCGCGAGCTGTCAGGGCGCACAGCAGCGCAAAAATCGTAAGCGCGCACAAACGGCGCAGGTGCATCCAGCCTAGACCGCGCGACTGCCGCGCCAGCAAAGCGCCACTGCCGACCGCCACCAGCAGCCCAGCCAGCCATTGATAAGTGCGCTCCAGTTGGTGCAGCGCCAAACCCATGAAAGGCGGGTCGCCAATGACGAATGCTCCAACAGTCTGGGCAGTGGCGATGACGAAGACCGGCATCGCCAGCAGCGCCAGCCAGCCGCCGCCCCACAATTTGCGCTGGTCGATGCGCGAAATCACGCCGCCGAAATACCAGGCGCTCAGCAAGATCATCGGCAGCGCCATGTGCGTGCCCAGCCAAGGCATCTTTTCGCCAGCCAAAGAATAGCCCACCAGGCTCAATATCGCCCACCAAGCCAGCAGCAGGACAAAGGGCAAGCGCCGCAGCTTGCCAGCGCCTGTGGACGCTCCGCGAACAATCCGCGCGGACGGTTCTTCATCTTCATGGTCGCCTTGCTCGGTCGCATCCGCCACGAGCTGCTGTTGCGCCTCGCGCTGGACGATGCGCTCGCGGCGCGTTTTCCAATAGCCGGTTATGCCCGCGAACATGGCGCAGACAGAGCCGATGATAGGCAGGAAGGCGTAAGTCGGCAAAATGATCAGCAGGTAATAGTATTGCGGCTGGCTGCCGCGCCGCACCCCCTGCTGTTCGAGCCAATAGCCGAGGCTGTAGATCATGCCCGTGCCCAAGCCGGCGATATTGGTGAAGGCGCTGGTGAAAAAGATGGCGAATATCGCATGAAATATCGCGGCGGATATCAGCCAGGGCCTGCGGTTCCAGCTCAAGCCGATGACCAAGGACAGCAGCGTCAGCGGCAAGAAAACTGACGCGCCAGCTACAAATTGTCCGACCTCGCCGCCGACGCCGGGCACGGTCGCAAGCAGTCTGTTGACGCCCTCTGGCAGCGCTGTGGCAAGCGCGGCAAACGCATCGCTGGAGCCGCCCATCATGCGCGTGAACAAGGCAGTTGTCCAAGGCAATATCAACGTGAGCATAAGCACAAGAAAATCGACTTCGGGGAATTGCCGCAAATAGCCCCAGATGCCGCCAGAGGAATCGCCGCTGGCGGGCTCGGCGATTCGGACGCGGCGCCGGTCGCGCAGCAGCATTGCGCTGATGCCGATCGCGACTGCCCACAGCGCCACGGCCGGCAACCAGCTAATTGGCGCAGCTGCGCTGTCTTCTGCAGCTGTGTCTGTGGGCGCGCTCGACTGGGACCAGTGCGAAAGCTCTTCGATAAATAGCAGCCCACCCGCCGTCAGCAGCGCGATGAGGAAGATGAAAACCAGCTCGCGCCAGGGGATGCGCCGCCGAGAATCGCGGAAGGCGTAAAGCGCGGTTGTCGACAATACGAATCCGCCGCTGCCAACCGCGAGCGTCATCCAGCCAGCAAAGGTGGAGCGCTGCAAGTCGCTTAATGCACCCCAGCTTGTGCCGCGACCCGGGACAATCTGCGCCGGGATGATGTCGACAAGGATATACATGCCCAAGGTCATCATCCCGCCCAGCAAGATGCCCAGCACCACCTGCTGAAACAAGGGTTTGCCGCGCAGGTCCAACCGCGCCTGCGCCAGCCGCGCGAGGAAAAAGATCGTCAGGAAGCTGCCTAAAATGCCCAGGTAAATGAAGGCGGTTTCTTTTGAGCCCAGATTCAAAATCAGCGCCGCGGCGAAGAGATAGAGCCAATAGGCGCGCCCCCGAACGCGCGCTCCGCCATCCAGATATTGCAGGATGCAATAAGCCATAATCATGCCGAACAAGATCGAAGGCGTGTCATGGCGAATGTAGCGGCTGTAATAGAGCAGCAGTGGCGAGATCAAAATCATCAACGAAGCCAGCAGCGAGCCCCACCTGCCGAGCCAGCGCCGCCACAGCAATGGAAACATCACCAGCATGACGCCCAGAACGGCGGTGTACAGGCGTCCGCTGAAGTCGCTGTCGCCAAAGAAATAGAAGGACAGGGCGGTGGCGTGGAAGAGCACGGGACCGTGCATTAGCGGCGTATGCGCAAAGTCGCCTTCTTTGTAAAAGTTGTAGGAATAGCGGGTGTGCAGGCTTTCGTCGTGGCTCATCACACGCTCGCCCAGCATGTAAAAACGGCTGAACACAGCCAGCAGAAAGATGAGGATATAGACGGCGAGCTGCCAGTTTAAGTCCAGGCGCAGGCTCAAGATACGGCTGAGAGCATTGTCTTCAATATGATTGGAAGTCGTGATCATCTGGCATCGACCTGTGCGACAGACATACGGTTATCAAACTGGCAGGCGCGCATCAACCGGGCTCGGGTGTATTGTGCAACTGTGGATGGCTGATGTAAACCCGTGGCGGAGTCGCGGCCATCTTTGCCGAGCAATTCAAATTGTCCGCGGTCGGGGTGCGCTCGCTCGAGACGATCTGTGGCGCGAGACGCTTTTCCACAGTTGGCAGCGAGGCATGATAAGCCAGCCCGATCGGCAGCAGCGCCAGGCAGATGGCCACTGTCGCCAGCCCATAACTGAAGCGCAGGCTGCTGCGGCGGACGAAGCCGTCTGTGGCGCTGACTGGTTTGACCGGCGCAGCCAATTCGCTTTGCAGAGCGAGCCAAATGCTATCCAGTTGCTGCTGGCTGGGACGCCCCAGCGCCGGCAATTGGCGAGACAGCTTGTAGCCCAAGGCGCGATGACGCGCATATTCATGATAACAATCCGGGCATTCGTCAATATAGCGGGCGATTCGCCGCCGCGAGGCATCACACAAATCGCCGGCGACGAATCGCGCCATGTGAACCTTGCAATACCGGTACTTAAATTGAAATCGCATACTATCCGCTGCCTCAATGCGCTCGCAGCAATTCTTCGAGCAAACCCAAGCCGACTGGCTGCAGCGACTTGCGCAATCGCTGGTGTCCCAGGCGCACGCGGCTTTCGGCTGTTTTCTGTGGGCAGCCCACCACTTCAGAGATTTCTCGATATGTCATGCCCTGCCCATAGCGCAGCACGATGGCTTCGCGCAATCGCGGCGACAATTCTCCTAATGCGCGCATAATCGATTCGTTGGCGTCGCGGCGGATGACAGCGGCTTCAGGCGCTTCGGCTGGCGGCGCTTTTAGCTCTGCGCCAAACCATTGCGATATATCGACGGTTGGAAATCGTTTGCGGCGATAGGTATTGCGACATCGGCTGACGGCAATGGTATACAGCCAGGTCCTCAGCGCCGACTTTTGCGAATCGTAGCGATGCAGATTCTTAAACGCGTATAAAAACGATTCTTGCATGATATCTTCGGCATCTTGCGCATTCATTAACAAACTGTAGCACAGCCGATACAGACCCGCTGCGAAGTGGTCATAGAGCGCGGAATAGGCGCTTTGGTCGCCATGCAAGGCGCGCGCAATTGTCATGTCAATCTTGGCAGGGGTCTGCCCACGGCTACAGGTCATATGTCGGTGCCTCGGGATGGCTGCTTGGCTGGCATTTGTTTATGTACACACAACCGTGGCGCTTTCCTCAATCGGTTACGGAATTGCCGCAACGTGCGGCGCGCCATCATACACATCCTGCCGCAGCCAAAGGATGAGCGCTTCTTCGCGGGTTTCGTCGTCCGGGCGGCGGCGCGTCTGCGTCCACCAAGCGGGCGTATCCCAGATGCTCTGCTGCGCCAATGACCAACTGCGCTTGAGCAAGAAGCGCTGGCCGACATAGGCTCCGCCCAGCTGCGCGGGCTGCTCGTCAACACCTGCCATCAGCACAATGGGCTCGCCACTGGCTTGCGCGGGGCTGGGCACAAAGCGCGCATTGGCATAATCCCGAAGCAGCCAGGCGATCATGCTGTCGCTGCCGATGCCATACTGGCGGTCTTCGACGACTGTGATTGCTAGAAGAGGGAAGCCGCCGGTTTGCCGCGCAGACAGCTCGCGCAAGGTGTCTTGCAGCAGCCTGACATCATGGCTGATCGCTTGCTGCCGCCAGATTCCATCCGGCACAGTTGAGTCAGTCGCCGCGATCCGCCAGCCGCCGCCCAGCCCAGACAGCAGCATCAAGCCAAAAAAGCCCAAGCCAATGCCTTGCAAACTGGTCGCCGCGCCCCAGTAATTCGCTAGCAGCAGGCAGACCGCGAGCAGAACCAGCGCTATCAACACCAGCAGTCCCAGCGCTTGCAGCAAGCGAAAGTAAGCGGGCTCCGCCAGCAGCGCCAGCGCCTCGCCCAGCCTCGCAGCGGCTGGCAGATCCAGCATCAGCCGCGCCACTTGCATGAATTGCGCCGACAAAATCAGCAGCAGGGTCAATACGACCGCGCCGACCAGCCACTTCACCCACCAATAGGCTGTGCTGTAGAGTTCGGCTCCGTCGGTATCGCTGGCGCTGCGCTCTTCGTCATCGCCGCCCACCCACAAGATGACCACCCGCCTGTCGACCATCAGTTGGGTTATGCCATAACTGGCCAGCAAAGTCAGCGGCAGCGCGACCCACATGGCGTCCGCGGCTTGCGCGCCAGGATAGAGCAGCAATGCCAGCGCGCCAACCAGCGCCCAGGCCGCGGCGAATCGATCAATATAGGTGACATCGCCCTGCCGCCACAGCAGCCAGGCTCCGCCCATGGCAAAGACGACTAGCAATGGCGCGTGGGCGAAAAGCGCTGCAAGCCCCAGCCTTGTGCCGTCGATGCTGGCGCTCTGCGTGAAGCCAGCCAGCGCCTCGGCGATCAACTGGCTGACTGTGCGCAGCCCGGCGGGGTTTAGCATGAAGCCAGTCGTGAGCAAGCCGACCGCCACCATCGGCAGCAAAGCCGTCTGTCTCAGTGGGAAGGCGCGCAGCCGCCGCATTGCCAGCTGCAGGATATCGTCGCCGGACAAGCCGAGTCGCTGGGGCGCGCTGATCGCTGTTCGCCATACCGCCAGCCAGCCCGCCACGAGCATGATGATCAGCAAAAGGGGGCCAGAGGGACTGGACAACATTGTCATCAACGTTGCCAGCACAATAGCCCAGCGCGCATCTGCCAGTCGCTGCGAATACCAATATCGGCGGATCGTCCAGACAGCCAACAGCGCAAACAGCAGCATAAAACTGCTGCCATCGGCTGCGCGCGAAGCGGCAATCGGGATCGCCAGCAAAGCCAGCAAGCCTGCCCAAACGAAGGTCCGCGTTCGCCCCAAATGGTCGCGGAAGAGCAAAGGCGTCAGTGTCAGGGCAAAGCCAGCCAGCATAGGCACGATGCGCGCGCTGAGCTCGTTCGCGCCCAGCAGGCTGAATGTCAGCATCTGGCTGATGTAGGTTAGCGGGCTGCTGGCGGCGCGGTAACTGCCGGGCGCATCGTCTTCGATGCTGTGCCAGGCGTGCAGGGCGTTGCGGATTTCGGCATCATTAAGCGGCAAAATGTCTAGCTCGGCGAGGCGCAGCAGCAGCGCCAGCAGCGCCAGGCACAAATAAGCCAGCCATTCGGCAGATAGTTCGCGGCACCTTGGGCTGACCTCTGTCCCGACAGATGCCGCGCTTATGCCAGGCAATCCCGATGTCGTTGTCAAGCTGCCCAACTCCTGTTCATGCTGCCGCATGCGCTGTTGCGTACACGCGCGATTCGCCAGATTCGCAAACGACCGGCAGGCGCGCTTGCAAGATGCCTTCTATGAAGCCGCCATACTGCAATTGCTCCGTCTGCCCATACAGTATATGCGTGATGCCTTGTCGCGCTATGATGTCTTCGACCACAGCAAAGTCGGCCGCGGTGTAGAGTTGGCGCAGGTCGTCGCGCCGCGTCCCGACGATGGCGGGATAGCTGCTGCCGCGCCATTGCTGCTGATGATTTTCCCAGCCCAGCACATTGGGTATGCCGGTTAGTGCGCCGGCGCGCCCATAGCGAATGTCATAGGCGTTTTTCACCGCTTCTGCCACGACAGCTTCGTCGCGTCCGACCAACTCGCTCAAACAAGCGATGACAGCTTGGTCGTCGGGGCTTAATCCACTCAGGTCGCCTTGCAGCGAAAGCGGCTTTTGCACGATCACCGCCGCGCCGTCCAGCAGCAGGATGCCATCGTGCAGCGAAATGACTTGGTCGGCGCTGTCGTCCGTTTGCGCGCCGCCGCGGGAAAAGAGCAGCGAACCGCTCGCCACCACCCTGCCCGGCGCGATATGGCGAATGCTGTCGCCCCAGTCGGGCGGGGCAGTGTAGCGCGCTGCGACCTGCGCTTGCCGCCGGCCCGTTTCGACCCATGCGCGGTGGCGCGCGGCGGCGACCGTATAGACTGTGCCAGCGAGGATGCTGACAGCGGCGACCCCCGCAACCGCCAAGCGAAGCAACCGGTGCGGGCTGGGCTGCTGACGCTCCGATGCCATGCTGAACAGGGCGTAGGCGCAGGCGATGCTCCACAGCGCCCAGACCTGATAATAGAATTTAAAGACCGTGTTGAGGCGAACGCCAAAGTTGTCGCGCAGGTAGAAAAACTCGACGAAGCAGGCCAGCCCCAAGCCCATGGCAATCAACAGCAGGGCAAAGCCGCTCGCCGACGGATAGGCTATCCAGCGGATGGCCACGAAACCATCGCGCAGCGGGTTGCGGGGGGCGGGGAAGAGGCGCGCCACGACGAGCGCCAAGCCCAACAACAGCAGCAGCGAAACCAGGCTGTGCGAAAGGCGCCGCTCCAAGACAATGCCCAGCCATTCCCATCCAGTGGCTGCCGATGCCGCGACGCTGCCGGGGAAAAGCTGCTGCGGATAGGCGAGAGCCTGCGCCAAGCCAGCCACAGCCAGCAGCCCAGCGCCGACGCCCAGCGCCAGGGCGCTGAATCGCCAGCCAAGCCGCCAGTTGAAGCGGAGAGTCGCTCGGCCGCGCCAGCTTTCGACCAGCAGGTATGCCGACAGGATGATGATGAAGGGTCCAAACATGATGAAGAAACGCGGAAAGTAGGTCGGGTTGGCCAGATTGGGCAAGATGCCGCCAGCCTGCGAGCGAAATCCCACGAAATAGGGCAGGTATGCCAAGAGGGCGGCTGCGGCCAGCTTCGCGGCGAATCCGACCAGGCTCAGCCAATCGTAACGGTCAAGCCGCCCGCGCCCGCCCGTCATCAATCGGCGCAGCGCCTCGACACCGACCATGCCACACAGATAAATCGGCCCGTCCCAGGCATTCAGAAACGCGAGACCGCCCAGCGAAATGCCATATAGAACAGTCTCCCAGCCATTTGGAGGCCTGCGCAGCAGCAGCAAGTTCAGCATCATGCCAATGACAGCTATCGCAACTGGCAGCGCCAGCACATGGGGATGATTGTCTGCCAGCACGAAGCTGAAAGCCGGGAATTCGTCTATTGGCTGGAAGGCAGCCAGCTTGCCGTCCAGGTCGTAGTCGCTTAGCACGCGGCTGGCTTGAAACCACCACCAATGCGACCAGCCGCTGGTGTCCAGATTCAGCCAGTCGCCCGCTGCTTGGGCTGCGCTGGCTGGCAGGTCGGCGCGCCGCTGGATGCCCCAAAACTGAAAGTATGCTGCCGGCGCTGCGCGTGATTGATAGGGCGCTTCGATCAGCAAAAACTGAAAGTTGCCCATCAAAGTCAGCATCACCACCGCCAAGCCGCCGGCGAACAAGGCGCTGCCAGGCGCTGCCGCCCCTCGCCCACGCGAGCGGACGAGATTGTAGACCACGCCAAAGGCGCAACCGCCAGCTAGCGCGACCAGCGCTGCGTTCATCAACGTAAAGGCGATTGTGCTGCTGATGCCGCTGAGCAGAGACAGTCCCGCTGTCATCACATAGCCCAGATAATAATAGCTGATCGCATACCCCGACATCCAAGGGTCGGCTGGGGGAAAGCTCGGGCTGCGCTGGCTGGCGCTGATGAATGCCAGCTCCATTGGTTTCTCGGTTGTATACAGCTCTGGCTGAAAAGCCCGAAAGAGCGCCCAGGCGACGAATAGCCCGGCGAAGATCAATTCGCTTGTCACGACAAGCGCCGCATGTTCGCGCCACCACGCGCGGATCGAGAAGCCACCCGGCAGCATCCAGCAGCACAGGCTCGCCCCCGTCAAGAGCAGCAGCCAGCAAAAAACCAGGCTGCCCGCCGAGTTATCGAGGAATCCATAGCTGCCCAGCAGCCAATGCAACGATGTCACCAGCAGCAGACCAATCGCGCGAGCCAGTGTATAGCCGCGGTCGGGCAAGCCCCCCAGCAGCCGCCAGCACAAGGGCAGAACAGCCGCGCCAGCCAGCGCAATCCACAGCCACCAGCCCAGCAGGTAATGCCCTTCGCGCGAAAGCCAATCGATCACCAGCGTCATCGGTACCGGTCCACCAGATAGTCGAGCAGGGCGGCTTCCTGCACTTTGTATATCGCGCCGCCATCCACAGCAAAGACGACCGTCAGCAAGCCGCGGTCTACCATGCGCTGGAACTTCTCCAAGCCTTCGGGGCTTGCCTGCGCCGCCTCATAATCGCTGACGATAATGTACTTGACCGCGTAAACATGCAGCAGATCGACAGCGATATCGATGCTGCTGGTGTTATAGAATTGCCGAACATTGGCATCGCGCTGGTTAATCATCTGATGCATGGGGAAGAAGGTGCGCTGCTGGCGCTGGTGGAAGTTCCAGCCCAGCACAGATGGCAAGCCCGTCGCGATGGATATGCGCCCGTTGTACTGATATTCACTCGGGAAGCGCCGCCCTTCCATGATGACCGGCGAGCCAGCGACATGTTCTTGCAGCCAGCGGATCAGCGCGAGGTCGGCGCCCAGCGGGATCGACCTGGGCTCTCCGCCTGTCGCAGTGAATTGAACAAGCTCGGCTCTGCGCATGTAATCTAGGCCATTTAGCGTCAAAGGGGTATCGGGCACCATCCGGTCAAACGATCGTCCGCGCGTCGCCATAACCGGGAACAGCCCCGCAACGACAAACAGCCCAAGGCAGGGCAGAGTCCACAGCCAGCGCAACCCGCGGCTGAATTGTTCGCGGGATTTCAACAGACAGGCGAATGCCACGCCGCCGGCAACGCTCAGCAGAAGCCAGACTTGAATGTAGAATTTGAACACAGTATTTTGCCGGCCGATATCGCCGCCGATGACGATGATCTCCACGCCCAGCGTCAGGGCAAGCGCCAGCCCGGCCAATACCAGTGTAAAGCGCAGCGCCGGCGACTGTCCGGGACGGAAGAACAGCCAGACGATCCAGCATACCAAGGGCAGCGCAATCAGCGCGACTTGCACATGCGCCAGCGTCAGCGCCACAGCCAGCAGCAGAATCGCCACGCTGCCAGCCACTGCCCAGCGCAGCTGCCGCCAGCTGGCTTGCAGGCTTTGCACGCGCGCGCTTCGCAGCCAGTGCGCCGTATCCCAGATCAGCAGCGACACCAGCAAAAACAGGAAAAAGCCATGAATATCCAGATAGGCCCACAGCGGCGTCTTGCCCCCCTGCCACAGCGCAATGCTGCCATAGCTCGCGGCGTACCACGAGGTATAGGGCAGGGCAACTGCCCAGCACAACAGCGCAAAGCCGCCCAGCGTCGCCGCCAGATCCAGCGCCGAGGCGCGCGTAAGCCAGCTGCGCAGGCCGAGCCAGCCGCCCACCAGTCCCATGCACAGCAGCAGTCCCGTCCGCGCGGCTCCGGCAACAACGGCAAGCTGGGGCGACGAGCCGAACAGGTAGCCACGATCGTCTGTGGCGATGAGCGACAGCAAAACGACAGCCAGCGCCGCCACGCCCAGCGGCATCGTCCAGGAGCGCGCATCCGACACCAGCCGCAATGTGGGGGTCCAGCGCTGATGCCACGCATAAGCCAAACCCGCCAGCGCTAAGAGCAGCATAGACGGATAATCCCAGGTGTTGGTCGCTTGCATAAGCCCGACTGTGAGCGCCAGCAGCGCCAGCGCCAGCCAGCGCTCCTGCCAACCGCGCCGTTCGCGCCCGACCTGGGTGATTTCGTTGAACAGGCACAGCGCCGTCAGCAGGATTAAAGGCATATTGATCATGTGCGCGTGCAGGTCGCCATAGACAAAGGTGAAGAAGGGCATCTCGGTGATCGCGCCGCCACCCACCCCAGGCGTCTCTGCCAATATGCGCGACGGCCCCCAATACCAGCGGTCACTGCCGATCGGCAATGGCTCGCCGCCCAGCGCCCGGCTCAGCCCGCGCATGATGCTGCCAAGCAGCTGCGCAGAATTGTTTAGCTCATATCGCAGCGAATCGCCGATCATTCCCGCAGACGCGCGCGCCGCCAACTCCTGGCGCGCCTGGTCAGAGAGGGTGAATTCGTTCTCCGCCAGGTATTCGTCGACCAGGAATGATTCCAAGCCTTCGGGCCTGCTGTAGCCGCCCAGCCTGGCGATGCCATGCCCGAATACGCGCGCAGTGTCCAGGTTGCCCAGCACGACGCACAGCAGCAGCGCCATCACGCCAGCCACCCAGGCGCTGCCACAGCGGCGGCTGACTGTTGCGCTGCCTTTGCCATCATGCCTGCGCAGGCGGTCGGCAATATTGAACGCGGCGGAAAATGCGCCCATGCCCGTCAGGCAGAAGATCGTCGGGATCATCAAATTGTAAGCGAAGGCGGGCACGATGCCCAACAGCAGCGTCGGCGCGCCCAGCAGCACATAACCGAAATAGTAATAGTTGATGAAACCGCCCGCGAACCACGGGTCAATCGGCGGGAAGGTCGTGCTGCGCAGCACGCCGTTCAAAAAGGCGAAATCCATGGGCTTCTCGCCGCCTTTATACGGATGCCACAGATCTGGATTGGTCAAGCGAATGCCGATCATCAGCAAGAATGCCGCGATCGAAAGCATCTCCATCCAAGCCAGCCGCCGCCAATGCTCGCTCAGAAAACCCGCCAGCCGCCGGCGATTGCGAAAACCGACCACGCCGCTGAACAAAGCAACCAGCAGCAGCGAAAACAATAGACCAGCCTGCGACCATAGCGGAATCTTCAAGCTGGAGACCGCCCAAGCGAGCCAGGCGATCATCAGCAGGCCCACCAGCTTGCTGACGCCATAGCCGCCATCAGCCATATTGGGGAAGATGCTGTGAACCAGTGGAAAAACCAGCGCGCCGATGAGGAAGATCGCCGCATACCAGACGGCTGCGCCGACGACTTGATTGGTGTTGGCGATGCTGTCGCTAAAGAAACGTTCCGACCATGTCCCGCCCGCGCTTTGCGCAGCGAGTTCTTCTGGCGGGAACATCAACGCGGTCGGCGCGCGCTCGGCTTCTGTCAGATTCCAATAGAGCAGGCCCAGGTCCTGCGCCTGCTCCGCCTCTGGTCGCAGTTCATGATATTGAAGCAGCGACACCTGGCTGAACATGGCTTCCACCCGCGCCTGCGAATACGCCTCGGTCTTGCGGAAGATGAAGACCGCCGGGTGGTCATACACATGGTAGGCTTCGTCGGCTTCGATCTCGTTGAGCCACACGGGGGAAGCGTAGGTCGGCAGATGCTGGTCGGAAACGCGCCAAGGCCCCCACGCAAAGGGCTCGTCGAGCGCCAGCTCGAGCTCATAGCCCAATTCGCCGGCAAACAGCTTCTCATAATAGAGCGTCGACAGGGGCCAGCGCTTCAAGTTGCGCCGCAGATGATCGTAGAAGCGGTTGCTGGCGATGGTCAGATAATCGCCCAGCTCCAGGCTGCGCAGGATGTCCTCTTTCTTGATTTGGTCATCGACTGGATAAGACATGATCTGGTCGACCGAGTTGACCAGTCCATACCAGGCTTGCGTGCCGCGGCACTCGTCTGGGCGGAAGCTGCCAGCCGGCAAGTCGTCCGCCAGCCGCGTCCCTTGGGGCAAACCGCAGGTATTGATGCCGGTGACGCGGTTGTCCCAATCGCCTTCGACCAGCACCACGGAGCCCGAGCCAACGACATCGCCACTGCCTGGCAATGCCAGCGCTTCAAAGTGATAGGTTTCGCCGGCGCTGACTTTGGCTGGATTCGCAAACGGGATGTCATAGGCAGCGCCCAGCGCATGCTTGTCGCGCGGCAGATTGGCATACAGCGTCGCTTCTGCCAAAAGGGTTATGCCATCTGCCGCGTACACACGCAGTCCAAGGTGTTCTGGCTGGTCATCGTCGTGCGGGTCGAAGAGGTGTGGCGCATGCACCGACGATATCGTGCCACTGGCTGGCGCGACGAATGCCTGGCGCTTTGCTTGGTTCTCTACATAATGATTCGCGCCCCGATACGCCGCTTCCTCGAAGCCCGGCAGCGGCACTCCGCTGTTGTGAAAAGCGATGTTTATGAGGGGCGCGCTGCTATCTGCGCCGGCGATGCGCATGGCAAAGTCGCCCGGCACCTGCTCGAACAGATAGCGCGAACCGCGCACGAGGGTCGTCTGGCGCTGGTATCTGCCCGCGCTCATCAACCCCCAGGTCAGCGCGAATCCCAAGGCGAAGCCGCCCAGCACAAGGACGCGCCCGCGGTGGAAGCCCGGCGCAATCGCCGCTGCCAGCAAGACCAGCCCCAGGCCAATCGCCGTGATAGCCGTGGCATCGGCAGCGACTCCCAACGCATGCGCGGCGCCGACGCCAGCGAAGAACAATCCAAAAAACAGCAGCAGTCCGGCTGCGATCGGCGGGCTTCGTTCGGCGCATTGGGCTCGTCGCCACAATTCGACCAGGCACCAGCCAGCCAACACAGCCAGCGCGCCATAGAGCGGCAGATAATAGCGAAGCGTCAAGACAAAGAGCCGCGCCATCCAGATCGTATAGCCGCCCACCCAAACCACCAACAGCAATTGGCGGGTCGAGCCTGCGCCCAGCCTCAAGATCCGCTGCGCCGACCAGCCCCAGCCAAACCAACCCAGGATGCCAAAGGTGATGCCCATGCCCCAAAACAGCATATCCTTGGCGGGATGCACAATGGATGATCGCGCCAGCCACTGCCAGTTGGGGGGGAATTCTTGCGGGCTGGAAACGGTGACGCTGATGCGCTGTATATTTTCCAGCCAACGGTCATTTGGCAAGATATTCAAAAAACCCGGCCCGGCAAAGGCGTAGGGATTAAACAGGCGAAAAGCCAGAAATGCGCCGAATCCCGCCAGAAACAACCCAGTGACAGCGCGCAAGACGAGCTGCTGGCGAAGCCGTCCGCCCAGCTGGGGGCTAAGCGCCGGCAGCATCTGTACAGCCGCCGCCAGCACGATGACGCCAGCCAGGGGCGCCAGGTTGATGCGGCTGGCCACCGCCGCGCCACAAGCGATGCCAAACCACCAGTAAGCGCCTCGCCTGCCGCGCTGCTGTGCGCCAACCGCGAAATAGAGCGCCAGGCAAACCCAAAAACAGGCGATGGCATTGACTGTGCCGAAATGCGCCAACTGGATCGCCAGCGGCGAAGATGCATAGAAGAGAGCCGCCAGCAAGCCCACCCAACTGTCATGAACCCGCCGCCCCAACAGAAAAACGACCAGAATCGACAAACTGTCAAAGACCATGCTGATGCCGCGCCAGACCAGATGCTGTGTCAAAAAGTCGAAAAATGGCAAACTAGCTTCTGTGCCCGCGCGCAATATCTCGCTGCCAAAATGAGCCAGGAATATCGGCAATGTCCCATAGACAAAGAAAGACTGCGTGGCATTGTGCGGGTTCAGCGGCGAGCAGCGCGTGTCAAAATAACCGCCGACGCCATCGCTGGCTGGGTTATGAAAGCGACAATACAGCCATTGCAGCTCGGCCGACTCGATGGCGTTCCCAAACACGATTTCCGCGTCGCTGGCAAGCGATGCCGTGGCTTGCGCCAGCACGACATCCACCTGTCGCGCGCGGAGCGCATGTTGGGCGGCTGTCATATCCAGGTAGCTGGCGACTGGCGCGCCATTGGCCAGCCAATGCGCCGCTTCGGCCGCGAATGTGCCCGCCACCGCGCCCAGCCGCAGCGAAGCAGCGCCGAGGATGTCGCGGTGCGTGCGGATCGTGGATGTCTGGCTGTGGGTGATGATCTGCTGGCGGGGGAAGTTGACTGGGTCAGGCGTAAAATTGTTTTCGCCACCAAAGTGTGGCAGCGCCAGCAAAGTCAGGAATAGCTCGTCGGGATGCGTATGCGAATAGTCGTCCCAATTCTGTCCCACCAAGCGCAGCCCCAGTCCATAAGCCAGAACGAGCGCCAGCAGCAAGCCGATGACGTTGCCGCGCCGCAGCGGGCTGAACTGCCTGATTCGGGTTTCGCTATGCGCCGGCATCGGTGTCATGGGGCGTATTCATTAAGGAAGCTTTGCAGGCTCTGCTGCCCCAAAGCTGGCACGCGATAGACATAGAAGCCGCGATTGGGGTGATGCGCCTCCATAAACAAGCCCTTGCCTTGTGGAAACCACTGCTTCAGAATAACAGGCGTTTCAAGGTCGCTGTTGGCATAGAAGAAGAGCAGATCCCGCTGCGGGTCGAGCAGCCAGCGGGTTGGTCCCTGATAATTTCGGTGTATGAGCTGGGGGATGTCCTTGATGAAAGCCCCATTGTCGAAGTGCATGACCCCCGCCTCGATGCCAACCGCCCGATGATCCAGCCAATGGGGAATCGACACGATAAACGCATTGCCAAACGCGCCATCGCTGTCCACAAAGCCGCGCAGCGCCGTGCCAGCCTCGACATAGGGATGCGACCAAGCCTTGAAATTGTCGGTGAAATAACCGAAATAATAATCGGCGTTGTATTCGTTGGAAGCCAAAATCACCAACGCTGCGAAGCCGATGCCAGTCAGCAATCCTAGCGGCTTTGGCAAGCAGCGAAAAATCTGGCGGCAGACCAAAGCCAGTGGCAGCGCGGCGATCACATAACTCGGCGCAATCGCCGCGCTCGAGCGGGAAAAGCTCGGCACTTCGATCGGGAAAGACAATGCCAGCGCCGATGGCAGATGCGCGATAACCAGAAAAGCTGGCATATACCAGACAAATGAGTCGCGCTTTTGTATCATCAGCGCGAGCCAGGCGGCCACGCCCAATATCATCAAGGCGGCTGAAATGGGGTCCATCGCTGGTTTGTCGGGCGCGCTGGTGATGAAAGTCTGCTCGCCATTGTAGTGGTACATCAGCAGCTGGTCGTGCCAGTTCTTCAAGAAACGGTCGCCGCTGTCCAGCAGGAATTGCGCGCGTTCCGCTTCTACAACGGGCATATCGCCGAATATGCGTGTGCTGGCGCGCCGCATATAGTCTTCGGGATATTCTGTCCAATAGCGCATGATGGGCATAAAGACAGTGAAGGCGATGGCTGCCAAGACGGCCAGGTTCAGCAAATAGCTGGCGCGCGTCCGCCAGGAGTAGCGGCGTATCAACAGGGCGATGAACACGCCCGCTACGAGAGAGACGGGCAGCATGCGCATAGCTTGATAGCTGACCAAGCCATAGCCGAGCAGCAGTCCCGCCACAATATAATCGGAACGGCGGTTGTTGCGCAGCGCTCGCGCAAAAAATATCATGATGGCCGGCACCCAAAACGAAGTGGTGTTGATGCGCAGTCCCTGCCTGCCCAGCACCACATGCCAAAAGCTGCCCGCGACCAAGCCCAGCATCGTCAAACCAAGGACCAAAGCCCAGCCGCGGTCGCGCCAGAGCCCATAGAAGATTTCAACTGTCATCCAAAACATCAGCGGCAGCGCCAAGAATGTCCAAAGCGCCGACATATGCTTCAGCGCGAAGTGGTCGAAGTTCATCCCCGCCTGGCTGGCCATGATCGACAGCAGGTAAAAATGCAGGGGTTCGCGGCCACCGATGTTTTGCATAAAAATGCGATAATCGTCTTGGTAATAAATCTTGTGAGCGTCCTGGATTTTCTCGACTAGATCGCCATACATATAGCGCGGATATTGATCCAACATGGCGTAGCGAAAGCTGAAACCGAGGATCATCAGCAAGACGAAGCCGATTATTGCGCCCCGATATGTCCGCCAGCGGATGCGCCGCCATTGGTCGATGATCTGCGCCGCCCAGTCAAAGACATTCCAACGCAACGGCGCAAAGACGAAGCACCACAGCAGCGAAGCGCCAAGCCACAGGGCTATCGCGCCCAGCGGGATGAAGTTGCCGGTCGAGTTTTGCCACACATGCAGGCTGCAAGCGCAGGCGACCACCGTCATCACGCCGCGCAATGGGCTGATTTCGCGCCAAATGGGCGGTCGCAGTGGCTGCCGCTGGCTAAATGGACGATGTGTTTCTGCTGTTGCCGCGCTCGCGCCGGGCGGTTGGTTGCGCTGGCGCCGCCACCGAAAGCCCAGGTTGATGCTCAGCCAGCCAATCCCGCCGATGAAAAAGCGCAGGAGAGCATCGGCAGCCAGTTCAACAGACCTGTCAGAGGGCGCGTTCAACGATGTCGCCAGCGCAAAGACCGCGCTGATCCAAATTAGCGCCGGCGCAATCCGCGCTATCCAACGCCAGCGGGCGGGTTCGTCGAGCCTGCGCCAGCCAGCGCGCAGTTGCGGCCAATTGCCAACGAGCTCCGCCAGCAGCCACAGCAAGAAGCCCGCCCACAAATAGGGCGCGGCGACTTCCATCGAATAGTAATTTGTACGCGGGATATCGGGCGTGCCGCGTCCGTAGACGCTGCCGACATAGGCAAACAACGCGGCGGCCAAATATAGAATCAGCCGCGCTTGCTCGCCGTCCAGCATTTGACTGGCCAGCCGCCATGGCGCCGTCTTGCCCGCTGCGGCTGCCGACAATGCCGCAGGCAACGCAAACTCGTTTGACCGGCTTTGCGCCGTGACTGCTCGCTGTCTAGCCAAATGCTGGACTCGGCGTTGAGTCGCAAGCGGCTTTCTGATAAACAAGCCGAGAAGCTGGGCAACCGTCAGCTCTTCCAGCGGTGTTTCCGGGTTGGCACCGGCTGCCGATTCGGCGTGTTTCGGCTGAGCCGAGGCGCCACTCGCCTGGTTGCCTTGTCCGCTGTCCAACGGGTCTTCCGCTGTGCGGGCTTGCTCTGTCAAATCAGTCATCGCAGTGTGTTGTGCTTCGTCGTTCAGCAGCCATCGTTTGGGGGTGGCGCTGTGCGATTGGTTTTGCGCTGTTTGCGCCCAGTCTAGCGACCAATTCTTGCGATTCTCTATCGTTTGCGCGCATGCTGCAGAAACAGGTTCTCGTAGCTTTGCAAGGTTCTGTCCAATGAAAATATCTTTTTGATCTCCGCTCGCGGCTTGGTATAGCGGGGACGGTCTGCAAGCACGTCCAACACAGCCTGGCCAATCGAGACAGGGTCGCCCGGCTGCGCCAGCGTGCCCATGCCTGTCAATTGCACGGGTACGCGCCCGCCGGCAATGTCGGTCATGACCACTGCTGTGCCACATAACATGGCTTCGACCTGCACCAGGGCGAAGCAATCGCTGTCGCTGGGCAGCGCCAGCACATCGCAGGCTGCATAAAAGTTCGCCAGCTCTTGTGGGTCGCGCAAGAGACCCAGGAAGACCAGCTGCGATCGGTTTTTGCTGACCAAGGCTTCATGCCGCTGCCAGGTGCCTTCGTAAGGAATGTCGTATTCGCCGGCGAAGACGATGCGCGCGTGGGGATGGCGTTTGTTGATGACCTCCAGCGCGCGAATGATCAGGTCCGGGCGTTTTTCCTGCACGAATCGGCCCGAAAAGCCGATGACTGGTCCGCCTTGGCGCTGCCAGGCGGCGCGCAGCTGCTTCGCTTTTGCCGGGTCGGGCAATGGGATATGCAGCGGCGGGTAAATGATGCGCACTTTGTCGCGAAAGGGCCGCAAATAATAGGAGTTGTCCGCATAATCATCGCTGTAACCGACCAGGCAAGCGACTCGCTGCGCCATTTGCCTGTACATGGCGAACATGACGCGGGTGATGAAACGATTGAAGCGCCCGGCTGGCAAGATCAAGTCGCCGTGATGCGTAGCGATGAGCTTGACGCCAGCCAAGCCCGTCAGCCATGCGACCAGCGCCGTCTCAAGCATCGGAATATGAATGTTGACGATATCATGCTGGCGGATGAGGCGATAGACCTGCCAAGGATAAGTGGGCATGATAAAGCCGCGACTGATGCGCAGCGGCGCCCACAAACGCACAACCCGCACGCCATTGAGCATGGACTCGCCACGCGGCAATGATTTGCTGTGCTGCGAAGCCACGACGGTGACTTCGTGCCCGCGCTGGACCAAGGCCTCGGCCAGCATGCGCACATAATTTGTCAAGCCCGTGGAATGCGGATGATAATAGAGGAGCATCATCAGGATTTTGAGCTTGCGCTCGCCGGTTGCTTGCCCGGCAGAAGCCATCGTTTTATGCCAATCGCTGTTAGACGCAACCGTCGATTTTATCACACTCGCTTTTTTCGCATAGTCCCAGCGGCATCGTCAAGCCACAGGGCGGGTTGCGCCGATTGCCACAGCCTTCCGCCTGCCTTTGGCTCTTTCCTGTTTTTCTGGCTGCGCGCGTCTATGGGACAGTTGCTTGGTTGTCGTCTGCCGCCGCCGCTTGTCGAGCCGCCAACTCCGCCGCGTCATCGTCTGCTTCGTCCAGCGACAAACGGTCTGCCGACCGGTCATCGTCTGCGCGCAGCCAGGCATCCAGCCGCGAGGCGATATAGGTCGCATAGTCTTCTGTCAGATCAGCGACAACCAGCTTGCGCCGCCCAACTGTCTCGCTCGCCCAGACATGGAAACGCGGCGTGTCGTAGCTGTCTTGTCTGGAAGCCGCTGTTTCTTCCGCATAGATGGCATCCACCGATGACAGGTCGAGCACGCGCTTGGATGCCGGCACAGGCAGCGGACGCCGCGAGACCATCAGGCTGCTGTCGGCTGCCGCGATCTCGGTGGCGTTCCAGACGATGCTGGCCAGCCAATAAAACGCGCCCACAGCCAAGATCGCAAAGAGCATGGCCAGGAAGATGGGCGCTTCGCCTTCGAGGCTTAGCCCGACCATGAGCGTGGTGAGCAAACTGAAAACGAGGCTGAGTACAGCGCTGTTCACGAAGTTCTCGTTCTTTTCCAGCCGAAAGTTGGTGCGAAACTTGAAGATCAGCGGGTCGTCATCATGCAGCTGCAAGCCCGGCGGACGCTGCGTTTTGCGGGCTTTGCGCCTCTGCAAGCCCGTCCGCAATTCAAAAACGCTGTCGCAGGCAAGACACAGCGCCACCATCTGTTGGATATTGATCTGCTCGGCTTCGACTGGCTGATGGCATTGCGGGCAGACTGGCTGCATGTCGCATCCTTTGCTGGCTGCCAGCGCAATATACCACAGCCGCTTGACAAAGACAGAAGCGAACCCTAGACTAGACGATGTTCGCGGGTATAGCTCAGTCGGTAGAGCGACTGCTTCCCAAGCAGTAGGTCACGGGTTCGAGTCCCGTTACCCGCTTTTGACCGTTGTCCTGATATTTGCATTCTAGCCCAAGCAGCCTTGTCCGCTTTGTTGACGATGTGGTAGCGATGAGTCGGCGATTTGCGCCTATTGACTTGCGCGCAGATGGGCAATAGCATGGGACAAAACATTTTTCGGCAACAGCAGCAAGCGCGCCACCCGCTGCGCGCGCAGGAGGGCAAACCCATGTCCGACTTCCAACTAGCCGCCCAAAAACGCCAGGCGCGGGGCAAGAAAAACCGTCAGTTGCGGCGCGCCGGCATTGTGCCGGCCGTCCTTTATGGCCCCTCGACCGACTCGCTAAGCGTGCAGTTTCCCTATCGCGCCATCGAGATGATGCTGATGGACGCTGGCGGCACCAACCTGATCGACATCGACGTTGAGGGAACAGTGTATCCTTCGCTGGCTCGCGAAGTGCAGCGCGATGTTGTGCGCGGCGATATTCTGCATGTCGATTTCCTGGCTGTCGACCAGACGCAGCGCATCTCGGTGGAAGTGCCGATTGTCATGGAGGGCCGCAGTCCGGTCGTCGCCGCGCGCGAAGGCATCCTCATCACCGGTCGCAGCTCGCTGACCTTGGAGGTCTACCCCAGCGATATCCGCGACCGCGTGCTCATTGATCTTTCGCAGCTGACCGAGCTGGGCGCGGAGGTGCTGGTGCGCGACCTCACCTTCGGCGAGAATGTCGCCGTGCACAATGACCCCAACGAAATGCTGGCGAAGATCGTACAGCCCGCCGCCGCCCGCGCCGATGCGGACATGGATGAGGTCGACGGCGAGAGCGAAGGCGAAGCGGCCGACGCGGAAGCAGCGCCAGCGGAGTAGTCCCGGCGCAACCCTGTCAAACCGCCGGCACCGCGCAAATCGACTCTGCGGGGGGCGAAACATCGGGTCGCCCATTTCGCCTAAAGCAATTGCCGGTTATTCACCGGTTGGTCTGCGTTCGCCGAGTCAAGTTCAGCCGTTGTCAATTCTTCTTCGCCGCGCATGATGGCGATGCCAGCCACTTCGTCATCGTCATCGATGTTCATGATTTTGACGCCTTGGGTGTTGCGCCCGATCACGCTGATTTCGGCGATTTGCGTGCGCAGGACCTTGCCTTTTTCGGTGATCAGCATCAGCATCAGCTTGTCGCCAAGACGCACGCTGCGCACAGCCACGACCGGCCCTGTGCGCTGGTTGATCTTCTGTGTGCGCAGACCCAGTCCGCCGCGCGTTTGCACGCGATAGTCGTCCAGCGGCGTCACCTTGCCCAGCCCTTTTTGCGTCGTCACCAGCACATGCGTGTCGTCTGGGCCGGCAACATCCATGCTGACCACGCAATCGCCGCCGCGCAGGTTGATGCCGCGGACGCCGGCTGCCTGCCGCCCCATCGCGCGCACATCGCTCTCATTAAACAGGATGCATTGCCCGCCAGCTGTGGCCATCAGGATATGCTGGTCGCCATTCGTCCGCTTGACCCAGCTTAGGGAATCGCCGGGCAGCAAGGTCATGGCGATCAAGCCACTGGGGCGAATATCCATGAAATTCTGTTGTTCGACCCGTTTTATTTTGCCGCGGGCGGTCGCCAGCACAAAGTAGCCCGCCTCATCGCCCGCTTGCTCATTGGGCAATGCGAAGATAGCGCTGATTTTCTCATCGCCTTCCAGCGGCAGCAGCGACTGGATAAGCGCGCCGCGTTTCTCGCGCGTTGTTTCGGCGATCTCGTAGGCGACGCAAGAATAGACGCGCCCCCGATCAGAGAAGAACAGAATCGTGTCGTGGCTGTAGGCAAAAAAGACATCCAGCAAGGCGTCGTCGTCTTTCAACGTGAAGCCGCGCATACCTTTGCCGCCGCGCCGCTGCTGTCGATAATGCCGCGCCGCCACCCGCTTGATGTAGCCATTTTCGGTCAAACTGATGACGACATGTTCGCGCCGATACAAATCGCCTTCGTCAAAATCAATGTTGCCATAGACCACATCTGTATTGCGCTCATCGCCATAAGTCTCGGCGATCTCTTGCATATCATCGCGAATAAGCTGCAGGACCTTGTGTGGAGAAGCCAGCAAATCCTCCAGGTAGGCGATGCGCGCTTGCACAGCCGCATATTCGTCTTGCAGCTTTTGGCGTTCCAGCGCCGCCAGCCGCCGCAGCTGCATATCGAGGATGGCATTTGCCTGCGTTTCGTCCAGCGCGAAGTTTGTCATCAACCGGGCGCGCGCCGCGTCTACGTCGGGGGCGCTGCGGATGGTTTGGATGATGGCATCGATGTTGGCGACCGCCTTCAGCAAGCCGCTAAGGACATGAGCGCGGGCGCGTTGACGCCGCAGGTCGTACTGCGAGCGCCGCACGATGACATCGCGCCGATGTTCGATATACACGCGCAGACAGCGCTTCAAGCTCAGCGTGCGCGGCTCGCCATCGACCAGCGCCAGCATCTGAATGCTGAAGACGCTTTGCAGCTGGGTATATCGATACAGCTGATTCAACACGCGCTGTGGCTGTGCGTGCCGCTTCAGCTCGACCACCAGGCGCAGTCCCTGTCGGTCGGATTCGTCGCGCAGGTCGCGGATGGCTTCGATGCGCCCGTCGCGCACCAGGCTGACGATGCGCTCAATGATGGTTGATTTGCTCAGCTGATACGGGATTGATGTGAAGACGATGTTGATGCCATCGCCACGCCCTTCTTCAAAATGCGCGCTGGAGCGGACGACCACGCGTCCCTTGCCCGTGGCATAGGCTTCCTTGAGCTCGTCGCCGACCACGATAGTCGCGCCGGTCGGGAAGTCGGGACCGTTTACGAATTGCATCAGATCGTCGACGGTCACCGTCTCGATGCTGGCGTAATTGTCGATGAGGTGGGTGATGGCCGCCGCCAGCTCGCGCAAATTGTGCGGCGGGATATTGGTGGCCATGCCCACGGCGATGCCACTGGCGCCATTCAGAAGCAGATTGGGCAAGCGCGCCGGCAGCACGCCCGGCTCGTCTTGAGTCGTGTCATAATTTTCGACAAAATCGACCGTATCCATATGGATGTCGGTCAGCATTTCCGCGGCGATATTTGCCATGCGCGCTTCGGTGTAGCGCATGGCGGCGGGCTTGTCGCCATCTTGGCTGCCGAAGTTGCCTTGCCCGTCCACCAGTGGATAGCGCAGCGAAAAATCTTGCGCCAAACGCGCCATGGCGTCATAGATCGCCTGGTCGCCGTGCGGGTGATACTTGCCCATCACCTCGCCGACCAGCCGCGCGCTTTTTTTGTACGAAGTGCCGGGCCGCAAGCCCATATCGTGCATGGCATACAAGATGCGGCGGTGCACAGGCTTCAAGCCATCACGCGCATCGGGCAGGGCGCGGGCGACAATCACACTCATGGCGTAGCTGAGGTAGCTGCCGCGCATTTCTTCGTTGATGGCGACGCTGCGAATGCTCCCGGCGAAACCGTCGCTGGTCTGTATTTCGTCCATGGTGTATGGCTGCCACCTTCGCTTCGTCTGTAGATTCGAGCTCAAGGACTAACTAGAATCATACCACACAGGCGGCAAACTTGCCATGCCAGAGGCCCGCGGCAGTGGCGAAGCTGCTGGATGCGCGCTGCTTTGCCTCCCCACTCCAAACCCATCTCCGTTCTGGGGACAAAGGGCCGGGGGAGGGGGGGCTTGGTTGCCACATCCACCAAAATCGCCACTCTCCGCCCGCTGGAAACATGCCGGCTCTGTGACGAGCGTATGCAGACTTGGCCGATTTGTGAGCGACCCTGGCAATCCGCGCGCGAAAAAAAGCTAATTTGGAAAAATTGTTGCCCCATGCCAATTCTGCGTTATAATCAATCCAAATATGTTGGCGGCGTTGTCAGCCGAGGAAGGAGACTGCTGCGCACCAACTCTCATCTAACGGAAAGCAACAGTGCAGCGCTTACAGGAGGAATCGAATGGATAGCACCAAAATGATGAGGGGCATCATACCCGGCATCATGGCTGGATATGTGTTCATGGCATTTATGGGTCCGGGCATGGCGGACATGGTCGGCGGGATGATTTCGGCTGACGCCCTGATAGGCTTCATCCTGCATATCGTTATCAGCGCGGTAATCGGCGCGGTTTACACAGGTGTCTTCACGGAATTTGTTCAGATGAACAACCCGCTGCTGGATATTGCGGTTGGCGGTCTCATCTATGGCGTAATTTGGTGGATTGTCGGCGGCCTCATCGTTATGCCCGCTATTGCCGGGGGCAACATTCTGCAGAGTTCGCTGACAGACCCGAGCCTGTTTGGGCATATCATCTTCGGCCATGTGCTTGCGTTCTTGGTCGTCCTGCGCAATGCCGCGATGGGCATGGACAACTAATTCAATCCAAGCCTTCCAAATCAGAACCATCCACCCCGGGCTGGCGAAATGTCAGCCCGGCTTTTTTGCTTCTTATGAATCGAAACTCCAGCGTTCGCTGAGCAGCTGGTAGAGCGGCGTGGCGCGTTCGCTGTCGAATGGCTTATCGGCGCGGACAATGCCGAGATATGGCGAGCGAAGCGCCAGGATTCCTGCGCTTGCGTCGACCCAGGTCAGCGATTTTTCAGCCTCGGGCGCGACCTCAATATGCAGCTTGGCGTCTGCGTCACAGGCTGTGGCGGCGCACTGCTCCGCGACCCATTTTGCCAAATCAGCGCCCATCTGCTCGGCGAAGGGCGCATCGGCTTCTCGATATTGGACGACGACGCGTTCGGCTTCGTATCGTTGTGGGTCGCCCCAAAATGTGAAATCGGGCGGGATATGCCGCCAGACTCTGTCGGCCCGCGCATAGAAAGACAGCCGCGCATAGGGCAGGCCATGTCTGTCTTCCCGCACCAGGGCGCGCGCGCGCTCGCCGGCGATGGCTAGCGACAGAATATCGCCAGACAGCTCGATTGCATTCTCGGCTTTTAATGTTTGATAACGCTCGAATAGCGTCGATTGCGCCGCCAGCCAAGCATCATCGCCGCTTTGTATCTGCAAAAAAGCGCTGCGGTCGCCGATGCGCAGGGCGGCAGCTTCCACTTTGATGGTGTCGGTAAGCTGCTGCGCAATCTCGTTGCGCGCTTGCACAATCCGCAGGTGCAAGGCCAGCCCGCCCAAAATGAATGCAACAGCCAGCAGCGCGATCAACAGCAGCGCTCGACGCAGGTCGCGCTGGCGATTTCGCCTGCCTTGCGGGTCTTCGCCATCGGGCTGGTCGATGATATCCGCCTCGACCTCCCATTCAAAATGGATGCGGCTCACTGGAGCTTGCTCGTCTCCGCCAACGGCGCCAGCTCGCCGACATGAATCGTATGCCGCTCGCCGCAGGCATCCACGACGAGCAATGCGCCATCCGCGTTGATATCCAGCGCCTTGCCCACCACGCCATTCGCGTTCACCAACTGGCCCAGCGTGCTTTGCCGCCGTCGCCAGCTGTCAATCAGCCCAGCAGTTTCGCTGCGCCGCTGCCATTGTCGAAGCAAATCCATCAAGTCTCCCGCCAGCTGCGCCCGATCAAGCCGCCTCCCAACTGCCGATTCCAAGCTGGTTGCCGTCTCTGCCAGCGCCGTGCCCTGAAAATCTGTCCGCACATTGATGCCGATGCCCAGCACCGCGCCAGTGAGCGCCTCGCCCGACCAGCTCGCCTCGCACAAGATGCCGCTGACTTTCTTGCCAGCGATCTGCACATCGTTGGGCCATTTGATGCCCACATCTTCGCAGCCGAGCTTCTCGGCCAGTTCGCAGACAGCCAAGCCACCCAGCATGGTCACGCGCGACAGCCAGCTCGCTTTTGGCTGCATAATCACCGACAAAGCCAGCGCTGCGCCGGGCGGCGTATGCCAGCTATTGCCGTTGCGCCCACGACCTGCCGATTGCTCGTCGGCAATGACGACTGCTCCACCTGGCGCGCCCTGCTCCAGCCAATCGCGAGCGGCATCGTTGGTGCTGCCAATGCGCTCATAATAGCGAAAGGGCGCGGCCAGGGTCTTTGCCAGACGCTCCTGCGACAAAGTCATAACGCTCTCCTCGTGGCGGCCAGCATAGGTCAACCGCGGGAGTGGTGAATGCGTGATATGACAACCAAGCCCCCCCATCCCCGGCCCCTTGCCCTCAGAACGAGGGAAGGGAGATTTTCCCTCGCTTCCATAAGCATGGTAGCCCCTCGCTCATTTTTTGGGGAGAGCTTTGGGGGGGCAAAACAACGCGTATTCACCAAAATCACCACTCCCTAAATTCACTGCAATCGGCGATTAAGTCTGGCGAGCGCCGGCTTGTATTTTGCGTTGCTTGGGCTGGCATATGGCGCATTGTAACAGACGCGGCTGTCGCTATCCGTATACGTTGGGGCACACCTTGGTCCTTCCCTACGCGCATAACCCTTCGCTCGAATCGCTGCCGACGATTGCGGCGGAGTTGTCGGCGTCTGCCAGCCGATGCGTGAAACTGGGGGGCATTATGGATCTGCTTGACCACTTTCGTCCGCGCCGTCTTCGCTGCCTGGCGCGGGCTCGGGCGTCGGAGTAAGCGCGAGGATTTCTGGCGCTGCCGCCCAGTCGATGAGGTAGGCATCCAGCCGCTGCTCGGGCTCGGCTGCGAATTCTTCATCCCCCTGCATATCGCTTGCCGCCTCGGCCTCCGCGCTCAGGTCCGGGTCAAATTCTGGCGGCTCGGCTTCTGCTTGCGGCTGCAAGACGAATTCAGCTTTGGGATAGCCAGGCGCATCGCGCAGATACAACCCGACCGCGATGCGATGACCCAGCATGTGTGGCTCGGGCGGGAACTGATGAAACGTGGTGAAAGCCTCGCCCCAGCGCCAGTAGCCGGTGGGCAGGCGCGGCGCGGCATCGGCTTGCGACAGAATATCACCCGATTCATCCAGCAGGTGCGCGAAGATGGTGTACTCTTCTTCGGGTGCCGAGTCGGCTTTCCAGTGCAGGCTGATCTCGTTGCGGCTTATATCCAGCTTGAAGCCTTCGAGGCGGATGACCTCGTCAAAGACGGGCTGTTCGTCACCAGGGATTTCGTTGAATTCGCTGACTGCGGCTTGCTGGCGCGGCGTCACGACTGCGCCAATATCCAGCAGAACGGGCTCGATCGGCCGCCCCGCGCCGTCGGTGGCGGGGATGCTGCTGCCATTTTGCCATTCCACGCGCAGGTAGAATGGATAGCTCCCATACGCGGCCGCGCTGATCGGGATGAGGTATTCATCGGGATAAATTGCATCTGCGCGCCACTTGGATGTGCGCAGCCCCCCAGCGCCAGGATACGTCGTATACCTGCCGATTGTCTGTTGGTTGTCGTCCACCAGGCGCAAATACAGGCTGTTGTCGGTTGTGGAGGGCGCGCGCACCTGCCAATACAGCGTCAGGCGGACCTGGTCGCCGGCTGAATAGCGGCGGTCGCTGCGCTCATAGGCGACCAGCGCCACATCTCCAAACTCGGCATACACCGGGCGGGCGCTTGGCGGCGGCGCATCGACCGGGCTGGGCGCACTGTATTGCCCGACGATGACCGTCAGTGGCGCCAGGAATGCCACCAAGCCCAGCGCGCGCAGCTGCCACAGCATGCAACTGTGCAGCAATTCTTTTGGCACAGCATCGCCAGCGCGCACGAAATCCAGGTTGGGCGGGCGCAGCCAAAAAACCAGCCACCAGACTGTCTCTACCAGCCCGGCCGCCAGCAGCGGAGCCAGCGCGCCCATCAGCGGGAAGAGCGTTCGCCCCTGCGTCACTGGCGTCAGCATGCTGAGGTAGACGATGCCCAGCGACAACACCCCCAGCGTGCCAGCCAAAGTCAACAGATGCGCCAGCTCATACCGAGCGTAGGCAAAGTCGCGGATGGCGAGCAACTGCAAGATCAAAAACAGGCAGCCGGCAAAGCCGAAGAAAGTGGCCAGATCGAGCAGGACATAAAACAAGCTCGCCAGTTGGATATTGGCTGCGCCGAACAAACCCCAAAATGACATGCGAAACTGCTGAAATTCGGCGAATCGATCAGCCAGGTCAAAGTACATCCCGCGTGAACCAGCCAAGGTCGCTTGGGTGATGATGCCAAATGGCTCGCCGTACAGCTGCAGGTTGCGAATATGCCACCAGCCCGCGATTAGCAGCCAGCACAGCGCCAGCAGGTAGAGCATCGTCCGCAGGCCGCGGCCGTCGCCAGTCTTGCGGCGCGTGAAGAAGGCTGCGCCGACCAGAGCCGGCAGCAGCGCCAGCGAAGTCGTTTTTGTCAGGCAAGCCAAGCCAAAGAGCGCGGCCATCGCCAGGCTGGCGCGCGTGGAAAATCCATCGCGTAGCGTGCGCAGCAGCAGCAAAATCAGCGCGCTGTTCAGGCACATGGCCAGGCTGTCATTGCCGACCGAGGCGCTGATGAAAATGAACATGGGGTTCAAGCTGGTCAGGGCGGCCGCCACAAAAGCGACAGTTGGGCGCTGCGGGGCGATCATCTGACCGATGCGGTGGACAAAATATATCGTGCCAGCGCCCAGCAGCAAACCAAATGCGCGCGCCACCAGCACAGCTAGCCCAGCGCCTTGCCCGGCTGCGAAGCTGTCAATGCGCATCACCCGGTTTTTGTTGCCGAATGCGTCAGGCTGGTCGACTAGCACATGTGGATTCAGTTGCCGGCGGAGCGCAGCGTCATCCAGGCTTATCGGCGCTGTGATTGCCGCAACCGCCAGATAGTAGAGCGGCGGCTGGCTGCCATGCTGCCCATAAAGCGTATCGCGCGCTGCCAAATCTTGCGCGGGCAGGCGGCCGGTCTCGCGCAGGTGCTGCACATAACCGAAGTGCCACAATTCTTCATTCGCTTCAAATATCGGCGTGGCGAACAGATAGAGCAGGCCAAAGAGCGCATAGAAACCGAGCAGCCATTGCAGCGGGCTCAATGGAATATCCAGCGAGTCGAGCCAGCGCCAAGCCGCCACAACCGCCTTGAACACGCGCATGCCGATCCACTTTGCCGCTGCTGGGAGCGGGGCGAGACCGCGCCCCAGCCAAGAGCGGGCAGCGCGCATGAACTTGTGCGCAGCCGCTTTCATCCGCCGCGCCCCAGACCGCCAGCCATATCAAGATCCCGCTGCCGCGAACATCTCGCGCGCGCTTTCGACATAGTTCAGCGATTGATGCCGAAAATAAGTGTTGTAGAGCTCGGCATAGTGCCCGTCCGCGAGCAAAAGCTGTTCGTGGTTCCCTTCTTCGATAATCTCGCCAGCGCGCAGCACGACGATGCGGTCGGCGCTGCGGACTGTGCTGAGGCGATGCGCGATCAAAATGGCGGTCGAGCGCGCCAAGATCAATTCAATGGCGTCTTGAATCTGCGCTTCGGTAAATGGATCGATGCTGGCGGTGGCTTCGTCCAGGATAAATATAGAGGGTTTTTGCACCAGCACGCGCAGCAGGCTGACCAGTTGCCGCTGCCCGACGCTGAGCATCGCGCCGCGTTCGCCCACATCGCTATTCAGCCCATCGGGCAGGCTGTCCAGCCATTCGCCATTGCCAATGCTTTGCGAGACTTTGTTGATTTCGTCCAGGCTCGCCAGCGGATTGCCATAGCGAATGTTGTCCAGCACGGTGCCGCTGAACAAAAATGGCTGTTGTGGCACGATGCCCAGCCGCGCGCGATAACTTGGCATATCCAGCGCGCGAATGTCGGCACCGTCGATCAAGACATTCCCTTGCTGAAATTCATAATAACGCGTAATCAGCTTGGCGATTGTGCTTTTGCCCGCGCCAGTGTGGCCCACAAAGGCGACATTTTCACCGGGTTTGATATCCAGGCAGAAGTTTCGCAATACGGGCTCGCCGCGGTCGTATTGAAAGGTCACATCATCAAACTGGATACGCCCCGGCAGCTGGACAACTTTGTTGCCGGCGGATTGCAAGACCGAGTTTTCGGCATCAATCAAGGCAAAGATGCGCTCGGCAGCGCTCAGCCCCTGCTGGAACTGGCTCCAAAAGGAAGCTAGATTCATGAACGGAAACCAGAAGCGGTCTACGCCCTGGATAAACAGATACCATGCGCCCGCGCTGATCAAGCCCGCTCGCGCCGATTCCGCCCCAGCCCAAACCAGCGCCGACATCGCCACAGCCGACAACACGCCCATCGTAGGGAAGACCAGCGACATAACCATGCCGCGCCGCAGGTTGATCGTATAGCTCAACTTGTTGACCGTCGAAAACTCGCGGTAGATCATCGCTTCTTGGCGAAAATTCTTGGCGATGCTGATGCCGGTCACGCTTTCCTGGATATTGTCGTTGACCACAGCCATGGCGCGCGCGCCTTGCCGAGTCACGATGCGCGCCAAGAAGCGAAAAGCCAGCGCGGCCAAGATCACCAAAGGCATCGTCAGCAGCAAGATGACCGTCAACTCGACTGAATAGCTCAGCAGCGCGGCGAACAAGATTACCACGCTGAGAAATTGCGAGACGACATCGCTGCCCAGCAGCATGACATCGCCAAATTCCTGCGTATCGCTGGTGATGCGGCTGATCACCGCGCCGGATTTGTGCCGGTCATAGAAAGCCAGGTCGCGCTCGATAGCTGCCTCGAAAGCGTCTTTGCGCAGCTGCGCCACCACACGACCGATGACAACCACAGTGAAGCGCCGCCGGCCATAATTGAACAGGTATTCCGAGGCGGCGATGCCAGCCAGCGCCATGAAGATCAAGCCCAGCGCATCGCCAGCTGTCACCAGGTCGTCAATAGCCGCGCTGATGAAAACGGGGCGCACAGCCCGCGCGATACCCACGACCACAAAGCCGAGCAAGCCGAGCCCGACGATGCGCTTGTGCTCGACCAGGTATTCACCAATCCGCCGAAACAGATGCGCATCTGTATAGCGTCGGTCATATTTGTCGCTTTGCAGCCCGCCAAATATCGCCGCCATGGTTAAGCTCCCCGCGCCGCTTGCGATTGACTTTCGGCTGAGGAATAGCGGTCGAAGATATGCCGGTACGATTGCGAACGGCGCAGCAGATCCTGGTGAGCGCCTTGCGCCACCACCCGTCCCTTGCGCAGGACAACGATATGGTCTGCCCAGCGAATCTGCGACAGGCGATGGGTGATCAGCAGCGTCGTCCGCCCGCGAGCCGCCGACCAAATAGCGCGTTGGATCTTGTCTTCTGTGGCGCTGTCGATGGCGCTTGTGCTGTCATCGAGGATAAGCACGGGCGGATTAGTCTGAAAGGCGCGCGCCAAAGCCAGCCGCTGCCGCTGGCCGCCACTGAGCGTCATGCCGCGCTGGCCGATGATGGTGTCATACCCATCTGGGAAGCTGGTTATGAAATCATGCGCCTGGGCAGCTTTTGCCGAGTCGATGATGCCATCCATGTCGATATGCTCTGCGCCAAAGGCGATATTTTCTGCCACGCTGCGGCTGAACAAGAAAATATCCTGTTCAATGATGCTGATCTGCGAGCGCAGCGCTTGCAGATTCCACTCGCGCACATCGACCCCGTCCACCAGCACGCGCCCGCCATCCACATCATACATGCGGTTAATCAGCTTGCTGAGCGTGCTTTTGCCCGAGCCAGTCTGCCCGACGATGGCGACTGTCTGCCCGGGCTGCACGCGAAACGAGACATCACGGAGCACTTCATCGTCTGGCGAGTAGCCGAATCTTACTGTTTCGAACACGATTTCGCCACGGAGGTCGGCGCTGTAACCGCGTTGGTTTTGGTCCAGCAAAGTGCGTGTTGTCATCACTTCCAAAATGCGGGCGGCGCTGGCATATCCCGATGCGATGCGCGATGACGAAAACAGC
The DNA here is from genome assembly GCA_026709625.1 of Chloroflexota bacterium. Lineage (GTDB taxonomy): Bacteria > Chloroflexota > Anaerolineae > Aggregatilineales > Phototrophicaceae > UBA6055. The sequence continues at coordinate 147,437 of JAPOSR010000066.1, forward strand.
GAGATGAACACGGGGAACTGGAAGAGGCTGATTAAGCCCATAAATGCCACTACATCGCCTTCTGCGATCGTCCCCGTCGCAAACAGACTTGCCGCATGCGCCAAAGCCGCCACCACCGTCAAGCCAAACAGCAGGACCGAAAGATAGCGCGCTTCAAATTCGCCTTGGTCGATGAACTTGTCGCGCACCTGGTCGGCCAGGCTGTTGAACTTGCGCATTTCGCTTTGTTCCTGCGCCGCGCCTTTGACCACTTCCAAGCCATCCAGCGCTTCAGCCAAACGCGCGTTCATGCGTCCGAAGCTGCCACGCACTTGCTGGGCGATCGGATGCAGGCGCAAAACAAAATACACCTGCACCAAGCTATGCGCGGCGATAAAAAGCAGCGGCACCACGATCAACTGCGGGTGGAGGCCGGGCGCGTACAAAGCGGGCATGATCAAAAACATATTCGCGCCAACGACCAGATTGATGCCCGGATTCATCATCAGGTTCATCTCGCGCACATCGTTCGTCACGCGCGCCATCGTCTCGCCGACCGGCTGCCTGTCGTGATAGCTCATGCTTTTGCCCAGCAGGCTCGAATACAGCTCATCACGGACATCGCGCTCAAAACGTTGGGCGAAAACTTCTGCCGAGAAATTGCGAACAAATTGCAGCAGCGAGCGCAAAGACTGCGAGCCGATGATGAGCAGCACACTGTTCCCAACCAAGCTCATCGTCTGCTCGTTGCCCAGCAGGATGGCGTCGAAAGCGCTGCCTAGCGCGCCAGGCACGACGCCCGCCAAAAAGGCGTTGCAGAATGCGCCCAAGACCAGCAGCAGCGCGGCTAGTGGGTGCCGCAGGATATGCGAAAGAATGAAGCGAAATGGGCTGCTGTGGTTGGTGGTGATTGGCGAATTGACGACGAATTCAGCGGGCATAGCTTGCCTCTGCTACAGGGTATCGGCGCGCAGCCAGAGTCTAACCGAGTCTGGCGAAAAGCAGAACAGAGATTTTGCCGTTCTCGCCTTGCTCGCCGCTTTTGGAATCTCGGCAAAGCCAAGCCAGCCGTCAACCAACGATGATCTTCACCGGCAAAACGCCAATCTCGCCCGCGTGGACAGACTGCCCGCTGGTCACGGGCAAGCGTCTGATGTCGCCGATTTCGCTGTCCCACCGATACATCGCCAGCCACAGCTGCAGTTCGCCCTTTGGACTATCATCGGGCAGGCGCAGCGCCCGGTTGTCCCAGGTGCCACCTGTCGTCCAACTGGATGTCGGCGCGAAGCCCCCCTGCGGCGCCGAGTCGTGGCCCTGCGCGACCACTTGCTGCGAGTCGGCCTCGGCGGCGAAGAGCGCCACAGTGTAGTCTTCGCGGAGCGGCGCGTCTGCCCGCCAATGCAGCGAGACTTCGATTGTCGCGCCTGGTTGATACCGCAAGCCGTTTGGCAACGTGAGGCTGTCCAGGTGAATGCGCTCGCCATAGCGCAGGTCGCTGGCGATGTCTCCGGCAAAAGGCGCGAGCGGGTTGAACGCGGCGCGTGTGCTGTATTCCAGCAGGCGGACTGTCGGGTCATTGTGTTCCAGCGCGACCTCGCGAAGCGGATATACGTGCAGCGCCAGATACCGTTCCAGCGGGCGGAAGCTCCAGCGCATAAACGGGCTGGTCTCTGCCAGCAGCCACAGCCGCTCTTGCCGATGAGCCAGATGTTGAATCACGCGGATGCTGAGCCGGTCTATCCAGTCGTTGGGATTGGCTGATTCGAGCAGCGCTGGCTGTTTTTCGCTGGCGGCTTGCGCGGGCGGGCGCGGCAAAGTGATCGGCCGCGGCTGCTCGGCGTCCAGGTGATTCATGACGAAACCGGCATAATCGTCGCTGCCCAAGAGCAAGACATCATCGGTTTTGCTATGCGCCACCACATAATCCAGCGCCTCGCGCAGCGCCGAGCTTTGCGAGCGAGTCCGCGGGTCTTTGTCATAGGCTGCGCTGAGGTTGAGCAGCGTCAAGGGCAGGCACAAGCAAGCCAGAGGCAGGGCGGCATATCGCCAGCGGCTGCCTGGATCACGCAGGCTGCGCCACAGGCACAGAGCGAGGAAGGCGACCAGCGCGCCAAAGCTGATGCCCCAGACGGGCAGATTGGCGCGAGTCCACAGAAATTCAAAGCCCAGATCTGCCCAGCGCCGCGGCAAGACGAACCAGCGAAAATACTGCGGCTCCATCAACGACGGCAGCCACTCCGCCAACCCTGCCGACTCGGCGGGCAACGACGCGCTGTAATGCTCCCAGCTGAGCGACACCGCGCTGAATTGAATCCATACGCCATAAATCAGCAGCGCGCTGCACAAGCCAGCCAGCCGACGATTCCGCCCGCGCAGCATTCGCTGGATTAGCGGCGCGCTGCCCAGCATCAGCGCTGGCAAAACCGGAGTCAAGAAGCGCGGCGGAAAGCTCAGCCCGCCGAACCAGTGCCGGCCCACCAACAGCGCATGTCCCAGCGCATAGGCCGCCAGCAACAGGAAAATAGTCGTTGGCAATCGCCTGCGCCCTCGCCGAATCAGCAGCGCGCAGCCACCGACCGCCAGCAGCGCGACTGGCGAAGTGCCCCAGATGCTCGCGCCCGGACTGAAGAGATAGCTGCGCAAGGCGAGACCGGCATGGTCGCCATTCAGCCCCAAGCCAGCCAGCAGGTCGAGCAGCGCGCCAGGCAGCGGATCCAGCAGCATCAGGACTGTCAGCGCCGCCAGCGGCACAGCCCAAAGCGCTTTGTAGAGCTTTGCCAGCCAGTTGGGTGGCTCGGCTGGCTCGGGCAGGGCGAAGACCAGCACAGCCGGCGCCGCCAGCGCCGCCGACATCTTCACTTGCGAAGCCAGCAGCAGCGCCCCGGCCGCGCACAGCCAGCCAAACAGACGCAGCGCCCCGCTCTGCCGCCGACTGATTTGCAGGCACAGCAGCGCCAGAACAATAAAAAATGCCGCCAGCGGCTCACGAAACAGCGTTTGGCTGTATGCCCACAGATTCGTCGCCAGCCCGCTGCCAAGGGCGACAAGCGCTGAGGTGGCATCGTCATAGCCCAGCGCGCGCGCAAGCAAGAAGACCAGCGCGATCGTCAGCGCGACAACGATGACATTCAAGAGCCAGACGGCATGAATGTTGCCGAGGCGGGGCAGGCTTTGCGCCAAGCGCAGCAAGGGCGCGGCGATCTGCGCCTGCAGCCGCTCTTCGACATCATATTCGCGCAGGGGCAGATCATCGGACTCGCGGAGGGACAGCAGCAATTCTGTCCAAGCCGATTCGTCCAGCAGCCAATCGCCATAACGCGCATAGCTGGTTATGGCATCGAAGGCGCGCAAGGTGTCGCCCGACTGGATCACCGCGCGGAAGCTCAACAGATAGACGCCAATCATCAATGCAAACAGCAGCAGGCAGAGCCGGGCGCTCTGGATTCGCTCCTGTCTGTTTGTCATCGAGCCGGCTTCAAGACGCGGCATTGGACTCGGCGAGGTCGCGTTCGGCGCGCGCGTTGATGATTGCCAGGAGCGCATCGGCGATTCGATGCAGGTCGTCCACGTTGATGTGGCGAAACGCCATCGCCAGTCGAATAAAGGCGGCGTTTTGGCGGTCGGCGGCGAAGTCGGTCGCGGCTACCGCGCTGGCGGCGGTTGCTTGGGCGGGGCTGGGCGCTGCGAACGGTCTTTCAGGCTCGCTGGCATACTGGAATGCGCCCAACTCTATGCTCAAGGCTTGTGCCAACGCGCAAAGATCGGTCATGGGCATGCTGCGCTCGCCGAGTTCATAGGCTCTAAGTCTTTCGGGCGGCACGATCGCCTGCGCAGCGTCTGCATCTGCCTTCATACGCGCCTTTTGCAGCAAAACGCCGATGATCCGTTGGCGCAGCAGCAGATAATCGCTTTGCCGGGCTGGTGTTGGCGCGCCTTGCAAGAAGCGGGAAAGCAGCTCAAGCTCGGGCAGGCTCGGCGCTTTTTCACCAGTTTCCCATGCCATGAATTGTTCTGTCGTCATGGTCAAAAAAGCGGCGCATTCTTCTGGCGCGCGCTCGGCAGCCAACCGTGCCTTGCGCAGCAGCACACCAATGATCTTGGCGCGCAGGCGCTCCGCCAGCGGCCTATCTTGGCGGGATGGTTTTTTATTCGCCGCAGGCTGCAGCGCGTCTAGGGCGACGCTCGCGAGGTCGCTAGGAGTCATCGGTCGCTTGTCATCATCGTATGGCGGGCATTATAGTGCGCGCGAGTCGGGGCGGCAAGCTGCTTGCGGGCGGGCGGTCATGCGACTAGAATGCTCGCTGGCGGTCTGAAAAGCGCGTATCAAGGCTCTGTTATGCCCAACAGAACGCATCATGAGATGAACCGCTTGGCTTGGAATGCCGGCACACAGGCGCACAACAGCCACAAGGGCGACCAGGCAGCCTTCTTCCGCGCTGGCGGCAACACGCTATTCCCCGAAGAAACAGCCTTGCTTGGCGAGGTGGCTGGCGAGCGCTTGCTGCATCTACAGTGCAATTGCGGGCAAGATACATTGAGCATCGCCAGGCATTTGGGCGCGCGCTGCACGGGTGTGGATATCAGCGACGAAGCGATCCGCTTTGCGCGGCAGCTTTCCAGCGACACAGGCATCGCCGCTGATTTCCTGCGCGCCGACATTTACGACTATTTTGACCAAAACGAGCGGCAATTTGACACCGTTTTTTCTTCCTATGGCGTGCTGTGCTGGCTGTCCGACCTGGCTGCTTGGGGGCGAGGCATCGCCAACTGCTTGGCACCGGGCGGCCGTTTTGCGCTGGTGGACTTTCATCCGGCTTTTGCCATGTTTGACGAGCGGTGGCGGCTGCGCCACGATTTCATGGGCGGCGTGGTCTGGGAATTCGAGTCGGGCGTGGGTGATTATGTGGCATTGACGGGCAGCGCCGCGGAAACCGACCAGCTTCAACCCGGCCTGGTCGATTTTGTGAATCCGCATCCTGGCGTCGAATACCAGTGGGGCACCGCCGAGGTCGTCATGGCGCTCCTGGACGCGGGTTTGACGCTGACGCAGCTGCGCGAATATGACCATTGCAATGGATTCAAGCCCATGCACGATATGCGCGAGCTGGGCGGACGCCGCTATGCCATGCCCAGCCACCTGCCCCAGCGCATCCCGCTCATGTTCAGTTTGGTTGTGGAAAAAATTGTGTAGCTCGCCAGCGCATCTGGTACAATCGCGGCATCGGTAAAGAGGCGAATGGATGTGGACAGGCATGGTTGTTCGAGAGCGATTCCTAACTGCCGACCGCTTCCTCGAAATGATGGAGCAGCCTGAATATCTCGATCGCGCATTTGAACTTGTCGCAGGAGAACCCATCGAGGTGCCCAAGCTGTCACGGATTCGTGGCATCGTTGTCGCTAATCTTACGGCAGAGATTGTCTACTTTGTCAAACGAAACGGACTGGGTGAAGTAAACGCGGGCGATACCGGTTTCATCCTCAAAAGCGACGCATACGGGCGGGACACAGTGCGAGGCTTGGATATTGCTTTCGTTCGCAAGGGCAGAGCGCCTGAACCGCCTGATTTCAAATTATACGAACTGGGACCCGACTTGGCAGTCGAAGTCATCTCGCCCAACAACAAGACGAGCGACAGTCATCTGAAAGTCATGCAGCTCTTCGAGGCTGGCGCGCGTCTCGTCTGGTTGGTCTATCCAGAGAGTCGCACTGTTGTGACGCATACGGACGAACGCGCCATCACCTTGCACGAGAACGATACCTTGTTTGGCGGGGATGTGCTGCCCGGCTTTGCGCTGCGCGTCGGCGATATCTTCCCCAGTTGACGCCGCTCATGTTCAGTTTGGTTGTGGAGAAGCCTGCATTTTACAGATAGCTCCGCGAAAAGTCTCTTGGTTGGCTCATACTTGTTAATTGCCTAGAATGGACAGCGCAAGCGTCAATGCCTCCGACCGCGGCTGGCTGTGGTTTCGCAGGCTGCCAGCGCCGGAAAAGGAGACACAATGAACGCAGACGGCAAGAAACCCAGCGCCTTCCCCAGCATGCTGCCGCCGACCAAACCCGCCGACCGCCCCTTGAGCGCGGCAACCGAACGCGTCTATGACATGTGGACGCCCAGGCAAGACCCGGGCAATCCCTTCTACACCAACTTTCGTTATTCGCGCGTGGGCGGCATCGGCAAAGCCGAATCGGCGCTGTCGGTTTCGCGGCGCGACCCGTCCAAGGTGCTCAAGATTGGCGATACCTATTATGTCTGGTATACGCGGCGCATCACCGAGCAGGCGCCTGTTGGGCGTTTTCATATTGACCAGGCAAATGACGAGATCCCGGTCGTCGATTGGGACTTGGCGGATATCTGCTATGCCACCTCAAAAGACGGCTTCGACTGGGTGGAGCAGGGGGTGGCTGTGCCGCGCGCGCCCAAAGGCACCTATGGCGATCGCTCGCTTTCCACGCCGGATATCTTGGTCTGGCAGGGACGCTATTATTTGTATTACCAGTGTTTCACCACGACGTGGCGGGCGAATGACTGCGTTGGCGTCAGCATGGCGCATGCCGACTCGCCAGAGGGTCCCTGGACGCGCATGGATGCGCCAGTCCTCCCCCAAGGCGCGCCTGGCGAATGGGACAGCTGCGCCATTCATGATCCCTACCCATTGGTCTACAAGGGCAAGATTTGGCTCTATTACAAAGGCTCGCCATTTGAGAAGGTCGCGGGCGGCTTGCTGCTGGCGCAGGGCGTCGCCATCGCCGACCAGCCCGAAGGCCCTTTCATCAAATCTGACCTGAACCCAGTCACCAATTCCGGGCATGAAACCATGTATTGGCATTACGAAGGCGGCATTGCCACGTTGCTGATTCTCGATGGTCCGGAAAAAGACACGATTCAATTTGCGCCGGACGGCCTCAACTTCCAGCCGATGGCGCATGTGCAGCTGGCACCGGTCGCGCCTGGGCCTTTCTGTCCCGATGCCTTCGCGGATAATGGCGATGGGCGCGGCATCACCTGGGGATTATGCCACATCACGCCACCTGGCGGCGGTTCGCGCAGGGGCTGTCATATTATCCGCTTCGATTGCGACTTGTCGCGCGACTGCCATCGCCCGGAATTTAAGCGCAGCAACCTGCACTTTGGCGAAGAGGCCTTCTTTCAGCGGGTGGCGCGTCTGCCCGCAGACTGGCGCGAGCGCATCTTGGCGGAACAAGCCGACTTCGACAAGCCGACCATCGGCGTCTAACGGCGCTCAGCGTCCCAGCCAGCCGCCGTCGACAACTAGAATCTCGCCGTTGACATAATCAGACGCGGCTGATGCCAGGAAGACGGCTGGACCTTTGAAATCGTCGATCCGGCCCCAGCGCCCGGCCGGGACGCGCTCGGTGATGGCGCGGTAGCGTTCGGGGTCATTTTGCAGCGCTTCGGTGACATCGGTACGCACATAACCGGGCGCGATGGCATTGACCTGCACGCCGCCGCTCGCCCATTCGTTCGCCAGCGCCTTCGTCAACTGTCCGATGCCGCCCTTGCTGGCTGCATAGCCTGGCACCGTGATGCCGCCTTGAAAAGTCAGCAGCGATGCCGTGAAGATGATCTTGCCGCTGCCGCGCTCCAGCATGCGCGCGCCGATCTCGCGGCTGAGCACGAAGGGGGCGCTGAGGTTGATTTCGATGATGCGATCCCAATCGGCGTCGCTGTGCGAGGCTGCTGGCTCGCGCAGGACAGCCCCCGCGTTGTTGACCAAAATGTCGATGACCGGGTGCTCGCTTGTCACCTGACGAATAAACTCATGCAGCTCGCCGCGCTTTGAAAAGTCGCAGCGATAGCCGCTGAATCGTCGCCCTTGCGCCAAGACAGCCTGTTCGATCTCGCTGCCGCTGGCTTCCATCCCCGCGCTGACCGCGATGATATCTGCGCCGGCTTCAGCCAGCGCGCTGGCCATGGCGAATCCAATGCCGCGGCGCGCGCCGGTCACCAGCGCTGTCTGGCCATCCAGCCGAAATGCGTCGAGTATGTTCATAGCGCCTCCAACCGAATCTTCATGACGCGCCCGCCTTTTTCCATGTTCGCAAAGCTGGACCTCAGCGCGTTCAAGGGGCAGCGCGCCGGCGGCCAGGTCAATGGCGGTGGCGAAGTCTTGGCTTTTGCAGGTTTGTAGCACAGATGCCAAAATGCGAAACGCGCAGCTGCGCCTCGCCCGGGGCTGGCGGACGCGGCTTGCATTCGCCTTGGCGGATGCGGCGCTCGCCTTCATACGAGGCTGCCCCGGCTGCGATTGCCATCGGTTGTCCCTATATCGATGCGTCGGTCAATTACTGGATATTGGCATAAAGCGCATCGATCGCGCCTGGCTTGTCGCCATTGCGGATCGCATCCAAGATGCGCTTGTGTTCACGGTAGCTCTCCATAATATCGCTGTGCCGCGTATATTGCATCATCATGCGCATGGCGATCGGCTGCCACAGCGTGACGATATCTTTGTCGTCGTGGCTCTGAATAATCGCTTGGTGGAAGCGCAGGTCGCAGTCGGTCAGCGCATCGACATCGCTGTTTTGACAAGCTGTCTGAATGTCTGCCAAGATAGCTTCCCAGCGTCCGATATCGAGCTCGGTGATGTGATCGAAGATGCTGTCCAGCACAAATGTCTCGATGGTTCGGCGCAGCTGCGCGACCAGCGGCCGCACTTCTACACTGGGATTTTGGGCGACGCGCGCGCCTTTGTTGGGCTCGAGCACCAGCAACCCCTGCTGGGTAAGCTGCCGGAATGCCTCGCGCACGGGGCCGCGGCTGACCCCGAAGCGCTGGGAAAGTTCGGCTTCGCGCAGGGGATCGCCCGGTTTCAATTTGTTGGAGAGCACCTCACGGCGCAGGCGCGCGGCGATCTGCTCGGGCAGCGTACGATAGATTTCTATTGGTTTCATCGCATCATGTCTGCTTTCGCCAGGAATGGTTGCATCCAAAGACAGTCTAGCAGAACAATCATTGTTTGTAGGGGTCGGCGGCATCGCGCAGGCCATCGCCCAGGAAGTTGAAGGCCAGCACCGTCAATATGACGAAAAGACCCGGAATCAGGAACCAGGGACTTTGGCTAAGGCTGCGGATATTCTGGGCGTCTTGCAGCAGCACGCCCCAGCTGACGGCTGGCGGGCGAATGCCGATCTGCAAGAAACTCAGAGCTGTCTCGGCGAGGATCATGCCCGGCACAGCCAGGCTCAGCATGACGATCAAAAAGCTGGCGAACGAAGGCAGCAAGTGCTTTATGATGATGTCCAGGTCGCCCATGTTGGATATGCGCGCCGCCATGACAAAATCAGCCTCGCGCAGCTCCAGCAGTTTGCCGCGCACCGCCCGCGCCAGCGCTGTCCAGCCAACAGTGGCCAGCACAAGCGTGATGCCAAAATAGACCTGGGTCGAGCTCCACTCGGCGGGCAGGGCAGCAGCCAGCGCGATAATCAGCGGAATAGACGGGATCGATATCAAAAATTCGATCAAACGCTGGATCGCCACATCGACCGCCCCGCCAAAGTAGCCAGAGATGCCACCGAACAGACAGCCCAGCACAAAGCTGATGATGACGCCGAGGAAACCGATCGAAAGCGAGATGCGCGCCGCGTGCATGGTGCGCGAGTACAGATCGCGACCCAAGTCGTCTGTGCCAAAGGGGAAGAAGACGCCCGGCGCTTCCACGCCCATCAAGTGGATGTTGCTTTCCAGCAGACCCAGAATCTTGTAGGGCTCGCCGCGCACAAAGAAGTGGATCAGGTACTTTTTGTCGCGGACTTCGGAATAATTGCGCTGCAAGGTATCCATGTCCAAGGTCTGCTTCATCTGATAGATGAAGGGGCGCAGGCTGAAATTGCCGCCTTCGTCCACAAAATAAATGGTGTGCGGCGGTGACTTGGCAAACGCGACATGGCGTTTTTGGTAATCGTTGATGGCGTAAAACTCAGCGAAGAGCGCCATGGAATAGAGAACGATGATGACAAGCAGCGAGCCAATCGCCAGGCGGTGCCGCCGAAACTTGCGCCACATCAACTGCCACTGCGAGGCGAGGTAATAGCTCTCGTCAAAGGCGGGGGCTTGCGCTTTGGCTGGGGCCTGCCTGGCGCCGATTCTTCGCAGCATTCGTCAGCCCCGCCTAACTGGCCGCGCGTTCCATGCGGATGCGCGGGTCGACAACGACCAGCAAAATGTCGGAAACGGTCGTGCCGATGACGGTCAATATCGTCACGAACATCAACAGACTCGCTGTTAGAAAGGTATCTTGCGTCAGCAAAGAACGCAGCAGCATTGGTCCCGCCGTCGGCAAGCCCAGCACATAGGCTGTGATGGTGCCGCCGGAAATCAAACTGGGGAAGAGCCAAGCCAAGCTGCTGATGATGGGGTTGAGCGCCACCCGCACCGGATATTTGAAGAGCAGCTTGACCTCGCCCACGCCTTTGCTGCGCGCGGTGATGACATACTGCTTGTTAAGCTCGTCCAGCAGGGTGCCGCGCATAACGCGAATCAAGCCAGCTGTACCGCTCGTGCCGACCACGATGATGGGAATGGGCAGGTGCTTCGCCAGGTCGCCCAGCTTTGCCCAGCTCCAGGGCGCGCCTTGAAACTCCTGCGAGAACAAGCCGGTTAGATTTTGATCATATTGCGCCCATGCCACATAGAGCAGGATTAGCGCCAGCATAAAGTTGGGAATCGACAAGCCAATGAAACCGATGAAAGAGAAGAAATAATCGCCGACAGAGTACTGCCGCGCCGCCGAATAGATGCCGATGGGGATGGCGACCGCATACGTGAAAATAGCCGTCAAAATCGCGATCGAGAAGGTGAGAACAAGCCGCTCGCCGATGATGTCGCGCACCGGCTGTTTCCAATCAAACGAATAGCCGAATTCGCCCTGTAGCACCTGGCCGAACCAACGGAAATAACGGGCATAGATGGGCAGATCCAAGCCATATTGACGGCGCAGGTTGGCCACTTGCTCGTCAGACAGCTGCTCGCCTGCCTGCTCCAGGCGGCTGAGATAGCTGGAAAGATAGTCGCCGGGCGGCAGCTGAATCACGATGAACGTCACGATGGTGACCAGCCACAGCAGGAAGATCATATAAACCAGACGCTGCAAGACATAGCTTCTCATGCGTCAGCGACCGCCGCATACACGGGCATCGAAAAAGCTAACATTGTTCATACAACGATTGTAATTGCGGAATTGCAGATTGTCAACAATGTACACTTGACAATTTGCCACAAACCTTTTAGCATTCGTTTATGCTTATTCACACGATTCTTTCCGGAAGCGTTGCCCGGTGGATTGCGCTGGATTTTGCGAGCCAGGAGCGCCGGCGATGAGCGAGCCGCTGCGCATCGCCGCCGTCGAAACGCGCCATTTTTTGCTGCCGCTCAGCCACCCCATGACCGATGCCACCCATGGCGTGCACACCGAGTTCGAAGTCGTGGTCCTGCGCCTGGCAAGCGAGTGCGGCGTCAGCGGCCTCGGTTACACCTACACGATTGGGCGTGGCGGCGCAGCCATCCGCTCTTTGATCCAACGCGACCTGCATCCGCTGCTGCTGGGCGCTGATGCCTGGCGCATCGAGCAGATCTGGGAGCGCATGTGGCGCTGCCTGCATTATGTCGGGCGGGGCGGGCTGGCCTCTTTCGCCATGTCGGCAGTCGACATCGCCTTGTGGGATCTGCTGGCGCGCCGCCAGGGACAGCCGCTGTGGAAGCTGCTGGGCGGCTATGCTGGCGAGGCGCGCGCTTATGCCGGCGGCATCGATTTGCAGTTGGAGCCGGACGAGCTGGTCGAGCAAACGCGCCGCAACCTGTCAGACGGCTTCCGCGCCATCAAAATCAAAGTCGGGCGCGACAAACTGTCCGAAGATGTCGCCCGGCTGCGGGCGGTGCGCGATTGCTTGGGACCAGATATGCCGCTAATGGTCGATGCCAATATGCGCTGGACGACCGAGCAGGCGATTCGCGCGGCGCGCAGTTTCCGCGACTATGCTGTTTTTTGGCTGGAAGAGCCAACCATCCCTGATGATTACCGTGGCTTGAGCCGCATCGCGCGGGAGGGCGGCTTGCCAATCGCTGCGGGCGAAAACCTGCGGACGCTCTATGAATTTCGCCACACGCTCGCGGCTGGCATCGCGTTTGCCGAGCCAGATGTCTCCAACATCGGCGGCATCACCAACTGGATGCGCGTGGCGCGGCTGGCGTATGCCCACAACTTGCCCGTCGCCTCGCATGGCGTACACGAGCTGCACTTGCATTTGCTGGCGGCTATCCCCAATGCTTCCTTTCTGGAAGTGCACAGCTTTGGCTTAGAGCGCTTCATCAAAAATCCGCCGAAATTGCGAGATGGTCTGATGCAGGCTGGCGATGAGCCCGGCCATGGCGTGCAATTCGAGTGGGACAAACTGCGAGAATATGAAGTGAAAGGAGGCTGAATGAAACCTGCCGATTTGCCTGCTAAGACTTGTCATTCAAAGCTTTGGAGAGGAGCTTACACATGACACGAAGTCAATTTGGACTCTTAACTGTTTTGTGCCTGGTCTTGCTGCCGACTATTGTTTTTGGGCAAGCCATGCACGAAGGCGAGCTAGTCTATCCATTCCAGTACGCCGACCTCGATGCGTATGCGGCCGCCACGGGCAACAGCATCGATATGTGGGGCGAAGCGCCCATGCTGGCGGAGAAAGTCGCCGCGGGCGAGCTGCCGCCGGTCGCAGAACGTTTGCCCGCCCAACCCGTCGTCGTTCAGCCGCTGGAGCAGATCGGCGACTATGGCGGCGAGCTGATTGGTCCCTCCGCGCTGCCCACCTGCTGCGGCTGGGATGTGCTGGAAATGCGTTTGCAAAAGCTGCTGACCATCGATACCGACTTGATCACCATCATCCCCAATGTCGCGCAATCTTTCGATGTCTCAGATGACCAGACGACCTTCACTTTCACACTCCGCGAAGGACACAAATGGTCGGATGGCGAACCATTCACCACCGACGACTTCCGCTTCTGGTTCGAGGATGTGCTCGGAAATCCCGAGCTGACCCCCGCGCCTGGAGGTCCCTGGTCGCTGGATGGCGAGCTGCCGGCGATGGAGATCGTTGACGAGCGAACGATCCGCTTTGTCTATCCCGAAGCCCGCCCCACCCTCATCATCGCCATTGGCAGCGAGATCAATCATCGCGGCTATCGTCCCGCGCACTACTTCGAGCAGTATCACATCGACTACAACCCGGACGCCGGCGCGCTGGCTGACGAACTCGGCTATGACGACTGGGTGCAGATGTTCAACGCGAAGATGTCCGCCTACAACAATACCTGGGATCTTGGCGCGGAGACCGACCCCTATTCGCCGACCTTGAACACCTTTGTGTTTGTGAGCGAAGACGCTTTTGGCAACAAGCTCTACGAGCGCAACCCCTATTTCTTCAAGGTCGATACAGCTGGCAACCAGCTTCCCTATACCAACAGCTTGCGGCGTCTGCTGGTGGAAGATGTGCAGGTGCAAGATTTGAAAGGCATCGCGGGCGACTACACCCACTTTGGCTGGGGCTCGCTGGGCAGCTACCCCACCTATCGCGAGAATGAAGAAAAGGGCGGTTATCGCACGGCGCTGGCGGAATACAGCCGCGCCAACGAGTATTCGCTCATGTTCAACTTCACGACCGAAAATCTGCCGCTGCGCGAGATCTTCTGGGATGTCCGCTTCCGACAAGCCATGTCGGTCGCCATCAACCGCGACGAGATCAATGAGTTGGTCTATTTCGGGTTGGCCAACCCCTCACAGACTTCAATGGTGCCCACCTCGGCATTCTATGCGCCGTGGATGCCAAGCAACTACGCGCAGTACGATCCTGATTTGGCCAATGCGCTGCTGGACGACATGGGTCTCGACCAGCGCGATGCCGATGGCTTCCGCCTGCGCCCAGATGGCGAGACGCTTTTCATCAACTTCCAGGTCTATGTGCCCGAAGATTCGTGGCGTCAGATCGGCGAATTGGTCGCCTCCTACTGGAACGAGGTTGGCGTCAAGACTCAATACAAGATCATTGGCGATGGTCTCTTCCGCGAGCTGCGCAACAGCAATTCGCTGGATATTTCGGCTTGGGCTGCCGACATCCTGGATATCGGCTCTGTGGCCAGCGGCTTGGGCAATACTCGCGTGAGCTGGGGGAACCGCGCTTCGGGCATCCCCTGGCGTGAATGGATCCTCAGCGAAGGCGAAAGCGGCGAAGAGCCACCGCAGGAAATCATCGACCTGTGGAACCTGGGCGAGACATTCCTGGCTGAACGGTACGGCTCCGATGAGTGGCTGGCGGCTGGCCAGGAATTCTTCAACGCGTCTTTCGCCGGGCTCTACCAGATCGGAACGATCCAGCGTCCGCCGCAGCCGCTGCTCTTCAAAAAGAACTTGAAGAACACGCCGCCCAACGACACGACCGGGCAGTGGGCATGGAGCTATCGCCAGTGGGTCATGTTCATGCCCGAACAATGGTACTTCGCAGTCGACAGCTCATAATTTTGCCCGCTCCCAAGATGGGGGCGGCGCATAAATCCTGCGAAATCGCTGAAAAAAACGGGAGTGGTGAATGTGTGGATATGGCAACCAAGCCCCCATCCCCGGCCCCTTGCCCCCCAGAACGAGGGAAGGGGGGTGCCAGCGCCTCCGCAGCATGGTAGCCCCTCCCTCATTTTGGGGGAGGGCGGGATAGAAACAGAAAGGCGCAAGCATGACAACCAGCGCGGCAATGGCACGTTATCAGCCCGACCGCCATAATCCCTGGTTCACGCGTTTTCGCTATCAGTTGATAAATGGGCTGGGTTATGAGCGCAGCATCGTCCGACGCGACCCGAGCTGCATTATCCAGGTTGATGGCAGCTACTTCGTCTGGTACACGCGTGGCGCGCACTCTTGTGTCCCGGTTGGACACGATCATGCGACTCAGACGGCCCCCGCTGTCGCCTGGGACCTGTACGATGTCTGGTACGCTACATCCCGCGATGGTCATAGTTGGCAAGAACAGGGTCCGGCGGTGACGCGCGGCCCAGCTGGCAGTTATGATGAACGCAGCGTCTTCACGCCCGATGTGCTGGCGCATGACGGACGCTATTACCTCGTTTATCAGGTTACGACAGCGCCTTCCTATCGCTGTACGCCCGAGTCGATCGCCATTGCCTGGTCCGATTCGCCGCATGGTCCTTGGCGCAAATCCCCCGCGCCGGTTGTCGAGCCCGATTCATCAGGAGAAGTCGATGAACGCGGGCATCCTGAACGAGCGGCTGTGCCAGGCAGCTTCGACAGCCTGCGCGTGCACGACCCGGCGC
>JAPOSR010000073.1 GCA_026709625.1 Chloroflexota bacterium
AATGATGTTTCCGCATGAGGTATTTATTTTGACCGAGCCGCCCGCGCGCACGGACGACAACGAAGTCGCCGCGCAAAAGCTGAACCTGAAGATCCAGCGCGCGCAAGAACCCTGGCAGCGAATCACCCATCGCGGCATGATGAACATCCTGTCGGCGGCGCAGGCTTCCAGCGGCGGCATCATCTGCGCTGGCTGCGGCCGCGTCCTCGAACGCGAGTTCATGCAGCTCGACCACATCACGCCGAAGTCGGGTCGCGGCGAAAACCACATTATGAATCGCATCCTGCTCTGTGGTCCCTGCAATCGGCGCAAAGGCGATACGTTGACGATGCCCGGCTTGCTGAAAGAAAATCGCAAAAAAGCGGTCGGCTGGATGAAAGACGAAGGCATGGCGAAGCTGGCGCAGGCAGCGGCGCGCGAACAGGCGGAGTGGGTGCGCGACAATTTCGGCGGCGCAGAATGTAAGGCGTTGATTGACGGGCGGCGCAACTTGGTCTAGCGGCATGTCTAACCGTTAAGCGCGCGCAAGACCTGGTCATGCAAGATGCCGTTGCTGGCGATGATGCCGCCGCCGCTGAGGGGCTCTCCGCCATTCCAAGCCGTGATTGCCCCGCCAGCGCCTTTGATGATTGGCACCAGCGCGACGATGTCCCACAAGTTCATGATCGGGTCGACCATGATGTCGGCGTAGCCTGTCGCCACCAGAAAGTAGCCATGACAATCGCCCCAGCTGCGGTTGAAGCGCGTTTTGCCCAGCAGCTGCTGAAAGGCGATGCCATTTTGATGCTTGCCGACATCGATGAAATCGGTATAGCAAAGCACCGCCTCGCCCAATTCCTGCGTATCCCGCGCGCGCGCCAGCTCGCCATTCAAGCGCGCCTCTGCGCCATCGCCGACCAGCAGGTGGGATGTGACGGGGTGGTGAATCGCGCCGACTAACGGCTGCCCCGCGCGCAGCAAGCCGATTAATGTGCCAAAGAGGAAGGTGCCGCTAATGAATGACTTTGTGCCGTCAATCGGGTCGAGCACCCACTGGTATTCGGCTTCGGCATTGTGCGCGCCAAATTCTTCGCCGATGATGCCGTGGTCGGGATATTGCTTCATAATCAGCTCGCGCATGCATTCTTCGGCGCGGCGGTCGGCGATGGTGACGGGCGAGCGGTCGGCTTTGCTTTCGACGGCGATATCGCTGCGGAAGTAGCGCATGATCAGTTCGCCGCTGGCTCGGGCGAGATGCGCGGCGAAGTCGACGAATTCTTGCATGGCGGTTTACTCCGTGAGCGTGCCTTTGCTGCTGGGGATGCCGATGCGCTCGCTGTCGATGGCGACGGCCAGGGCGAGGGCGCGTCCAAAAGCCTTGAAGAGCGCTTCGGCTTTATGGTGGTCGTTGCGTCCATAGAGCACAGCCGCGTGCAGGTTCATTTTGGCATGCGCGGCGATCGTCTCCAGCGCATGAATGACCAGGTCTGTCGGCATCTGCCCCATCAGCGGACTTTGGAAGTCGGCTTGGATGACGGCGTAGGGGCGCCCGCTGAGGTCGATGACAGCGCGCGCCAGCGCCTCGTCCATCGGCACATAGGCGCTGCCCATGCGCTGGATGCCGCTGCGTCCGCCCAATGCCGCGTCGATCGCCCGCCCCAGACAAATAGCGACATCTTCGATGGTGTGGTGGGCGTCGATGTGCAGGTCGCCTTGCGCCGCCACTTGCAGGTCGAACTTGCCATGCAGCGCGATATGTCCCAGCATGTGGTCGTAGAAGCCGATGCCGGTGTCGATCTCGGCTGTCCCGCCACCGTCCAGATCCAGCCGCAGCGCGACGCTGGTTTCTTTGGTTTGCCGTTGGATTTCGGCGCTTCGCTGGGTCATCATTTCGCATCCTTGTTTGCGCGCCGAGTATAGCATAGATTGCGTGCCGCTTTGCCCCCACCCCCAAAATGGGAGAGGGGGCTTTCCTCTCGCTGAGAAGTCGCTTGAGTCCACGGCCTGACAAGCAAGAAGCTGCCATATCCGCCGGAAACCGCATTTGAACTAGCTCCTCTTCCCCCTTGGTGGGGACAAGGGGCCGGGGGATGGAGGGGCTGATTGGTCAGCGATTCGGATGAGCGCCGTCAGCAGTCGGTCTATCTGCGGCGCTGTGCCGGCGCTGATGCGGATGTGGTCGCGCAGACGCGGCTTGTCATAATAACGCACGATGATGCCGGCCTGCGCCAGGCGGTCGCGCAGCTGCGAGGCGGGCAAGCCAACTACCCGACAAAGCACAAAGTTGGCTTGCGAGGGATAGGGATGCAGGAATGGCAATTGCGCCAGCGCGGATTCCAGCCGTTGGCGCTGCCGCTTCAGCTCGGCGATGCGGTCATGCAGCAAGTCGCTATCTTCCAACGAGGCTTGTCCAGCCACATCAGCCGCGACATTGACATTGTAAGGCTGCTTGATCTTCCACAGGTGCGGCATCAGCGCTGGCGGGAAGATGCCATAACCCAGCCGCAAGCCCGCCAAGCCCGCCCACTTGCTCAGGGTGCGCAGGACGATCAGGTTTTTGCGCGCTCCGACCTGGCTGGCGAGGCTGTCGGCTTCTGCGAATTCAATATACGCCTCGTCAAGCGCCAGCATAGTCGGCAGCGCCAGCAGCCGTTCGAATTGCGCGGACGGAATAATATTGCCGCTGGGGTTGTTGGGCGAACACAAAAAGACCAGTTTGGGGCTGTGTCGCTGCACAGCCTGTTCGATTGCTTCTACATCCAGCGAGAAGTCAGCTCGCCGCGGGACATCAATGACGCGGGCGTGGTAGAGCGGCGCGTCGAAGCTGTACATGGCGAAGGTGGGTGGCGTATTGATGATGCAGTCGCCTGGCTCGATAAATAGCTGCAAGATGAGTTCGATCAGCTCATCCGCGCCGGCGCCACACAGGATTTGCTCGGCAGGCGCGCCGCAATAATCGGCCAGCAGCGCGCGCAGCCGTCCAGATTCGGGATCAGGATAGATGTGCGCGCCCGCCAGTTGCGCCAGCGCTTCGTGCACGCGCGGCGAGGGTCCAAAAGGATTTTCATTGGCATCCAGCTTGATGAGCCTATCGGCGCTCAGTCCCAGACGCTGGGCGAAGACCTCCAGCGAAGTGGTCGGGGTATAGGCGCTCATGGCGGCGATATCGCGGCGGATGCGCAGGTGGCTGCTCATGGCGAGTCTCCTTTGGCGCGCAAGCGGGCGGCGGCGGCGTGAGCATCCAGCGATTCGGCCTGGGCGAGCGCTTGCGCTGTTCCGCTGAGTTCGCGGGCGGCGCTTTTGTCCAGCGCGATCAAACTGGTGATTTTGACGAAGCTCAGCGCATTCAACGGCGAGGCAAAGCGCGCTGTGCCCCCGGTCGGCATGACATGGCTGGGGCCAGCGACATAATCGCCCAGCACTTCGCAAGAATGTTCGCCCAGGAAGACGCCGCCGGCATTGCGCACATGCCCCAGCCAAGACCAGGCATCGTCCACCAGCAGGCAGAGATGCTCGGCCGCATAGTCATTGGCCAGTTGGAATGCTTGCTGCAGGTCGGCAGTGATGACGCAGCCGCTGGCATTGCCCAGCGCGCCGAGGATGATTTCGCGGCGGCTCAGCGATTCTAGCTGCCGGGCGATTTCTGCGCCGACCGCGCGCGCTAGTTTCTCGCTGGGCGTCAACAGGATCGCCGAAGCCAGCAGGTCGTGCTCGGCCTGCGCCAGCAAGTCAGCCGCCGCCAGCTGCGGGTCGGCATGTTCATCGGCGATGACGACTGTTTCGGTCGGGCCCAGCAAGCCATCGATGCCGACATCGCCATAGACTTGCTGCTTTGCCAAGGTGACGAAGAGGTTGCCCGCGCCGACGATGGTGGCTGCCCGCGGGATGGTCTGTGTGCCATAGGCCATTGCCGCGATAGCTTGCGCGCCGCCGACTCGATACACGCGCTCGACTCCCGCCACTGCCGCAGCAGCCAGGATGACTGGATGAATGTCGCCGCCGCTGCCCGGTGGCGTGCAGACCGCGATGTCGGGCACTCCGGCGACCTGCGCCGGGATGACGCTCATCAGCAGGGACGAGGGCAGGGGCGCGCTGCCGCCGGGCACATAGACGCCGACCGAGTCGACCGGGCGGATTAACTGCCCAAGCGCGCCATGCTCGCCGCTGTCGATCCAGCTTTGCAGGGGCTGCCGTTGATGAAAGTCGCGGATGCGCCGGGCGGCTGTTTGCATGGAGGCGCGCAAATCAGATGAAATGGCGTCCAAAGCTGATCGCAGCTGTTTGGGCGCGGCTTGCAGCTGTGGATTGTCGCTGTTGTCGAGCCTGCGATTCCACTGCCGCAAGGCTTTGTCGCCGTCTTGTCGGACGCTGGCGATGATGCGGCGCACCGCTTCGTCAGGCGCGACCGGCTCGTCAAATAGCGCTGCCGTGCGCGCCAGCACAGATTCTGGCAGTTCAATGTCGCGCAGGGAGCGGCGTTTGAGCAGGCTTTCGCGCGCCAGGTCAATATCACGGATGATGCGCCAGGCGGGGTGGCTCATTGCACTGCCTCATGGCTTGCGAGTCAAGGCGCTATTGTAGCCACAAACATCGGCAGTAAAAGGCTCGGCCAGTTTCCTAGAGCCACTGCGCGCTGAACGATGATGGCGAATCATTGATAGAATGTTCAATATATCCCGAACAAACAAAATAGCGCGATTTGTGGTATAATCGCTCATAATTGCGCTATAGTTCCTTTATAGCTTGCGAATGGCATAGACAAGGGGGGATTTATGCGAAGGTCGGCACGGCAACTCTATTCACTTTCCACAATCAACACCAAGTGAAAGGACAGTCTAATGCGCAAGCCCTTGCTCGTACTTCTCGTATTGGCTTTGATGATCCCGGCTGGCGTGGCGCTGGCTGATGGTCATGAATTTGACTGCGGCACCGACGAAGAAGTCACCATCAAGTTTTTTGGCGACCCGGTCGGCAATTATCCCGAGGCGGAAGACCGCATCATCACCCGCTTCAACGAAGCCTGCCCCAATATCACGGTTGAGCGCAACGAGGGCGGCGCCAATGTAACGGACCTGATCGCCTTCTACCTGACTGCGTTTGAGGCGGAAAGCAGCGACCTTGATGTCATCCGCGTCGATGTAATCTGGCCCGGGCAACTGGCTGAGCATCTGATCGACTTGAATGGCATCGCGCCGCAAGCGCATATCGATGCGCAAATGCCCGCGCTGATCGACAACAACACCATCGACGGCCGCCTGGTCGCGCTGCCGCTGCGCATCGGCTTTGGCATGCTCTACTACCGCACTGACCTGGTCGAAAAGTACGGTTACGATGGTCCGCCAGCCACCTGGGACGAGCTGGAAGCAATGTCCGCGGTGATCCAAGAAGGCGAACGCGCCGAAGGCAATGATGAATTCTGGGGCTTTGTCTGGCAGGGCAACGCCTACGAAGGCTTGACCTGCGATGCGCTGGAATGGCATGTATCCGCCACTGGCGAGAACTTCTTGCAGAGCGATGGCACCATCAGCGCGCTCAGCGATGCCGCCGTGGAAATCTATGAGCAGGCGGCTGGCTGGGTCGGCACGATCAGCCCGCCGGGCGTTGTCAGCTATCAGGAAGAAGATTCGCGCGCTGTCTGGCATGCGGGCAACGCGGCTTTCATGCGCAACTGGCCCTACGCCTATTCACGCAGCCAGGCGAGCGAAGACATCCCCGCCTTTGATGTGGCGCCGCTGCCGGCTGGCGACAGCGGCATGGGCGCATCGACTCTGGGCGGCTGGCACATCGGCGTTTCCAAGTACAGCGAACACCCAGAAGCGGCGGCGGCTTTTGCCATCTTCCTGACCAGCGTCGAGAGCCAGAAAGACTTCGCCGTCTTCACCTCCAACCCGCCGGGCGCGGTCGAGCTGTACAGTGATCCGGAAATCATCGAAGCCATGCCGTTCATCCGCCCGGACCTGGCTGACGTGACAACCGCGCGGCCATCGAATTTCTCGAAGGATCGCTACAACGCGGTATCGACACTCTACTTCAACGCCATTCACTCGATTTTGACCGGTGAAGAAGATGCGGCTGTCGCGCTCGAGCTGCTCGAGCTGGATATCGCGGATCTCTTCGATATGTAAGCATTTTGGCATTCGCGAAGGCGGCAGGCTGTTTTGGCCGCCTTCTCAATACAGCCCCTGCCTCGGGCATCTCGCATGCGGGCAGGGGTTTGCCTGGCATAGGCGTAGCTGCTGCAAGACGGGCGTTTCTTAATGATGAGCGAAAAACGAAAACCTGGCGACCGCCACCTGCTGGTCAACGCGCTGAGCGTCGTGATGATCTTGATTGGCGCGCTGGCGATCGTCTTATTCTGTTTGACCGTGCTCAACGACCCTGGCATTCAGCTAGCTTTGAACTGGACGCCCGGCGATGGCGATGCGCCGGCTCCATCGCTGCTGCTGATCTTCCTGGAACGTTTTGGCATTATCGTGTCGGCGCTGTTCATCGGCGCGGGCGGCTTTTTCATGGCGATTGGCTGGCGGCTGCGCCATGGGCATATCCGCACGGCGTATTGGGCGCGCATATTGCTGATGTGGTTGGCGGTAGGCATCGGCGCGACCATCGCGCTCACGGCATTCAACATCTTCAACAACGCGGCTATGGACAGACAAGTCGTCGATTGGGGCGCGCTTGTCGAGGCGACCGCGCCGGCGCTGCTGAGCATGTTGGGCGCGGCTGCTTTGTGGTATTGGCTCAATCGCAATATCAACTCGCTCTTCGGCGGCGAAGATTCACTGATCGGACGCGAGACGCGCCTGGCTTGGAACCTGCTCATCCCCACATTGGCGATATTTGTGCTGGTGGCGGCGCGCCCGCTGGAGCAGACCTTCATCCGCAGCCTGACCGACAAGCGCTTCGCTGGCAGCGCTGTGCCACAATTCGTTGGCTTGGAGAATTATGCCAATCTGCTGACTATCCGCCTCGACACTGTGGACTGCCGCAAGAGCGATCCTGATGATCCCTGCAGCACGCGCGCCAATGGCAGCATACGCTGGGAATCGATCGACCGCGAGCTGCTGCGCGAAGGCTATCGCACAGTGGCGAATATCTCGGTGGGCAACGAACAGTCGCTTGCCATCAGTGGCTTGGATGATGATTTTATCGAGGCGATTGGCACGACCGTGCTTTTCACTGTTGTTTCTGTGGCGCTGGAATTGGTCATCGGCTTGTTTATGGCGATGGTGGTCAATTCCAAGTTCCGTGGGCGCGGGGCGATGCGCGCGATTATGCTGGTGCCCTGGGCGATCCCGACTGTGATTTCAGCCCGCCTCTGGGAGCTGATGCTCAAAGACACCAGCGCTGGCATCTTCAACAAGATCTTGCTGGATCTAGGCGCTATCGAAGCTCCGCTGGCTTGGCTGGCTGATCCTGCATTGCAGATTCCCACCGCCATTATCGTGGATGTCTGGAAGACCGCTCCCTTCATGGCGCTGCTCTTGCTCGCGGGCTTGCAGGTCATCCCCAGCGACTTGCACGAAGCGGCATCGGTGGATGGCGCCAGCCCGGTGCGGCGTTTCTTCTCTATAACGTTGCCTTTGCTGCGCCCCGCCATCGCCATCGCGCTCATCTTCCGCACGCTGGATGCCCTGCGCGTCTTTGACTTGTTCAATGTGCTCTTTGGACGACAGCAGCTATCGATGGCCACCTACAATTTCGAAACATTGGTCAGCAATCAGTTGGATGGCTATGCCTCCGCCATCAGCGTGATCATTTTCATCTTTATCTCCATCTTCGCCTTCATTTACGTCCGCCTTTTGAATGTGGAGTCATGATATGGCTCAGCCCCTGCCGCGCACAACTCTCGTCTTTGGCCTGACTCCCAAAGCAATAAGGGCTCGTTTGCAGCAAGCCTTTCTCTATGTTCTGGTGATTGTGGTCGCGGTTTACGCGCTCTTTCCCTTTTACTGGGCATTCGCGACCTCGTTCAAAACCGAAAGCGAGATGTTCCAGTCCGCCCGCTACCTGCCGCGCAACCCTACGCTGCAGAATTACGAATATGTGTTCGGCGATGGCTCCTTCTTGCTGTCGCTGCGCAATTCGGCGCTGGTCTCATCGGCGGCGTCTCTATTCGCGCTGGTCGCCGGGTCATTCGCGGCGTATGCGCTGGGCCGGCTGCGCTTTCGCGGGCGGGTGGCGCTGCTCTATGTCGTCTTGTCGATGACCATGTTCCCGGCGATTTCGATTCTGTCGGGCTTGTACACCATCGTGCGCGAGCTGGGCTTCTTTGGCACCAGCCTGTCCCTGCTCGTTACTTATCCCGTCTTCACCTTGCCCTTCACCGTCTGGGTGCTGACCAGCTTCTTCAAAGGCTTGCCCGCCGAAATCGAGCAGGCTGCGACTGTCGACGGCTGCACGCCCTTCCAGACATTCCGCCTCATCTTGCTGCCTTTGACGGCGCCGGCTCTGGTCACCACCGGCTTGCTGGCTTTCGTGCAATCCTGGAATGAATATCTATTCGCCCTGAACTTCACCGCCACCAACCCCTCGGCGCAAACGGTGCCGGTGGCGATCGCGCTGTTCACTGGCGAGTCTGACATGCAAGAGCCGATCGCGCAGATTATGGCGGCGGCGATGGTGGTGACAATCCCGTTGGTGGCGCTGGTGCTGATCTTCCAAAACCGCATTGTCGAAGGGCTGACAGCTGGCGCGGTGAAGGGATAACGCGGCGCTCCCTTTGCCATGATCATGGCGACTCATCCTCTCTTGCCCGCCATCATAGACTGGGGACGCGGGGACAATGCCATTCGCGCCGTGGTGATTACTGGCTCGCTGGCGCGGGGCGATGGCTCTGTCGATGCTTTTTCTGATCTGGACGCGCAGATTATCACCACCAACGCTGCGCCTTATTGTGATGACGACAGCTGGCTGGACGCGCTGGGCGAGGTATGGATCCGCTTCCCGCTGGACAGGTCTGCGCCCTATCGCCTGGTATGGTTCGCTGGTGGCAGCAAGGTCGACTTTCAGTTCATTCACATTGACCGCATTCGCGCCATGATTGCCAGCGACAGGCTGAGCGACGAATACCTGCGTGGCTATCATGTCGCGCTGGACAAAGACGGCTTATACCAGCAACTGTCGCTGTCGCCGCGCGCCTTCCCACAGCCGCCCGCGCCTAGCCCCGAGCAGGTGGCTGCCTGTCTCAACGAATTTTGGTTTGAAGCGATTCATGTCGCGCAGTTCATCCGCCGCCGCGAGTTTTGGGTGGTCAAATTCCGTGACTGGACGATGAAAACCATGCTGTTGCGAGCGCTGGAATGGCATGCCCACGCTACCGCCAATGCGCCGACCAATACCTGGCTGCTGGGCAAGCGTATTCACGAATGGGCGCGTTGGGACGATTATGCCGCTATCTCGCGAATCTGGGCGGGTTGGGATGCGCGGCAGCTGTGGCGAGCGCTGCGCATCCAGGTGGATCTATTCGCGCGATTGTCGGACGAATTGTGCGCCGCGCTCGACTATGCGCAGCCGATTGCAGCGCGGGAAGCCATTCGCGCTTACATCCATGCGCTGTATGCGGATGATTCAGAAGCGGCGCATGGCTGTCCCGAATAGCCTTAATGCCGGGGCGAGTCGCCAGGTTGCTTGTCTCGCTGCGGGTGGGTTTGCAACCGGCGGCTTGGCAAATCGCTCCTCTCGCCGTCTCGCGCCACGTTCAGCGCCTCTGATGGGGCAGGGTATAGCTAGGCAGTCGCTCTTTCCCGAAGCGCGCTCTGCTTGCAAGCAGCCACGCGCCGCGATAGGCTTAAGCGCAGAGACCCGCCTTGGTGTCGCAGCGAATGTCAGAAACAATTCTGATTGTTGACCACGAGCAGCCTGCATCGGAGCGGCTTTTGGCGCTGCTGCTTGAGCGCGGCTACCTCGCGCAACACACCAGCAGCGGCATCGATGGCTTGCGCAGCTTTTGCATGCAGCAGCCAGACCTGGTCTTGCTGGAAGCGCGCCTGCCAGATATGGGTGGCTGCGCTTTGTGCCGCCGCCTGCGTGATTTGTCCGATATGCCGATTATTTTCATCAGCGCAGCCGCCGACACGCACGATATCGTCGCGGGCTTTGAAGCGGGAGCCGACGATTATGTGCGCAAGCCTTTCGACAATGACGAGCTGCTGGCGCGCATACGCACCCGATTGCGCCGTTCGCCAAACCAGCGCGGCAGCGAAGAACTCGTCTTCAACAATGGCGAGCTGCGCATCAATTTCATCAACCGCGAAGTCGTTGTCCGCGGCCAGCCCACCCACCTGACCCCCAAGGAATTCGCGTTGCTGGCGGCGCTGGCGCGCAACGCCGGGCGTGTTGTCTCGCGGCAAGCGCTGGCTACACAAGCCTGGGGCGAGCGTTATGGCGATGCCAGCGACAGCCTAAAGCTCTATGTGCATTATTTGCGCCGCAAGCTGGAGCGCGACCCGCTGCAGCCAGGATACATCCTCACCACTCGCGGGGTTGGCTATCGCTTTGCCAAGCGTTAGGGGTCAATCCAGCAGCGAACGCAGCGCTTCATCGGTGGAGCTGACCATCGTTTCAAAATCGAACTTCTCCAGCCCCAGCCGCGCATTGGCAGCCAGTTCGGCGCGCCGCTCAAGCAGGCGCACAATGCCCGCCCGCAGCCCGGCGATATCGATATGCGGCGCCAGCACGCCATTGATGCCATCTTGCACGACTTCCGCATTGCCGCCGACTGCGCTGGCCAGCACAGGCGTTCCGACATACAGGCTCTCCAACAGGGTGTGCGACAAGCCCTCGTAGGCGCTGTACAAGACGACGCCGTCCGCCGCTTTCATCATCCGCATGACATCTGCCGCTGGCCGCTGACCAGTGAAATGCGCGCGCCCCGGCAGCTGCGCCGCCAGCGCTTCCAGACGCGCGCGGTCGGGGCCATCGCCGGCCACGACCAACTGCACATCGGGCAGCCCAGCCAGCGCCGCAATCAAATGATCAATGCCTTTCCAGCGCTGCAAACGAGCCACCGAGAGCAGTATCGGCGCATTGCCCCAGCCCAGTTGCTGGCGGATAGCTTTGCGCGATTGACTTGGCAGTTGGATCGTGGGTAGCGCATTGTAAATGACATGGACCTTGGCAGGATCAACACCCCAGCCCAGCGTCATGTCGCGCAGATATTGGCTGGGCACGATAATCGCCTCTTGCCCAGCCACCTGCCGCGAGCGCGAGCGTTTTTGCCAGCGGACACGCAGATCGCCAGCAACCCGTTGGAAGCGGTCTATGTCCAGCTCGGGCGAGATCCAGCCTTTGCGCAGGCAGCGTTCCCAAGCTTGGTCGCCAACGACTTTCATGATGCGTGGACGGCGGCGGCGCGTCCACAGCGGCAGGTCGATCGTATGCGAATAGACGATATCCGCCCATGACAGGTCGGCCAGAGCCGCCCATGCATACTTCGCCAGGCGCAGCGGATAGATTTGCCGGTTTATGCGCTTGATTCGGTAGGGATAATTGCCAGCTTGTTCCAGCCCATAGGTCAGCACGCGCACCTGCCACCCGCGCGTTTGCAGGGCGGGCAATATGGCGCGCAGGTAGGTCGCAGGCCCGCCCGGCTCGGGGTGGAAGATGCCGCTGGCGACCAGGAGCTTCGGCACAGACTAGCTCGCGCGCGCGCGGATGAGGATGTGGCGATTTTCGAAGGTCGCCAGCGGGCTGCCCCAATGCTGCGGGTTCATCCAATCGCGGGCGATCGGCGGGGCGCTGCGCATTCGGTCGATCAACCCGGCGATTGTAGCGGCGTCGGGTTCTTGCCGCCGCGCCCAGCTTAAGAAGTCGTGCGCTTTGCGATAGCCTTCGCTGTATTCGACTGTGAATCCCGCGCGAACACACATCTGCGTCCATTCAACCTGGTTGAAGGCGCGGTTGTGGCTGGGGTCGCGCAGCCGCTCAAAGGCATCGATATAGCGCGCCGCCTGGTCGTCAAAGGGCAGCAGATGGTCTTGCAGCATCAGCAAGCCGCCGCTTTTGAGCACGCGGGCGCATTCGAGCAAAAAGCGCTGCGCATCCGGAAAGTGATGCGGGGCGATGCGACAGCAGACCAGGTCGAATTGCTCGCGGTCAAACGGCAGATTCTCCGCATCCGCCTGCCGAAAAGACACATTGTCCATACCGCGCTCGGCGATAAAACGGCGCGCCGATTCCAGCATGCGCGGCGTCAGATCGCTGGCTATGACATGCTCGACATGCGGCGCGAACTTCAGCGCAGTGTGCCCGCCGCCGGTTGCGACATCCAACGCCTGCCAATGCTTCCGCGGCTGCGCGATTGCCAGCAGGCGCTCCAGATCGCTGCCATGCGCGTGCGTTTCTGAAGTTACATAGCCTTCGGCGAATTGGCTGTAACGGGCTTGCGACAAGGATTTGGAGTCGCGAGTCATGGTCGGACGCTCCTGTCTACCATACCATAGTCATTTTACCCGCAGCCGGCGTGCAGGGCAGGCATAAAATGCGTTAGACTCACCTCAAAATCAATGTGATTGAGGAGCTTGAGATGGCACAGCGGCGCACCATGCAGCCAGATGATCTGTTTGCCCTGCAATTTCTCAATGGCGGGGCGCTATCGCCAGATGGCGAGCGCGTTGTCTACACCGTCAGCCAGATCAATGCCGAAGTCGACAAAGAATACGCGGCTCTGCACCTGTTGGATTTGGCAAGTGGCGAATCGCGGCGGCTGACTCACGGCGAGCAATCCGACCGTGGCGCGCGCTGGTCGCCCGATGGCCAGGCAATCGCCTTCATCAGCGACCGCAGCGGGACCGCCCAACTTCATCTGATGCGCGTGGATGGTGGCGAGGCTTGGCAGTTGAGTGATTTTGCGCGCGGGGTCGGCGGCAGTTTCGCCTGGTCGCCCGATGGCGCGCAGATCGCCTTCAGCGCCAAAGCCGATGCCGAAGCGCCTGACCTGAGCAAAGAAGCCTACCGCGTCGACCGCACGGTCTATCGCTTCGACGCCATCGGCTACCTGGATGGCGAGGCGCAGGATATTTATGCGCTGGATGTCGCCAGCGGCGATGTCACGCGCCTGACCGATGACCGCAGCAACAACAGCAACCTGCGCTGGGCAGCCGACGGCGGCAGCATCCTCTACGATGCCAATATGCACCCCGATGCCGCGCGCGTGATGACGCCCGACTTGATGCGTGTTGATCTGGCGGGGAACAAGGCGACTCTTCTCAGCGGCTGGGCGAGCGTCGCCGGCGCGAGTCTGACCCCCGACAGCCAGCACGTCGTTTTTGTCGGACGCCCCGATGATGGCAAGCCTATCGGCACAAAAGCCGATTTGTATGTGCTGGATATCGCCGCGGGCACAGTCGAATGCCGCACCCCCAGCTTGGATGTCGGCGTTGGCGGGGGGCTGTCGCTGGATATGCCGGTCGGGGCTCTGGGCGCCGAGAACGTGGTGATTGCCGATGATGGGCAAAGCGCCTTGGCGAATGTGCAGCGCGGCGGCACGAATCACATTTATCGCATCGCCCTGAGCGGCGCGGAAAGCTGGCAGCCAGTTACTTCGGGTGAAAGCGCCGTTTTCTTGCTGGGCTTGGCGGGGGAGCGGCTGCTGTATGCCCAGACCAGCATGAACATTCCGCCCGAATTGTATCTAAAGCGCCCCGACGAAGACGCAGCCCAGCGACTGACCGCCTTGAACGAGGCGCGCCTGGCGGAAATCGACCTGCCAGCCTGGTCGCGTTTGTTGTGGCAGAGCGTCGATGACACTGAGGTGGAGGGATGGTATCTGAAGCCGCCAACTGGCGAAGCGCCCTATCCGACCATCCTGTACATTCATGGCGGGCCGCACGCGGCTTATGGCTGCGGCTTTCACTTCGACTTTCAGATGCTGGCGGGCGCGGGCTATGGCGTGCTGTTTTTGAATCACCGCGCATCGACCGGCTATGGCGATGCCTTTTCTACCGCCATCAAGGGCGACTGGGGCAATCTGGATTATCAAGATTTGCTGAGCGGCGTCGACCATGCCATCGCGTTGGGTTTGGCTGATGCCGACCGGCTCGGCGTCTGCGGCACTTCGGGTGGCGGCAACCTGTCTTGCTGGATCATCGGGCAGACCGACCGTTTCAAAGCCGCCATCCCCCAAAATCCCGTTACGAATTGGCGCAGCTTCTATGGCACCAGCGATGTCGGCATCTACTTCGCCGTCGAGCAGATGGGCGGCCACCCGCACGAGATCCCCGAGGTTTATGCAAGGTGCTCGCCGATCACTTATGCGCATCGCTGCACAACGCCGACCTTGCTGGTGCAAAGCGAGCTGGATTATCGCTGCCCCGCCGAACAGTCGGAGCAATTTTATACTGTGCTGAAGGCGGCTGGCTGCACTGTCGAGATGCTGCGGCAGCCGGGCGGTTATCATGGCGCGTCGATCAGAGGCGCGGTCAACCTGCGCCGGGCGCACAATGATGCCATGCTCGAGTGGTTCGCGCGCTATGTCTGAGACAGCTGCCAGCGCAGCGGTTTGAGCAGGCTGCGGTCAAATTCGTCCAGGCGGTCTGCGCCCAGCCGCTGCAATTCTGCGCGCACGGCATAAGAATCGCGCCGCAAAGCCGCCACATCGATACCCTGGCAGACATCCGGCAGGGGATACAGCCACTGCACGCTGCGCTGCAGCATCTTCAGCGCGCCGCGAAAGTTGCCGCGCTCCAGCTGATAATAGGCGACTCCCACTTGCAGGATGGCGCGATACAGGTCGCCAACGGGCTCTGCGGTGGCAACCCACAACTCTTCAAAGAGGTCATGCTGCTGGTAGTATTCGCTACGATTGAATGCCGCCACGCCGTCCACAGCCAATGGCGGCAGTGGCTGCGCGCATGCGCACTCCAGTTGCGCAAGCTCTTCGGACGTGGGCACGCGCGCCAGCTCGCCGATGATGACCGGCAGTTGTCCCGCGAGTTCTGCTTGGTCCAGGGCGAGTTCTGCTCCAGCCACGATGGCTTGGGTGCGGGCTGTCGCATCGCCGCTGACCAGCACGATGGGGATGCGCCGGGTGGCGGCGTTGGTCTTGGCGGTCAAGATCAAGGCATGGGCGGCTGGATGCTCGGCATCGACAATTGCCAGCGCGGCGCGGTTTTCGATCAAAACAGGTATGAATGCGGCGGCGGCTTCCAGCGCGATGACAGCAATGTCCTGCTGTGCGACCAGCATAGCCGCAAGACAGTCGCGATAGCTGAGGCAGACGATGACGGCAGACAATTGATTCGCTCCCAAATTAAACGGTCGGCAGATTATCCCCATACCGATGGCATTGCGAAAAGCTGGCACGCCGACAATGCTGGATAGGGCAGACTATAACTGCGCCCATTTTTGCATTGTCCCTTCTCAATTGAAAGCGGCGAGAGCGCCGAATTTGCTGGATACGCGTTGCTTTGCCCTCCCCCACTCCAAAGCCCTCGCCGACCATCTATGTCGACGCGGCGCAGCATGAGGCATGGGGGGCTTGGTTGCCATATCCACATAAACAGTCGCTTCTGGCGCGGGTCTTTTTTTGCACAAACTCGCTATCGCCTCTATACTTCTTCATTGTGAGTAGTCAAATGCCTTCCCCGCGGCTGTTTTTTCGACTGTTGGCGGCGCTCTTGCTGGTGCCTTGGCTGGCAGCGTGCCAGTTGCCCAGCCTCAGCGCGCCTACAGAAACGCCGACGCTCGCCCCCAGCGACACGCCAGCGCCAACCGCCATCCCGACCGCGACTCAAACCCCAACCGCCACATCTACGCCGACCGCAACAGTTACGCCCAGCGCTACTCCAACACCCAGCGCTACCCCGACCCCCACTGCCACGCCCACGCTCTATGGCATTGTCAATACCAGGCAACGGGTCAATGTGCGCAGCGGACCAGGCACGACATTCGCCGCTGTTGATGCCTTGTCGCCAGGCGATGGCGCGCAGGTCATCGGGCAAGACCAAGCCAGTGGCTGGTATCAGATCCAACTGGACGATGAAAGGACTGGCTGGGTCAGCGCGGATCTGCTGCTGGTCGAGACGCCAACGCCGCCGGTTACGCCGGTGCCGACTGCCGATTACAGCCTGCTGTTGGATATCCCCATTGTCGATCTGCCCGCTGCCCATGCCACCGCCACCACCATCGCCGCATCAACTGACGAGGCCGCTGCGCCACCTCCCAGCGCCAGCGCCACTGCCACGCTCGCGGCAGCTACTTCGCCAGCCGCCACGCCACGCCTGGGTGTCGATGTCTTCGCCTTTTGCGATGATCGCGCTTTTGGCTTGCCGCCACCAGCGGATTTGACCAGTGGCTCGACCATCAGAATCTTCTGGGGCTGGTTCGCCAGCAGCGAAGCCTTGGTCTGGCAGCATATCAACAACGCCCGCCACGAACTGCGCGTCAATGGGGCAGCAATCGCCGACCTGGACAGCTATCGCCAGCCGCCGCGCCCGGATGGCGGCCAACATGCTGTCTACTGGTATGTGCCTTTTGGTCCGTTGCCGGCGGGAACAGTCGAAATCACTTACCGCGTCAGTTGGCAGAGCGCGATCAGCGATGGCTATGCGCGTTATGGGCCAGGCACCGATACAGAGTTTGAAGAAGAAAGCTGTGGTTTCCTTGTGCGATGACGACTGGCAAGCCAGAACCTTCCTGGCAGATCACCCAGCTGGGCGCTGCTCGGGCGAGCTGGGCGAATGGCGAATGGTGCCTCGCTTTGCCCGCTGCCAGCGGCGCCCAGTATCATGATGCCCAGATCAGCGACTATAGAACTGCGGGCGATTTCCACAATGCGCCACCACTGCGCCTGAGCCTGATGGCTCGCTTTGTGGGCGAGCTGCGCGGCACGGCTGGCTTCGGCTTTTGGAATCATGCCTTTGTGCCGGGCGAGCGCGGTTTTCGACTGCCGCAGGCGCTCTGGTTTTTCTACAGCAGCCCGCCCAGCAACATCGCCCTCGCGAAAGGGGTACCCGGACATGGTTGGAAAGCTGCGACCTTCGATGCGCGCAACTGGCATTTTTTGGCGCTGCTGCCGGTTGCGCCGCTCGGCTGTCTGCTCATGCGCAGCCGCCGCTTGTACGCCGCGCTCTGGGGCATTGGACAGCGTGCGCTGGGCGTCCAGGAAGCTTTGCTGGACGCGGCGCTGCTGAATGCGTATCACAGCTACCGCATCGACTGGTGGGCGGACGGCGCGGTCTTTTATGTCGATGACACAGAAGTTTTGCGGGCAGATTCTGTGCCCGGCGCCCGGCTGGGATTCGTCGCCTGGGTCGACAATCAGTATGCCATTGTGACGCCACAGGGACATTTTGGACATGGCACCTTGGCTGTTTCGCAACAGAAATCGCTGCATATCCGCGACTTGCGCATCGCTCGGCTTTAGACGCAGCCCACTTCAAGCCCGCCGTCACTCGCTGCTGTGCCGGTCCGCTCTCTGCGGGTAGAATGTTCCGCAAGAACGTCGCCACGATCCATGCGAGAGCCGCCATGCGCCCTGCTCCTGCCCAGTTGCTCGCCGCCATCGCAGCGCGGAGGCAGTTGCTGCTGGACTACTTGCTGCAAGAGCGCTTTGTCGAGCGCTTTCGCCCCCAGCACATCCGCGAGGCTGTTTACAGCTATATCAAGGGCGGTGGCAAGTCGCTGCGACCAGCTGTGGCGCTGCTGGCCTGCGGCGCGTTGGGTGGCGATGAAAACCGCGCCTTGCCAGTGGCAGCCGCCATCGAGGTCTTTCACACCTGGACGTTGGTGCACGATGATGTCATCGACCGCGATGACCGCCGCCGCAGCCTGCCCACTGTGCACGCAAACTTCGCCAGGCGCGCCAAGGCAGAATATGGCTGGAGCACAAGCGACTCTGCGCATTATGGCATGACGGTCGCCATGTTGGCTGGCGATGTCCAGCAAGCCTGGGCGTGGTCGCTGCTATTTGACGCTCACCTCAACCATGGCGTTCGCGCCGAGCTTGTCGTGCAGCTGGCGCAGGACCTGGCCAGCCGCATCACGCCGCTGCTGGTCGAAGGCGAGACCCTCGATGTCCAATATGCCGACAGCGCGCGGGAACTGGACGAGAGTCTGATTGTTGACATGCTGTGGAAAAAAACTGGCGCTCTCTATGAATTCGCCGGACGGGCTGGCGCCGCTGTCGCGCTGGATGATGCTGACCCCGACCAACCAGCCGCCCAAGCCATCGCGCGCTTTTGCAGCTTGTGCGGCACGGCATTCCAACTGCAAGACGATATCCTGGGCATCGTTGGCGATGCGCGGCAGCTGGGCAAACCAGTCGGCTCGGATATCCGCGAGGGCAAGTCGACGCTGCTTACACTGAAAGCGCTGGAACATGCCAATGCCGCCCAGCGCGAGCAGATATTGAGCAGCTTGGGCAATCCTGTCGCCAGCTCGGGCGATATCGCCGGCATTTTGGAGCTGTTTCGCCAGTTGGGCGCAATCGACTATGCGCGCGATCTGTCTCGCCGCTATGTGGACGAAGCGCTGGAGCACCTGGCGGCGCTGCCCGCTGGGCGCTGTCGCGAGCTGCTTTCGCAATGGGCGC
Source organism: Chloroflexota bacterium (assembly GCA_026709625.1). Classification (GTDB taxonomy): domain Bacteria; phylum Chloroflexota; class Anaerolineae; order Aggregatilineales; family Phototrophicaceae; genus UBA6055. The sequence goes on from JAPOSR010000073.1 coordinate 18,509, forward strand.
ATTACATGATTGAGCGCGAGTTTTAGTTCTGCGCCTGTCTGCTCTGCATTTCCAGCCAGCTTGTCGCGTCTGCCGCGGCTGATTCTTGGCTGGGGGTGGCAGAGCCGCGTTTAGACCAGCGCCGCTCGCGCACATAATAGATGGGTTTGCGCTGCGATTCGTGATAAGTGCGCATGATCATATCGGCGACGATGCCAGTGCTGACAAATTGCACACCCAAGACCATCAAGAGCGCCGCCAGCTGCAAAAGCGGACGATCGCCGATTTTGTTTTCTGTCAGCAGCTTGAACACAGTCAAGTACGCGCCCAGAACCGTGCCCAGCCCGCCCACCAGGAATCCAGCCGCGCCAAATACATAGAGCGGTCGATTAAAATAGCCCAGCAAAAACACCACGGCAATTAAATCAAGGATGACCTTGAAGGTGCGTCCAAAGCCGTATTTGCTGCTGCCCCAGCGCCGCGCCCGGTCGGTCACTGGCACTTCCGCCACGCGCACGCCCATTTGGCTGGCCAGCGCCGGGATAAAGCGATGCAGCTCCCCATACAGCTGGACGCCCTTTGCCACATCAAAGTGATAGGCTTTCAATGTGCAGCCATAATCATGCAGGTGGATGCCGGTGCTGCGCGAGATAATGCGGTTCGCCAGCGCCGAGGGCAAACGCCGCAGCAGGAGAGGTTCTTTGCGATTTTGCCGCCAGCCGCTGACGATGTCATAGCCTTCGGCGAATTTTGCGAGGATGCTCGCGATGTCCTGCGGGTCATTTTGCAGGTCGGCATCGATCGTAACCACGATTTCCCCGCGAGCTGCATCGAACCCCGCCGCCATGGCCGCTGTCTGTCCGAAGTTGCGCCGAAAGTGGATGATGTGCCAGCGTTGGTCGCGGGCTTGTACGCCATTGAGCAGGTCGGCGCTTTTGTCGCTGCTGCCGTCGTTGATGGCGATGACTTCATAATCGCGCCCGATGCCGCGCAACGCAGCTGTTAGCTCTTGGTGCAGCCGCTCGATATTGCCCGCTTCGTTGAAGATGGGAATGACCACGCTCAACGCAAGTTCCGGCTGCTGTACTTCTTGCCATAAGCTGCTCATGCGCCGCCTCCGCCAACTGCGCGCCTAGTCTAGCACAGCCGCGCCCGCGTCATATAGTCCAACCTAGAGGAGCAAATTTCTGCGTCCCCGATTCACGTTTAGGAGCGACCTGTCCAGCCGGGGAGTGGTGATTTTGGTGGATACGCGTTGCTTTGCCCCCACCCCAAAGCCCTCCCCCAAAATGAGGGAGGGGCTACCATGCTGCGGAAGCGCAGGAAAAACTCCCCTTCCCTCGTTCTGGGGCCGGGGATGGGGGGCTTGGTTGCCATATCCACGCATTCACCACTCTCTCCAGCCGCCGATGTTGGCTCGTTGATAAGTTTTTTTGGCAATCTCGTCCAGGCGCGCGCTTCGTCCGCAGCTTGCCAATTCTGCTAGAATGGATCTGCGAGTGGCGACAGGGCAGACGATGGCAGAGCAGCGCAACCGGCGAGCAAATAATGGGCAGCCACTGCCTTCGCGCTTGGCTGGCCTGCCGCCTTTCTCGGACAATCCTGCGCCGCCACCCCTGCCCCAGGCGCCACATCTGCCCCGGCCCCCGCTGCCGCCGCGCAAACGACGGCAGCGCATCGGCGGAGTTCCGCGCGGCTGCCTGCTGCTGATGGCGGGCATGCTGCTCAGCCTCTGTGGCGGTCTGAGCCTGCTGACTATCGGCGCAGCCTCGCTGATCTTGCCCAGGGTCGAAGCAGCCTGGAGCGCGCGCATCGCCGAAGTCGACAATTATCGCAGCTTTGCCAGCACCTTCATCTACGACCGCAATGGCGCAGAGTTGTACGAAGCCTTTGAAGAAGGCCGGCGCGTGCATGTCGGCATTGAGCAGGTGCCACAGTCGCTTATAGACGCGACCATCGCTGTTGAAGACAGCAGCTTTTATAAGAATATCGGCATTGATGTGCCCGCGACCGTGGTCGCCGCGTTGAGTTATCTGGGCGCTGGCCGCGATACTTCGCCCGGCGGCAGCACCATCACCCAACAGTTGGTGCGAAATATCTTCTTTGATTATGAAAAGCGCTTGCAGCGCAGCGTCGCGCGCAAGCTCGAAGAAATCTTGTTGGCATTGGTCTTGACGCAAGCCAAGAGCAAAGCCGAAATCCTGGAGATGTATCTCAACGAGATCTATTATGGCAACCTGGCCTATGGCGTGCAGACAGCCGCGCAGACATTCTTCGGCAAAGATGTCGACCAGATCAACCTGGGCGAAGCCGCGCTGCTGGCTGGCTTGCCACAAGCCCCAGCCTGGCTCGATCCACTGAATTCCGACCCGACTGTGCAAGCGGCTGTGGACGCTCGCTGGCGGCTGGTGCTGGGCGAGATGGTCGAAGAAAACCATATCACCCAGTCGCAAGCGCGCGACACCCTGCAAGCCGGCTTGACCTTTGTGCCCGGCAAAGCCTCGCTGACCGCGCCGCACTTCACCATCTATGCCTTGGGCGAGCTAGAGCGGCTGCTGTTGGGGCTTGGCTATACGCCAGACGATATTCTGGGCGGCGGCTTGCGCGTCTATACCACGCTGGATCTGGCTGTCAACCAACTGGCGCAGCAAGCCGCGGCCAACCAGGTTGCCCAGCTGCAGCGCAACAAGGTCAGCAATGCCGCGGTTGTCGTGACCAAGCCCGCCAGCGGCGAGATCATCGCTATGGTCGGCAGCATCGATTATGAAAACGAAGCCATTGATGGCAGCGTCAATGTGAGCACAGCTTTCCGCCAGCCCGGCAGCACGATCAAGCCCTTTACCTACGCCGCAGCTATAGAGCGAGGGGTTTCGCCGCTGGATGTGCTTTGGGATACGCCGACCGAGATCGCTGTGCCCGGACAACCCGTCTATGCGCCGCGCAACTTTGACAATCGCTTCCATGGACCCATGACCATGCGCGCCGCCCTGGCCAACAGCTACAATATCCCGGCTGTGCAGACGCTGCGACTGGTGGGGGTGGAATACCTGCTGGATATGCTGCGGCGCTTCGGCATCGACACACTGGCGGACGACGCGGCCAGCTATGGCTTGTCATTGACTCTGGGCGGTGGAGAAATTACGCTCATTGAACTGACCAACGCCTTTGCTGTCTTTGCCAATGGTGGCGATTATGTGCCGGTGACCGCCATACGTTGCGTGTTAGACAGCGCCGCGCGCATTGTGTATCAATACGATGGCGGCTGTCCGCGAGGGCAGGGCACCGCTCAGTCGACACTGCGGGAAGCGGAAGCGATGCGCGTGCTTGATCCGCGTATCGCCTTCCTCATCAATGACATTTTGGGCGACAACGAGGCGCGCGCGCCAGCCATGGGTGCCTATAGCCCTCTGCGCACGGATGGCATCATCAGCGCGGTGAAGACGGGCACCACCGATGATGTCAAAGACAACTGGACAGTCGGTTATACGCGCAATGTCGCTGTGGGCGTCTGGGTGGGCAACAACGATGGCGAGCCCATGCGCGATACCAGCGGTTTGACCGGCGCGGCACCCATCTGGAACAATGTCCTGCGCGGCATCTATGGCAACGATACCCGCCGCAGCGCCTTTGCCATTGACGGCCGGCTGCTCAGCGACCAAATTAATCCGCCGCCGGGCATGTCGCGCCGCCAGGTCTGTGAAGCAAGCCGCTTGACGATCGGCGCGATCGATTGCCCCGCGTATGTCGGCGAATGGTCGCTGGAGGGGCCGGCTGGCATTCCCGACAGCGCCGGCAACCTGCATTATCCGCCACTTCCCCAGCGCTACCCCACGCCGCAGCCCACCTCTGGCTCGGTTGTGGTTGAAGTTTCGCCTGGCGTCTACAGCACGCTGGCGTATCCGCTGCCGCCCGAGCTTGCCGCGAGCATTCAGTTCCGCGTTGCGCCGGGCGATCTGCCGCCTATCCCGCCCAATTTCTGCCGCGTGCCGATCGAAGACCAAGCCGAAGCGATCGCGGCCGGCGCGCAGACTCTGCTCTTTGTCGCTGGCCCCGCCACTTCGCAGCCTGATGCGGTCGCAGCCGAACGGTATGCCCGCGAGCACAGCCTGGCTTACCTGCCCACGATTGACTGCTGGCGAGATGTCTACCAGCAGCAGCGATTTGGGAATGTCGGCGCGCAGCTGCAGATCACCCAGCCGCGCAGCTGGCAGTCGGTCAGCCAGCCAATACCGATTGTTGGCAGCGCCGTCTTCGATACCAGCCAGGCTGATTATTATCTGTTCTACATCCGTGGCGGACAATTTGCCGACTTCACGCCATTGGAGCATGCTGTCTATGAATCGCGCAGCGACGCGCCGCTGGCCACGCTGCATGCCAATTCGCTGTTGCCAGGCAATTATGTGCTACGGCTGGCGCTGCACAAGGCAGAGCGCATCGTGCAAGCTACCGATGTGCTCTTCGTCGTGCCCTAACTGGAAAAGTTGATCCGCGACAAAAGCCCAGAAACCAGTCTTGATTGTATAGGCCTATAATGCGCTGGGTTGGGTTTCCGTGGATCAGTCTAGGTTTTCTAGCCATCGGACGTGCAGGCTAAACAGCATGCACTCGAATTAGTCGCCATCTAGCCAATGCCAATACTCGGTGAGACTCCTGTAAGGTACGTTGGACTCAATAGCCAGAGCCATATCCTTAGTTAGGTAGTTTCTCCAGTAGTGATCGAATACTCGCTCTCCTAATGTCGAAAATGCTCCATTACCATCGACAAGATCTTGAACGCTCTTTGTTGAGCCGATGTTCTTGGTGTTACCGCTTCCTGGCTTATCCGAAGCTATCTTCCACTTCTCCTGCAATAGAAATACAAAATCATGAGCTACAGATTGAATACTGTCTAGCTCTTCAAGATTAAACATAGACCTTTCATCAATCGATTCTCGGCTTCGTGAGTAAATGACGCCCAAGACATAGTGTCTCTTGTATTCTCTATATGGAAATGATATATTTTTTCTCGAATCCCTGTTTCGAAAATATCCTGTGAAAGCTCCCAATGTAAAGCCGCTAGCTGTTCGCGCGCCAGTTCGGTAAGTGCTTTTCAAGTCAAACGCTATCTTTTGCCCATCTGTTCCAGCAAGAGTTAAGTCAGGATAGTGATTCTGATGTTCAGCCAAATGAAGTTCATAACTGTGTAGTCGAGCAAACTCAGCGATTCTGGGAAATAACATTAACTCAATCAGCTTTGAAATGACTTTTGTGTCGACAGACACAGTGTAGATGTTGCGATAAGTATCGATGAATCCTTTGACAACCCAATCTCCAATGTCGTTTGCTATGGTGGATTGAAACACGGGCAGGTATTCGCGCATCTGGCGCTCAAATGTCGTCATCAATCACTGGCCGATCAACAGGAGTTCGTTAGAGCGTTTGTTCTTCGACAAGACATACTGGTAATTGCAGAATCTCTCTATTCTAATATCTGTCTTGAATCGAGATAGAAGTCGAATCAATTCCGACTCCGACGGGATGCCGTCGCTTCTGTAAGATACGACCAGAATACTATCGGCATACCTTTCAAATACTCGTTCAAATGCCCGATAGATTCGAATTTTGTCAGTCCAATCGTTTACCTGCCGAATGAGACGTCTATGCTTGGATGTCATGTCTATCATATCTCGCCACTGGCTGTAATTGACTAGACCTTCAAGGAAATGATAAAAGTCTCGGAAGTCAACAGCCACGCCTTTGCCCGATATGTATGGCGGATCTAGATACACCAGATCGTATTTTCCACTAACGCTGTCCACATCCATATTGGTCGCATAGCAGTCTTTGCCATTGGAAAAAACTGCTCGATTCGCTTCAGCAACAAAATGCCGAAACCATGATTCAAATGGCTTATCCCAGCTTGTTTTGTTCCCGAACGACCGCTTTACTTTGGCTGTACGAACATAAAGATTCTTTCGATGAAAAAGATTGTACGGCCGCTTAATGATGCATGACTGCGCCAAAGCAAAAAATGCAAGCGCCCGCTTGTATTTGTTGCTTATTCGATGAATGTTAGTGATTACCTTATCAAGCCATCTATTTTCTTCATCAAGGTAATAAATTTCACTAAAAGTATCGGCAATCAGGGTAGGATACGAAGCATCGTATGTATTGAGTATCCAATCAATCTCACGGTCTTCCAGCACTACTTCAGAGTTCTCTACGAGCGCCTGTCCAATCCAATAATTGAACTTCAAGGAATCGTTGTAAGTTACCTGCTTCTGCTCCTGTTTGAGTTTGTACGCTACAGCGCCTGTGCCGCCAAATACATCCAGACAGCTCTCGACATCCAAATATGCGACTTTGGACCAGATCCACTGCACAAGTTTGGACTTGCTTCCCTGATACCTGGTTTTCGGGAACTTGTGATAGGGTTTTGGAAGAAGCGCAAGTTGTCCAAGCATATACATTCGCAATGGCGATGATTGTCCGTAAACTGATTATAGCAATTATATGAAAAAACAACCCATTTTGCAGATGCTGGAGACTGTCTCTGTCTTTGTTGTGCAGTATCGAATCCGATTGCAGAGCAGCTATTCAAGCAGCCTACAGATTGCGCTTCCCCCGACTCTTCGGGGCAACCGTCGTGCCCTAGCGAGGTCGGCGCTTTGCCAAGACCGATTCGTAGACTTCAACAGTCTCAGTGACCATCCGCGCCGCGCTGAAATGTTCTTCGAGCCGCGCTGTCCCCAGCAGCCCCATATACTTCCGCAACGCGCGATCGCTCAGCAGCTGCGCAATCGCCTGCGCCAGCCCATCCACATCCCGCGCTTCAATCAACAGGCCGGTCTCGCCGTGGACGACCACTTCCGGCAGGGCGCTGACTCGACTGGCGATCACCGGTACGCGCCGCGCCATGGCTTCCAAGACCACCAGGCCAAAGCCCTCCCATAAGCTGGGCACCAGCAGCACATCCAGCGCCGTCATCAGTTCAGCCGCATCATCGCGCCAACTCAGCCAATGCACACGCTCTGCCACACCCAGCGCTGTCGCCAGTTGGCGCAGCTCGCCAGCTTTTTCGCCATCGCCGATGATCACCAAACGCGCCTGGGGAAAGTCAGATTGAATGCGCCGCAGCGCCTCCAGCGAATAGGGCACGCCCTTTTGCCGCACAAGCCGACATACCATGCCCAGCAGCGGCGTATCCAGCGGCAAGCCCAGTTCGGCGCGCAAGCCATGTCGGACCCGCTGAATGGTCTCGTCGCTCAGCCAGTGGTAGTCCATGCCATAGCGCACGATGCGCAGCTTGTCGCGGGGCGCGCCTTCAATTTCTGTGGCGAAGTTCGCCATCGCGCCCGAAATAGCGATGCCCGCGTCCAGTCTCTGCCACAACTGCCGATTGAGCCGCCGCCAGCGAGGGCGATAGCGGAATGGGTCGTCGTTGTGCCGACTGCTGATTACTGTGTCCACCAGCGCCAGTTTTGCCGCAGCATAACCATACATGTCGGCGTGGATGAGGTGAGTATGCGCGATGTCGGGCGCTGTCGCTCGCAATGCCCGCCGCAAACGCCACAACAGCCGAGCGTCATAATCGCCGCGAATGCTGAGGCGAGTCAATGGAATACCGTGTTCTTGCGCCGCCGCAGCCATGTCTTTCATGGGTTTGTCGGGCTCGACCAGCATAATCAGCCGCGCATCTACGCCCCGCCCGCGCAGCCCCCTCAGCAAGATCAGCAGATGCCGCTCTGCGCCGCTGATGCGGGTAACTTTGATGATGTGGACGACGCGCATATCCGTGCCTGCCGCTCAGAGTCTAGCTGCTGGTTTGGCGCGGGTTGATCTCCGCCGACAAGGGGCCAATCAAGCCACGGTCGTCAATGGCGGCGATAGCGATAGCTTCGTAGTCGGCAAAGCCATCCCAAGACAGCTTGGTTTCATCAAATTGGATCTGCTGGGCATAAATCAGCGAGCCTGGCGGTCGCAGCGCGATGATGTAACGCTTGGCGGCGACTGGCTCCCACACCAATTCTTGCCAGCTCTCATCACGATTGCGCAGGGCGATATTGGCGGGCGGACGCGGACCATCCGCCAGCGACAGCAGCACAGCCAGCGAGGCTTGCGTGGCGCGGCGCAGGTAACCCGGCTCTATGAATTCGATGGTGTCGGTGGGGTCGGCATTGCGCTTTTCTTCGTGGGCATTGATGAAGCGAACCGCCGGATAGCCCAGCTCGCTGAACGAGAAGTGATCGCCCCAGCGATTTTCGCGGTCGATGGCGTCTTGCACCTGCAAAGCCATATCCATCTCATAATTGTACGCCAGAAAGTTGGCGGTGCGCGCCAGCTTGCGTGAGGGCGATGTCGAGTTGGGCGGCGCAGAAAAAACGCGCAGCTGCTGGTCGTTGACAAGGCCGGCAAAGTCGTGCACATTGCCAATCGTGTCGAGGTTGATCATGCCAACCAGGTCGATATTGCTTTGTTTGATCCAGGCTGCAAAGGCGCGGCTGCCTTGGCGGTCGATTTCTTCGGCAGAAAAAAGCGCAAACATCACCGTCGCTTTGTACTTTGATGCGCTGAGGATGCGCGCCATCTCCAGCACAGCCGCCACGCCCGATGCATTGTCGTTTGCGCCGGGCGCATAGGCGCTGCCCGAAGTGCGATCGAGACCGATGCTGTCATAATGCGCGCCGACCAAGATAGTGCCCCCGTTTACCTCGCTGCCGCCGATCGCGCCGACGACATTGTATTGCGGCGTGAGTTCGTCCGGCGTGATGTACGCGTCAAACCGCAGGTCGAAGGTATAGAGATTGCCGCCAGACGCGCCGCTGAATAGCTGGAGCTGGTCTTGAATATAGCGCCGCGCCGCGCCGATGCCTTCTATGCGCGAATCTTGCGTTGAGGCGATATGCCGCGTCTGAAATTCTTGCAGGCTGCGCACATGCTGCATCAAGCGGTCTGATTCGACCTGCGCCAACAGCTCGCCCATCACATCGACAGGCGGCTCTTCGGGCGTCGGTCCGATCTCGCCGACGGTCACTGGGCCAGGCGCAGCATAGCCGAGCGTGGCTTGTGGCGGCAGAGTCGGCAAAGGTGCCAGCGTCGGCGGGGCATTTTCGCTCGTGCCCATGTTGCAAGCCACCACCAGCAGCAGCAACCCCGCCAAACAAGCCGCTGTCCGCAGATGAATGTCTATCGGTCGCATAAGCGCGATTTTATCATAACAGGCAAAAGGGAATGAGCCTGTACTGCGCCTGGGGCGAGAGCTCTGCCCCCCTAATCCAGGTAATCGCGGAGTTTGCGGCTGCGGCGAGGATGACGCAGCCTGCGCAGCGCTCGGCCTTCGATCTGGCGGATGCGTTCGCGCGTCAAGCCAAACTTCTGTCCGACTTCTTCCAACGTATAGGCGTGCCCGTTTTGCAGTCCAAAGCGCAAACGCAAGATGCGCGCTTCACGCGGGGTCAACGTTTCCAGTAATTCTTCGATCTTGTCTTTGAGCAGTTTGCTGTAGGCGCTGTCGGATGGTTTGGGCTCGCGGTCATTCTCGATAAAGTTGCCCAGCTCGCTGTCTTCGTCTTTGCCGACCGGGTGCTCGAGGCTGAGCGGCCGCCACGACACGCGCAGCATCCATTGCACCTTGCGCGGCTCGGTTTCCATGACTTCGGCAATTTCTTCGACGGACGGTTTGCAGCCAGATTGCTGTTCCAACTCGCGAGCGACGCGATACATCTGACGGATGCGGTCGGTCATGTGCACCGGCACGCGGATGGTGCGCCCCTGGTCGGCGACAGCGCGGGTGATTGTTTGGCGGATCCACCAGGTGGCATAAGTGCTAAAGCGATAGCCGCGGTGATAATCGAACTTTTCGACCGCCTTGATCAAACCCAGGCTGCCTTCCTGAATCAAATCCAGCAGCTGCACGCCACGGTCCATATAGCGCTTGGCGATCGAGACGACCAGCCGGCCATTGGCTTCGATCAGATGGTTGCGGGCATGCTGTCCATCCTGGACGAGGAACTGCCACTCGGCGCGGCGTTCATGATCAGGAGCTTGCGCCAGTTGCCGTTCGGCTTTCAAGCCAGCTTCCTGGCGCATGGCTAGCTGCACTTCTTCTTCTGGCGTCAACAGCGGGACGCGCGCCATCTCCCGCAAATACATGCCGACAGTATCGCTGGTAGAAATCTCATCCAGGTCGAACTCTTCGTCGGATTCGATCTCCAGGTCTTCCGCGATTTCGTCTGTGAAGAACGGCAGATCCGCGTCTTCGACCAAGACGGCGTAATCGTCTTTTTCGGTGTTTTCGTCGACCAGGTAAGCCAGCGACCCAACTTCGGACGCAAGCCCGCTTTCAAATCCATTCACAGCATAACCTTGTTTGGTTGGCAACGCCGTCTCATCAAGGGCGCAGTGTACAAGTTTTGTTGCGATTACGCCAGCAGCTGCTTTAAGACAGCCAGGCGCGGGTCGATTGCGCCGGCCTCGGTGTCGAGCTCGCGCGCCGCGGACCAATCGCTTTCAGCGTTCAGTTTGTCGCCGGTCTCGGCGCTGAGTCCGTGGCAATCTTCACGGCAGACAGCGCGGTAGCTGGCTTCGATCAACACTTCTTCGCGCAGCAGTGGTGCCAGGTCGATCTCGTTGTTGCCATCTACGCAAAAGTCAGTCTTGCCCGCAAACGTCGGCAGCGCAAAGAGTTCGGCGATATCCAGCTTAAATCCGTGTTCAAATGAGTCAAGGCAGCGGTCGCATTCACGCCGATGGCAGATTTCCAGCTTGCCTTGCAGCAAAATGCCATCTTTGGCGCGCGTCAATACCAAATCGCCCGTCAGCGACTCGACAAACAAATCTTCGTGAATTTGCAGCCGCTGCGGGATGTTCAGGGGAAAGCTGCGGCAAGCGCCAGGCCCAGCCGACAGCAAAAAACCGACCTGCAACCGCAGAAGTCGCTTGTTCAAATAACTGCCGCGCGGGTGATTCAAAAGCGAACCTCGGAAAGCTGGCCAGCATCAACGATGCCATACCATCAACGCAGAGGCATTTTACTGGTTGAAGATTGCGCCTGTCAAGGAATCGGATGCTTTTTCGCCGGTCGATTAATGCTTGACATTGGCAATCGCGCCGTCTATGCTGATTGTCGATGATGTGCCTGTAGCTCAGCGGATAGAGCACTGGTCTACGGAACCAGGTGTCGGGAGTTCGAATCTCTCCAGGCACGCAGCAGCCCCTCAGCCATGCAGGGGCTTTTGTTTGCCCGCCCTTCATGTTCTGTTAATTTAGAAGGCGCGCGCGGGCAGTTGAGGCGGCTATTGAATATCGCCAAGCCGCCATGCTCCTGTCATCGGCAGCGATGCGAAACTGATATTTGGCTTTGCCTGTGTCGTGTCTTGGTTTCGTCGCTCGCCCAGCGGCGGGTCAGGCAATCGGCTCGGTATCGGCAGAGCTGGGCAAACCGCTGCGGAATTGCGCCAACGTGCCGCCAAAGGCGATGCGGTCGCCAGCTTCGAGCCACTTGGCTTTGCCGCCGGTTATGGGCTCGCCATTGACTGCCGTGCCATTGATGCTGCCCAGGTCAAACAGCTTCCAGCGCGACTCTTCCCAAACCATAAAAGCATGCGGACGCGAAACAGTCGGGTCTTGCAGCGCGATTTCCCAATTGGCGTTGGGCATCGAACGCCCAACATATATCTCGTCCTTGAGCAGGGTGAAGACCTGCCCGGCTTGTGGCCCGCGCACGATGCGCAGACTGGCGCGGTCGCCAGCGACTTTCGCAACCAGGTCCGCTACATCTTCTGCTGGCTCAGCGATCTGCAACAGCTTCAACGCCGACACAAACAAATGCACCTCGTCGCCGATGTTCAACGTATGCTTGCCATAAATCTGTACGCCATTCACAAAGCTGCCGTTGGCGCTGCCGACATCATCAATGGTAAATCCGCCGTCATGGCAGGCGATGATGGCGTGAGTCCGTGAGATATGCGCCTCTGACAGTTGAATGTCATTTTCGGCAGAACGGCCGATGCGAATGCTGTCGCCTTCGCTCAGCGCTCGTTCGCGCGTGCCGCCGCTGTATGGATCAAGCCAGACCAGCCGGGCGAGCGGTCTGCTGCTGTCTGCTGCCATGAAGACATCCTGGTGCGCCGCGAGCAATTTGCGGAGATTGTAACATATTGTGGCGGGGCGGGCGGGTATATCGGTGGAGGGGAGTGGTGGCTTTGCTGGATACGCGTTGCTTTGCCCCCTCCCCAAAAATGAGGGAGGGGCTTACAGGCTGCGGAAGCTCTGGGAAAGCTCCCCTTTCCTCGTTATGGGGGCAAGGGGCTGGGGATGGGGTTTGATAGTCATATCCACGCATTCACCACTCCCTATGTTGAAGCGCGGATACATGGTTACATACCGCCGCATGAGCCGCAAGCATCTGCATCGGTATGTGAACGAATTTGCAGGTCGGCATAATGCCCGTCCGCTAGACACACGGCATCCGATGACGGATATTGTACGCGGAATGGATGGCAAACGACTGCGGTATAAAGACCTGTTAGCTAGATGAGATTGTTCTAGTTTTCTTTGACAACTCTCGCTCTTCAACCTTTCTCACTAGATCGGATGGATTAATCTCTAAGGCTTCTGCCAATGCAAAAATAATGCGCAACGAGGGGGTTTTCTCACCTCGCTCAATTTCGCCGATGTAGTTCCTGTGGCTGCCGCAGCGAAACGCCAACCTCTCTTGGGATAACCCCAGTTGTAGACGGCGTTCCCTAACAACGCTCCCAAATGACTTGCCAATGTGTCGCCACATCTCCGTACCTGCGCATCAGTACAGAGATTGTTATGAATGCTGGCAATTCATCTACACGCTATTGCGGGTAAATTGTTTGCACTCTATAATGTGCAAATTGCTTGCTATAGTTTGAGAGAGAAAATCGTGGAAGATAAACGCGTGGTAATACTCATTGTGTTGGGCATCACAATTGTTGTCATCGCTAGCCAGACTGTTTCGTCGGGACCCGTTGGATTTCTCGCTGGCGCAGTCGGCGTAGTATGGGATTTTATCAGTAACCTGCACATCATGCTCCTGGTCGCCGCCCTGTATTTGAGTGTCGGATTCTTACTCAGAAAGAAGGAGGGCGCGTCCGCGGTGATGACCATCGGCGCGTTAATTGCATTCTGGGTATCCACTATCGCGGGCATAGTTACTGGCAGCGTCATCGGCTTGCTCACGATTGCCGTCCTGCTGCGTTGGAATTCCGTCGTTCCGCGTTTGCTTTCCAAGATTCAAGCGGTGCTTACTCAGCTGAAAGCCAGATTTAACCAGGAGCGGCCGAGAAACGCCGACCGCTAGCTTCGCGGAAAGTCCCTTAGATGGTTCTATTTGCCGGGAGTGGTGATTTTGCTGGATACGCGTTGCTTTGCCCCCTCCCCAAAAATGAGGGAGGGGCTTACAGGCTGCGGAAGCTCTGGGAAAACTCCCCTTCCCTCGTTATGGGGGCAAGGGGCTGGGGGGATTGGGGCTTGATTGCCATATTCACGCATTCACCACTCCCGGTAAAGAAGGGGCTGCTAGCCGCCGATGACGGCCGGCGCATCCGCCCCCAGCAAGATCAACACGCCCCGCGCGATTTGCCGGTCGCCACTGGGCAAGATGCGGTCGCCAGGCACGCCCAGCAAGTCTGCCAGAGCCTGCGCCGTCCAGCTGTACCGCCCATAAACGCGTATTTCGGTTTGCCGGCGAAAACGATTTTGCTCGCTGCTGATGTCGGTTACGATGAATCCCCGCGCTTCCAGCCAATTCTTGGTATCGCGCGCCAGGTTGTCGACCTGCGTGCCATTCCATACAACGATTGGCGCTGCTTCTTGCCGCGCCCGTTCCAGCAGGTCGCTGCTGGACAGGTCGGGCGGATAAAAGGTGCGCAGGACCAAATCGCGTATCGAGTCGAGGTTGGGAATCAAAATCTGCTGCCCGTCGCTGCTCGTGCCGGGCACAACATGCAGGTTGCTGATTACGCTGTAGCGGATGTCGTCGCGCTGGATATTGCCCATCAGCTGTCCCAGCGAGAGGATGTCGTTCAACTCCAGGTTGGTGCTGAAATTGTCTTGCAACTGCCCCCACAGATACGGTGCCTGGCTGATGAAAGTGGCGATGCCGCCGGCGCTGAGCACATGGGCGCGCACGGCATCCAACACTTGCTGCTGGCGGCGCGCTCTGTCGAAGTCGCCGCCTGGTGTGGCGCGCGTGCGGGCATATTGCAGCAGCGATTCCGCAGCGAGTCGATACTCGCCGGGCTCGAAGCGCACCGGGTTATAGCCCTCCGCCTCGTCCGGATAATAGGGGTCGTCAATAAATTCTGTAATCGTGATGGGCAGGCCATTGGGCGCGAGCGTATCGACCAAAGTGATAAATACCTCGAAATTCACCAGCAGGTATTTGTCGACGCGCAGGCCGAAGTTTTCATAGATGGTCGCCATGGCCAAAGCGGGGCCGCCACCGGGATAAGCCGCGCCATCCCCTTTGAAATTGGCGGTGTTGATGCGCGATTCGCCAAAGCCGGGGATGCGCACCCACAGATCGCGCGGCAGCGACAGCACGCCGACCGTCCGGCGCGCTGGATTCACATGCAGCAGGATCATGGTGTCGGTGCGGAAAGGTCCGTCGTCTTCCAGAGCGCGGCGCTGGTCGATGCCCATCAGCAGCAGGGTGATGGCGCGCGGGTCGACTGGCGGCAGGCTGCTCGGCAAGGCGGCCAGTGTTGGCGGCGTGGACGAGGGCGCAAGCGCAATCTGCGGCGCAGGCCTCTGGGTGGCTGTGGGCGGCGAGTCGGCGGGCATGGATGTAAGCTTTGGCGTCAGCAGCAGCGGCGGCGCTTCGTTCGCGCTTTCGTCGGCGCATTGCTGAGTTGCCAGGCAGCGCAATGTTTGCACGGGATCGTCAACGCGGAAGCCCGATGCGCCGAGGTCGACGACAGTCTGCTGCGCCAGGGTGAAGCTGCCAAAAGCGCAAACAGACGTCAGCGCCACCAGCAGGCTGCCGACAAAGAGCGCGCCCAGACAGCCGCGAAGCCGCATCTATCGCTCCGACGCGGCGCGCAGGCTGCCGATATAGTCGGCGGCGTCGGGCACATGCACGGGCAGGTGGCGGTACATGGGGCGCGGCGGCGTCACCATAACGTTTTCGATCATCCCGCCCAGATCATACGCGCGCGACATGGCAAACGTCGGTTCGCTGCGCCAGTCGGCTTCACAAAGCGCCGCGATGCGCTCTTCTAGCGCCGTGCCGACGCGCCGATATTCGTCGAGTTGCTCGCGCAGGCTCAATCCCGCCCGTTCTGATATGCCGCCGTAGTGGATGTCGCGGCTTTGTCGGGCATCGCGCGCGGCATCGATCACCCAATGCTGGCGTCCGCGCTGCCAGTCGGCGATGGCAGCCAGCGTGAAGGCTTCATAGCAGATTAGATGAGCGAGCAGGTCTTTGAACGAACAGCGCTGGTCGGCGTACAAGCCATGGCGGATGGTATCGCCGCGCGTCATTTCTTCGTGCGACAGCTCCGCTATCAAGGCATAGACAGCCTGATGTTCGCGGCGCAGCAAGCGCAGCGCTTCATTTTGTGTCACGGTTGCTCGCATCGTTGCCTCCGCAGCCGGCCTTGCGCGCGCCATTGTAGCACGCAAATCGCCTTCCCTGACCCTGCGAAAAGTCGCGGGAGCTGCCCTGCGCTCTCGCAAGCTGTTGGCATTAGAGACGAGGCGCTGTCTCGCCCGCGCAGATTCTGCCTGTGTTTGCCCAGCGCGCGGAAGTATACTGCAGAGCCAACCGCAGGAGAGACAATCATGCCAGAACCAGCCTTGACCCAGGCTGAGGTGCGCGCCATTGCCGAGCTGGCTCGCTTGGAGCTGGACGATGACGATGTCGCGCGTTACCAAAAGCAGCTTTCCGACATTCTGGTTTATTTTCAAAAGCTGGACGAGTTGGATACCTCGCATATTGACCCGACTTCGTCGGTTTTGCCATTGACCAGCGTGATGCGCCCCGATGAAGCGGGACCGCCGCTGCTGGTGGACGAGGCAGTCGCCAATGCGCCAGATAGCGACGGCGAGCAATTTCGAGTTCGCGCCGTGCTGAGCGCTGGCGGATGAGCCCCGACATCACGCGTGTCGCGATCATCCAGGCGCGGCCCGTCTATTGCGATTTGCCAGCGACCATCGACAAAGCGCTGTCATTGATCGCCCAGGCCGCTCGCAGTGGCGCGCAGTTGGCGGTATTGGGCGAAACATTCTTCTCCGGCTATCCCGCATGGCTGGATTGCGCGCTCGACTATGCCCGCTGGGGTCACGCGCCCACCAAGCAGCTCTATGCCCGCCTCGTCAGCAACAGCCTGGCGATCGACAGCGCAGCGATGCGCCAGCTGCGGGACAGCGCAAAGACACACGGCATCGCGCTGGTCTTTGGCATGAACGAGCGCGTAACCCGCGGACGCGGCAATCGCAGCCTGTACAACAGCCTCGTCATGATTGATGGCGATGGCGCGCTCCGAAACCACCACCGCAAGCTGCGACCGACCTATACCGAGCAGTTGGTCTGGGCGCAGGGCGACGGCGCTGGCTTGCGCGCGGCAAACACGACAGCCGGGCGAGTCGGTGGATTGATCTGCTGGGAACACTGGATGCCGCATGCTCGCCAAGCCCTGCACCTCAGCGGCGAAGATATTCACATCGCGCTCTGGCCCACTGTCAAACCCATGCACCAGATCGCCAGCCGCCATTATGCTTTCGAGGGGCGCTGCTTTGTGCTGGCAGCGGGCAACATCATGACCGCCGCCGACTTCCCGCCCGAGCTGCAGCTGTCGCCCGAACAAAGCGGCGCTGCCGATGCTTTCTTGCTGAACGGGGGCAGCGCCATCATCGCGCCCGATGGCGAGTATCTTGTCGAGCCGGTATTTGACGAAGAGACGATCATCACCGCCGACCTCGACCTAGGCATGATCGCCCAGGAACAGATGTATCTGGATGTCACAGGGCATTACGCCCGCGACGATATCTTTGACTTCGCCGTGAACCGCCGCCGTCTCGATCCCTAGCGCAACCATCGCGGCCTTGCTTGCGTACAGATTGGCAAAGCTGTTACAATGTCGACAGCGCTCCCGATCATCGAAAGAAGGGAACTCCCCTATGGTCACCTATTCACGTCTTATGACGCTGCTGCTGTTGGCGCTGCTGTGCCTGCCTGTCGCCGCCAGCGAATTTCCGCCGGGCATGCAGCCGACTATCCAGCAACTGGACAGCACGCGGATTGATCTTGTTGAAGGCGCGCAGCCGACCGGCAACTGGGTCATTCATTTCGACCCGGACACGCCGCCCAGCGAGAAACTTGAGTATCTCCAGCGCATCGGCGCCGATCTCGACCAGGATGTTGTCGAACGCATCGCCCAGTTGGATATATGGGTGGTGGACGCGTCAGAGCGCTTCGACAGCCAATTCAGCCAGGATGTGGAACTGCTGGCGGGCGATTTCTATTTTGACAGCGATGTCGCGCTGGTCGAGCAGGATTTTCTTGTCAGCGTCGCGCCTGTGATTTCCGAGGCGCCGATCGGCATCGCCGACCGCGAAGTTGACTTTGCGATCCCCCCCAACGACCCCGACTATGACCGACAGTGGGCGCTGCCACATATTCAGGCAGAGCAGGCTTGGCGCGAGATGGGCGATCTGCAGCCGATGACTGTGGCTGTCATCGACACAGGCGTCTGCATGACCCACGAAGATTTGCAGGGGCGCGTGCTTTCGGGCGGTTATGACTTTGTCGACAACGACGATGACCCCGAAGATGTCTTTGGGCATGGCTGCAGCGTGGCCGGCATCATCGCCGCCAACACCAACAACGGCATCGGTATCGCTGGCTTCGCCAACAACAGCCAGATCTTGCCGGTGCGCGTGCTGGGTCCGAGCGGCAGTGGCTCAATGGCGGATGTGGCTGCGGGCATCGTGTATGCCGCCGACAACGACGCCGACATCATCAACCTGTCGCTGGGCAGCATGGTCGGCTCGCAGGTCACCAAGGACGCTGTCGAATACGCCATGGGAAAAGGCGTGACCGTGATCGCATCGGCAGGCAACAGCGGTGGCGGCCTGCCCGGCTATCCGGCGCGTTATGAAGGCGTCGTAGCAGTCGGCGCGATTGATTCTGACGGCAAGCGCAGCAGCTTCAGCAACAAAGGCGGCGATATCTGGGCGCCGGGCCGCGATGTGCACACCATCTACCTCGACAACGGCTATAAAGCCTTGAACGGCACCAGCTTTTCCGCGCCCTATGTCGCGGCGATGGCGGCAGTATTGCAAGGCATGGGCGAGCGGCTGCACCTGGACGGCGGCGATATGACTTGGGCATGCATGCGCAACGGCGCTTGCGAAGCCGTGCCTGGCAGCTAACCGACCGGCTTACCCCTTCTTCGTTTCGCGCGGGAAGGGGTCTCGGGGCGCGCTGCGCCGACGCGCGATATACACTGGCTGCAATTCCTGCGCTGGCTCGGGCTTAAAAGCGCGGCCAATCCCTTCGTTGAGGCCCGACAGCAAGCCGCGCAGATGCGCCCGCGCATATTGCAGGCGCTTTTTCACAGTGGCCAAGGGCAGTCCCAGTCGTTCTGAGATCTCTCGTTGTGACTGTCCATCGAGGTAAAAGTCGCGGGTGACTGCGCGCTGCGTCGCCGGCAGCGCAGCCACCGCCGCTCGAATGCGCGCTCGCAATTCCAAGGCTTCCACCTGCGCTTCGGGGCTGGCTGCGGAGTCAGCCAAGGCATGTTCATCTAGCGCCTCGTGTGGCAGGGGGCGGTTGATGCGATCAACCTGGGTCAGCGCGATGCGGCGCAGCCAAGCCGGGAAGGCGCTGACATCGTTCAGCTGCGTGATGCGCGCATACGCGGTGAGGAAGGCTTCCTGCGCGACATCTTCCGCCAACTGCGCATCGCTGACCCGCGTATAGGCAATTGCATAGACCATGCCGTGATAATCGCGCACCAGCTTGTCAAAAGCCTGATTTTTGTCGCCGCGGTCACCAGCCTGCGCCTGCCGCACCCAATCCTTGTAGCTGGTCATATTCCCATATCTTGCCACAGTTGATCACGCTGTCAGTATCCTGCAAGCCATAGAATCTGTCAACTCGGGCGCATCGGCAATCTGGCATGTTGCGGGTCAACGCCGAATGAAAGCCGCAAGCGCAAACCCGATGACCAGCAGTTGCGTGACGATTGCCGCGGCCAGCAAGTTCAGTTCCAGCAAGGTCGCGGCGGCTTCAGGGGCGATGGGTGGCGGCTGCGGCGTGGCGATGGGCCTGGGCAGATTGCCAATGCGGATCGTGCGCAGGCTGGGCGCGGTCGGTACCGGCGTGGCGGCGCGGGCGGCGGGGCTGGCGCTTGGCGCTGGCCTTTCTGCTGTGGCTGACTGGTCGGTGGGCGTGGCGCTGGGTTGTGGCTGGGCGCTTGGTGTGCCGGGCACGGGCGTATAGGTGCCGGCTTTGGGCGGGATGAGCAAGATATCGCCCGGCGCCAGCAGGCGATCCTCGGACTGGGTGCGATTATTGAGCGCGCGAATGGTCGGGAGAATATCCCAGTTGTAGCCATAATAACGCCAGGCGATCGTGCCCAGATCGTCGCCGGGCTGCACCTCATGCTTGATATGGCCAAATTCGTCCAAACCGACCACATACGCGGGCTGCTGGGCTGCTCCGCCACTCGCGCTGCCGCTGCCGCCCGTCCAGCCAAAGACAACCACATGCGCCGTTTGGTTGTTGCCGCTGACACTGGCGATGCCGGCCTGCCCGCCGCTTGGGCGCATGAGCTCGCGTGTGTGAATTGCTGAAGTCTGCCACCAGGCGAAGGCGTCTCCAGATGAGCCGCCTAGATAGATGATTTCGGTGATTAAGGGCGCGCTGTAGCCGAAGCGATTGGCGCGCGACCGGGCAGTGCTCGCGCCACCCTGTGAGTGGTCGCAGCATTGGCTGTTGGCCGCCATCCAACTGGCTTGGTTTTGGGCTGCCGCCGTCAAGCGCGCATCCAGCGACAAGCCTGGCAATCCCCGCGCCGCGCGAAAATTATTGACCAGCGACAGCAGCGATTGCGCCTGGGCCGGCAAGCGCCACAGCGCGAAGCAAGCGATTAGCAGGAGAATCCAGCGCCACATAGGCACATTGTACCAGTGTTGTCAGCCGTTCATTGACGGGCAGCTTGCCGCCACAGCGTGTATACTCTATGCATGGCGATTCATTATATTGATGGCGAGTTTGTCGAGGCGAGCCAGGCGCGCATCCCGGCGGATGATCTGGCTGTCTTGCGCGGTTATGGCGTCTTCGACTTTCTGCGCACCTACAAGGGAGCGCCTTTTCGGCTGGTCGAGCATTTGCAGCGTTTGCGGCGGTCCGCCCAACTGATTGAATTGGCTTGTCCCTGGGATATCGCAGAGCTGGCTGATATCGTCGAGCAGACTCTGCGCCACAACAACTACAGTGAATCCGGAATACGCCTGGTCATCACTGGCGGCGAAGGTCATGGCGGTTTCTTGCCCACAGGTAAATCGCGCTTGTTGGTGATGGTTGCGCCGATGCTGCCTCTGCCAGCCGAGACGATCCAGCGCGGCGCGTCTGTCGTCGCGGTCGAACAGGCGCGGCACCTGCCCGAAGCCAAGACCATCAACTACATCCCCGGCATCACCGCCCAGCTCAAGGCGCGCCGAGCCAATCCGCAAGCGCTAGAAGCCATCTATACCGAAGCGGGCAAGGTGCGCGAAGGCACGCGCAGCAACACGTTCATCTGTCGGGGCGGCATCTGGAGCAGTCCAGCCCGTGGCGTCTTGCCGGGCATCACCCGCGCGGAGGTCATCAGGCTGCTGGGCGACCAAGTGGACCTGCGCGATATCACGTTGGATGAGTATCGCGCCGCCGACGAAGTCATCATCACTTCCAGCACCAAGGAGATTGTGCCCATCGTGCGCGTCGATGACTGCGTGATTGGCAATGGCGCGCCGGGTCCATGCACAAGCGCTTTGCTGCGAAAGTGGCGGGAGCTTACGCTGGGATAACCCCCTCCCCCAGAGCGAGGGAGGGGCTAGCAATGCAGCCTTAGACGCTGAAGTAGAGCTCGAATTCATAAGGATGCGGGCGCATAGCCACTGCGTCCTGGTCTTCGACCTGCTTGTAGGCGATGAAGTTGTCGATGAAGGCATCGGTGAATACGCCGCCTTCGGTCAAGAAGCCGCGGTTGGCGTCTAGCTCGCGCAGCGCCTCGCCCAATGTGCCCGGCATGACCGGCGTTTCGTGTTCGCCTTCATAGAGATCGGCTTCGGACGCGGCACCGGGATCAATCTGATTCTTGATGCCATCGATGCCAGCCATCAGCAGCGCCGGCAGCGCCAGATAAGGATTGGCGGCGGGATCAGGCCAGCGGGCTTCGATGCGTTTGGCTTTCGGGCTGTTGCTGTACATGGGAATGCGGATCCCAGCCGAGCGGTTGCGCGCAGAATAGACCAGGTTGACAGGCGCTTCATAACCCGGCACCAGACGCCGATAGCTGTTGGTGATCGGGTTGGTGAAGGCGGCGCAGGCGCGCGCATGCTTGATCAGCCCGCCGATGTACCACAAAGCCATCTGGCTGAGGCCCGCATACTCGTCGCCGGCGAAGAGCGGCTGCCCGTCTTTCCATAGCGACTGATGCACATGCATGCCGCTGCCATTCTCTTCAAAGAGCGGCTTGGGCATGAAGGTGGCGTGCAGGTTGTTCATGGCGGCGACATTCTTCACCACATACTTGTAGGTGACCATCATGTCGGCCATCTGCAGCAGCGGCGCATACTTCAGGTCGATTTCAGCTTGCCCGGCGCCGCCGACCTCGTGATGATGCACCTCGACTTCCATGCCGACATCCAGCAATGTCTGCACCATCTCGGCGCGCACATCGTGGGTTTTGTCCAGCGGCGGCAGCGGGAAATAACCCATCTTGATGCGGTTCATGTGCCCTTGAGCCGGGTCTTCATTGCCGCTGTTCCAGTCGCCTTCAAACGAGTCAACGCGATAAAAGCTGCTGTTCTGCGATGTGCTGTACTGCACATTGTCGAACATGAAGAACTCGGCTTCAGGTCCAAAGTAGGCGCTGTCTGCCAGGTCGTTGGCAGCCAGATAGGCTTCGGCGCGTTTGGATACGCCGCGCGAATCGAGCGCATAGGGCTCGCGGCTGATCGGGTCGTGCGCATCGCAATACATCGTCAGAGTCTTGTAGCTGAAGAAGGGATCAACCAAGGCTGTGCTGAGGTCTGCCAGCAGAATCATGTCCGATTCATTAATAGCCTGGAAGCCCTGAATGCTGGAGCCATCGAAGCCAAAGCCGTCTTCAAAGGCGCCTGCGTCTACCGATTGCAGCGGCATGCTGAAGTGCTGCGGCACACCGCGAATATCGACGAAGCGCAGGTCAATCTCTACAATGTCGTTCTCATTTGCCCATGCCAAGAGCGCGGAGGGCGATTCTTTCGCGGAATCGGGTGGGACAAAGCCAGCCATTTTTCCCTTCTTTCTGCTAGAACTGTGCCATTTGTACAGATATAGATAGTCTATTGGGCATAATTTCTAATTTCGATGGCGAAATCGTTGTAAATCGCCCGCCGTTTTTTGTCATATTTACCTAAATTCCACAGCGACGGTTCTGCTCTAGCGCTGTGGGGGCGAATCCTGCTACAATTCGCTTGACATCCGAAGCAGAAGCGAGCCGGATCATGCTCCAGCGCCTTGTCATCATCGGCTTCTTGGCACTCTTGTGTTGGCCAGCCTTGGCGCAGCCGCCTGTTCTCGTGCCGCAGGTGCTTAATACCTACCCGCACGACTCCAGCGCTTTTACGCAAGGGCTACTTTGGCATGATGGCGCGCTTTATGAATCAACGGGCCTGCGCGGACGCTCTAGCTTGCGCCGCGTCGATATCGAGACCGGCGCGCCCGAGATCAACCTGCCGCTGGACGCCGCCTATTTTGCCGAAGGCTTGGAACGCGTCGGCGACCGCCTCATCCAGCTCACCTGGCAATCTGGGCTGGCCTTCGTGTACGATCTTCACAGCTTCGAGCTGATCGAGACCATCGAATACGCTGGGGAAGGCTGGGGATTGTGCAGCGATGGGCGTTTCTTGTTCATGAGCGATGGCTCGTCTTACCTTTCCCTGCGCGACCTCGCCACATTCGAGTTGCTCTTTCGTGGCGCGGTCACCCTGGAAGGACAGTTGATTCCCCCGCAGCTGCTGAATGAGCTGGAATGCGTTGGCGAGCACATCTATGCCAACGCCTGGAATACCGACTACATCTTCCGCATCGACAGAATCACTGGCGAGATTACCGCGCTGATCGATGCATCGGCGCTGTTGACCGCTGCCGAGCGCAGCGCTATGTCGCCCGGCAGCGTGTTGAACGGCATAGCCTACAATCCCGACGCGCAGACTTTTTACATTACCGGCAAGAATTGGGGGGCGCTCTTCGAGGTGGTGTTCATCCAGCCTTGAGGCTTTTCTGGCGACTGGCTGCTTTGTTGATGGGGAGCGGTGATTTTGGTGGATACGCGTTGCTTTGCCCCCACCCCAAACTCCTCCCCGACCGCCTGTGTCTACGCGGCGCAAAAGGGGGGCTACCATGCTGCGGAAGCGCCGGAAAAACTCCCCTTCCCTCGTTCTGGGGGCTTGATTGTCACATCCACGCATTCACCACGCTTGTTGATTACGATATGTTGCAATTCCTGCCCGAATATGCAACACTCCCTTAGACAGATTTTAATTCAATAAGCGCGTGAATTGACCCTGTCCGTGTTATATTACTGACAGAAAAACATAGATGGAGGAATGAAGCATGATTGGCAGATTTGCACGCAAATTGTTTATTTTGGCAGTTGCGCTTGGCGCGCTGGGGCCGGCGCTGGCTCAGGATATGATTGAGCTGGAGGCTTGGGTGGCATTCAGCGACCATCGCTATGACTGGGCGGTTGATACGGCGGAGCGGTTTAATGCGCTTCAAGACGACATCCATGTGGAGATGGTTTCGGTGGTTGACTACGACACGATCGTGAACAACTACACGCTGGGCCGCGAAGATGGCGACTATCCGGAGATCGTGCAGCTCTTTGACGCCGCCTTGCAATTCGCAGTAGATTCTGACTGGTTCAGCTTCGCCGAGGAGATCATCGCCGGGCGCGAGGAAGTGCTGGGGCATCCAGTCAACTTTGACGATATCATCCCGGTCATCTCCAACTACTACACAGTCGACGGCGTATGGGCTTCGGTCGCTTGGAATACTTCGACGCCGATCATGTACTACAATGTCGACCTGCTCGAGCAAGCTGGCATAACCGAGCTGCCACAGACATGGGCTGAGGTCTTGGATGCTTGCGTCGCGTTGCAGCCCTTGGTGGATGACGGCACGATATCCGCTTGCGCTTCCTGGCCCTTTTCCGGCTGGTTTATTGAGCAGTGGCTGGCTCAGCAGAATGAGTACATGGTCAACAACGAGAATGGTCGAGCGGCTCGCGCAACCGAGTTCAACCTTGATACGGATGCCTACCGCGCCATCGCTCAATTCTACCGCGACCTCTACAGCAACGGCTATTTCATCTTCGAGGGGCAGGATCAATGGGGTCCGCCGACGCAGAATTTCATCTCTGGCAAGGTGGCCATCCTGATGAGCAGCTCGGCTGCCGCGCGCGCAGTCAGCGAAGGCGCTGCCGAGACCGGCTTCAGGCTGGATACGACCGGCATGGTCTACAATCAAGATGCCCCGAGCGGTTGGGTTGGCAATATCCTTGGCGGGGCGACGATGTGGATCAGCAATGGCTTGGAGCCGGCTGTCGAAGATGCGGCGATGGCATTTCTGCTCTTCTTTAGCAACACCGAAAACAGCGCCAGTTGGCACACCGCCTCTGGGTATGTGCCGGTGCGCAATAGTTCAATCGAGCTGCTGCAGAATCTGGCGCCGGGCAATGAAATCCTCTGGGATATCCCCAGCGGCGCGCGGGTGGATATTGAGGCGGATGACTGGTATGCGGCTTTCCCGAACTTCTTGACAGCCAGCACCCAGTTGGGCAACTCGACTGTCAACAACGCCACGCGCGGCTCGACCTACGGCACCTTCCAGCAGAGTCGCCCCTACTACAATGGCTTGGTCGAAGACTACATGCTCAATGGCGGCGACCTGGACGCCATGATCATGGATACCAATGCCACCTTGACCGAGTTGCTGCAGGAATACAACTTCCTCTTCGCCGACGAATAGGCGGACGAACGGTCGCAACAACGCCGGCCTGGGCGGGTTGAGTCGCCTGCCGAGGCTGGCCCACTCGGATAGACCAGAGCGCGAAAGTTCGCCGAAAGTTCGCATGGAAGACATCGCTTATTCCGTTCATCCCATACTCGTCACCTTGGTCGGCGCTGTATTGGGCGCGGGCTACTTCGCTTTCCTGCGCTGGCAGACACAGGTTGGCTCGGTGAATATCAGCCTGCTCATCGGCGCGATTGCCGGGGCTGCCGGCGCGACGCTGTTGACCGCGCCACTCGGCTATTGCATGTTTCAGTCCGACCAAAAGAGCGAAGACATCATGGTCGGCTGGATTGCGGTCGCGCTTGGGCTGATGCTGACTCTGAATATCTTCAGCAGCTTGCTGTGGCGCTACTTCCGCGGCCAGCGCCTGTTGCCGCGTGGCGATACGACGCCTGGCGCTTTTCGCGGCCGCTTCGGCTTGGTCTATGCCTTGGCCGCCTTGTCGCCCACCATCCTGGTGCTGATTTTCTTCGTCTACCTGCCTATGTTTGACACCTTGCGCTTCTCGACATTTTTGGCGCGTTTCGGCGCGCCGCGCACCCGTTTCATCTGCGTGTCGAATTTCTCGCGCATGTTGTCCGATGTAGATTATCACAGCAACCTGTTTCTGAGCTTCGCGTTATCGTTTGGCATCATCATCATTGCGATGAGCTTGGCGCTGTTGATCGCCAGCATGCTCAATCAGCCGATACGCGGCGCGAGCCTGTATCGCACCTTGCTGATCTGGCCCTATGCGATCTCTCCGATTGTGGCCGGCTCAATCTTTGGCCTGCTGCTGGGCACAGAATCGGGCATCGTCAACCGCGCGCTCGACCTTTTGTTTGGCGCAAAGGTGCCGTGGCTGGTCTCTATCCCGGCGGCGCAGATCAGCGTCGTGCTCGCTAGCGTCTGGAATGTCATCGGCTTCAATATCCTGTTTTATACCGCCGGACTGCAGACGATACCCAAAGACTTGCTAGAATCGGCGTCTATTGATGGCGCGAGCGCCTGGCAACGTTTCGCGCGCATCACCTTTCCTTTGCTTTCGCCGTTCACATTCTTTTTGATCGTCACCAATACGATTTACGCTTTCTTTGATACATTCGGCCTCATATTTGTATTAACTCGCGGGGGGCCGACCGAATCGACCTTTACGGCCATGTATCGCGTTTATGTGACGGGCATTCTCGCCAGCGACATCGGCAAATCGACGGCGCAATCGCTGATCCTGTTCTTGATCGTCGTCGGGATAACCATCGTCCAATTCCGCGTTGGGCAGCGCCGCGTGCAATACGGGAACTATTGATATGACTGAAAGCGCCAGTTCAAGATTTGTCTTCGACCCTTCGGCTGGCAAGGAGCGTCCGCTGTGGCGGCGGCTGGTCCCACAGCGTTGGTATGCCCACCTTATCCTGATCATATCAGTGATTATCATCACTTTCCCGATGTTTTACGCGCTCTTGATCAGCACACAGAGCAACCCCGAAGTCTACAATCACAAATTTACGCCGGGTACGATGTTCTTCGAGAACCTGCACACGGTCATGGTC
The DNA here is from genome assembly GCA_026709625.1 of Chloroflexota bacterium. Classification (GTDB taxonomy): domain Bacteria; phylum Chloroflexota; class Anaerolineae; order Aggregatilineales; family Phototrophicaceae; genus UBA6055. The sequence goes on from JAPOSR010000073.1 coordinate 45,296, forward strand.
CAGCGCAACATGGGCCGCTTCATGCTGAACAGCTTTATCATCGCCCTTTTAATCGCTGTTGGCAAAACAATCATGTCAGTCCTCGCTGGACTGGGCTTGGTCTATTTTCGGTATCCGGGCAAATGGATCGTCTTCGGCTTCGTGCTGATAACCTTGATCATGCCGGGCGATGTGCTGCTTATCGCGCTGTATCGCCGCGTCGTCAGCTTCGATGCCTGGCCCCATCCCTACGTCGCCTTGACGCTGCCGCTGTTGGCAAGCGCGACCGGCGTCTTTATCTTTCGGCAGCACTTTATGACGATGCCGCCTGACCTGTCCGAGGCCGCGCAGCTTGATGGAGCCTCGCCGCTGCAGTTTCTGTTCCGTGTGCTCATCCCGCTCAGCTGGAACACCATCGGCGCGCTGATGGTCATCATGTTCCTCTTTGGCTGGAATCAATTCTTGTGGCCGCTAATCCTCCTGCGCGACCAAGATCTGCAGGTTGTGCAGTGGGGCATGCAATCGCTAACGCAGAATGTGGAAGTCGGCGACAACTTCGGACCGATGATGATGGGCGTCATCATCACCAGCTTGCCGCCGATGATCGTATTCCTGATCTTGCAGCGACAATTTATGAAAGGCTTCGCGCTGACCCGCGACAAGTAGCTCGCATGCCTTCAGCGCGGTTCCGCTGCCGCGATTTTTTCAAAATGCTTACAAACTTCATATAGACAAACCGTTGCTGTCCATATATGCTTCAGATATGGATAGTTTAGATATGCGCCAAATCCGTGAGCCTGGCGACCCGCCCGGCGACTCCTTCGAGCAGCGTTTCTTCTCGCTGCTGGCACGGATATTTCATCGCTTAAAGCAATTTGGCGAATACAGCGCGCCGCCCGGCGTGTTGTCGCCGCCCCAGTTGTGGTTTCTGCGCCGGCTCTACGATGCTGGCGCGCCGCAGCCGGTGAGTTATTTTGCCGATGGCATCTATTCCAACCGCTCCAATGCCTCGCAGATGATCGACCGACTCGAGGCAGAGGGGCTAGTCTGCCGCGTTCGCAACCCGCATGACCGCCGCAGTGTACTGGTGGAATTGACCGAAGCGGGCGAGCGATCGATGCACCATGGCAATGCGAGCCATCAGCAGCTCGCCGAGCAGCTGCTGCGTCCGCTTTCTGATGAGGAACGCGGAAGCATCCTCGCGGCTCTGGAACGGGTCTTGAACCTGCTGGAAAGCCATCTTGAAGATGACAATGAACCTATAGACTGCGCGTGACACGCCCTTCTTTGCAGCTGTCGAAATTATCCAAACACGGGGAGCTTGAAACAATGCCAGACAGACACGCAATCATCGCCGATGATGTCTACAAACACTTTGGCGATGTCAAGGCGCTTGATGGAGTATCGGTCCGTGCCGAGACAGGCAAGGTGCTGGGGCTGTTGGGCCCCAATGGCGCTGGCAAGACGACGCTGGTGCGCATTTTGACGACCTTGCTGAAGCCCGACCGCGGCTCTACGCAGGTCGGCGGCTTGGATGTCTTGCGACAGAAGCAGCAGGTGCGGGAAATCATCGGCTTGGCTGGGCAAAATACCGCCATCGACGAAATCTTGACCGGGCGAGAAAACTTGGAGATGGTGAGTCGACTGTATCACATCCCGCGCCCCGCCGCCAAAAGACGCGCCCAGGAATTGCTCGAACAATTCGCTTTGACCGACGCCGCCGACCGCCCAGCCAAGACCTATTCTGGCGGGATGCGCCGCCGGCTCGACCTGGCAGCCAGCATCGTCGCCCGCCCCAGCATCCTCTTTTTGGACGAGCCGACCACTGGCTTGGATCCACGCACGCGCATCGCCATGTGGGATACCATCCGCTCGCTCGTTTCGGACGGCGCGACGCTCTTGCTCACCACGCAGTACCTGGAAGAAGCCGATGAACTGGCGGACAAGATCGTCGTCATTGATCATGGCAAGGTCATCGCCGAAGGCACCGCCGATGAGCTCAAAGCCAATATGGCTGCTGATTTTATCGATATCACCATTGCGGATCCGCATGAAACGGACAAGGCGGCGCAGCTCCTCCAGCCGCTCAGCGACGAAAGCCCGCAGATCGACAATGGGCGTGGGCATATCAGCCTCGCGGTCGGCAGCGGCGCCCAGAGCATCGCCGAAGTCGTGCGTCTGCTCGATGCCGAATCAGTCCACATCGCCGAGCTCAACCTGCGCCGCCCCTCGCTGAACGATGTCTTCTTGAGCATCACCGGCGAAGAAATCGTCGAAGAAGTCGACAAACCCAAAGGCCGCGGTTTTGGCCGCCGCAGCGCCTAGCCAAGCCAATAACAAACGAGGACAAATTGCTATGACCCAGCAAACCGCATCCGCCGCAATCGGCACCAGCGCCAGCCAGTCCAGCGCGTTGCAGCGCTTTGTGTGGAATTTTACCGACACCTTCGTCGTGATGCGCCGCAATCTCTATGCCTACCAACGCCAGCCCGAGCTCTTGGTGTTCGCCACCATCCAGCCGGTCATCTTTCTGCTGCTCTTCACCTATGTCTTCGGCGGCGCCATCCGCTTTACCACTGGCGGCGATTACCTCAGCTTTTTGCTGCCGGGCATCATCATCCAGACGATCCTCTTCGCCTCGGCAAATACCACGGTCGGGCTCGCGGTGGACTTGTCGAAAGGCATCATCGACCGCTTTCGCTCGCTGCCGATGTCGCGGGCGGCGGTCTTGGCGGGTCGCACCAGCGCCGATACCCTGCGCGGCGCATTCACCGTGCTCATTATGGTCGTGGCGGGCATGGTCATCGGCTTTCGCTTTGAAGATTGGGGCAGCGGGCTGCTTGGCTTGCTGCTGGCGGTGGCATTTGGCTACGCGGTAACCTGGGTCTCCGCCACCATCGGCCTGTTTGTCAAAGACCCGGAAGCGGCGCAGGTGGCTGGCTTCATCTGGCTCTTCCCACTCACCTTCGCCAGCTCGATCTTCGTGCCCACCGCCACCATGACCGAAGAATGGCTGCGCACGTTCGCTGAAAACCAGCCCGTGAGCGTCGTCGCCAATACAGTGCGCGATTTGATGACTGGCACCGTCAACCCTGACGAAATCGTCATCTCGCTGCTGTGGATCGCCGGCATCGTGGCGGTATTCCTGCCCATGGCGGTCTGGCGTTATGCGCGGGTGGCTTCTCGCTAATTCGCTTGACAATCCAGCAGCTTGGCGATAAGTTGATGGTAACTTTGCGATTGTCGTAGAAGACTCTCAGGGAGTCCAACATGGTTGCGCAGACAAATGCTGATGAGTTGGGTTTAAGCACCCAACTAAACGAGAACGCAAAGCAGATCGCCAAGCTGCAAGGTGGCTATGAGCATGTCGCTACAAAAGCAGATATTGCGATGCTCGAAGCCAAGATCGAAAAGCTACGCGCCGATCTGACTTGGCGCATCCTGCTGGCCATGGGTGTGCTGATGGGCCTGGTCATGGCATTCATCGAATGGCGCGTCGTCGGTGGCTAAGCAGGCCGGGATCGCTCGCTTTAGTAGATAAAAGCGGAAATAGCCAGAAAAGCCCCGTCCATTTACGACGGGGCTTTGTGTATTTCCTAGCTTACACATGCTACTGACTTGGAATCCATGTCGCTACTCGAGCGTATCTTGGAGAAAGCGTTGAGGACTTAGCGAAAATCCAGGCAGATGTGACATCGGACAATACGATTGAAATATCGTCGCGCCGCTCCAGGACAAATTTGCGCGATTCAACTACAGGCTCATTCTGCACGAAAGCGTGTTCAATGATTACAGTCTGCGTTTCGCGAAGGTCATTGGACAAGAGTAACTCAGGCGCTGTATCTGTCAAATCCAAGCTCTGATAGAACTCGTCATAAATCAGATCTCCCAGGTTATCCAACGCTTTCGGGTCGACACGGATATAGATTCCGCGCTGACCATCTGCTTCATCATGCCTGATTAATTCTACAGGTCCGCGCATGCTGCCTTTTGACGGATCTGTCATTCGCAAGGGAATCGAAAACTCGTACTCAGCGAAATTATTCGACCCTTCGCTGTAACAGCGTACATATTCCATCTCCTTGAAGGAGCGGCTTTGGTGGAATACGCTGTTGTATCGATTGCGATACTCGTCACAATCTTCCGCTTCCGAGCCGGACACGGGGAGATGCAGCGATACCAAGCTCGTGAGGTCGTCGTCTGGTGTCAACTCGTCCAGGTCGCCTAAGTAGACTTCACCAGTTAGCTGCGAATTACACGCTGTGGAAATTACAAGGAGGAGAAGTAGGAGAAGGCAGCTAATGCTACGCTTCAGAACATGGGTTCGGAAGGGGGGGGGGGTAGAGAAGGGTTTCATGACTTAACCTTTTTAGCTACAAATGGACAATGGTGTTACGCTAGATGGTATCATACTACCTCACTCGTCTATGCGCTAGCCATCCGCACATCCTTGCGCTACACTCGCCACAAGAGCGGCGCATACAGGGAGATAAATCGCCCGATGACTCAAAATCTCGTCTACATCGCCAATTCTGGCGCAGAGCCAATCGGCATCACAGTCGCCGCGCTGGATGACGAAACGGGCAGCTTGTCCGTCGTCCAGCAGGTCACAGAAATCAGCGAGTGCCATTACCTGAACCTGCATCCCAACGGGCGCTATCTCTATGCCACGACCATGGATGGCGCGATCGAAGTTGTCGCCTTTGCTATCGAAGCGACTGGCGCATTGCGCAAGCTCAACAGCCAGCCCGCGGCCGGCACATCGCCCTGCTATGTCTGCGTCGACGCCAGCGGAGGCAATGCGCTGCTGGTGAACTATGTGAATGCGGGCGCGAGCGGCAATGTCCGTGTTTATCCGATCGGCGAAGATGGTTTGCTGCGCCCACACAGCGAAATGATCGAGCACGATGATGCCTGTGGTCCCAACGCCGAACGGCAGGATGCCAGCCACCCGCACATGATTGTGACCACGCCCGACAACTACCATGCCGTTGTGCCCGACCTGGGCACCGACAAGGTCTATCTGTACGCGCTGGACAGCGCCGCTGGCAGGCTGGCGCTCGCGCAGACGCTGGAACTGCCGCCGGGCGCGGGCCCCCGCCATGTCGCCTTTCATCCCGATTCGCCGCGCATGTATGTGATCAACGAACTAGACTCGACCTTGGCGACATTTGCGTTTGACGAGGCGGACTCGTGGGCGCTGCTGTCAATCGAGTCGACCTTGCCGCCCGGGCACATCCAGCCCCCCGATCGTCCCAATTTTTGCGCTGATGTCCATGTGCACCCAACTGGCAGATTTCTGTATGGCTCGAATCGTGGGCACGATTCCCTTGTCATTTTTGCGCTGGATGCCGATGGTGTCCCGGCGCTGGTCGGGCATCAGTCGACGCTGGGTCAATGGCCCCGCGCCTTCATGATCGACAGCAGCGGCGAATTTCTGGTGGTCGGCAACCGCCACACCGATGATGCGGTCGTCTTCGCCATCGACAGCCAAACCGGGCTGCTGACGAAACGGTCGCAGCTGGCCATCTGCGCGCCTATCGCCTTCAAAATGGCGGGCTAGCCCATGCGCGTCTTGGTCACCGGCGGGGCTGGCTTGGTCGGCGCGCCAATCAGCCGGCGTTTTGCGCGGCTGGGCTGGGATGTCCGCGTCATTGGCATTGACGCTGATTGCGATCTGGCTGGCGTCGACTATGCCCAGTGCGATATCCGCGACTTTGACGCTTTGAAAGCGCATCTGCATGGCTGCGACGCGGTTGTGCACCTGGCGGCAATCCCCAGCCCGCGCACGCACCCAAACCCCGAGCTTTTTCATATCAATGTCGCCGGCACATTCAATGTCTTTGCAGCGGCGGAACAGGCTGGTGTCAAGCGCATCGCCCAAGCCAGCTCGATCAATGCCATCGGCGGTTATTGGGGCTGCGACGACCGGCGCTATGCGTACTTCCCGCTGGACGAGGCGCATCCGCTGCATACGACGGACGCCTATTCCTACTCCAAACAAATGGTGGAAGAGATCGCCGCCTATTTTTATCGCCGCGCCGGCATCAACAGCGTGTCTTTTCGGCTGCCGGCTGTTTGGAATGACCAACGCAGCGATATCCCAACTCGCGAATCCCGCGCTGCCAAACTGCGCCAGCGCCTGAGCGACTTCGCGCAGCTGCCAGAATCGCAGCGGCGGCGGCAGCTGGCCGAGGTCCGGGCGCGGGCTGAGGCTCTGCGCGCCAAGAAGCCAATGGAGCTGGCCGGCCTGCGGGCGAGCATCTTCGAGCGGGAGGCTCCGCAGGATGACTGGCTCTTTGACGCCATGTTCTATGGACGCTATAACTTTTGGACATTCATCCACACCGATGATTCGACTGCGGCATTCGAGTTGGCGCTGACCGCCGACATCCAGGGCGCGCATCCCCTCTTCGTCAACAGCGATCGCAACTGGCTGTGCCTGCCCACCGAGAGTTTGCTGCGTCTCTTTTATCCAGAAGTTCCGCGCCGGACTCGCAAGATTGTCGGCGATGAAAGCCCCGTCAGCATCGAGCGGGCGCGCGAGCTGCTGGGGTTTGCTCCGCAGGTGCGCGCTATCGCGGATATCGGCGCAGGGCGGGGTTAGCTGGCTGCATAGACGCCGCTGCTGTGGACCAGCACGTTGTTGACGACTTGCCCCGCTGCATCGGGCGCGTCTTGCGCCGTCCATTGATAGAGCCAACGCGCATCGCTGATGCTCAGGTTGACGCAGCCATGACTGCGCCGATAGCCAAAGTCATCGTGCCAATAGCTGCCATGCAGACTGATATCGCCATCAAAGTACATGACCCAGGGCACTTGCTCCAGCGCGTAGGCATCGGGGGCGCCGGTCGCGCTGCGCATGCTGTCGGTCTCCAGCCGCGCCCAAATATGGAAGATGCCCTCGCGGGTCGGCCAATCTGGCATGCCGCTGGATATGATGGTGGCGAATACGGGCGCATCGCCTTCGTAGGCAATCAAGGTCTGCTCGAAGAGATCCACAGCCATCCAACGCCCTGTAACGGCCTGCGGTCTCGCGATTGGCGCGAACTTCGCGACAAACTCTTGCCGCAGCCAGCGCCGCGGACCAACCAGATACCAAACATGCCCAGCGCTGTCTTCCGATCGCGCGTAAATGTGAACCAGTTCATAGCGCCGCGTCACATAACCGCTGTCTGGGCTGCGCGGTCCGCCTGGCTCCAGCGAGGCGTAAATGCCCGTCTTGTCCAGGATTATGGCAAATGGATGCTGCCAACTCGCCGGCAGCAAGAAGCCGCGCAGCGACGAAGCCCGCGTCAACTCTGCGTCTTCGCGCCGCAGCCACTGTCGGTCCGCTCCTTGAATCCAGCCTGGCACGGTGGTATCGATGGCGCGCGCAAAGTTGAAGCCAGCCGCCATCTGTCCGACCAATTCGCCATCTGGCGCAGCGTACACACCCGCACCCGACCTCACGCGCCAAAAGCTGTATGCGTTCAGACTGTAGGCATCGAATGGCGCTTGTTCCATGACCGGGCGAGGGAAGGCAGCCATCATTTCTAGACAGCCAACGCTATTCGCCGCCGCCACAGCCGCCACCAGGCTCGCCTCCCGCGCTGCGCAAACGCCAGGATCATAAGCCAGTTGTCTATCCAGTTGCTGCGCTGCCGCCCCAGCCGAGACAATCAGGGCGATCATCAGCGAGACCAATCGCCGCGCCATATATCTCTCCTGCTTGCTGCGCGCTCCATCATAACACAGCTGGCACACCCGCCTGTGGCATCGTTTTGTCACTGTCAGTTCTGCGGTTAGTATGGGTGCTGGAGGAGTTCAAAGCTATGAAGCGAATCGTCCGCATCGGCACGCGCCGGTCACAGCTTTCCCGCTGGCAGGCACAGCATGTCGCTGCTTTGATCACACAGCTGCGCGCCGACGCCAGCGTTGACATCCGCGAATACAGCACGCGCGGCGACCAGTTGCTGGAGCAGCCGCTGCCGGCTATCGGTGGCAAAGGCCTTTTTACGCAAGCGCTGGAACAGGCGCTCTTGGCTGATGAAATCGACTGCGCCGTGCACAGCCTGAAAGACCTGCCGGTCGCAAACTCGCCTGGCTTGGCTTTGGCGGCTGTCCCCAAACGCGGCGACCACCGTGACGCGCTGGTGAGCCGCCACGGCGAGAGCTTGGCGCAGTTGCCAGCTGGCGCGCGCATCGGCACCGGCAGTCCACGCCGGCGCGCCCAACTGCTGACATTGCGCAGTGATATCAAAGTGGTGGATATTCGCGGCAATGTGCCCACGCGCGTCAACAAGCTGCGCGAGGACGACCGCTACGATGCGCTGGCGTTGGCGGCGGCTGGATTGCGGCGGCTGGGCATGGCCGGGCGCATCAGCCAGGTCTTCAGCGAGGCGCAGATGCTGTGCGCGGCGGGGCAGGGCGCTCTGGCTGTGCAGTGCCGGGTCGAAGACAGCGACTTTTTTTCCGCATTGACGCATTTGCCGAGCGCGCTGGCCGTGGCTGCCGAACGCGCTTTTTTACGCGGACTGCAAGCTGGCTGCGCATTGCCGGTCGGCGCGTATGCCGCTGTTGACGGCGGCGCCCTAAGTTTGCAAGGCTGTGTGATGTCTCTGGATGGACGCGCCAGCATCAAGCTGCGCCGGCAGGTCGAATTGCCGCTGCGCGCCGAGTCGCTGATGACGGCGGCGGACCTGGGCGAGGCTTTGGCGAGCGACGCGCTGGCAAACGGCGCCGGCGAGATGTTGGGCGGCGAATGATGAGCGCGGACAAATCGCTGGCGGGGGCGCGAATCGTGGTCACCCGCGCGCGCCGCCAAGCCGAGCCCATGGCGAAATTGATTTGTGAGCGTGGCGGTGTGCCGCTGCTCTATCCCTGCCTGGCAATTGTCCCGCCAGACAACTTTTTGCCGCTCGCTGACGCGCTGTGCCACTTGTCTGAATTTGACTGGCTCGTATTCACCAGCGTCAATGCTGTCGCTGCGGTGGCCGACCGGCTGCGCACCTTGGCATCCCCGCCAAATTGGTCGCAGTTGTCCATCGCCGTCGTGGGGCCACAGACGCGCGATGCCGTCAAGATTGCTCTCGGTCGTGATGTAGATTTCTTGCCGGAGCAGGCGAATGCGCGGCTGTTGGCGCACAGGCTGCCCTTGCCCAAGGCGGCGCGTTTGTTGCTGCCACAAGCTGATCAAGCCGATGCCTCCACAGCGCAAATTTTTCGAGAACGTGGCGCGGCAGTTACGCCGGTTATCGCCTATCGCACCGTCGTGGGCAGCGGCGGCATCGACCTGGGGGCGCAGTTGGCGCAGGGCGATGTCCATGCTTTGACCTTTGCCAGCCCGTCGGCAGTTGACTATCTTCTCCAGCGCTGTCCCCAGCCAAGAATTTTCGCGCTGCCGGCTGCTTGCATCGGCGCGACCACAGCCGAAGCCGCCCGCCGCCAGGGTTTTGACCGGCTGATCGTCCCAAAGGTCAGCGGGCTGTCCAAAATGCTGGATTCGCTGGCGCAATTTTTCTTGACGCATCCAAAATTTACATAAGAATTGTTAAGACAACTCTTTAATATACATATTTATTTCTAATTTTGTTGTTATGCAGCAAATTTCTCCTATAATGAACATGGTTAAAGTAGCTGCTTGCGCTTTAGCGTGGAAGGATTGATTACGATGCAACGTATACAGACTATCTATGCACATGACAAATTCACTGAAAATGCCCATCACTGGAGTTCTGATTCAGAAGACTATGCCGCTGCCAGCCACTTGATTGGCGCTGTGCGAGCCGGATGGCTTTTGGCTATGCCCAGGGTGCGCGCCCGGCATATCTGGAATAGCGGCAGCCGCGCTCGCACCTTGTACGAATTTACATTGGTGCGCGACAGCCAGTTGATGATCATGCCCGTGCTGGCCAATCCTTTTGTCGAGCGTTATCTGATCCAAAACGACATTCGCGTGATTTATGGTGCCGCCGCCGAAAGCGTCCGCGCGCCTGGTTAGCTCTGTTAATCTCGTGTTAAACTCTCGCTGGCTGTTTGCCTCATGACCAGGCTCTGCCTATACTCGCCTTAGTTTTGTGCCTTTACAGGAGCGTTGCGCGCAATGACCGACCAGCAGCAGAATGCCTCGCATAAGCAGTATCCGGATATCTTGCAGCATTGGAGCTATTCCTCAGAACGGTACGCGGGCGGCGACAACCTGCTGACGGCGATCTCGCGTGGCTGGGTGATTGACCCGCAGGTGCGGCGGCGGCGACACTGGTTCGCGGGCATGCGCTGCATCGAGATTTATCACTTCACGATCCGCCGCGCTGATGTAGTCGCTGATATGGCTGTGCTGGGCAACCCCTATGTGACGCGCTTTCTCGCTTCGCATCCCTACGACCTGGTCGAGGCGGACACCGCGGCTGTCTAGGCTTCTCGCCTTGCGGAACATGTTGTGCGCCAACGGACAACCGATTTTCTGCAATCCACTATAATGGTCGCCAGAAGCAGCCCGCCAAAACGGGAAACCCGCGATGCCTGAGGACCGCCAGCGCGAAGACGAATCTCCCGACAGCGCGCCGCCGTCACCCGAAGAAATGATGCAAGGCCTGCTGCGCGCCCTGCCCGATGAGGCCGATCTGCCGCTGCCAGAAGATTTCGATGCGGCCGCGAATGAGATCGAGGCAGAGCCGCCCGTCCGTCCCGAAGACAGCCCGCCACAAGCCAGCCTAACGCCACAATTGCCCGAGGCAGTCGCTCGCTTGCTGGCGATGCAAAACCAAGCCGCCACGCTGGGCGAGCTGCTGAGCAAAGAAGAAATCAGCTTCGACGATTATCAGCGCTTGTTGCACGAGGCGATGACGCAAGATGACGACGGCATCTGGTGGATGATCGATGCCGAAAATAATGACTGGTATCGGCACGATGCGCAAAAAAATGAATGGCAAGTCAGTTACCCGTCTGCGCTGCGCGACTATGAAGCGGCACAGCGCCAGCCCGAAAGCGGCTATGATTTGCCCGACAGTTTGCGCGGGCCAGCCGCCGGCGACCCAATCCTTGACGAGCGCGGCGTCCAGATCGGCGCAGTGCCGCCCACCAAAGACGAACTCTATACTGTGCCGGGCAAAGCCGCCTTGGCTGATGAGCTTAGCGCCCAACTGCCTGCGCAGCCAGCTGACGCGCCGCTCGCGCTAGCTGCGCCCGCCCCTCAGCCAAACGCCGCGCAGTTTGATTTTCAGGCATCGCCCGTCGCGCGTGAACTGCGGCAAAGCCAAGGCGCTGCCCGCGCCCGGCTGTTGCTGCTGCTGCTGGCTGTGCTGCTTATCGCCGCGCTGGCGCTTGGCATCGTATTCGCTGGCGGCGCTATGCTTTGGTATCGTGACCGCGTCGAACCGTTCGCCGAAGCCATTGTCGCCCTGGAAAATTATGTGCCCGCCTATCAGACCGCGCGCATATTTGATGCCGATGGCGGGCTGATCGCGGCGCTGGACAGCCCAGAAAGCGGCGCGCGCACGCCCGTGCCCCTGGAACGCGTCAGCCCGTACATGATCCACGCGATCGTGTCGCAGGAAAACGAGCGCTACTTCGACGACCCAGGCTTCGACCCGATCGCCATAGCGCGCGCATTCTTGCAAAATCTGCGTGGCGGCGGCATCGAGTCGGGCGCGAGCACCATCACCCAGCAGATCGCCCGCAACCTCATCTTGCAAGACCGTGATGTCACATTGGAACGCAAGCTCAACGAAATTCTGGTCGCGATGGAAATCGCCAATCGCTATGACAAAAATTTCATCCTCGAGTTGTATTTGAACGAGATTTTCTTCGCCAATCGCAGTTATGGCGTCGAGGCGGCGGCCAACACCTATTTTGGCCATGGCGCGGATCAGCTTAATTATGCCCAGTCGGCTTTGTTGGCCAGCATTGTGCCATCGCCGCTGCGGCATGATCCCATAAACAATCGCGAAACCGCCATCGCCAATATGCGCCTGACCATGGGCAAGATGCTGGATATCGGCTGTCTGCAATTTCAGCATGACGATTGGCCGACGCGCGGTCCCTTCTGCATTCGCGACGGCGCAGAGGTTGACCTGGGTGGCGCGGCTGGCGTGCTGGTGCGCCGCGATACTGCTGGCGCGATCATCGGCGGCGCGGCGATCCTGCAAATCGCTGAGATCGAAACCGCTGTTTTCAGCGCAAACCAGACTCGCTCGCGTTATCCGCATTTTGTCGAATTCGTGCGCGCGCAGCTGATCGCCGAGCTGGGCGAATCAGCGCTTTATCAGCGCGGCTTGAGCATCTACACGACGCTCGATTCATCGTTGCAAGCGACGGCGCAGACGCTGCTGAGCCAGCAAGTGCGTGAGCTGCGGAATGAAGCCACTGGCATCAACACCGGCGCTGTCATGGTGACCGACCCCGAAAGCGGCGCGATCCGCGTCATGATCGGCAGTCATGACTTTTATGACCCGGTCGCGGGTCAGGTCAACAACGCGCTGAGCTGGCAGCAGCCTGGGTCGGCTATCAAGCCATTTGTGTATGCGGCGGCGCTGCAAGACAGCGAGGGCGAGTATCTGACGCCCGCCAGCATTATCTGGGATGTGCCCTTGGTGGTTGATCTGGGCGCGGGCGGCATCTATGCGCCGCAAAATGTCGACCGCCGCTTTCATGGCGCGGTGTCGCTGCGTGCGGCTTTGCAAAACAGCTACAATGTGCCCACGGTCAAGCTGTTCCGCGACCATGTCGGCATTGGACGGTATGCCAATTTGGCTGAGGCATTTGGCATTGAGTTTATACCCGACACCCTGCTGACTTTGGCGGCTTCGCTGGGCGCGAACGAAGTCCGACTCGCGGACATGATGAGCGCTTACAGCGTATTTGCCAATGGCGGGCAGCGCGCCGATTTGTACGCTATCGAGCGCATCACCGAAAGCAAAGATGGCGACATAGTCGAAATCCCTCGTGAACGCTCTGCGCCACAGCCGGTCATATCGCCCGCGCTGGCTTATCTGATGCAAAATATCCTCAGCGATGATGCGGCGCGCCAGCCGAGCTTCCAGCCCAATTCGCCGCTGAACCTGGCTTCTTTGGGCATTCCTTCCCAAAATATCGTCGCCGCCAAGACAGGCACGACCAACGACAGCCGCGATTTGTGGACGATGGGCTTCACGCGGGGCGCAGTCGTGGGCGTCTGGCTGGGCACGCATGACAATGCGCCGACTTACAACACCAGCGGCATTCGCAGCGCCGCGCCAGTTTGGAATGCCGTGATGGCCGCCACCAGCGACCGCTATCCGCCCCGACCGTTTGAAAATCCTGGCGGCGTCGTAGCTCGCGAAATCTGCCGCACGACCGGCACTTTGCGCTCGGCAAATTGCTCGCAGCCAAGCGCCGATTTGTTCTTGCAAGACCAGCTGCCGCCGCCAGCCGAGCAAGGCTTTTTGCAGCGCTACACGGTCGACAGCTGGTCGCTGTTGCTCGCCAACGAATTCTGCCCCAACCATGCGACGCAGATGAACTTTGCGGTCATCGATGAGCCCGAAGCGCTGGAATGGCTGAATGGCGACGACGCCGGCCGCGCCTATGCCGCTAGCCTGGATATTGCGCTGCCGCTGCGCCCGCCGCCGCAAGCCGCTTGTACGCAGGGCATGCAGCTGCCGCTGGTCAATCTGAGCAGCCCCAACCCCGGCGCGGTAGTGCGTGGCGCGGTCGAAGTTCGTGGACAAGTGCAAGCGCCCGACTTCGACAAGTTCGAGCTGCTCTATGCAACCGCCGCCGAGCCCGACATCTTTTATCCGATCATGGCATCGCTTGTGCTGATGCCGCAGTATGGCACGGCGCTGGGCAGCTGGGATACGGTCGCCGCGCAGGTGCCAGATGGCGATGTTGTCCTGCGCCTGGTCGCGACTTCCTTGAGCGGCGGCTCGATCCAGGTCGACCTGCCGCTGACGGTGGACAATTCCAGCCTTGCGCCAGGCGACGACGCGCCAGGATTCGTGCCGACGATCGAATCCATTATCATCCCCACGCCTAGCCCCTAGCTCAAAATTTCTGCTACAATGCCCTGGCGAGTTGGACATCACTATCCAGCCCTGACACAAAGCGATCGAGAGGCGCGCGAGTGAGCAAGCATCCGTTGTTGGCGGGGTTGAACCCTCAGCAAACCGCCGCCATCACCGCGGACATGGGGCCGGTGCTGGTGTTGGCTGGTCCGGGCAGCGGCAAGACCAGCGTGCTGACGCGGCGCATCGCCTGGCTGATACAAGAGCATGCTGTGCCGCATCATCGCATCATGGCGGTCACATTCACCAACAAGGCGGCTGGCGAAATGCGCTCGCGGGTCGAGAAGCTGCTGGACAGCAAACTGCGCGGCTTGCAGATCGGCACCTTTCATTCGACATGCGCGCGTTTCTTGCGGCGCGACGCCCAGGTCCTCGGTTATCGCGACAACTGGGTCATCTACGACAGCGATGATTCGCAGCGGCTGATCAAGACGATCGTGGCTGAGCTGGGCTTTGACCCCAAAGAAAATCCGCCCCGGCGCATCCACAACAGAATCTCGGCCGCCAAGAACGAAATGATCTTGCCCAAAAGCTATCAGGCGACGAGCCGCTTTGATGAACGGGTGGCGCGCGTTTATGCCGCTTATCAGCAAGCCCTCAAGACCGCCAACGCCATGGATTTTGGCGATTTGCTGCTGAATATGGCGCTGCTGCTGAAAAAGAGCGACCAAAGGCGCAAAGATTATCAAGAGCGCTTTTTGGCGGTGCTGGTCGATGAATTTCAAGATACCAACACGGTGCAATATCAACTGGTCAAGCTGCTGTCTGCGCCCCAGCAATTCGTCTTTGTGGTCGGCGATGAAGATCAGGCGATTTATCGTTTTCGCGGCGCAGATTATCGCAACCTGCTGCGTTTCCGCAAAGATTATCCCGAGCCGGCTGTCGTCTTGCTCGAGCAGACCTATCGCAGCACGCAGACTATCCTGGATGTCGCTGGCGCAGTCATCAGCAACAACCGCAATCGCACGCCTAAGAACTTGCATACCAACCGCGGACAGGGCAGGCCAATCGCTCTGCACGAAGCCGCCGACGAGCAATACGAAGCCGAATTTGTACTGGAGCAAGTGCGCAAGCTGCGCGAATCGGCGGGTATCGCCTACAGCGACATCGCCGTGATCTATCGCACGAACGCCCAGTCGCGCGCATTTGAAGAAGCGTTTATCCGCGCTCGCCTACCGCATGTTTTGCTGAGTGGCTTTGGCTTTTATCAGCGGCGCGAAATCAAAGATCTGCTGGCTTATCTACGGCTCATCTACAACCCGGACGATCGCGTCAGCTTTGAGCGCGTCATCAATACGCCGGCGCGCGGCATCGGCAAAAAGTCGCTGCAGGCATTTGCCGACTGGGTCGCCAGCGAAGACCTGGCGCTGAGAGACGCGCTCAACAAGCTGTATTTTGATGAAGCCATTCCCCTTTCTACAGCGGTCAAGGGCAGGTTCCTGCAATTTGTGAACCTGCTCGCGACCTGGACCGACATGGCGCAGCCGGGCGGCTTGGGCGACCTGTTCCAGCACATTGTTGCGCAGACGCGTTATGATCTTCATCTTGAAAAGACCAGCCAGCACGAAGACGAAGCGCTGGACCGCGCGCAAAACCTGTCAGAGTTTTATGGCATGTTGATGAAGGCGGACGACAGCGGTCAGACTCTGCACGACTTTCTGGACGAGCGCACCCTGTATACCACCGCCGACAGCCTGGAAGCCGATGACGACAAGGTTCGCCTGTCGACTTTTCACAGCATCAAGGGGCTTGAGTTTCCGGCTGTTTTCATCACCGGGCTAGAGCAAGACAACCTGCCGCACCGCAATGCCATCGCCGAAGGCAAAGAGGGTGTTGAAGAAGAATGCCGCCTCTTTTATGTGGGCATTACGCGCGCTGAAGACCATCTCTTCCTCAGTTATGCTATGCAGCGGTGCCCCTTTGGCGGCAGCAGCATCAATGGCACATCGCAATTTCTCGCCGATGTGCCCGCGCATTTGCTGGATGGCAGCCCGCTCGCGCTAGCCTACCTGCGCCAGGCTCGAGCTGTTGCCGCGCCGACTCACTGGGAACCGCGCCATCCTATCTTTGCGCGCAAACCGAAACATATCGCAGCCGGCAACCAGGCAATTCGCTCGCAGTTCGCTGCCTTCAAAGCCCCGCAAAAGCCGACGCTGCGGGTTGGCTCGCGCGCTATGCACAAGCAATTTGGCAGCGGGCTGGTGATTGGCATCGACTCGGATGGCGACATCGTCAGCGTGTCTTTTGACCACGGCAATCTCAAGAAGGTCTTCGCCGAAGACCTCACCCCTCTCAGCGAATGATGGCGGCGGCCAGGCGCGGCGCGGTTTCGCCAGCCTACGCCCCCGTGACCGCGCCGTCGTCCGCCTGCGAGACCAGCTTGGCATACTTCGCCATGACACCCTTGCTGTAATTCGGCTGTGGCGCTCGCCAGGCTGCCCGCCGCGCAGTCAATTCATCTTCGCTTAGTTCCACTTGCAGCAGCCGCTGCGACACATCAATGGTGATCATGTCGCCTTCTTGCAGCAGGGCGATGGGGCCGCCGACCGCCGCCTCGGGCGCGCAGTGGCCGATCATCAAGCCGCGCGTGCCGCCGCTGAAGCGGCCATCGGTGATCAAGCCGACCTTGCTGCCCAGCCCCTGTCCAAACAGCGCCGCCGTGATCTGCAGCATCTCGCGCATGCCAGGTCCGCCGACCGGCCCCTCGTAGCGGATGATCAAGACATCGCCTTCGACAATGTCGCGGTTGGAAACGGCTGCGAAGGCGGCTTCTTCGGTATCAAAAACGCGCGCTGGGCCCGTCAGCGCTGGTGGCGTATCTTTCAGTTTGACCACCGCGCCACCCGGAGCCAGGTTGCCGCCCAGCACCACCAGCCCGCCGCTGTCTTTGATCGGATTGTCCAGGTCGCGCACCACATCTTGTCCGGGCGTTTCGACCGCGTCGGCGCAAGCCTCGGACAAGGTCTGCCCGGTGACTGTTGGCGTATCGCCGCGCATATAGCCGCCATCAATCAGCCGATTGACGAGGATGGGCACGCCGCCAGCCCGAAACAAATCCAGCGCGACATAATTGCCGGTCGGGCGCATATCGCCGATGATGGGCGTGCGGCGGCTGATCTGCTCAATATCGTCCAGCGTGAAGTCGATGCCCGCCTCGCGCGCAAATGCCAGGCAGTGCAGGATGCTGTTGGTGCTGCCCGCGGTGGCCGCCGATGCCGCCAGCGAGTTTTCCAGCGAAGCCCGCGTCACCAACTGCGAGGGGCGGATGTCGCGCTTGAGGATGTCCAGCATGAGCGCGCCCGCATTGTAGGAAACTGCGCTTTTTTCTGGATCTTCGGCGGGCACATCGCCCATGCCCATGGGGCAGATGCCGATGATTTCGCTGATCATCGCCATGGTGTTGGCGGTGAATTGTCCGCCACAGGCGCCTGGTCCGGGGCAAGCCACATTTTCCACCGCCATCAATTCTTCATAAGTAATCTGCCCAGCCTGGAATTGCCCCAGCGCTTCGAAGACACTGACTAGGTCGACAGCGCGCCCATTGTGCGAGCCAGGATAAATCGTGCCGCCATATAACATCAGCGAAGGCAGGTCGAGGCGGATCAGCGCCATGATGGTGCCGGGGATGGTCTTGTCGCAAGACGAAAGCGCCACCACGCCATCCAGCATATTCGACTTCGCCACCAGTTCGATGCTGTCGGCGATGACTTCGCGGCTGATGAGCGAGCCTTTCATGCCCTCGGTGCCCATGGTGATGCCGTCCGAGATGCTGACGGTGTTGAATTCAAAAGGCGTGCCGCCAGCTGCGCGGATGCCGCGCTTGACATCAGCCGCCAGCTTGCGCAGGTGAAAATTGCAAGGGCCGATCTCCGTCCAGGTGTTGGCGACGCCGATGAGCGGCTTGGCAAGAGCCTCGTCATCATAGCCGACTGCTTTGAGCATGGCGCGGGCGCCGGCGCGTTCGGCTCCGTGGACGAGGGCGCGGCTGCGGGTGTTGGGGGCGGCGGACATGGGGGCGACTCCTTGTGCGCGGTCTGTGCTGGGGCGCATTGTAGCGTATGTTGGCGAATGAGGCACAGAGGCAGCGCGTCTTGAATGCAGGTTGCCAAAAGGCTACAATATAGAACAGTTGCGCACTAGCTGTAGTGGCGGAGATTGCTGACAAATGGCTGATCCCAATTTCAAAAACCGCACGCTCTATCACGGCGACAACCTCGAGTTTCTGCGCGGCATGAACAGCGAGACCGTGCACTTAATCGCCACCGACCCGCCCTTTAACAAGAACCGCGACTTTCACGCGACGCCCGACAGCCTGGCCTCTGGCGCGCGCTTCAAGGATCGCTGGAGTTGGGACAAAGATGTGCACGAAGAATGGACGGACAGTATCCAGGACGATTGGCCCGCGGTCTGGGAAGTCATCGGGACGGCGCGGGCGGCTTATGGCGACGACATGGGCGCGTTCTTGTGCTGGCTGGGCGTGCGCCTGATGGAGATGCGGCGGATTCTGCGGCAAGATGGCAGCATCTATCTGCACATTGACCACACGGCGCATGCCTATGTGAAGTGCCTGATGGACGCAATCTTTGGCAGGAAGCAGTTTAGGAACGAGATTGTATGGTCATATCAAGGCACAGGTCAGCCAAAGAACGCATTTAAGCGCAAACACGATACGATACTTTTCTATGCGAAGTCAGCAAAGTCATTCTTCAGTGAAGAAGGGAGCAGAGAACCCATTAGTGATTTTTCGAAGAGTAAGTATACAAGACAGGATGAAAAGGGCAGGTACAAAGATATTCGGCATCCCGATGGTAGTATTCATAGGCAATACATAAGAGAGTATCAAAGGATGCGAGATGTTTGGGACATACCGATTATAAATGCTATGGCGAAG
>JAPOSR010000003.1:0-16871 GCA_026709625.1 Chloroflexota bacterium
CTGGAAGGCGAAACGCGCGCGTTTGTCGAGGCATTTTGCAGCGCTGACCTGCCGCGCCAGGTCAAGGAAGCGGCGCTGTTTAATATCAGCACGTTGCGTAGCCAGACAGTCTTTCGCACGCCGGATGGCTATGTATTTGGCTGGGAAGGCTGCGATGACGATATGGGCTGCTGTTTTGGCAGCTGCACGCATGTGTGGAATTATGAGCAAGCGACCGCTTTTTTGTTTGGCGGGTTGGCGATGGGCATGCGCGAGGTCGAGTTTCTCTATGCCACGCGCGCTGATGGCGGCATGAGCTTCCGCGTCGACCTGCCCTTGCAGCATGCGCGCAGTTGGTCGCTGGCGGCCGCGGACGGACAGATGGGCTGTCTCATGAAGCTGTATCGCGATTGGCAGCTTTCGGGCGCTACCGACAAATTGCGCGAACTGTATCCTCAGGCGCGGCGGGCGCTGGAGTTCTGCTGGCTGCCCGGCGGCTGGGACGCGGACAAAGACGGTGTCATGGAAGGCTGCCAGCACAACACCATGGATGTGGAATACTATGGACCGAACCCGCAGATGGGCATCTGGTATCTGGGCGCGCTGCGGGCGATGGAAGAAATGGCGCGGGCGCTGGACGACCAGAACTTCGCCGATGAGTGCCGCGCGCTCTTTGAAAACGGCAGCGCCTGGATCGATGCCAACCTCTTCAATGGCGAGTATTATGAGCACGAGATCCGCCCCGCCAGCGGTTTCGATGCGGTGCATGGGATGCTCATCCACAGCAGCATGGGCGCGCCCAACCCCGCCGAGCCGGTCTTGCAGCTGGGCGCGGGCTGCCTGGTCGACCAGCTGGTCGGGCAATTCCTGGCGCATGTCTGCGGCTTGGGCTACCTGGTGGCTGCCGACAAGGCTAGGCAGACGCTCAACAGCATCATGCGCTACAACTTCAAGGAGACCATGTACGGGCATTTCAATCACATGCGCAGTTATGTGCTGAATGACGAATCGGCGTTGCTGATGGCGACTTATCCGCGTGGCAGCCGGCCCGCGCGCCCTTTCCCCTATTGCAACGAGGTGATGACCGGCTTCGAATACACCGCGGCTGTGGGTATGCTCTATGAAGGCGAACTGGAAGATGGTTTACGCTGCATCTCGGCTATTCGCGACCGCTATGACGGCCAGCGGCGCAATCCATTTGACGAAGCCGAATGTGGACACCATTACGCGCGCGCCATGGCCAGCTGGGCGGCGGTGCTGGCTTTGAGCGGCTTTCACTTTTCGGCGGTGAGCAAATCGCTGCGTTTTGCCGCGCCGCCCGCGGCACAGCGCCATTTTTGGTCGACCGGCTATGCCTGGGGTATCTGCATATTGCAACCTGGCGATAGCGCTTGTCAGGTCGATTTCCGTGTGCTGGGCGGCAAGATCGCGCTGGATTTCCTAACATTGAGCGGGCTGGGGCAACTGCAATTCGCCTCGACTCAGCATCTGCGCAAAGGCGATTCGCTGCAATGCCAGGTGGCTGGCTAACAGTCCCTTGTCCGAGCGTCAGCACCTGAGCGAAACATCCCTTGCTGCCAGATTGTGAGATGTGATCTGGCTCAATTGACTGCATTACCATCTTCCGCTTGTTTTGGTTAAATGACAGCACAGAAATGACCAGCCACAGGAGATGCCCGTCATGCCCGCCAGCCTCAGCCCGGGCCGTTATCGCGGCTTAAAAAATGTTAGCTTGCCTGCTGCCGACGCCTTTGGCATCGTGGCTTTCGACCAGCGCGGCAGCTACCGCAAAATGATGGGGGGCACCGCCAGTTATGCGCAGCTTTGCCAGGTCAAAACCGAGATCATTTCGGCTTTGTCGCAGTCGGCCAGCGCTGTGCTCACCGACCCCGTTTATGGCATGGCCGCGGCGCTGACCATGAGCCCGCGCGCCGGTTTGCTGCTGGCTTTGGAAAAAAGTGGTTACAGCGGCGACTCCAGCTATCGCAAAACCGAGCTAATCCCTAGCTGGACTCCCCAGAAAATCCGCCAGGCTGGCGCGGACGCCGTGAAATTCATGGTCTATTATCACCCCGAAAGCGGCGCGCTGGCAGAAAAACAAGAAGCGCTGATAGCCACTGTGGTCGCCCAGTGCCATGCTTGCGACCTGCCCGTATTTTTGGAGCCAATGTCATACAGCCTGGATGCGGCGGCGCCCAAAAACAGCGCTGAATTTGCCGAGACGCGCCCCGCTGTCGTCATCGAGACAGCGCGCCGGCTATCGCGCACCGGCGCGGACGTGCTCAAGCTGGAATCTCCGCACGATATCGCCCACAACCCGGACGAGTCGGCTTGGCGAGCGGCTTGCGAACAGGTCAGCGAGGCATCGGCTGTGCCTTGGGCGCTGCTCAGCGCCGGGGTCGACTTTGCGCAATTCGAGCGGCAGCTGCGTGCAGCCTGCGCGGCCGGGGCGAGCGGATTTCTGGCGGGACGCGCCATTTGGAAAGAGGCGGCCGCTATGACCAGCGCTGCGCGGGCGAGTTTTATGGCTGGCGAGGCGGCGCGGCGACTGGATGCGCTGCTGGAGATCGCTGCGCGGGATGCCCGGTCCTGGAACGACTTTTACACCCCGCCGACATTCGCCGCGACCTGGTACGAGGCCTACGCGCCATGTTGATCGTCGCCAGTCACAACGGAGCAATCGGCATGCGCCAAGCCAAGGCTGCCCTAGAAGGCGGCGGCAGCGCCATGGACGCGGTTGAGGCCGGCACGCGCCTGGTCGAAGCCAACCCCGCCGAGCACAGCGTCGGCTACAACGGCTATCCCAATATCTTGGGCGAGCTTGAGCTAGACGCCAGCATCATGGATGGGCGCACGCTCAATTCCGGCGCTGTCGCCTTGCTGCGCGGCTATCCCTACGCCATTTCTGTCGCCCGCCAGATATTGGAGCGCAAACTGCCGCATGTGCTGCTGGCTGGCGAGGGCGCCGAGCGCTTCGCCCGCGAGACCGGCGCGGAAAAGCGAGGAGAGATGCTCAGCGACGACATCCGTCAGATGTGGCAGGCGCGGCTGGCGACTGTAGGGGCTGCGCAGTGGGCTGCCAGCCAACCCGCGGATGCCCCATTGCTCGACCTGGTCAAATTGGCCACCGACCCCCAGCGCGTGGCGGGCACGGTCAATTTTCTGGCCATCGACAGCGCGGGAAATATCTGCAGCGGTGTCAGCACCAGCGGCTGGGCTTGGAAGTATCCGGGTCGCATCGGCGATTCGCCCATCATTGGCGCGGGGAATTATGCCGACAATCGGTATGGCGCGTGCTGCTGCATGGGCATGGGCGAGATGGCCATTCGCGCGGGGACGGCTCGCAGCGTCGTCCTGTATATGCGTATGGGCATGTCGCTGGACGAAGCGGCGCATACCGCTATGCGCGACCTGCATGACCTAGGCGGCGAATACATCGGGCACATGAGTCTACTCGCTCTGGACAGGCATGGCGAACATATCGGCTTGGCGAGCGAGGCTGGGCGCAAATACATCTACCAGACGGGCGATATGCCTCAATATGCCGAGGTGGAGCGCGGGCTGGTCGATCTGCCGCGGCGCTGGGCAGGCGAGCCGCGGGGCTGAGCGGCCACTGTTGCTGCGCTTTGCGCAACTGTCTCGCTGATCATGTTTGATTTTGCGGCGATTGCTCTGGGTCTCAGCAGCCCGGGAGTGGTGAATGCGGTGATGTGGCAACCAAGCCCCCATCCCCGGACCCTTGCCCTCAGAACGAGGGAAGAGATGTTTTCCAACGATTACGCGGCATGTAAGCCCCTCCCTCACCTTTGTGGGAGGGGTTTGGGGTGGGGCTAAGGCAACGCGTACTCACCAAAATCACCACTCCTGCAGCCCGTCGCTGTTGCTGTTTCGCGCCTGTCTGCGCTACACTATCTGCGTGCCGCATGGTGACGAGACTATTTTGCATGCCCAAAAAACCTACGACCATCGCCATTTTCGGCGTAACCGGCGATTTGGCGCGGCGCAAGCTGCTGCCGGCGCTATACAGCAATTTCATCAAGGGGCGGCTGCCCGAGCCGCTGCATATCGTGGGTGTGGGCCGGCGCGAATGGACAGACGCGACGCTCATCGCCCACACGTGGCAGGCGCTGCGCGATCACGCGGGCACGGTTGACGCGGCGGATTGGTCGCGCTTCCAGGCTGCTTTGTCCTATTGCAAGGTCAACCTGCCCCAGCCAGCGACTTATGCCCGGCTGCAGCGAGACCTGGACGAACTGGATGGCGGCTGTGGCAACCGCTTGTATTACTTGTCGATCGCGCCGGCTTTTTATGAAGATGTGGTCGTGAATCTGGGCAGGCTGGGGATGGCGGCCGAGCCCGCAGGCTGGCGGCGCATCGTCATCGAAAAGCCGTTTGGCTATGACCTGGGCACAGCGCAAGCCTTGAACCGCGACTTGCACGCCGTCTTTGACGAATCCCAAATTTATCGCATCGACCACTACCTGGGCAAAGAGACAGCGCAGAATATCTTGTTCATGCGCTTCGCCAATACCATCTTCGAGCCGATCTGGAATCGCAGCCACATCAGCAATGTGCAGGTCACGGTCGCCGAGACGGTGGATGTGGGCACGCGCGCTGGCTATTATGATGAGGCGGGGGTGGCGCGCGACATGCTGCAGAATCACATGCTGCAGCTGCTTTCGTTAATCGCCATGGAGCCGCCAGCCGCATTTGACGCCGCGGCGCTGCGCAACGAAAAGGTCAAGGTCTTGCAAGCGGCGCGCCCGGTCAAGTTGGCAGACACCGTGCGCGGACAATATGCGGGTTATCGAGATGCGGACGGTGTCGCCGCGGCTTCAAATACGCCAACCTTTGCCGCGCTGCGCTTGTTTATCGACAACTGGCGCTGGAAAGACATCCCGTTTTATCTGCGCTCGGGCAAGGCGCTGCGCCAAAAGACCACCCAGGTCAACATCCAGTTCAAGCGCCCGCCCAACAGCCTGTTTGAGCTGACAGAAAGCGCTGAATATTCGCGGAATATGCTGTCGCTTTGCATCCAGCCAGACGAAGGCATCCACCTGACGATCGAGGCGAAAATCCCCGACAAGTCGATCGCGCGCTCAGTCGATATGGAACTGCACTACAAGCAGGCATTTCGGGTCGACAACCTGCCTGATGCCTACGAACGGCTGATTTTGGACGCCATCAATGGCGATGCCCAGCTCTTCATCCGCAGCGACGAGATCGAAAGCGCCTGGCGCATCATCGACCCGATCATTGCGGGCTGGGAGCGCGACCCGCAAGCGCCGCCCATGCAGGTATACGATGTGGGCAGTTGGGGGCCGGCCGCGGCTGAAGAGCTGCTTGCGCGCGACCAGCATCTATGGCGCGTCAGCTGCTTGCATGCAGAAGGGGCATAAACGAGTGAACAGACTGAATTACGACTTCCATTCCCGCCGTTCCATGATCAGCGCGCGGCGTGGCATGGTGGGCGCGAGCAATCCGCTGGCTGCGCAGGCTGGCTTGAACATTTTGCGCAGGGGCGGCAACGCGGCTGATGCAGCCATCGCGACAAGCGCCGTCATGAATGTGACCGAGCCCGGCTCCTGCGGCATCGGCGGCGACTGCTTTGCGCTGTACTACGACGCGGCCAGCGGGCAGGTGAGCGCTTTGAACGGCAGCGGCCGCGCCCCGGCCGCTTTGTCGCTGGAGCGGGTTCGCGAGCTGGGCTGGGCGCGGATGGCCCCGTTCCACGCGCATTCGGTGACTGTGCCGGGGGCGGTGCGCGGCTGGCACGATTTGCTGGCGCGCCATGGCACGATGCGCCTGGCTGATGTGCTGGTCGATGCCATTCACTATGCGGCGGATGGCTTTCCGACCGCGCCGGTGGCTGGCACCCGCTGGCGGCGCAACCAAGCCTTTCTGCGCAGCGCCGACAATGCTGAAGAGTATCTGCCCGCTGGGGACGCGCCCCAAGCTGGACAGGTGGTTTGCCTGCCCGGCCTGGCAAAGACTCTGCGCGCCATCGCTGCGGGTGGCCCCGATGCCTTTTATACAGGCGCCGTCGCCGAAGCGATCGTGAACTCGCTGGCAGAGCGCGGCGGCTTGATGAGCCTGGACGACTTGAAAAACCACCGATCGACCTGGGATGAGCCGATTCATACCGACTATCGCGGTATCACGGTGGTCGAATGCCCGCCCAACGGACAAGGTTTGACCGCGCTAATCGCCCTCAACATCGCCGAACAGTTTGATTTGGGCGCGCAGGTTTGGGATTCACCCCAGCGCATCCACTTGATGGTCGAGTCTATGCGGCTGGCTTGGGCAGACGCGCACGAATATATCGCGGACATGCGCCAGGCAGAGGTGCCGGTCGCCGCGCTGCTCAGCAAAGAATACGCCGCCCGGCGCGCCAGCTTAATCGCCAACGATTCCACGATGGCCAGCCCGCCCAGCCCGGGCGAGCTGCCCGGCGGCAGCGACACGATCTACCTCAGCGTGGTCGATGGCGCGGGCAACGCATGCAGCTTCATCAAGAGCCTCTACATGGGCTTTGGCGTAGGCATCGTCGCCAAAGGCACCGGCGTCTGGCTGCAAAATCGTGGCGCGGGCTTTTCGCTGCGCGCCGGCCACCGCAACTGCCTGGCGCCTGGCAAACGCCCTTATCACACGATTATCCCCGGCTTGGCGCTGAAAGATGGCCGGCTGTGGGCGAGCTTCGGCGTGATGGGCGGTTTTATGCAGCCGCAGGGCCACTTCCAGGTGCTCAGCGGGTTGGTCGACGACGGGCTGAACCCGCAGGAGGCGCTGGATCGCCCGCGCTGGCATATCAAGGACGGGTCGCCGGGCGGTGAGCTGCTGGTCGAAGCCGGACTGCCCTATGCGACCTTGACGGCGCTGGCGAGCATGGGGCATCGTCTCGTGCCGATTGGCGGGCTGGGGCGCGGCGTCTTTGGGCGCGGGCAGGTGATTCGCTATGTAGACGGCGTTCTGCATGGTGGCAGCGAACCCCGCGCTGATGGACAGATTGCAGCGTTTTGAGGGCTGCGGGCTGCTTATCGCTTGGGCGGATTTCTTAACCAACTGCGCACTTTGAAGCCGATGATGATCTGCATTAGTCCAGCCATAAGCAAGTAGAAGCTGGTGAGCAATGCCAGAACAGCAATGCCGACGCTGGTATTGAGCAGCAATATCAAGCCAAAGAGCAGTGAGAAAAAGCCGTTGATGGCCAACAGCCATTCATTATCGATCTCTTGGCGGAGTCGCCAAGCGCTGTAAATCTCAACGATGCCGCCGACGATGGACTTGAATGCCACGATGTAGACCATCAAGACCAGCGCGGTTATGCCAGCCACCACCGGATTGGCCAAGGCGATCAAGCCCGCGATGGCGCTGACGCCGCCGAAGACCAACAGCAGAACCCAGGGACCTTCGCGGTGGCGCAGCGAGCCAATAATCGTGCCCGCGCCTTCGATCAGCGCATAAGCGCCAAACAGGATGGCAAAACTCAAACCCGCGCCCGCCACAGTGACCCCGGGCATGAACAAAAATAGCAGCCCAATGACAATGGCGGCGACCCCGCGCAATACCAGTGTCCACCAAGCCCTTTGCAATACATCAGTCATTTTGAATCCTTTCTATCGATCTGTGAACCTTGCATGATATGCGGGCAGCAGCATCCTGGCTGGCCACGCTGCTCACCTGTTTGAATCCCTATATCAATGATACATCACTCTCTAAACGAAAGGAAAAACTTGTGATTGACTTGTCTCTGCGATATAGTCTGCGGACTTGTCGTTTTTGGCAGACGCTGCACAGCTAATCCCAAGTGGGGAGAGGGTACGATGAAACAGTTCAAAATTTTGTTCAGCATAGCTATGTTGTTTTTGGCGATCAGCAGCGCCGGCGCGCAGGATGTCACCACAGTTACGATGTGGTATCCTGACGGCTCTTCGGCGGAATGCCGCGCGGA
Source organism: Chloroflexota bacterium (assembly GCA_026709625.1). GTDB lineage: Bacteria > Chloroflexota > Anaerolineae > Aggregatilineales > Phototrophicaceae > UBA6055. The sequence goes on from JAPOSR010000003.1 coordinate 7,931, forward strand.
TATCATTGCCGAGGGCTTCAATGCCATCGACCCCGCTGTGCATCTGGATATCGTGCTGCAGGCGAATACTTGGGATGCGACGCGCGTCGCTGTTGTTGGCGGCGGCGGGCCTGATATCGTGCGCACGCCAGGTCCGTCATTCGTCTACGAAATGGCTTCCTCTGGGTTGATCTTGCCTTTGGACAGCTTCGCCGACGAGATGGGCTGGCGCGATACCTTCTTCCCCTGGGCGCTCGATCTGGGGTTGGTGGATGGCGAACTCTACAGCCTTTCGGACGAGCTGGAAACGCTGATCATGTATTACAACAAAACGCTCTTTGCGGCGAATGGCTGGACGCCGCCCGAAACGATGGACGAGTTGATCGCCCTGGCTGAAGAGATAGAAGCGGCTGGCGTCACCGTCTTCTCGCATGGCAATGCCGACTGGCGACCGACCAACGAATGGTTCGTGGGCGAGTTCATGACCCAGATAGCGGGTCCTCACAATGTCTACAAGGCGCTGACCGGGCAGATCCCCTGGACGGACGAGAGCATGGTCGAGGCGATGGAAACGCTGGACATGATGATGGAGCGCGGGTGGTTTGGCGGCGGCGTCGACTTTTATGTGACCAACACCTTCGACACCAACCTGGCGGCGCTGGGCAGTGGCGAAGCCGCGATGAACATCGAAGGCACTTGGCGCTTCGGCAATATCAACGACTTCTTTGGCGAGGCTGCTGACAACGACAACGAGTGGGACTGGGTTTCGGTGCCCTCGAAGACCGGCGAAGACCTCTTCACCATCGGCATGGGCAACACCAGCTCCATCAATGCCTCCAGCGCGCATCCGCAAGAAGCCGCGCAGGTGTTGACCTATTACTTCTCGCCCGAGGTGCAGGCCGAGCTGCTGGCTGCTTGTGGCAAGGGTCCAGCGCCCGTGCATCTGGCAGAAGACGCCATGACCGACATCGACCCGCGTATCGCCAGAGCCTATGCTGATTTGTCGGCTGCCAACGCCGACGACCGCTATGGATACACCACCTGGACATTCTGGCCTCCGCGCAGCGATGTCTACATCTACGAAGAGATCGAGCGCGTGTGGTATGATGAAATCACCGTCATGGAGTACCTGGAAGGGCTGGACGAGCTCTTTGCCGAGGAATTGGCGGCTGGCGATATTCCACCCATCCCTGCGCGCTAGAGACGCCATAATTGAGGCGCTGGCAGCTGCTTTTGGCGCTGGTGCCTCGATTCCTGTTTACCCGAAAGGGAGAGGCTATGGCGCTACTCGCGAATAAACGCCCCGCCACCTTCGCCGAAAGATTGAGTGACCCGGGCTGGCGCAATCGCTGCCTGCGCAATGTTATTGTTCCTTGGCTGTTTATCCTGCCGCTGTTGTTGATTCATGTTGTTGTCGTCGCCGTGCCAGCGGTGCAGGGCGTCTATATGTCTCTAACTGACTGGACGGGCTTCCGCGAGGCAAACTTTATCGGCTTGGAAAATTACCGCGTCCTCTTCTTCGAAGACGAAGCCTTTGCCGAAGGCATCAGGAACAACTTGTCGTGGATGTCCTTTTTCTTGACAGTGCCGTTCATCCTGGCTTTGTTCTGCTCCAGCGTACTGGCGCAAATCAAGCGCTTTGGCATGGTCTATCGCAGCTTGCTTTTCATTCCGTATGTGTTGGCGAGCGTCGTGACCGCCACGATTTGGCGCAACCTGCTCAGCCCGCGCAAAGGCATCGGCGCGGCGCTGGCTGACATTGGCATAGCTGGCTTGGACATCCCCTGGTTGGGCCGGCAAGAAACCGCGCTGATGTCCATCGCTTTCATCGACAACTGGCATTTCTGGGGATTCTTGATGATCCTCTTCCTGGCGGCGATGCAGGCGATCCCGCCGGCGCTGTATGACGCGGCGAAGATCGATGGCGCAAACCGCTGGCAAGAGTGGCGTCATGTCACCTTGCCGGGCATCCGCCCAATTGTGCTCTTTATGTTCATGATGGTGGCGATTTGGTCCTTCCTGGCTTGGGACTATATTTGGATCTTGACCCAAGGCGGACCGGCTGGGTCGAGCGATGTTATCGCTACGCACCTGTACAGGAATGCGTTCCTGCGCTCCTTATCGGGCTATGGCGCTGCGCAAGGCGTGGTGATCAGCATATTCGCCGGCTTCATCATCATGATATTCGTCATGCTGCGGCGGCGGGGGTGGGATATATGAGCGCGGTCGGCAAGATTTCCCTGCGTGGCGGCCTGCTCCCGCGCCGCGGGGCTCGTGAACGCTCGCGGCTGCTGGTGTTCAACCACGCTGTGCTCATCCTGCTCACCGCCTTTGCTGTGATGCCGCTGCTCGTCCTGGCTTTTAACTCGGTGAAGACCAATGCAGAAATCGGGCTGAATCCGCTGGGACCGCCCACGCAGGTCATCGCGGAAAATTATGCATCGGCTTGGGAGCGCGGCGACTTCGCCACGACCATGGGCAATAGCGTCGTCTATGTGGTGGCGACCATCGCTGCCGAATTGGTGCTGGGAGGCTTGGCGGCCTATGCGCTGGCGCGCCGCAAACCGCCTGGCTCCGACATGCTCATGTTGTATTTTTTGGTGGCGTCGACTGTGCCGGTGTGGATGTACATCGTGCCGCTCTTCGTTCAATTCCGCGCCTGGGGCTTGCTGAATACCATGCATGGCTTGGTCATCGTATATGTGGCTATGAATGCGCCCTTGACGATCTTTTTGCTGCGCTCGTACATGATCGACCTGCCTGGCGAGCTCGAAGACGCCGCGCGCGTCGATGGGGCAAATGAATTCCAGGTGTTTACGCGCATCGTGCTGCCGCTCAGCAAGCCCGGCTTCTTGACCGTGGGCTTGGTTGTCGGCTTGGGCGTGTGGAACGAATTTTTCCTGGCGCTGACATTCATTCACGACCCGAGCATGTTCCCGATCACGACCAGCTTTTACAAGTTCACCGACCGCTTCTCGCGTGATTGGGCTTTGACCAGCGCAGGGGCGATCATCGTCATCTTTCCCATCGTCGCGCTGTTCTTGGCTTTGCAACGTCAATTTATCGAGGGCTTGGCAGAAGGCGGCGTCAAGACCTGATGAGCCCTATCCAACACAGCAAGTAGGAGCGCAGCATGTCCCTGCCCAACGATTACCTGGAACGCGTCTATGCCGGTGTGCTGGGCAAGCTCATCGGCGTGTATTTGGGCCGCCCTTTTGAGGGCTGGACCTATGAAGCTATCACAGAGCGCCTGGGCGAAATCAATTATTATGTGCACGACAAGCTGAACAGACCGCTGATCGTCACTGACGATGATATATCGGGCACCTTCACATTTATCCGCGCGCTGGAAGACTATCAGAGCGACCGCGATGTCACTGCCGCTCAGATCGGCAAAACATGGCTCAACTACCTCATCGAAGAGCAGACAGTGCTGTGGTGGGGCGGCATGGGCAACAGCACCGAGCACACTGCCTATCTGCGTCTGAAGCAAGGCATTGATGCGCCAGCCAGCGGATCAATCGCCCGCAACGGACAGGTGGTCGCCGAGCAGATCGGCGCGCAGATATTCATTGACGGCTGGGCGATGGTCGCGCCGGGCGATCCCGAATTGGCCGCCGACCTGGCTCGCCGAGCCGGCAGCGTCAGCCACGATGGCGAGGCGCTGTATGGCGCGCAATGCCTGGCGGCTATGGAAGCGCAGGCTTTCATCGAAAACGACATCAACAAGCTGATCGACACCGGGCTATCCGTCATACCAACCGATTCGGTCATTTACGCCATGATCAACGACATCCGCGAGTGGCATGCCAAGCAGCCCGATTGGCGGGCGGGGCGCGAGCTGCTGGCGGGTCGCTATGGCTATGACAAGTATGGCGGCAACTGCCACATGGTGCCCAATCATGGCTTGATGATCGTTTCGCTGCTCTATGGCAATGACGACTTCCAGCGCACTTTGATGATTGTGAACACCTGCGGTTGGGATACCGACTGCAACTCCGGCAACATCGGCTGTTTGCTGGGCATCAAAGACGGGCTGGCGGGCTTGGCGACTGGCCCAGATTATCGCGGACCAGTCGCCGACCGCTTGTATATCCCGACGGCGGATGGCGGCAACGCCATCACGGACGCTGTCACCCAGACTGTGCGGCTGGCGAACATGGGTCGCGCGCTGGCCGGCATGACGCCGGTTGCGCCCAAGGCGGGATCCCGCTATCACTTTGACTTGCCCGGCGCTGTACAGGGCTTCATGAACGAAGATTCGATAGCGGCGCGGGGTGTCGTGGCGATCAGCAACATCCATGCGCCCGAGCTCAGCGCAAATGGCGAGCGCTTGCTGGCTCTGGATTATGCTGGTTTGGCGCTGGGCCGCGTCGGTCGCGTCGAAACCGCTACTTTTGTGCCATCGGCGGCGGTCAATGCCCACTTCGAAGGGCCTGGCTATAGCCTTATGGCCAGTCCGGCGCTCTCTCCGGGCCAGACGATCCGCGCCCGCGTTCTGGCTGATGACGGCAATGCTTACGCTGTTGATGTGGCGCTCTATATCCAGCATTACAACCACGAAGACGGGCTTGATCGCTTGGCGGGCGCAGGAGCGAATCTGGACGCGGGCCAGGCAGCCGAGCTGGAATGGCAGGTGCCCGACCTCGAGGGCTACCCGATTGCCAAGGTCGGCCTGCAAATCAGCGGCAAAGCCAGCGCCAGCGGTCGCGTCTATCTCGACTGGCTGACATGGGATGGCGCGCCCAATGTGCGGCTGAAACGCCCTCACCGGCATGATTTCGCCCGTTGGGACCGCAAGCTGACCGGCATCATGTGGAAGCGCGCCTGGGTGAATGGGCTGGACGCGGCCAGAGGCGGCATGGTCTTTATGGACCACTACCCCGAAACCTATCGGCTGATTCAAAATGAAGGGCGCGGGCTGATGATGCACGGCTGCCGCGAATGGACGGATTATCAGGTCAGCGCCACCATGACGCCACACATGTGCAAAGCGGGTGGCTTGGGCGCGCGTGTGCAAGGCATGCAGCGTCATTATGCCTTGCTTTGCGATGAAGCAAGCGTCCGCCTGGTGGCCACGCTGGAAGGCGAAGACACTGTGCTCGCGCAGGTGGCTGGCGGCTGGCAGTTTGGCGAGGCTTGCCGGCTGCGGCTCAAGGTGCAAGGCGCGACCCTGTCTGGCTATATCAACGACAAACTGGTTGTGAAGGCAGAAGACCCGCAGATGCGTTTGACTGGCGGCGGCATCGCGCTGATCGCCGAAGCCGGGCGAATCGGCGTCGAGGATGTGGCGGTGACGCCGGCCTAGGCAGGCTCGCCGCGCGGGGATAGCAAGGAGGCTGTCGCTATGGCTGATGCTCGCATCCTCTGTTATGGCGAAATCGACCTCGACATCTACCTCGCCTTGGACCGCCTGCCGACGCGGGCATTGTCAGCCTGGGTGAGCGGCGAATTTGAAAATGTCGGTGGCGCGGCCGCCAACAGCGCCTTGTGGCTGGCGAATTGGGGTTTGCCGATTCGCCTGGCTGGGCACGATCTGGGCGCGGATGGCCCGGGCGCGGCTGTCCTTGAAGTCTTTGCGCGCCACCCGCTGCTCGATGCGCGCTTTGTCGCTGAGCACCCCGGCTATCGCACCCCCCGCTGCCAATGCCTGGTCTTGCCCGATGGCGAGCGCAGCTTCATCTCGCACTGGCTGGACGACCTGCGCATGACGCCTGTCACGGAGACTATGCTGGACGGCATCGACTGGATCAACCTGGACATGTCCGGCCCAGATGAACCGCGTGTGCAGGCGGCGCGGCTGGCGAGCGCAAGCGGCGTCTCGGTGCTGGTCAACGACATATATCGCGCCGACCATGCGCTGCTGCCGTTTGTTGATGTGTTGGTGATGTCGGCGGCTGTCGCGCGCAGCAAAGCGCCGGCTGTGGATCCGCTGGGCTTGGCGGCGCAGCTGGGCGCGGCGGGCGATTGCGCGGTCATCGTGACGGACAGCAGCGCCCCTGTGACGATTTTCACTGACGACGGCGCGCGCAGCCAGATCATGCCGCCGGCTGTGGACGCTCTCGATACCACAGGCGCTGGCGATGTCTTTAAGGCGGGCTTGCTATATGGCTTGCTGAGCGGCCTGCCTTTGCCCGAGGCGGCGCGCTGGGGAGTGGCGGCTGGCAGTGTATGCTGCCAATATGCGGGCACAACCCAGACGCTTGCGCCACTGACTGAAGTGCGGGCGATGCTGGGTCAATGTTAGATGCACCGCAGCGACACAGAGCCTTGGCGTCTTTGCGGGGCTGTTTTGCGGCTTTTCTGCGATTCCTGGCATCGCCCTAGGCGCGCTCCACCCAAATCGGTGATGCCCATGCCCACTGCCCGTTGCGCTGGCGCACGCGGACATAATACCAATCGCGTTCTTCCCCAGCGCTCTTGTGGATGATCGCAAAGCTATGCCGGCAGTCGCTCGCGGGCACAGCGCGATGAAAGACAAAACTGGGCGAGACAAAGCCACTGGTATAAAAACTGCGCGCGCCTTTCAGCAGCTCGCTAATCGGCGCTTCGATGTCCAGGTTATTGATGCGCGCCTGGATGCGCGTGTTCTCGCTGGCCTTCAAGGTGAGCGTGATGGCTTGTGTGGCGGCGCTGCGGACAGTCGCATTGCGCGGACTTTGCGTGCGCAGTCGGATTCGATTGCCGCCCGCATACTCCAGATGGCTGAGCACGCAGGCTGTGGCGTCGTCGATGATGGGGATGCCGATGTCGTGTCCGCGCAGGTGCGGCTCAATGCCCAGCAATTCGCCGGCGGCGATGCGCAGATCAACCTCCCAGTCGGTCAGCGTATCCAGCTCGCCCCAGCCCATTTCCAGGCGCACTTTCAGCGGGAGGCGAAAATCGGGCGCGGCGACCGGCGGCGACTCGCGGTGGATGACGCGGTTGTTGCGCAGCACTTCGATATAGTCGAGCGTCGAAGCGCCTTCGACAGCCACAGCGATTCGGCGTTCCCGCGCGAAAGGAATCACGCTGCCCATAGGCTGGTCGTTCAGCGAGCAAGCCAGGGCGATGCGGTCGCCGGTGATGGCATAGCAGCGCCGATTTTGCAGCGCGTCCCAGACAGCGGCGCGCGACAGCGACTTCGCCCAGACAGCCACCTGCCCATATCCATAGCTGCCGGGGTGGGCGCTGTGATGATCGCTGGAGCCCACAAAGCCGAAGATATGCCCCTGCGCCAGTCCGTACTGCGCTGTGCTGCGTTGGTCGCGCGGACCCATGGCGTGCAGATAGGCTGGCTCGGCATCGCTGGCTTCGCTCGCGCCATGAAAAGACATGATCTCGACCACGGGCGAAAGCTCGGTGCTGTAATGCGCCCAGTTGATGCCGCGGAAGCCCTGCAAATAGCCGATATGATGCGGGATGAGCAAGCTGGGGCTCGGATGTTTGCGCAGCCGTTGGCGAAGTTCTTCCACATGCGCGACATGAAAGATCTCTGGCGTGGCTACATCGCGGAACAGAATGCAGTGGTCGCCATAGCGCATGGAATGCCACTCGAAGCTGGGAAAAGCGACGAACTCGCCGGGGCGGTTGGCGGCGTCAGTGGCTCGCAAATAATCCACCCAGCCGGCGCGCGCGCGTTGGAAGCCCTGCCGATGATAGTCGACCAGGTAGCCCAGCCGCGCATCGTCTTGCGGCATATCGTCCCAGTGTCCGTGCAGGGTGACGCTGGCGAAATCCAGCTGCAGGCGGGCGTTGTGCAGCGCATCCGCCAGACTGCCCGCGCCATAGCTCAGGTTGCAATGGTTGTGAATATCGCCGTAATACAGCGAATAATCGGCGAAAGGGGCGAGGTCAGCCATCGAATTGGAAGAGCGAGCAGCCGCCATCCAAGGTCAGGATGCTGCCGGTCATATAGCTGGTTTGCGGGCTCGCCAGATAGACGACGGCGGAGGCGATGTCTTCGGGGCGGCCGGGCGCGCCCAGCGGGATGACCTTGGCGACGCGCGCGGCGTATTGCGGTTCTTCGCGCAGCTGCCGCCCCGCCAAGCCAGCCGCCACGATGCCCGGCGCAATCGCATTGACGCGGATGCCATGCGGGGCGAGTTCGCGCGCCATCTGTTTGACCAGCATGTTCACGCCGGCTTTGCTGACAGCGTAGGCGGTAATCTCGGGCCAAGGGATCTGCGCGACCCAACTGGATGTCAGGATGATGCGACCATGCCTGCCATCGGCGACCATACGGCGGGCAGCGCTCTGGCAGGTATGAAAGCAGCCCGTCAGGTTGATATCCAGGTGAGTCTGCCAAGTCTCGGCGCTTAACTCGAGGAAGGGCTGGGCGTTCACGATGCCGGCATTGGCGCAGACGATATCGACCTGGGGCAGGGCGTCGATGGCGCTGTCGACAGCCGCGCGGTCACGCACATCGACTGGCATGAAGTCGGCGGGCGCATCGGCTGCTGGCGGGACAATATCCCAAATGATGACCTGCGCGCCGTTCTCCGCCAGTTGCCGCGCCATGGCTGTTCCCAAGTCGCCGCTGCCGCCGGTTACGATGGCGATTTTGCCATGCAGCATGGTTTGCCTTCCCGCCTGCTTGATGCTGGATTATGGCGCAGTTTGGCTCTGTGGGCAATCGCATCAAATTGCCCACACCACCCCAAAATGAGGGAGGATGCTTGCCCCCACCCCAAACCCCTCCCCCAAAATGAGGGAGGGGCTTTAAGGCTACAGAATCGCTGGTAAAGCTCCCCTTCCTTCCTTGTGGGGGCAAGGGGCCGGGGAATGGGGGGTTTGGTTGCCATATCCACGCAAATAGCCATTCTCATTTTTAGTGAATACTTGCATTTTGTGAGCAGCAGCGATAGCCTTCTAGGTTATGATTTTTTCGGGGCCGCCCCCCCCCCCCCCGGGGGAGGGGGTGGGGGAGGGTAGAGAGAGTTTTTGTTTTTTGTATGGGTGGTTTGTGTTATATTTATTTTTT
>JAPOSR010000003.1:16881-17162 GCA_026709625.1 Chloroflexota bacterium
AAAACAAAAACCACCTATTTTTATGCGTTTAATTCTGCTCATTTTACAAACACTCTTCATTACAAACAACCTACTCAAATCGACGAAAGCCCCCTCCCTCATTTTGGGGGCGGGGTTTGGGGTGGGGGCAAGCCACTCCCTCGCCTTGCGCCGCGTGGACACTGGCGGTCGGGGATGGCTTGGGGTGGGGGTGTTTTGTGACCTCCACTGCCTACCGCGGCGGCGAGCCCAATTTCAAAAATCGCAGCCTCTATCATGGCGACAATCTCGAGTTCCTGCGC
>JAPOSR010000070.1:0-40565 GCA_026709625.1 Chloroflexota bacterium
GAGGCAGCCGCAGCCTTCGACCAAATCACGCGTGATGGCCGCGTCGCCAGCATGAAGCGGCAAGACCATGACGCTTGGCCGACTATCTTCCGCGCCGCTCGTCTCATCCCGGCCGTGGAATACATCAACGCCAACCGCGTCCGAACGCAGCTGATGCGCGATATGGCGCGCATTATGCGCGAAGTCGATGTCTTCATCGTGCCCAGCTTCGGCGCGAATGCCCTGCAAATCACCAACTTCACCGGGCATCCCTGTGTTGTGCTGCCCAATGGCTTCACCGACAGGCGCACACCCACCAGCGTCAGCTTCATTGGCGGGCTTTACAAAGAAGCTGCGACCTTGGCCACCGCCAAAACCTATCAAGACGCCACCGACTGGCACAAGCAGTATCCAGACCTGGCTGGACTGTAGTCAGAGAAATGTGGGAGCGAGCTTATTGGAGCGCCTATAGCGAATAATCTGCCTATCCGCTAGCCCAGCAGCGCCGCGACTTCGCCGCGCAGGCCTTCGTCATCATCGCGCTGGTAGAGGTCGGTGAGCAATTTGCTGCTATCCAGCCCCATCGTCTGCCATAGCGCCCAGGCGGCATGTCCACGCACCAAGGGGCTGGTGTCATACAGCAGTTGAATTAAATGCGGGACCACGCGCTTATCCTGCCAGTTGCCCGCGGCGATGCAGGCATTGCGCACCAGGCGTTCACGGCCGATGCGCTCGACAGGGCTGCGGCGGAAAAGCTGGCGAAATGTCCCTTCATCAAGCATCAGCATGTCGACCAGCTTTGGCGCGACACGCCGCATATCCAGGGGCAAGAAAGCCATCTCGTCCGCAACGGCTGTGAAGCGCTGGAAAGGGCAGGTGTCCATGCAGATGTCGCAGCCAAAGATCCAGTTGCCGAAGTCGGCGCGCAAATCGCGGTCGACCCAGCCTTTGTTCTCGATGGTGTGATAGCTGATGCAGCGGCGGGCATCGAGCACGAAGGGCGCGGGGAAGGCGGCGGTGGGGCAGGCAGCCAGACAGCGCGCGCAGGTGCCGCACATGGTCTCGCGCTGGGGGGTGTCATAGTCGTCAAGCTCGAGGCTGGTGATGATCTCGCCGAGAAAGAAGCTGCTGCCGCGCCGCGGATGAATCAGCATGGTGTTCTTGCCGATGAAGCCCAAGCCGGCCTGCTGGGCGTGGCTGCGCTCGAGCAAAGCGCCAGTATCGACATAGATCTTGTGGTCAAACAACCCGCCGCATTCCGCCAGCATCCACTCGGCGAAGCTCTCCAAGCGCAGGCTCAGCACCTGATGATAATCCACGCCCCAGGCATAACTGGCGATGCGCCCGCGGGCTGGGTCCTTCAGCGCATCTTCATCGGCGAAACTCGCCCGATAATCGAGCCCGATGATGATGAGCGAACGCGCGCCAGGCAGGACCTCGCGCAGATCTTGTCGCCGCCGCACACGATCGGGGCGCGCCATATAGCCCATCTCGCCGTGCATGCCCCGTTGAATCCAGCGCAGGTAATGCGCCAAAGTGGGAGAAGGCTCGGCGGGCGCAATGCCACATAGCGTGAACCCCAGCTCGCGCGCCTTGTCATGGATGCGGGCGGCTGTCAGGGACATATCAAGCTGCCAGGGCGAGCTGCTCGTGTCTACTGGTCTTGCCGCGGCGGATAGTTAATCTCATGCAGCAGCGCGACGACGGCATCCAGCGTGGCGGGCGCATCGTATTCCACTTCGATCATGCGCCGCAGCATATCGCCCTCGACACTGGTGACGCCGGGCAGCTCACCCAGCTCGAACTTGATAGCGCCGACGCAGCCGGCACAGTGGATCTTGGGGATGAGTAGCGTTTCTTTTGGCATGGTGCTCTCCGCATTCGTGATTGAATTGATGGTCAACTCGCCTTCATGCCCGCATTGCCTGCTTGCGCCTGGCTTGGCGAGGGGCTTCGCCTACATAAACGCCTGAATGCCAGTCTGCGCCCGCCCCAAAATCAGCGCATGTATGTCGCTGGTGCCTTCGTAGGTGTTGACAGCCTCTAGATTCAGCACATGGCGGATGACATGAAATTCATCGGAGATGCCATTGCCGCCGTGCATGTCGCGCGCCGTCCGGGCGATCTCCAGCGCCTTGCCGCAGGAATTGCGTTTTATCAGCGAAATCATCTCGGGTGTGGCGGCGTCATCGTCCAGCAGCCTGCCCACGCGCAGCGCGCCCTGCAAGCCCAAGGCGATTTCGCTCTGCATATTGGCCAGCTTGAACTGGATGAGCTGATTCGCCGCCAGCGGCCGCCCAAATTGATTGCGGTCCAGCGTGTATTGGCGCGCCGCCTGCCAGCAAAACTCCGCTGCTCCCAAAGCGCCCCAGGCGATGCCATAGCGCGCCCGGTTCAAACAGCCAAACGGTCCGCGCAAGCCGCTGGCGCCCGGCAGCAAGTTGGCATCGGGCACGAAGACTTCGTCCATGACAATCTCGCCGGTGCTGCTGGCGCGCAGGCTGAACTTGCCTTCGATCGTTGGTGCTGCCAAGCCAGCCATGCCCCGTTCCAAGATAAAGCCGCGGATGGGTCCGACGCGCTCGCCTTCGACCGCTTTTGCCCAGACCACAAAGACATCGGCGATGGGCGAATTGGTGATCCACATTTTGCTGCCATGCAAGCGCCAGCCGCCCTCGACTCGGGTTGCGCGCGTCTCCATGCCGCCAGGGTCGCTGCCATGGTTGGCTTCAGTCAAGCCAAAGCAGCCGACCCACTCGCCGCTGGACAGCCGGGGCAGGTAGCGCGCCCGTTGCTCGTCTGTGCCATAGGCATAAATCGGATACATAACCAGCGAGCTTTGCACGCTCATGGCGCTGCGATACCCGCTGTCGACTCGTTCGATTTCGCGGGCGATCAAGCCATAACAGACAGCATTCAAGCCCGCGCCGCCGTGCTCTTCGGGCAGAGTCGCGCCCAGCATGCCGAGCTGCGCCATTTCGCGGTAGATATCGCGGTCGAATTGTTCGCGCCGGTTCGCTTCTACTATGCGCGGCATCAACCTGGCTTGACAATAATCCCGCGCCGCATCCCGCACCATGCGCTCTTCTTCATCAAGCTGCTGGTCGAGCAAGAAAGGGTCGTCCCATTGAAACTGGCTGGGCATCGGCGCATGTCCTCGCGGCGGCTGATTTTCCTCGCGCCTATTGTAAACCGCAGTTGCGTATTTTGCACCGGCAGTTGGGGTTGCCGGGCGGTTCGTCCCTTATCGCGGCGCGCCCCAGCGACTATACTGGTCATCCGCAGGCAAGTGATGGCATTGGGCTGGGCAAGAGCAGAAAGCGGTACGCGGCATGGAGCAAGACAAGATCCTCGTGCGCGGCGCTCGCGAGCACAATCTCAAAGACATCGATGTCGATATTCCTCGCAATCAACTGGTTGTCATCAGCGGCCTTTCTGGCTCGGGCAAGTCGTCGCTGGCTTTTGATACCATCTTCGCCGAAGGGCAGCGGCGGTATGTCGAAAGTCTGAGCTCATACGCCCGGCAATTTCTCGGCTTGATGCAAAAGCCCGATGTCGATCAGATCGAAGGCTTGAGTCCGGCTGTCTCGATCGACCAAAAAAGCGTCAGCCACAATCCGCGCTCGACAGTCGGCACTGTGACCGAAATCTACGATTACCTGCGGCTGCTGTATGCGCGCGTTGGCATTCCGCATTGCCCGGTGTGTGGCGCGGAGGTCGCGGCGCAGAGCGCCCAGCAGATTGTCGACCAGGTTCAAAATATGCCCGCTGGCACGCGCATCCAGGTGCTGGCGCCGGTCATCCAGCGAAAAAAAGGCAACCACGCCAAAGCGCTGGCAGAAATCGGCAAGCAGGGCTTTGCGCGCGTCCGCGTCGATGGCATTGTCCGCGACCTGGACGAAGACATCGCGCTGGACCGCTATGTCATTCACGATATCGAGATTGTTGTCGACCGTCTCATCATCCGCCAGTACGATGACCCGCAGTCCGAAGACGTCGCCGCTTTTGAAACGCGCCTCACCGATGCCATCGAAACTGCCTTGCAGCATGGCGATAGGCGGCTCATCATTCAGGATGTCAGCGACCGCGACAACCCGGTCGATCACCTCTACAGCGAAGACCTGGCTTGTCCAAACGGACATGGCAGCGTGCCCGAGCCCGAGCCGCGAATGTTCTCATTCAATACGCCCAGCGGCGCTTGTCCAGCTTGTCAGGGGCTGGGCTTCAGCCTGGAGATCGACCCCGATATCATCGTGCCCGACCACGACCGCACGATCGCCAATGGCGCGCTGAATGCCAATGGATATGGGCTGGACGACCGGCGCGGCTGGAACTGGAGTGTCTTTCAGGCGCTCGCCCGGCAGTATGATTTCTCGCTGGATACGCCGTGGCGGCAGCTGACAAAGCAGCAGCAACATGTCGTGCTCTATGGCAGCGGCGAGCGGCGCTACGAAGTCTCATACTTCCACTCGTCAGGCCGGGAACACACTTGGTCGACGCGCTACGAAGGCGTCATCCCCAATTTGCAGCGCCGCTATCAGCAGACCAGCTCCGAAGCAATCCGCGAGCGCATCCAGCAGACGATGCGCGAGATCTCTTGCCGAAGCTGCAATGGTCAGCGCCTGCGCCCCGAGTCGCTGGCGGTGACCATCGGCGGCCTCAATATTCATGCCATCACCAGCAAACCTATCGGCGAGCTGCATCGTTGGGTCTGTTCGCTGCAAGGCGCTGATGCCATCCTCTCCGAGCGCGAGCAGCATATCGCCCGCCAGATTCTGCGCGAATTGACCGCTCGCGTCGGCTTTTTGTGCAATGTCGGCTTGGATTACCTCACATTGGCTCGCAGCGCCGCCAGCCTGAGCGGAGGCGAAGCTCAGCGCATTCGCCTGGCCACACAGGTCGGCAGTCAGCTCACCGGCGTGCTCTATGTATTGGACGAGCCTTCCATAGGCTTGCATCAACGCGACAACCAACGGCTGATCAACACCTTGATCGGCTTGCGCGACCTGGGTAACAGCGTGCTGGTGGTCGAGCATGACGAAGAGACCATGCGCAGCGCCGACTGGCTGCTCGACCTGGGACCTGGCGCGGGTGAACACGGTGGCCAGCTCGTTGCGCAAGGCACGCCAAAGCAAGTCGCTGCCAACCATGAAAGCTGCACGGGCAACTACCTGGCGGGCCGCTTCGAAATCCCGCTGCCCCAGACTCGGCGGGCTGGTTCGGGCGAAATGCTGCGTATCTGCGGAGCGCGCGCCAACAACCTGAAAAACATCCAGGTCGACTTTCCGCTGGGGCGCTTCATCTGCGTCACGGGCGTCAGCGGCAGTGGCAAATCGTCGCTGGTTGTCCATACCTTGTACGCGCGGCTGGCGCAGTTGGTCAACCGCAGCCGCCTCCGCGCTGGCGAGCACGATGCGCTGCATGGCGCTGAGCATATCGACAAAATTATCAATATCGACCAAAGCCCCATCGGGCGCACGCCGCGCAGCAACCCCGGCACATACACCAAGCTTTTTGACGACATTCGCCAGCTGTTTGCCCAACTGCCCGAAAGCAAAGCGCGTGGTTACAAACCAGGTCGCTTCAGTTTTAATGTGCGTGGCGGACGTTGCGAACACTGTGAGGGGCAGGGGCTTATCCGCATCGAAATGCAGTTCTTGCCCGATGTGTATGTGCCTTGTGAAGTCTGCAATGGCACGCGCTATAACCGCGAAACCCTGCAAGTGCAGTACAAGGGCAGATCTATCGCCCAGGTGCTGGCGATGAGCGTGCAGGAAGGCTTGGAGTTTTTCGCCAGCTTGCCACGCATCCGCCGCAAGCTGGAAACACTGGCGGCGGTCGGCTTGGGCTATATTCGCATCGGACAGTCCGCCACGACGCTCAGTGGTGGCGAAGCGCAGCGCATCAAGCTCAGCCGCGAATTGTCGAAACGTGCCACCGGGCACACCCTGTATATTTTGGATGAGCCCTCGACGGGCTTGCACGCCTATGATGTAGCGCGTCTGATCGCCGTGCTGCAGCGGCTAGCGGAAGCGGGCAATACCATCGTCGTCATTGAACACAACCTGGATATCATCAAAGTAGCTGATCACATCATCGACTTGGGACCAGAAGGCGGCGATGGCGGCGGACGCATAGTCGCGCAGGGAACGCCCGAGCAGGTGGCGAATTGCCCAGGCTATACCGGGCGCTACCTGGCTGACATGCTGGCGCGGGGGCGCAGGCAACCAGACGGATAATAAGGAGCGCATGATGGAAGAGGTCAAAATCGGCGTCATTGGCGGTTCGGGGCTGTATCAACTGCCCGAGATCGGCGATGTGCGCGAAGTCGCCGTGGCTACGCCGTTTGGGCAGCCCAGCGGCATCATTCGCATCGGCAGCCTGTCGGGCAAGCGCGTCGCCTTTTTGCCGCGGCATGGCGAGGGGCACACCTTGGCACCACATGCCCTACCGTACCGCGCCAATATCTTTGCGCTCAAGCAGCTGGGCGCGCGCTTCATCATCGGCGTCAACGCGGTTGGCTCGCTGCAAGAGGGCTACGCGCCTGGGCAGCTCGTCACGCCCGACCAGTTGATTGATTATACGATCCACACCCGCGCGCGCAGCTTTTTTGACCGCGGGCTGGTCGCGCATGTATCGGTGGCCGATCCCTTTGGCGATTACTTGCGCAATCTGCTGGCTGATGCCGCCGAGCGCGCCGGCGCAGTCGTGCACCGCGCTGGCAGCTTTTTGATCGAGGATGGCCCGCGTTTTGCCACGCGCGCCGAAGCCCGTTTGTTCCAGCGCTGGGGCTGCCACATCATCGGCATGACTGCCGCGCCCGAGGCCTTCTTGGCTCGTGAAGCCGAGATTGAATACGCGGCGCTGGCGCACATCACCGATTATGACTGTTGGCGCGCCGAAAGCGAAGACACCACCAGCGATATCGTTATCCAGCAACTGGCGCACAATATCGGCTTTGTCCAGGCGGCGCTGGTGCAGGCGGTCGGGCAGCTGGACGAGACGCTGGAACTGCCGGCGCACCGAGCGCTGGATGCGGCTTTGGCGACCGGGCGCGAGCAGATGGACGAAGCTGTGGTCGAGCGCTTGCGGCCCATCGTGGCGCGCGCGCTGGGGTTGGGCGGCTGATTGATCTCTTGGATGGGCCGGTGGCTTGCCCTTGCAGCATAGAATCGGGCTACAATCTGTCGCAACCTGTACTCAATTCGCAGCAAAGGCGCGTGGCATGAACCTCTCCCTGGACAACATCGGACATTGGCGCTGCATCGGACCCTTTCGTGGCGGGCGCGTCGTCACAGTCGCTGGACACCCCAGCGAGATTGGCACCTTTTATTTTGGCGCTTGCGCTGGCGGCGTCTGGAAGACCGACGACGCCGGGCAATACTGGCAAAACATCTCCGATGGCTATTTCAAAACCGGCTCGGTCGGCGCGTTGGCGGTGAGCCAGTCCGACCCCAATATCCTCTACGCCGGCATGGGCGAAGCGACCATCCGCCTCGATGTTTCGCATGGCGATGGCGTTTACAAGTCCAGCGATGGCGGGCGCAGCTGGCGGCATTGCGGGCTGGACGATACGCGGCATATCGGCAAGCTGCGCATCCACCCGCAGGATCCCGATACGGTCTATGTGGCGGCGCTGGGGCATGCTTTTGGACGCAACGAAGAGCGTGGCGTCTTTCTCTCGAGAGACGGCGGTGAAAGCTGGCGGCGCGTGCTCTTCGTCAGCGACACGGCGGGCGCGGTCGACCTCAGCATCGACCAGAACAATCCGCGCGTCATCTACGCCTCAATCTGGCAGGCGCGGCGCGACTTTCACACGATCCAGAGCGGCGGCGAAGACAGCGGCATCTGGCGTTCGCTGGATGGCGGCGAAAGCTGGCGCAACATCTCAAGCCAGCCCGGTTTGCCCGGCGGCATCTTGGGCAAGATCGGCATCGCCGCTTCGCCAGCCCAGCCCGGGCGCGTCTATGCCTTGGTCGAGCATGCGCAGCAGCAGGGCATGTACCGCTCGGATGACTATGGCGACACCTGGACGTTCACCGCGCGCAACTTCGATATCACCTCGCGCAGTTGGTATTATATGCACCTCACCGCCTGCCCGCAGGATGCCGACACGGTCTGGGTCAACAACCTGCGCCTGTGGAAATCGATCGACGCGGGGGCAACCTTCGCCCAGGTTGGCACGCCCCATGGCGACAATCATGACCTGTGGATCGACCCGCGCAATCCTCTGCGCATGGCGCAAGGCAACGATGGCGGTGCCTGTGTATCATTGAATGGTGGCGCGAGCTGGTCGAGCATCTTTAATCAGCCGACCGGTCAGTTCTATCGCCTCTGTACCGACAACCGCGAACCGTACCATGTCTATGGCACGCAGCAAGACAACAGTTCCATCGCTGTGCCCAGCCGCAGCAGCAAAAACTCTATCTTGTGGCAAGATTGTTTTATCGCTGGCACCGGCGAAAGCGGCTTCATCGCCACCAAGCCGGATGATGACAATATCGTCATCGTTGGTGCCATCGGCAGCTCGCCCGGTGGCGGCAACGCCCTGCAGCGATATGACCACGCCAGCAAGCAGCTGCGCTTGGTGACGACAATGCCGGTGCCGACCTTTGGCGAGGCAGCCAGCAGCCTGCGACAGCGCTTCGCCTGGACATATCCGATTTTGTTTTCGCCGTTCGCGCCGCACGCTCTGTATATTGGTGGCGACCGCGTCTACAAATCCAGCGACGAAGGCGGCAGTTGGCAGGCAATCAGCCCAGATTTAACCCGCGCCGACCCGTCCACCTTGGTCATTAGCGGCGGGCCAATCAACCGGGATGTCGGCGCTGCGGAAGTCTATGCGACAGTGACCGCCTTGGCCGCATCGCTGCACGAAGCCGGCGTGCTGTGGGCGGGCAGCGATGATGGCTTGCTGCACATCACGCGCGACGATGGCGGGGAATGGCGAGACATCACGCCGCCGCAGCTGCCGGAATGGTCTTATGTGCATTGCATCGAGGCATCGCCACACCAGGCTGGAAGCGCCTACATGGCTTGCCTGCGCTACAAGCTGGACGATTATTCGCCCTATTTGTTCAAAACTCGGGATTATGGACGGAGCTGGCAGCGCATTGACGCGGGCATCCCACGCGATGACTTCACGCGTGTCATCCGCTGCGACCCACGGCGTGAAGGCTTGCTCTATGCCGGCACAGAGACCGGCGTGTATATCTCGTTCAATGATGGCGAAAGCTGGCAGCCGCTGCAGCTGGACCTGCCGGTAACGCCTGTTTATGACTTGGCGCTCAAACGCGGCGATTTGATCGCGGCAACGCACGGGCGCGCCTTCTGGATATTTGATGATGTATCGCGCTTGCATCAGTGCATGGCTGATGCCCCCAAAGCGGATGAAACCGTCTCTGATAAGGCGGCGAAGCGCGCTGCGCCAGCTTGCCGGCTCTTGAAACCGCGTCCGACCCAGCGCCTGCTGGAAAGCATTGACGCGCGCCGACTCATTGACCAGCCAGGCAAGACCTATATGAGCTCGACAGGCATATCGGCCGCCTACACCCAGCGCCGCTCGCCAGAAAATGCCGTCGAACGGCGCTTTCTGGATTCGGGAGAGAATCTGCCGCGCGGCGTGTTGTTGACTTATTGGCTGAATGCACAGCCAGCCAAGCCGATATCACTGCGCATCGATGACGCGGCTGGACGTTTGCTGCGCGAATTCACTTCACTCGACCCGCAAAAGACAAATGGCGCAGCCAAGCCCGACAATGAACTGCGCATCACCGCGCGGGCGGGCTGGAATCGCTTTACCTGGGATATGCGGCTGCCTTATTCGCCCAAGCTGGATGGTGATGATCCACAATTTGAGCAGATGCCCGGCCCGACTGTCGCGCCCGGCGATTATCAGGTTACGCTGCTAGTGGGCGACCATGCGCAGACCCAGCCCATCCAACTGCTGCAAGATGCCACCGCGTCAGCCAGCCCTGCCGACCTGAGCGCGCAATTCGACCTGCTGCTGCAGATTCACCATACCTACAGCGAAGCCACGCGCGCCGTCAACAAGCTGCGCCGCCTGCGCCGGCAGTTGGATGATTTGCTGGCTCGCACTGACACTGGTATGTTCAAGCCGGGCATAGCGGCATTGCGCGAGACCCTGCTGGAGATTGAGCGCAGCCTCTTCATCCCCGACCTGCCAGGCGGCTGGGCAGGGCGAGTCAACCAGGGCGGCGACTTGTTGCGGCGGCTGGCAGGCTTGCCGGCGGTGGTGGCGCTAGGCGAGTTTGCTCCCACCGCGCAGGCTTATGCCGTGTACGAACAACTGGCGGGCGAAATCGCCGGGCAGCTGGCGCGGCTGGCATCTGTCGAAACCGGCGCGTTGGCCGACTTGCAAGCGCAGTTGCTGGGGCAGGGCATAGCGGCGGTGGGCTAAGCCAGGTGCCGCCGGCAGCCCGGGAGTGGTGAATGCGGTGATATGGCAACCAAGCCCCATCCCCCCTCCCATTGCCCTAGAACGAGGGAAGGGGGTTTTGCCAGCGCCTCCGCAGCATGGTAGCCCCTCCCTCATTGTTGCGCCGCGTAGACACAGGCGGTCGGGGAGGGGGCAAAGCAAAGCGGACGAGCCAGCGACTCGCCCACTTTGTGCTGATGGATCACCAAGAAGGTTTAGGACCGCGGCATGTAATCCAGCCAGCTATCGTAGATTTCGATGCTGTCGCTGTTGGTTTCACGCAGTCGCTCTTGCAGGTCGCTGAGCTCGGTCTGGCGCGCGCGCTCCCGCTGCGATTCTTGGTCTGCGCCAGTTCGTTCTTCTTTGTGCCGAACTTGCAAGATGTGAAACCCAAACTCGCTTTCGACCGGCCCGACCAGCGCGCCGATTTCTGCGCTTTTGATCGCTTCACGGAAGGGCCGCACATAATTGCCGATGAAGCTTTCGCCTAGCTCGCCGCCGCGCATGCCACTGCCACTGTCGGTCGAGATAGCGCTCGCCAGCGCCGCGAAGCTTTCGCCGGCCTGCAAGGCTGCCAGCGCCGCGATTGCCGCCGCTTCGTCATCGACCAGGATATGGCGGACATCCGCATAGATCAGCGGCGCGTCATCGGGCAAGAGCGCTTCGCCCAGCAGGTCTTCCAAAGCATTGCGCGCAAAGAACTCGTCATAGGTTTCGCTGCTGACGCCGGCGCGGTCGAAGTAGGCGCGGTAGTCGCGCTGGTTCTGCTCGAAGCTGTCGCGGACTTCGTCGGCGCTCTGCGTGGGCTCAACGACAGTCGGCTGGGGCGTGACGGTCGGCGTGCCAGTGGGCGCTGCGGTGGCATCGGGGTCGGGCGTCGGCGTGGGCTGGGGTGTGACTGTGGGCGTGGGCGAAACGAAAGGCGTCGGCGTGGTCGTCGGCTCGGCTGTCGCGGTAGGTTCCAGTCCAATTTGCGCCACAGCCGTGGGGTCAAAGCCGAAAAATGCCTCGACTGCGCTTTGGACGTCGGCATCATCGACTGCCAAGCCGCGCGCAGCCGCCTCGTCCGCCAGCAGCCGGTCGTCGACCAGGTCATTAATGACGCGCAGGCCTAGCTGGTCGGGCACATTGGCTTCGTTGATCCAGGTGCGGTAAGGCTCTTGCTGCGCCAACTGCTGCATATCAATGCCGGCGCTTTCCACCTGGTTCAGCTGCAGCAGCAGGCGATTGCGCTCGAAGAGGTAGGCTTGACGAAATTCGGCGACGCTGATTGGCTCACCATTGACCTGGGCGACTGTCTGGCTGGGGATGATCAACTGTTCAAGGACCAAGGCACCGACCACCAGCAGGGTCAGCAAGAGAGCGGCGATGATGCTGCCGCGGATGACGCGCCGCTGCAACAGGGCTTCGCGCTCGGCGCGGCTCTTGTAATCAGGCGTCTGCTGGTCGGCCGCGGCGCTGGCTTCGCCCGAGGCTTGTCGGCGTCTTCTGCGTCTGGGGACGCCGGTGGTCTGCGCGCGTTTGGACATGGGGCTGCGGGCTCCTCAAGCGGTTAGTCGGCGGCGACATAGGGCAGCAGCGCCAGGTGTCGGGCACGTTTGATCTCGCGCGCCAGTTGTCGTTGGCAGCGCGCGCAGTTGCCCGTCTGTCGGCGCGGCTTGATCTTGCCGCTCTCGTTGATGAAGCGCGAAAGGATATCGACATCTTTGTAATCGAAGCAGCGCCCTTTGGGGCAATAGCTGCTCTTGCCACGGCGACCTCGTCTGCGACCTTGATAGCCGCGGCGGCGGGGCGGACGGGATCTCGACTGGCTTTGACCGGGTCGGGTATTTGCGCTCACGGGAATTGCCTCCTGCTTGGGGGGATTATCGGGCGCGCTCAGATGCCTTGACTACGCCTTCGTCGCGCACCAGCAAGTAGCGCAGGACGGAGTCGAAAAGCTTGAGCTCGGTCTCCAATTCGTCGATATGGTCGGGATTGATGGCGGCGCGGATGAAAACATAATGCCCCTCGCGCTGGCCCTCGATCTGATAGGCGAGGCGGCGGCGGCCAAATATCTTGCGGTCGACGCTCTTGACCGCGCCATTTTCGCCCAATTCAATGAAGCTGATGACTTGGTCGATCGCTTGATTGACTTCTTCGTCCGAGGGCAAAATGCGGACGATAAAAGTGAGTTCGTAATCTCGCATGCGAGTTCCTTTCCTCGGGTGGCAGCCCCAGACAGGCAAGATCTGGAGCGGAAAGCGCAGATTTAGTTGTCGCGCAGCATATTACAGCAAGCTCTTGCCTCTGGCAATGGCGGCTTTTTTGCCGGTCGCCTGCGCAATCGCCAAGCGCGAACTGGCGATGCACAATGTCACGATCAACCAAAACCAGGTGATGGAGGACTGAAAATCCAGGCGGAAGTAATACAGGTCGGCGAGTGAGTTCACCAGCGCAGTCAGCAGCGCGGCATGATAGCCCAGGTGAATGGCCGCGAAGCCATGCGCCGCCTTCACAAAACGCCAGGCGCGCCAGCCATAAACAAAAACGCCTGCCATCGCCGACAAGAAGATCATCACGCCAAGCACTCCGATCTGATTTGCCATAATCAAATACAGATTGGCGACATCGGTATAAATGTCGATATCCGGTGTGCCGGTGAAGCCGACGCCGACCAGTGGATAGCGGCTGATCAAACGCAGCGAGTCGCTGGATTCGCCGATGCGCATCTGTACAGCCAGGTCTTCCCCCGCGAAGCCCTGACGCAGCCTTTCGACATAGGATTGGGTCTGCGGCAGCAAGAAGAACAACAGCCCGCCCGCCAACAGCAGGGGGATCAGCCGCCGATATTGCGCCAGGGCGATCGCCAGCAGGCCAACCGCCATCGCCACAAAGGACGCCCGCGAATTGGTGAGCAGCAGCGCCAGGAAGATCGCCGCGCAGACCAGCCGCGTCAGCCAGCGCGAGCGCAGCACAGGCTGCTGGGCAAACAGCTGCGGCGCGGCCATCGCAGCGGCGCTCGCTAAGATGCCGCCCAGGGCGTTGGGGTCTACCCAGGTGCCAATGGCGCGCTCGCCCAGCGCCGGGTTGTCTTCAATATAGCGAATGACCCCGCCATCCGGATAGCCGATGCGCGAAAGCCGTGCCAGCAGCGCTTCGGCAAGGCTGTCGGGCGCTGCGTACAAGCCGACCGCCAGCAGAGCCTGCGCTCCTACCAGCAGCAAAACAACCAGCGCCAGCCGCCGCAGCATGAATCGGTCGCGCAGCAAATCGACCAAGATGAAGACGAGGGAAATGCTCAGCAGCGTCTCGGCGAATTGGCGCAGGGCGGTGGAGGTGGGCGGAGCATGACGCAGGCCCAAGGCAAAGGCGAAGATCAACCACATCACATAGACGGCGATCATGGCTTGGGGCGGCGCGAATCGCAGCCCGGCGCGGTCGCCACGCATCCAACCCGCGACATACACCAGCAAGAAGCCAGCGAAAGCCAGGTCGAGCAAAGTTGGCGTCAGCCCGATTTTGACTGGGAAAACGCCGAATGGCAGCAGCAGCGCCGTCGCGATGATGGCATAGAGCGCGGCACGCAGCTCGGTGATGACATACAAGCCGCCCAGCGCGCCGAGCAGGGCGGCCATCGCCAGCAGCGGTCCCAGCGCGGCGATCAACAAACCCAGCCCCGCGCCAGCGATGCCGATGCCCAAGCCGACCGCCAGCGCATATTGCCGCTGCTCAAGCTGGCTGATCCAAATCTGCATGGCTGTGGCTGCGCGCACTGTCTATCTCCGCTTCAGCGCAATCAGCGTCAGAATGCCCAAACACAGCCAAGTCAGCGCGCTGATGGCTGCGCCAAGCGCATACGAAGCCGGCGCGAATGTCAAGCTGACGATGTGCTGGCCAGCCGGAATCTCCAGAGCCATCAAGGCAGCATAGGCGCGGATGATTTCGATTGGTTCGTCATTCAAGCGCGCTTGCCAGCCCGCATAATCTGGCAGCGAGACGGACAAAATCGCGTTGTCGGGCGTATCGACCTGGATGACGATCGCTTCTGGCGCGAAACTGAGGACTGTGGCTTGCCCCTTGGCTGCGGCGGGCAGAGGCAGTTCGGGCGCGCGCTGCATGACGATTTTGTCGCGCTCATGAAAGCGGGTATCGCCCATATACTCCATCATCCATTCGTTGTTGTTGGCGACGGCGACATCAGTCATCAGCAGGACAAAGGGCCGAGGATCGGTCAATTCGTGCAGATAAACCGCGCCCAGGCTGTCGTGTCCCTCGCCGACGATCTGCGTGGGTGCCGACAACTGCGCTTTTTCACTATAGACATATTTGACCGCAAACAGCTCCCAAGCCAGCGGATTTTCGACATAATCAATGAAGACCAGCCGGCCCACCCAATTCAGAAACAGCGGGCTGATGCCGCGCATATCCATCAGTCCATAGAGGCTGCCATTGTTTTCGCGCAGACCGCGAAAGCCATCGACGCGGAAAGGCTGCCCGCCGTTGCTGTCGTCTCGCGCCTGCTGGATGAGGCGGCTTGGCTGCATGCTGAGCTGCTCATAGTGGGGCTTGTCGTCATAATTGGCGGGGTGGTCCATATTGACGGCGAAAAGCTCAAAGACGATCAACGCGACCACGGCCACCTGGAACGTGGCGAGTCGGGGCGCATCGGCAAAGCGCAACATAACAAAATACGCGACTCCGGCGACGATCGCGCTGCGCGCCGCGATTTCCACAAAGCCGCCCCAAGCTCGCGAGTCCAGCGTCCATGCAACCAAGACCGCCAGCGCAATCGCAGCCAGCAGACATGCGAATCCCAGCCAGTAGCGCACAGCCCACAAGCGCTGGGCGCGATTGGGCAAACTGGCAAAAGCCGCCACGCCCAGCCCCGCCAGCACAGCCAGACTATAGGCGACAACCACCGCCGCGCGCTCTTGTCCGCGGAAGTAGCGCAAGCCCGGCGCAAAATTGTAAGTGAAATCGAAAAGAACGCCCTTGTCGCCCAAGCTGTGCAGCAAGCCCAAGAGCGCCACAGCCAGCCAAAAGCGGCTTTCGCGGGGTCGCTGGCGCAGGGCCATGGCGATGAAAAAAAGCGCTGGCAAGCCTACATAGAGCGGCGACCACTGGCTGACCGAACCCGGAAAGACGAATTGCGCAATATCCTGGAACGGGAAGCCATGGCCTTTTGCCGCGAAACCCAAGCCGCTGCGCGATGTATAGCGCAGGTATTCCAAGCCCGGCAGCATGGTCACCGCTGTCAGCCCAAAGCTCACCGCCGCGAAGAGCGCCAGGCTGAGCAGAAATCGCCGCCAGCCCAGCCGCAGCGCAAAGCAGCGATAGGCCAGGTAGGCAGCGCCCAAATAGCTGAGGAAGAAGCTCGTCTGTGGGTGGCCAGCCAGCCACGACATGCCCAAGCCGAATCCCGCCAGAGCCAGACAATGCGGCGCGAGCGAGGCAGCGCGGGTGGCTTCGAAGATGCCCAGGGCAACCAATGGAAACCAGATCGCGGCTTCCAACACGGCCAGCTGCAGCGGTGGATAGCCCGTCATATAGCCGCCGTAGCCGATAACCAGCGCGGCGACCAGCGCGGCGAGGCGGCTGCAAGCGTCGGCGCGCGTCAATCGCCGCAGGAACGCATACATCAGCAAGGTGCCCAGCAGCGCATGGAAGGTCATCTCCAGCTGCAGCGAGTTGTAGCTCCAGCCACCCAGGTGATGGCTCAGCCCGATGGTCAGCCAGCGCGGCGGATAGAAGACCGCTGCCTGTGTATCGGCGATGAACGGCAAGCCGCCATTGTTATAGGGATTCCACAGCGGGATCTGCCCCTGCGTCATGCGCTGATATTGATACCCGCCAAAAGCGACGAATTGACCGCTGAAGTCGCCTTTGGCCAGCGAAGCCTGGTCGTCTGCGACCGGCGTGAACAAGCGCCAAAAGAAAAACAGCCACAACGCAACCAGCGCGCCGATCGCCCGCGCATCCGCATTCGCGCCCAGCCGCCGCAAGCCGCTCATCGCGCGCCGCCAGCCACTTCGCGATAGAAATCGGCGGTTTCTTTGGCAATCCTCTCCCAGGCGAAGCTGTGGCGCAGCTGTCTCGCCCCGTTTCGCAGTTGGCAAAGCCGCTCGCTGTTTGTCATCAAGGCACGAATGCCTTCCGCAATCGCCTCGGCCGAGCGCGGTTTTGCCAGCCAAAGATTGTCGCCGTGCCGAAAAGCTGGCGTTGCAAAAGCGGGTTGGGTCGTGAGGATAGCGCAGCCCAGAGCCACAGCCGCCATCAGGCTGCTGCGCCGATACGACGCGCCATCGGCAAAGGGCAAGG
Organism: Chloroflexota bacterium; assembly: GCA_026709625.1. Classification (GTDB taxonomy): domain Bacteria; phylum Chloroflexota; class Anaerolineae; order Aggregatilineales; family Phototrophicaceae; genus UBA6055. Next base: position 16,718 of record JAPOSR010000070.1, read on the forward strand.
CAACCAGGTCGACCGCTCCCAGCCAAACCGCCACTTCTGCCTCGTCCAAATAGCCTGTCCACCACACCGCATCGCCCAAACCCAGCCGCTCGATTTCCGCGTCCAGATGCGCCGCATAGTCGTTTGCTTTGCTTGTCCCATGATCGCCGCGCGCCCCGCCGATGAAGACCAGCCGCAGGTCGCGCCCAGACCTTCGCAGCCCCGCCATCGCCTCGAGCAGATGGTCGATGCCTTTCAGCGCATTCAGAAAGCCGAAATGCCCCAGCACAAAGCTGCCCGACAGCGCGCCCAGCGTTTGGCGGATCTGCTCGCGCCGCTCCACCGAAACGGTTAGGGGGGCGATGCTGCTGCCGATGGGGATTACGCGCCGCCGCGATAGCGCTTGCAAGCCGGCTTCATCCTCTTGGTTCGTCGTGATGACGCCAGCCGATGCCCGCGCCAGACGCCTGACGATCCAGTCGCGCAGCCGTCCCGCTTTGGGGAACAAATAGGGAAAGCGCAGATCGTGAAATGTTGTGACGAACGGCGCGTTGATGAACCCGGGCAAGAAATGCACCCATGGCGACATATCGTAGGCGGCGGTTTGAAATTGCAGGTTGACCACATCGGGCTGGATGCGCCGCGCCCAGGCGCGTACCGACGCCGCGCCCCCAAAGCCCCAGCTGGCGACTGTGCTCATCGGCAGCAGCTCATCTTTGCAGCCTGCGCGACAGAGCAGACGCACATCGTGCCCGTGCCGCATCAGCCGGTGCGACAGCATCCGCGTGAAGTCGCCAACGCCGCCGGGCATGGGCGGGTATTCGCCGCTGATCATGCCGATCTTCATGACTTGGCTTTCAAGCCGCTGCGCAGCACTTTCCAATAATGGCGCACGCGCTGTGCCCGCAGGTCGCGCTTGTGCCCGAGGGCGCTTTTCAGGCTTTCCAAGGCCAGCTGCCAGCCGAATTGCGCCAGCAGCAAAGCCCGCAGCAGCGCATAAGCGACAATGCCATGATGTTTTCGAAAATATCGCAGCTTGCTGGTATGAAAGTGAATCTGCGTATGGTCGGCGGCTTGTTGGCTGGATTGCCCGCCATGATGCGTGATAAACGCCCCGCCATGATACACGACGCGCCAGCCCGCCTGCTTGGCGCGCCGACAATAATCCAGCTCTTCAGAGTACATGGTGTAGGCTTCGTCTAGTCCACCGATGGCGCGGTAGACTTCTCGCCGCAGCATCAGCGCCGAGCCTTGCACCCAGTCGACATCCAGCACAGCGCCATTGGCTGTATCCAGCATTCGATACGCGCGCTCGACCCCAGTCGGCGCAAACCCCGCCAGCCAGGTGCTTTCGAGGATGCCAGTCCAAAGGGTCGGAAAGCGCCGCCGCGTCGACTGGTGGCTGCCATCGCTATTGAGCGTGTGCGGACCGATGATGCCTGCGCCTGGGTTGGCATTCAGGTGGTCAATCAGCATGCCGATGGCGCTGGGCTGGACCTCTGTATCCGGGTTCAGCAACAGGATAAAGCGCCCACGCGCCTGTGCCAAGCCGATGTTGTTGCAGCGCGAGAAGCCGAGATTTTGTCGTTGCGGCAGCAGCTGCACAGTCGGATACGTTTCGCGCACCATGTCTACGCTGCCATCGCTGCTGTCCGAGTCAACCACGATGATCTCGGCGCTGGGCAAGCTGTCATCCGCGTCACAAAGCGAAAGCCGCGCGCGCTGCAAGCTGGCGAGGCAGGCATCCAGCAAGTCGCGCACATTCCAGCTGACAATGATGATAGACAGGTCAAGCACGCCAGATTTTCCACCGCCAACAGTTGACTGGCAGTTTAGCAGGCTTTGCCCGATTGCGAGAGCGCAAACAGCGTCTCTGCGTTGCGTGTCGTCTGCCGCGCCATCTGGTCGGGAGCCATGCCATGCAATTCCGCCAGCTTGGCGTTGATGAGGCCGACCCAGGCGGGCTCGTTGCGCTTGCCGCGAACGGGCGCGGGGGCGAGGAAGGGCGCGTCGGTTTCGACCAGCAGCCTTTCCAGCGGCGTCTCGCGGGCGACCACGCGCAGCTCGCGGGCGTTCTTAAAGGTTAGGGGGCCGGTGAAGCCGAGATAAAATCCCAGCTCGATGGCGCGCGCGGCGATATCAGCCGATGCGGAAAAAGAATGCAGAACGCCCAGCCGTCCTTGCAGGCGAGACCCTGCGGCTGCCGCCCAATCCGCCAATATCTCGATGGCATCTTCACTGGCTTCGCGGTTGTGGATGATGACAGGCAGCGTCAATTCGGCGGCAAGCTGCAACTGCTGTTCGAGCGCGCGGATCTGCGCGGTTTTTGGACTGTTGTCCCAGTGATAATCCAGCCCGATCTCGCCGATTGCCACGACCTTGTCGCGCGCAGCCAGCTCGCGCAGTCTGGCGATGCTGCTAGAGTCAAAGCTGCGGCTGCTGTTGGGATGAATGCCGACCGCGGCGAAGATGCCGGTGTGCGCCTCTGCGAGTTGCAGTGTTTCTGCGCAGCTTGGCAGGTCGATAGCGGGTATGATAATCCGCTCGACCCCGGCCGCATGCGCTCGTTGCAGCACGGCATCGCGGTCATGGTCATAGCGATGAAAGTTGAGATGGCAATGCGTATCGACCAGCGGCGTCGGCATCACAGGACAATCCATATCGGTCTGCGGCGCGGACTATCGATGGCGGCGCTTTTGGTCGGCGATGCCATTAGACAGCTTGGTCGGGATTATCGCGCAGCTTCTTCAAATCGGCTTCTACCATCATGCCGATCAAGTCTTCAAAGCCGACCTCGGGCTCCCAGCCAAGCTTGGCGTGAGCTTTGGCGGGGTCGCCCACCAGCAGGTCGACTTCGGCCGGGCGCATGAAGCGCGGGTCTTGCACAGCATAATCGCGCCAGTTCAGCCCGACATGCTCAAAAGCCACCTGCAGCAGGCGCTCAATGGAATGCGTCTTGCCTGAGGCGATGACATAGTCGTCAGGTTCGTCTTGCTGCAGCATCAGCCACATGGCTTCTACATAGTCGCCGGCGAACCCCCAGTCGCGTTGGGAATCGAGGTTGCCGATGCGGATCTCGTCAGCCAGCCCCAGTTTGATCTTGGCGGCGTGGTAAGTCGCCTTGCGCGTCACAAATTCCAAACCCCGCCGCGGCGACTCATGGTTAAATAGGATGCCGCTGCAGGCGAAGAGATCATAACTTTCGCGGTAGTTCACTGTGATCCAATGCCCATAGACCTTGGCGACGCCATAGGGGCTGCGCGGGTAAAATGGCGTGCTTTCGCGCTGGGGGACTTCGCGGACCTTGCCGAACATTTCGCTGCTCGATGCCTGATAAAAGCGGATGGCCGGGTCGACCGTGCGCAGGGCGTCCAGCAGGCGCGTTACGCCCAAGCCGGTGATGTCGCCGGTGAAAACAGGCTGATTCCACGAGGTCGGCACGAAACTCTGCGCCGCCAGGTTGTACACTTCGTCTGGCTCGACATGGCTGAGGGCGGTGATGAGGCTGCTCAGGTCGCCCATGTCGCCCTGCACCAGTTGAATATCGGGTTGGATATGCTGGATGCGTTCATAGCGCACCGTGCTGGTCCGCCGCACCATTCCAAAGACCTGGTAACCCTTGTTCAGCAAGAACTCGGCCAGATAGGAACCGTCTTGTCCAGTGATGCCGGTTATCAAGGCTTTTTTTGCCACCTAGGTTTCTCCCCGCTGGACGCGCTGCCGACAATCCATCAGCACATCGCGCAATGTTTCTTTGAATGACAGGCGCGGCTGCCAGCCCGTGTCCTCGCGCAGCTTGCTGGCATCGCCACGGATTTCTGGCACATCGACAGGGCGCAGTCGAGCCGGGTCGATGCGCGTTTCGATCTCAACTGTCGACAAACCCAACAACGTATCCAGGAGCGACTTGATGCTGCGCGCCACGCCGGATGCGATGTTGTAGGCTTCGCCGGCCTTGCCACGCGCCGCGATCAGGTGATAGCCGCGCACGATATCGCGCACATCGGTGAAGTCGCGTTTTGCCGACAAATTGCCGACATAGATAACCGCTTCGCCGCGCTTCTCCTCAATGTTGGCGATTTGCAGGCCAAAAGCCGGCGCGACAAATCGAGCGTTTTGGCCCGGCCCGATGTGATTAAAGGGCCGCGCGCGCATAATCGGCAGGTCGTGGCTGAGGTGATATTGCAAAGCCAGCATATCTTGCGCGACCTTGCTGACGCTGTAGGGATTGGCCGGGCGAATGGGCGCGCTTTCGTTCATTGGCAGATGCGATGGCGCGGCCGAGCCATAGATCTCGGCGGAACTGACGACCAAGATGCGCGGGCGGATATCCAGCGCCAGGCAAGCGCGGATGATATTCAGCTGGGCGCGGATATTGTTTTCCAAGGTCTCCCAGGGTTCCTCAAAGGAGCGCGGCACAAAGGCTTGCGCCGCCAGATGATAGATGGTCTGTGGGCGGCAAGCGTCCACCAGCGCGCGCGCCGCATGTTCGTCCACCAGGTCAATGCGCCGCGATTCATATAGCGCAGGGTGAGCTGTCTCGCCGGGCAGCCACGTCGTGCCGATCAGCGCAGCGTCTGGTTCTGCGACAGCCAGATGCGCGCAAAGATGCCTGCCGACAAATCCGCCGGCGCCAGTAATCAGTATTCGCACAATCGGCTTCCTGCCCGGCGCGACTCGCTCAAGTGCCGTCTTGCCACTGATTCAAATAGGCTTCTTGCTCGGCTGTCAATGTGTCGATGCCAACGCCCATAGCCTGTAGCTTCAAGCGCGCGATTTCCTGGTCGACGTCGGCGGGAATCGTGTAGACCTGCGCCGCGAGCGCATCGACATGGCGCAGCATATATTCGGCTGCCAGCGCCTGATTGGCAAAGCTCATATCCATGACCGAAGCTGGATGTCCCTCGGCGGCCGCCAGGTTGATCAGCCGGCCATCGCCCAGCACATAGATCGCCCGCCCATCCAGGCGATAGGCTTCGACGAAGGGCCGCACTCGCTGTGGCGGCTCGTCCGCCAGCTGCGCCAGGCTTTTCAGGTTGATCTCGACATTGAAGTGCCCGCTGTTGCAGACGATCGCGCCGTGCTTCATGGCCAGAAAATGCGCTGTATCCAGCACATGGATGTCGCCAGTGGCGGTGACGAAGATATCGCCGATTGGCGCGGCTTCTTGCATAGGCATGACGCGATAGCCATCCATGACCGCTTCCAGCGCGCGCAGGGGGTTGACCTCGGTCACGATGACATTTGCGCCCAAACCGGCGGCGCGCATGGCGATCCCGCGGCTGCACCAGCCATAACCCGCCACCACCACCACGCGCCCAGCCAGCAAAATGTTGGTGGCGCGGATGATGCCGTCCAACGTGCTTTGCCCCGTGCCATAGCGATTGTCAAACAAATGTTTGGTGGCGCTGTCGTTGACGGCGATGACGGGGAATTGCAGCGCGCCATCGTTGGCCATGGCTCGCAGGCGGATGACCCCGGTGGTCGTCTCTTCTGTGCCGCCGACGATGGTGTCTAGCAGCCCGCGCCGGTCTTTGTGAATGGTGCCGACCAGGTCTGCGCCATCGTCCATGGTGATATGCGGCTGATGATCCAGCGCGGCGTGTATGTGCTGATAATAGGTTTCGTTGTCTTCGCCCTTGATGGCATAGACGGGGATCTCGTTGTGCGCCACCAGCGAAGCCGCCACATCATCTTGTGTCGAGAGCGGGTTGGAGGCTGTCAGCACAACATCCGCGCCGCCCGCTTGCAAGGTCTGCACCAGGTTGGCTGTCTCGGTTGTTACATGCAGGCAGGCTGACACGCGGGTGCCGGCCAAGGGCTTTTCTTCTGCAAAGCGCTGGCGGATCTGCGCGAGCACCGGCATCTCTTGCCCAGCCCACTCGATGCGATAGCGCCCGCCAGTCGCCAGCTCAATATCTTTGATGTCACTTGCGATTCCCATGCAGTCTCCTGTTTTTGTCTGCGCAAACGCGGGCATTCTAGCACAGGCGCGCCGACCCGCCCTCAGTCCAGCAGCGCGTTCAAGTTGCCGCTGTCGTCTGCCAACCCGCGAAAGCGCGCCACAAACTCGGCCGGCGAAAATCGATGAGTCTGCGTGCCCACATGTTCCAAGGCATAGGTCGCGCACAAAGCGCCGATCTGCGCCGAAAGCCGCAAGGGCAGGCCGCTGCGCAAGCCGACAAGCATGCCCGCCCGATAGGCATCGCCCGCGCCGGTCGGGTTGGCAATCTTGCGGGGCGCAAAAGCCTCTACCTTGATGATCTCGTCGGCCTGATACAGCGTCGAGCCGCGTTCGCTTTCTGTGATGACGACGATGCGCGCGCGCTGCCGAATGTCATCCAGCGCGAGCTCGGTTTTTTCATAGATGACGCTGGCTTCGTAGGCATTGACGATCAACATATACGCGTCATCTAGCCCGCGCCGCAGCGCATCGCCATCCAGACGGGCGACCTGCTGACCAGGATCAAAGATGAAGGGGATGCTCCCTTGTCGGCACTCGTCGCAAAGCTGGAGCATGGCGACGGGGTCGTTTGGAGAAATGACAGCCAGCTCGGGCGGCTCTGCCAGCACAGCGCCCAGGCGAAAATTGCGCGCCAGGTTCATCGCGCCACCATAAAAGAATGCCAGCTGGTTGTTGTCTTCGTCGGTGTTGGAAAAGAAAGACGCGGTGAACACTTCGTCCAGTTGAATCACGCCGCTGCAGTCGACGCCGGCTGCTTCCAGCCAGCGCCGATAATCGCCAAAGTCGCGTCCGACCGTGCCCATCAGCCGGGGGCGCGCGCCAAAAAGCGCCATCGTATAAGCAATGTTGGCTGCCGTGCCGCCCCAGTGCTTGGTCATGTCATCGACCAGGAAACTGAGACTCAGATTATGCAGCTCATCGGGCAAGAAATGCTGCTGAAAGCGCCCAGGAAAGCGCATCAGATAATCGTAGGCGATTGAGCCGGTGACCAATATTTGCATAGCGCGTCTCGTCAGATTTCGCCGCCGTCAACAGCCCGCGCCAGGCTTTTGACATAAGGCGGGCGGGCGATTCCCTGTTCGGTGACGATGCCGGTCAAATAACGGTGCGGCGTCACATCGAAAGCCGGGTTGCGCGCCTTGAAATGCGGGGGGACGATCGCCACCCCATAAGGAGTCGTAACTTCGGCGGGGTCGCGCTCTTCGATCGGGATTTCATCGCCGCTGCGCAGCGCCATATCGATGGTCGATGTCGGCGCGACGCAATAAAAAGGAATGTCGTGCGCGGCCGCCAGCACCGCCAGCTGATAAGTGCCGATCTTGTTGGCGAAATCTCCATTGGCGGCGATGCGGTCCGCGCCCACCAAGATGATATCGACTTCGCCCTTGCGCATATAAAAGCCCGCCGCCGTATCGGGGATGATGGCATAGCTGACGCCCAGCTCTTCCATCTCCCAGGCGCTCAGCCGCGAGCCTTGCAGGCGCGGTCTTGTCTCGTCCAGCAGCACATGCAGACGCTTGCCCGCTGCGTGCGCCGCGCGGATGACGCCCAGCGCTGTGCCATAATCCACGCAAGCCAGCGAACCGGTGTTGCAATGATGCAAGATAGTCGCGCCATCGTTCAGCAGCGCCGCCCCCCGCGTCCCGATGCGCCGATTGATAGCGACATCGTCATCGGCGATCTGTTGCGCCGCCAGCAGCATCGCCCTGCGCAGCTCGTCCGCGGTCTTGCATTCGCCGCTGCGCGCGACATCCAGCATCCGCTCGACCGCCCAAGCAAGATTCACCGCGGTGGGACGCGCCGCCTTCAAGCGCTCGCCCCGCTGTTCCAGGCAGGCTAGCAAAGCCGCCATATCATCTTCGGCGCATTCGCGGGCGGCCAGCGCCATACCAAAAGCCGCGCTGGCGCCGATCGCTGGCGCGCCGCGCACAGTCATGTCGCGGATGCTCGCGGCGACTTGCGCGACCGTCTCCAGCCGCGCGAATTCCAGACGCCAGGGCAACGCGCGCTGGTCGATCAGTTTGACCGCGCCATCATCCCATTCAACAGTGCGCATACAAATGCACCTCGCGGTTAGGGATTGGCTTGCGCGACCAGCAGGCTCAATTGTTCGAGGCTGGCTTGGCGGCCAAATGGATTGGGCTGTGGCGCGCTGCTGCCATAGCGCACCATGATGGTCGGCGTGCCGGTCACGCCCAGCTGCGTGCCCAGCTGCGTGTCGATATCAGCCTGCTTGGCCTCTGCCGTGCACTCCAGCAAGTCGGCATAAGACAGATCCATGCTGTCGGCGAATGTGCGCGAAGACTGGTCGCTGAAGGCGCGGGCGCTGGCGATCTCAAAGAGCGCATCGTGCGCATGCCAGAAAGAACCTGGCCGCAAAGTATCGGCGCATTCCGCCAACTTGCCCGCCAATGGCGAATAGCCAGGATGCACAGCCGGGAAGATGCGGTATTCAAAGCGCGCCATGCCAGTCGCCACATATTTTTCTATGAATTGGTCGACCGTTGGCTTAAAGCGCTGGCAGTGGCTGCACAGGAAGTCTTCAAAAGCCACAATGGTGATGGGCGCATCGGCGCTGCCCAGCACAAAGCCGCCATCGGCTTGACGCGCCTGCGGAATATCGACATAAGCGCTGCCATCGCTGCTGCTGCCTCCGCCTTGGCTCGACAAAACGACAAATGCCAGCGCGACGATGACGGCGGCTGCAATCACGAGAGCGGTGATCAACCGATTGTTGGGTTGGCGTTGGCTCGTTTTGGCTTTTTCGGTCATGCTTCACCTCGCTAATTTCTTTGCAAGCCAGTGAACACCTTGCATCGTACCGATAGACGCGCCGTTCGTCAATTATTGGACTGGCGGGGAGTGGTGAATGCGTGGATAGGGCAACCAAGCCCCCATCCCCCGGTCCCTTGCCCCCAGAACGAGGGAAGGGGGGCTGCGCTTCCGCAGCATGCAAGCTCCTCCCTCATTTTTTGGGGGAGAGGTTTGGGGTAGGGGGCAAAGCAACGCGTACCCACCAAAATCACCACTCCTCCTGGCGGGCAGGTCATGCGCGTTCGATTGTTTTTTGTCCCTGATGCGCCGAGTGTGCGGGAATGCGCCGCGGGCTTGTCTTGCAGACGCGCTGCGCTCCCTGCGCTATACTGCCTCGAAAACCGTCGCAGACGCAGGGGGCGCTGGTCATGCAAATGATCACCTTGATTGAAAAAAAGCGCGATGGCCTGCCACTGGACGCGGACGAAATCCGCTTCTTCATCCGCGAATATACGGCTGGGCGCATCCCCGATTATCAAGCCGCGGCGCTGTTGATGGCGATTACGTTGAATGGCATGTCTCGCGCCGAGACGGTGCAGCTTACCTTGGCGATGGCCGCATCGGGTGACATGCTCGATCTGTCCGACATCTGCGATTATGCTGTGGACAAGCACTCGTCCGGCGGCGTCGGCGATAAGACTACGCTGGTCGTGCTGCCGCTGGTGGCGTCATTTGGCGTGCCTATCGCCAAGATGAGCGGACGCGGGCTGGGCTTCGGCGGCGGCACTTTGGACAAGCTGGAGTCCATAGACGGCTTTGCTGTCAACTTGTCCGAAGGCGAGTTTCGGCGCATCGCTCGAGAAACCGGCATGGCGCTGGCTGGACAAAGCCAATCGCTGGCGCCTGCCGATGGTCTGCTCTATGCCCTGCGCGATGTGACGGGCACCGTCCCCAGCTGGCCGCTTATCGCCAGCAGCATCATGAGCAAAAAGCTGGCGGCGGGCGCAAATGGCATCGTGCTGGATGTCAAGCTGGGTTGTGGCGCTTTTATGAAGACGCTGGGGGAAGCGCGCGACCTGGCGAGAATCATGGTGCAAATCGGCGGCGATGCCGGGCGCGATATGGCTGCGCTGCTGTCGGATATGAATCAGCCGCTGGGCGTGGCGGTCGGCAATGCGCTGGAAGTGGCTGAAGCGGTCGAGACCCTGCAGGGCGGCGGTCCAGCGGACCTGCGCGCGCATTGCATCGAAGTGGCTGCGCAGATGCTGCGCTTGGCTGGTCGCGGCCAGCGATTTGTCGACCTGGACGACACCCGCAACCTGCTGGCGCGGCAACTGGACGCAGGCGCGGGCATGCAGCCTCTCTTGCGGATGGTCGCGGCGCAAGGTGGCGATGTCGCTCAGATCACTGATATGAGTCGTCTGCCCAAAGCCAGGCTGCGCGCAGCATTTTCCGCGCGAGAAACGGGCGCGGTCGCGGCGATCTTCGCGGACAAAGTCGGCTGGGCGACCTTGGCGCTGGGGGCTGGGCGCGCCACCAAGACCGATGCGATTGACCATGCGGTCGGCATTGAGGTGCATGCGTCTGTGGGCGACCAGGTGGCGGCTGGCGACAGGCTGATGACCGTGCACGCCAATGATGAAGACAAGCTCGCTTCCGCCATGGCGCTGCTGGATGAGGCGGTCGCCTACAGCGAGACGGCAGTCGCGCGGCTGCCGCTGTTTCACGGCGTGATTGACAGCGCGGAAGGCGCGACCTCGCCCTCGACAATCGTGTAGCTGTGGTCTGGCGCGCCTTGCCAATAGCCATCTTGAAAGCGCATCTGCCCGTTGATGCCCATGTGCGCGGTCTGCGAAATCGGGGCTTGGCTGTCCAGCACGCTGAAAACCAGCCCGGCGACATCGTAAACCAAAGTAGCCAGCAGGTTGGGCTGGGGCACATACAGGTCGCTGGCCAGGTAGCGCTGTCGGAAGTCTGCGTCGGGCGGGCTGCCGCTGCTGCGAAACACCTTGCCGTCCAGATCGCCTGGCCGGGCGCGCGTTTGCTCCAGGATGAACATGTCGTCAGCCGAGGCGGCCTGCGCTGATTGTTGCGTGGCGGCGTAGAGGCTGTTTTTTGCGGCGCGGCTGTGTCCCCAATCGCCCACGACAAGGAAGGGCAGCTGGCTGGCTTGCTGCGCAGCCGCGTGCGTGGCCTGCGGACCCAGCGCGATGATTGCGCGGACGGCTGGGTCGCGGTTCAGAGCCTGGACGCGCGCGACCGCCAGCTCGACCGACCCGCCATCATCCAGCGCCAGCAGCTGCGCCTCGGACTGCGCATCGTCCCGCGCCAGCCGCACAGCATAGAGCGCGTTATAGCCGATTTCACGATACTGATTTTCAAACGGTGCCAGCAACGCGATTTTTTTTGGCGCGATAGGCTGTGCCGCGCAGGCTGACAAGGTCAACGCGACCAACAGCGGCAGCCAGCGTCTAGCAGGCATTGCTCAGGTGATCATCATAACTTATGGCGAATTGATGATAATGCGACCCATCGCAGGCGGCGCGAAAGAAAAAGTAGTCCGACTCGGCAGGATATATCGCGGCATGAATGGCCGACAAGCTGGGACTGGCGATGGGGCCTGGCGGCAAGCCCACCGACAGATAGGTGTTATGCGGCGAGGCCACCCGGCGATAATCGGCTTGGCTGATCTGCCCCCACCAGGTGCCGCGCTCGCCATGCAAGGCATATTGCACGGTTGGGTCGGCTTCCAGACGCATGCCAGTTGCCAGCCGGTTGTGATACACACCGGCGATCTGCGCATGTTCATCTTGCCAGACCGCTTCGCGCTCCACAATCGAAGCCAGCGTTACGGCTTGATGCAGCGTGAGATCCCTCGCCAGCGCGGCATTGCGCAGGCTATCGCCGACTCGCTCGCGGAAATTGCGCAGCAAATTGTCGCGCAGCCCCGCCGCGGTGATAGCCGGCGGCAGCTGATAGGTATCGGGGAACATATAGCCTTCCAGCGATGCGCCCGGGGCGATGCCAGCCCAAGCCGCAAAATCAGCCGGCAGCGCTGCTCCCTGGTCGACCAGCGCAAGGAAATCTGCGCCACCAAAAGCGAACGTGCCAACGCTGTCGACCAGCTCGGCCAACTCTTCGATGCGCGCGCCTTCGGGGCTGCGGAAGAGGATGAAGCTGCTGCGGGAATCGGTGAGCAGCGCGGCGATTTCGACGATGGCTTGGCGAGCGTTCAAAAAATAGACGCCGGCTTCAAATCGCCGGTCATAGCCTTCAACGCGCGCATAATCCAAAAACAGCGCGGCATCGCCGATCAATGCTGATTCCACCAGGTTGTCGGCGATTTGCCTGGCGGTTGCGCCGGCTTCGATAACAAACCGTATCGGGGTGTCATCATTGCCGAATGACGCTTGCAATTCTGGTCGTCGCGTTTGCAGCTGCATGCGCAGCAGCGCCGTTTGCGCCTGGTTGAGCAACGCGCCATCGCTGCCGACCCAGACCAGCCCAGCCAGCAGAGCCAGAACCAACAGCGCCCCCAGGCCGGCGAGCGCGCAACCGCGCCTGGCTGCCGACAATCGCCGATGCTTCATCCTGCGCCCGGACGCATGGCTCAGCTGTCTGCGCTTGCGATGGTGTCCAGAGCCTGCCGCGTCTCGCTGATTTCCAGTTGATCTAGGTTGCGCATGATCGTGATCCAACTGCGGCCTGGTTTGAGGGCGATTGGCTCGCCATCAGCGTGCGCAAGCCCCAACGCGTCGCCAGTGCGGACGCCCGAACGCCGCCAAAATCCGCTGTACAGCTTGCCCTCGCGCAAGACGAGCGCTTGGCCCTGGCCGCGCAGCACAAGCTCTTCCGACTCATCTCGAGAACCGGCCGGGAACAAATCGGGCCGCGGGATATGCAGCACCTGCAGGTAAATCAGGTTGTCCGCCCACAATTGACGGCTATCCGCGGCGTCGATATGCGGCGCGCCATCGGCATAACGCAGGTAAATGCCGCTAGCTTGGTCATATTGCCAGCGGGTGTCGGTGCGGTTGTACCAATTCGCATAGGTGTCATGGGCTGTGTCGCCGCCATCATCCGCTTGCAGCGCAAAGTTGAATCCCAGCGCGCGATACCCCTGATTGACAGTCAAGCGCGAAGCCAGATCCCAAAGCTGCCGCGCGTCCGCAAAGAGCGTGTGCGCATAGCCACGATGCGCATATGCGTCGTCGCGACAGAACCCGGCGCGTTGGCAGTCGTGTCCCAGGGAGGGCGAAAGCAGTCGGCTGCGAAAATCCGCATTCATGTAGATTTGGTGGATCGGCTCACTCGTGCCCGAGTAGGCGAGCAAGGCGGCGTACATGCGGATCAACTCAATATCCAGCAGGCGCGCGCTGCGGATGGAACCGATCTGTTGTGGCGCTTGGCTGCGATAGATTGCCGCAAAACGCGTTATGCCGCCCTCGGCTTCATATTCATATACAATATCGGCTGCGTTGATGCCATGCTGTGGGCGCACCCGCTGGGGCCAATTCGACACTTTGATGATGAGGTTGCGCCGGCTGCGGGCTGCGTCGCTGGGGTAGGGCAGGCCCGTCAACGAATTGATGCCTTCCAGATACGTGCGCGGACCAACGGAATAGCTATACGCCGGCTGGTAGCTGTCGGCGATCGCTGTAGCGACGATGGCTGGAGCGCGCAGATCGGGCAAGGCGCTGTCTTGGCTGGCGGCGAGCCCGGCGCAAAGCAACATGGTCACAAACAGGCTTGCGACGCGGCAAGGGGCGGATTTGCTCTTCAATGTGGGCGCTCCATAACTTCCCCGACAGCAGGCATAGTATAAGAAACAGCTCTGCAAGCGGCAAGGCGCAGCCCGTCTAACCCAAGGTCAACCGCATCAGTTCGCAAGCCGCAACTCTATTGCGTTCGCGCTTAGGCTTGCGCGCAGTTGTGGCGAATATCGCTTAGCGAATTATGCCAAACCCAGATAGCGCGGCAAGAACTGCGCGGCGAATTCGCGTAGACGGCCTTCGATAATGGCTTGCCGCATCTGCGCCACCAGCGACACCAAAAAGTCGATGTTGTGCAGGCTGAGCAGATAATGCGCCAGCAGCTCTTTCGCCACCACTAGATGACGCAGGTATGCGCGTGAAAAGCGGCTGGCGTAATTGTCCAGCGCGGCATCGATCGGCTTTTCTTGCAATTTGTATTGGGCATTGCGCAGGTTGATGCGCCCGTCATGCGTAAAGGCGGCGCCATGCCGAGCCAGACGCGTGGGAATCACGCAATCGAACATATCCACGCCGCGCAAGACGCCTTCCACCAGGTCGTCCGGTTCGCCAACGCCCATCAGATAGCGCGGCTTGTCAGCTGGCAGAATGGGCAATGTGCGCTCCAGCGTTGTCTGCATGTCCCTTTTGGTTTCGCCCACCGCCAGCCCGCCAATCGCATAGCCGCGCAGATCCAGTCCGCTCACGAAGCGTGCCGATTGTTCGCGCAGGTCGGGAAAGACGCCACCTTGTACGATGCCAAAGAGCGCCTGCTGGTCGTCCTGCGGATGCGCCTGCCGGCATTGCAGCAGCCAGTCATGGGTGCGCGCCACAGCCGCCTCGACCTCGGCGCGGTCGCTGGGTGGCGGGCACTGGTCAAGTGCCATGATGATGTCCGTGCCCAGATTCTGCTGGATTTCTATGGAGCGAGCCGGCGTCAGGCGCTTCATGCTGCCGTCAAGGTGGCTGCGAAACGTTACGCCGTCGGCATCAATGCGGTTGATTTCGCTCAAACTAAACACTTGGAAGCCGCCCGAGTCGGTCAAAATCGGCCCATCCCAGCGCATGAAGCTGTGCAAGCCGCCCAGTTGGCGCACCAGCTCATCGCCGGGCCGCAGGAACAGGTGATAGGTATTGGCGAGGATCAGCGGGACCTGCAGCGCCTCTAGGTCGCGCGGCGGCACCGCCTTGACTGTCGCGGCTGTGCCAACTGGCGCAAAGACCGGCGTGGGAATATCGCCATGCGGCGTATGCAAGATGCCTGCCCGCGCCAGCCCGTCGGTGGCGACCACTTCAAATTCAAATGCCATCGGTTGCCTGCCTGTCCGCCGCAAAACGCGAGCAGTATAGCACACGGTCGCTCAGCGCTCGCCCGCCGCCTGCTATACTGGCCTGACAAGCAGACCCGTCCGCGCAGGGTGGCTCGCATGCCTCAGCCTGTACCAAGCCAGCATCTTTTCCCCAGCCGCGTCGAGATCGATCTGGATGCGCTGGGCAGCAATATGCGCTGCATCAAGCGGCTGGCTGGCGATGGTGCCGCTGTCATGGCGGTCGTCAAAGCGAACGCCTATGGACATGGCGCGCCACAGGTCGCGCGCGCCGCGCTGGAGAATGGCGCGGATATGCTGGCGGTGGCGAACCTGGCAGAGGCGGCGCAGCTGCGCGAGGCAGGCATTCACGCCCCTGTTTTGACGCTGAGCCTCGTGCCAGCCCAGCAAATCCACCTGGCGCTGGGTCTGGATGTGCGCGTCACTGTGTACGATAGCGAACTGGCGGCGCAATACTTGGCGGCGCTTGGCGATCAACAGGAAAAGCTGGCCGTTCATCTTAAGATCGACACGGGCATGCATCGCCTGGGTCTGCTGCCAGACGAGGTCATGGCTCTGGCGCGAAGACTGCGAGCCGCGCCGACTGTGCAGTTGGAAGGCGTGTATACGCATTTTGCCGCCGCTGATGAAGATGCCGCCTACACTGCCCGACAGTTGGCGGCATTTCGGCAGGCGCTGGACGCGATGCGCGCTGCTGGCTGCCTGCCCCGGTTCATCCACGCCGCGAATTCACCCGCTTTGCTAGATTGCCGCGACAGCTATTTCAATCTCGTGCGGCCCGGCGTGTTGCTGTATGGCTTGCGGCCCCTGCATGATTCACCCAATATGGCGGCCTTCCAGCCGGCCATGCGCTGGAAAACCCAGGTCGCCCAAGTGAAAACCCTGCCGGCGGGCAGCCGCGTCGGCTATGGGCATGCCTATACGACTCGCCACGAAGCGACGCTGGCGGTGCTGCCAGTGGGCTATGCTGATGGGCTGCGCCGCGGACCGCAGACCTGGCGCTATGTCTTGCTGCATGGCGAACGCTCGCCGCTGGTTGGGCGCGTCAGCATGGAGAAGGTCATTGTTGATGTCAGCCGCATCCCCAGCGTGAAAATCGGCGACGAAGCGGTTTTGCTGGGCGGGCAGGGCGGGCGGATGATCAGCGCGGACGCCATCGCCGGCTGGTTGGGCAGCAACAACTATGAAGTTGTCTGCATGATCGCGCCCCGCGTCCCGCGCGCTTACCTGTCGCTCAGGCCTTGATCATCCGCAGCAGGTCATCAGCGATAGCGCGCGCCGGCACGCCAAAGTGATACCGCCGAATCCACCGGCCCCGCTCGTCCAGCAAGAATGCGCCAGCCGTGTGATTGACCAAGTAGCCGCCAGGCGCTGTTTCTTCGCTGACTGCGAATGCCAGCCCCAGCGCATCACCAGCCGCGCGCACCGCAGCGTCTGCGCCTGTCAAGCCGATCATGCCGCCTATCTCGCGGAATTCAAAATAGTGGCGCAGGGCTTCGGGGGTATCGCGCGCGCCATCCACGCTGATGAAGACAAAGCGCGCTGCATCGGCTGCCTCGCCCAGCATGTCACGCACGCGCTGCATCTCGCGCAGGGTCAGCGGGCAGATATCCGGACAGTGCAAAAATCCGAATGCCAGCAGGGTGAATTGTCCGCGCAGATCGCCGAGGCTGGTGGCGGCGCCATATTGGTCAGTCAGCGTGAAATCGGTCAGCGTCAGTGGCGGGTCGATGTCGATGATGCCATCATGCTGGCGGTTGGGCGCGCCGACGCCAGGATTGCCGGGTTCGGCAGCTGGCTCGCGAATCTGGTCATGCAGCAGGTATGCCGTCAGCGCCGCGATGCCTATCATCAAGCCGGCGATCGCGCCATAGAGCAAGGTGTTGACGGCTGCCGCGCCAGCTTTGACCTTCGCGCCTGCAAATGCGTTCATGACAGCCAGTATAGCCCTGCTGCGGCGCTGTCCGTAAGGCTCGTTCCTAAAACTAAAGCGCAGCGCCTCTATGGCGAAAGAACCTTTGCGCCTTTGTCGTTGGTTGTTCCCGGTTTGTTCGCATTGGCTTCTGTGGTGAGCAAATTGATACGATTGAACCCTCCCCCGCCCACAGGACTTGCGGCTGCCTGCAAAGCCCGTTATAATAATGTTGTCGCGGGACGAGAGATTTCGTCTAGGAACGAAACGCCGAAGGGGCAAGCGTCGGGCGCAGGCTGGCGTGAAACTCTCAGGCAAAAGGACTCCTGCGGCGGCATACTCTGAAAGTTGCAGTCAGACTGACAGGGCGCATTCTGGTCTCGGGGTGCGTCTTTTTTGTTTATATCTGAGGAGGATTGAGACGATGGGACAATGGAATGCGCCAGACGGGCTTCGTTATGCCAAGTCGGATGAATGGTTCGCGCTGAACGGCAATGTGGTGAGCATCGGCATCACCGACTATGCCCAAGACCAACTGAACGATATTGTGTATGTTGAATACCGCGATGCCGGCACCGAGCTTTTGGTGGGCGATTCCTTCGGCGAAGTCGAATCGGTCAAGGCCGCCTCTGAGCTCTACAGCGCGGTTTCTGGCGAGATCATCGAGGTCAATATGCAGCTGGAAGAAGCGCCCGAAGTGGTGAATGCTGATCCCTACGGCGCTGGCTGGATGATCAAAGTCCGCATCGCCGATGCGTCTCAGTTGGACGCGCTGATGGATGCTGCCGCCTACATTGCCTATTGTGAAAGCCGATAACCCGCCGGAAAGGCCCGCCCCTCCATGAGCTACATACCGCATACCGAAGCCGAAACCCAGTCTATGCTGGCGCAGATCGGCGTAACATCCTTTGCCGAACTCTTTGACGCCGTGCCAGCCGGGCGCCGTTTTCCCTCGCTCGACCTGCCGCCTGCCATGAGCGAAATGGAAGTCGCGGCGGAGATGCTGGCCATCAGCGAGGCGAACGACCACGCCGGCGACTTCACCATTTTTCGCGGCGCGGGCGCATACCATCACTTCATCCCCTCGGTCGTCAACCACATGCTGCTGCGTGGCGAATTCTACACAGCCTATACGCCTTACCAGCCAGAAATCTCGCAGGGAACGCTGCAGGCGACTTATGAATACCAGAGCATGATGTGCGCGCTGACGGGCATGGATGCCGCCAATGCCAGCCACTATGACGGCGCAACCAGCCTGGCGGAGGCGGTCACAGTCGCTTTGGAGGTCTCGCGCAACCGCCGCAAGAAGGTCATCCTCAGCCATGCCATTCACCCGCAGTATCGAGAAGTCGTGCGCACGTATCATCAGGGCAAGGACATCCGCATCATCGGCGACCGGGGCCGGGGCGAGCTGGTCGATTTGATCGAAATGCTCGACAGCAATACCGCGATGGTGGCTGTGCAATATCCCAACTTCTTCGGCCAGGTCGAAGACCTGCGCAAGCTGGCTGATACTGTGCACGCCAGCGGCGGGCTGTTGGTGGTGGTGGCTAATCCCTTGGCGCTTTCGCTTTTCACGCCGCCGGGCGAGTTTGGCGCGGATATCGTGGTCGGCGAGGGCCAGCCATTGGGCATCCCGCTGACGTTCGGCGGACCCTATCTGGGTTATTTCGCCATCAAACAGCGGCATGTGCGCAAGATCGCCGGGCGCATCATCGGCGAAACAGTCGATGCCGATGGCAAACGCGCTTATGTTATGACGCTGCGCCCGCGCGAACAAGACATCAAACGCGAGCGCGCCACCAGCAATATCTGCACCAATCAAGGCTTGATGGCGCTGGCTGCCGCCGCCTATCTGTCGCTGATGGGCAAGAACGGGCTGCGCCAGGTGGGCGAGCTGAATTATCACAAAGCGCATTATGCCGCTGCGCAAATCGACCGCCTGGACGGCTATAGCGTCGATATGACCAAGCCCTTCTTCAACGAATTCGTGGTCGCCTGCCCGCGCCCAGTCGCCGAGATCAACGCCGGGCTGCTCGAGGCTGGCGTCATCGGCGGCTACGACCTGGCGCAGCATTATTACCACCTGCCCAATCACATGCTGCTTTGTGTCACTGAATGCAACACCCGCGCTGAAATCGACCGCCTGGTCGATAGCTTGGAAGGACTTTGCTGATGCCCGAGCCCATCATTTACGACCTGTCTGCGCCGGGCCGCAGCGGCGTCAACCTGCCCGCGTCCGATGTGCCGCCAGCGCCACTGCCAGACGAGCTGCTGCGCGGCGACCTGCCCCTGCCCGAAGTTGGCGAGCTCCAAGTGGTGCGCCACTTCGTGCGGCTCAGCCAACTCAATTATGCGATCGATACCGGGCTCTACCCGCTGGGCAGCTGCACGATGAAATACAACCCCAAGGTCAACGAAGACGCCGCCCGTCTGCCCGGCTTGGCGCAGCTGCATCCCTTGGCCGACCCCGAAAACTGCCAAGGCGCTTTGATGCTGATGCACGAACTGCAAAGCTGGCTGGGCGAAATCAGCGGCTTTGACGCGGTCAGCTTGACTCCAGCCGCCGGCGCCCAGGGCGAATTCGCGGGCATTCTGATGATCCGCCAATATCATATTGACCGTGGCGAGCCGCAGCGCGACATTATCCTCGTCCCCGACAGCGCCCATGGCACCAATCCAGCGACTGTGACCATGGCCGGCCTGCGCGTCCAGCAGTTGCCAGCCAATGTGGCCGGCGAGGTCGACCTGGCTGCGCTGGGCGAAGCCTGCTCAGGTGAAAATGCCGAGCATATCGCCGGCATGATGATGACCATGCCCAGCACCTTGGGCCTCTTCGAACCCAATATCGCGCAGGTGATTGAACTCGTGCAGTCGGTTGGCGGACTGATGTATATGGATGGCGCAAACATGAATGCGCTGATGGCTGTGGTCAAGCCGGGCGAGCTCGGCTTTGACTGCATGCACTATAACTTGCACAAAACGTTCTCCACGCCACATGGCGGTGGCGGGCCCGGCAGCGGCGCGGTCGGCGTCAACGCCAAGCTGCGCGACTACCTGCCTGGCCCGGTCGTGCGCAGAGACCAGCCGCTTGATGATGCCCCCGCCGATAACGGAGATGCGCCTGTCCCCCGATACGACTGGCACATGCCGCCCAAGAGCATCGGCCGTCTCAAAGCGTTCGCCGGCAACTTCGGCATGCACCTGCGCGCCTATGCCTACATCCGCGCCTATGGCGGCGAAGGCTTGCGGCAGGTTACCCGCTACGCTGTGCTGAATGCCAATTACCTGCGCGAGAAACTGCGCGGTGAATTTACGCTGCCCTATGACCAGACGGCGGAAGGCGCGCGCCGCTATTGCGGGCACGAGTTCGTGGTTCGTGGCGCGTTTGACGATGCGCCCGACATCCATGCTCTGGATATCAGCAAGCGGCTGATCGACTATGGCTTTCACCCGCCCACCAACTACTTTCCGCTGATCGTGCCCGAGGCTTTGCTCATCGAGCCGACAGAGACCGAGACCAAAGACGACCTGGACAAGCTGGCGGAGGCTTTGCGATCCATCGCCAAAGAAGCGCGCGCCGAGCCGCAGCTGCTGCATGACGCGCCGACAACCGCGCCCGTGCGCCGCCTCGACGAGGCAAAAGCCGCCCGCCAGTTGCATCTTTGCTGTCCGTCCGCCCGGCCCGGCGCCTAGCGAGCCGCCCACTGTCCGCGCGCTGCCGGCAACCCTCGCAAGATGCGGCAGCGCATAGTTTCCAACCGCAGGAGCAAGCGACCCCTATGAACAACGATTTTCTGTTTCGTGGCGGCATTGACGATCTGGACCCGGCAGTCGCGGAGCTGATCCGCCACGAGACCGAACGCCAGCAAGAGAAACTGATCCTCATCCCATCGGAAAGCACTGTGCCCTATGCCGTGCGCCATGCCTTGAGCTCGGCTTTTCACAATATCTACGCCGAGGGCTACCCGCTGGAAAGCACGCGCGCCATGTCGCAGTCCGACATTCTGGATTATCCGCAGCGCCTGCCCGAGTTCCGCCGCAAAGCCGACCTGCGCTATTATAAAGGCACAGAATACGCCAATATGGTCGAATCGCTGGCGCGCCGCCGCGCCGCCGAATTGTTCGCTGCCAATGGCTGCAGCGCCGACCAGCTTTTTGTCAATGTGCAGCCGCTTTCTGGCGCTCCGGCCAACAGCGCCGCATATACCGCCCTGCTCGACGTCGGCGACACGGTCATGGGCATGGACCTGATCATGGGCGGGCACCTGACGCATGGCAGCCCCGCCAACCGCAGCGGCAAATTTTACAATATCGTGTCGTATGGCATCGACCCGACCAGCGAGCGCATCGACTATGACAACATGCGCGAACTGGCTCTGCAGCACAAGCCGCGCCTCATCATCGGCGGATTTTCTTCATATCCGTTTGCCGCGGATTGGCAGGCTTATCGCGAGATTGCCGACTCAGTTGGCGCGTATCTGCTGGCTGATGTCGCCCATGTCGCTGGGCTGATTGCCGCGGGCGCCTATCCCAGTCCCGTGGGCATCGCCGATGTTGTCAGCTTCACCACGCACAAAACTCTGAATGGGCCGCGCGGCGCTGTGCTCATCACGCATCGCAAAGACCTGGCGCGCAAGCTCGACCGCGCTGTCTTCCCCGGCGAACAAGGCGGGCCGCATATCAACAGCATCGCCGCTCTGGCTGTGTCGCTGCGCCTGGCGACCAGCGACCAGTTCAAACAGCTGCAGCGTCAAACTGTAGCTCATGCGGCGCGGCTGGCGGACAAGCTGCGCGCGCGCGGCTGGCGCATTCCATACGGCGGCACGGACACGCACCTGCTGCTGGTGGATTGCAAGACGCGGGTTGGCGCCGACGGGACTGCGCTGAGTGGCGATATGGCGGCGCGCATCCTTGATCTGGCCGGCATCGTGGTCAATCGCCAGACCATCCCTGGCGACACCTCCGCTTTTCGACCAAGCGGCATTCGCCTGGGCACGACCTGGATCACCCAGCGCGGCATAGACGAGTCCGGCATCGATCAACTGGGCGACATCATTGCCGACCTGCTGGATGCTTGCGAACCGTACCGCCTGATGGGGCGCATCCGCCCGCTGGCGCGCGCCAAGGTCGACTTCGCCGCCCTCCTCAAGGCGACGCGCCGTTGCCGCGAATTATCAGCAAGCCTGGGCATCGATACCGATCACGAACTGGGCAGGACCGCCTCGTCCCAGCCTGATGAACAGCCCGAAGCGGCTCGACCGGATAGGGGCGTCCTGCAGATTCTGGGCGCGCGCGCCGCCGACTTCTTGCATGGCGCATTGACCAGCGATGTCGATGCGCTGAACGATGGCGGGGCGCAAGCCACCAGCCTGCTCGAGCCCGATGGCGCGCTGATGGCGGCGGGAACATTGCAGCGCGTATCACAGGGCGAGTTTCGCTTGCAGCTGCGCGGAAATATCACGCGGGCAAGCGCATGGCTGGCCGCCCTCAGCGATGGCTATGTGCGCTTTGATCCTGATGATGTCAGCGCGACCTTGCCGGGTCCGGTGTCGGTATCTCGCCTCGCCCTCAATTCGCTTGCTGAAGCCGCTGATGTCGCCGCAGCGCCGCGCATCGCCAGCAAAATCGCTTTCATCGGAATCAACCGCATGTCCGCCGACCGACCGGGTGGCTCGCCTGCGCCGCGGCCGGCTTTTGAGCCCAACCTCGCCAGCGTCGATATGCTCTTGCAGACACCGCTGCACGGCGCGCACCGCGAACTCGGCGCGAAACTTGCGCCCTTCGCTGGCTATGAGATGCCCCTGTGGTATCAGTCCGTCAGCGCCGAGCATGCCGCTGTGCGTGAATCGGCCGGCGTCTTTGATGTCGCGCACATGGGCGTGCTCGAAGTCAGCGGACGCGGCGCGGCGCGTTTCTTGCACGCCCTCACCACCAACGATGTGCTCAGCCTGCGCGTCGGCAGGTCGCAGTATTCCTTCTTGCTGGATGTCGATGGCGGCGTGCTGGATGACCTGCTGATCTATCGGCTGGCCGATGAGCGCTTCCTGACGGTCGTGAATGCCAGCAATAATGACAAGATTTGGGCTTGGCTGACCGCCGCGCATGAATGCGCCGTCATGCTCGACCGCGCTCATCCCGAGCGATGCATCGAGGGCCGAGCGCGGGTGCAACTGCGCGATCTGCGGGCGGAATCGTCCGGCAGCGACCGGCGTGTCGACATCGCCTTGCAGGGACCGCGCAGCCGTCACATTCTGCAAAGCCTGCTGGAACAGGCGGGCACGCCAATGACAGTGACTCTGCCTTGGTCGGCTGTGATGACAACCGCGCGCGGCTGGATCATTTCTCGCACCGGCTATACAGGCGAGCGCGTGGCTTATGAATTGTTTGTTCCGCCAGACGAAGCGGCGGATATCTTCCAGCAACTGGTGGGTCTCGGCGCAGCGCCCTGTGGCTTGGCGGCGCGCGACAGCTTGCGCATCGAAGCCGGCTTGCCGCTGTATGGACATGAGCTGGCTGGCGACATGCAGCTCAACCCGGCTGATGCTGGCTTCGGCAGCTATGTCAAGCTGCACAAGCCCTTTTTCGTTGGCAAAGGCGCTTTCATCGAGCGTGAACGCGCGCGCAAACACCAGGTCAGCCGTTTTGTGCTGGACGCTCGCGGCGGGCGGCCCGCCCAGCCAGGCGACCCAGTCGTGAACACGCGTGGACGTGTCGTTGGCACCGTAACAAGCTGCGCTGGCGACGCGCAAGGCAACCAGGTCGGGCTTGCTTTGATGGACCGTGGCAGTCGCAAGGTCGGCACGCGCCTGGAAGTGTACGCTGGCTCCGCGCGGGCGCGTGGCATCGACGCCAGCAAAACCACGATCGGCACGCGCCTGCCCGTGCCCCAGCCGCTGCGCATCGTTTCGCGCTTCCCCAAGCGCGGCTGACACAGATGCGGCGCTATTGCTCTCAATCCAAATCCCTCTTCCCCAAAAATGAAGAGGAATTTTAACTTCGCGCATTCCGGGAACAAATGAGCTTGCCCGCTTTTTTTGACAAACTCATTTGTTCGCCTATACTCTTCGTCAGACCAGCAAATAAGTGAGGTGTATTATGCTTCGCGGGTGGGGGGGGGGGGGGGGGGGGGGGGGGGGGGGGGGGGGGGGGGGGGGGG
>JAPOSR010000070.1:40575-62971 GCA_026709625.1 Chloroflexota bacterium
AATCAGCTTTCCCTCTTTTTTTTAAAAACTAATTTGTTCGCCTATAATCTTCGTCATACCATAAAATAATTTTTTTTTATTATTTTTAAAAATTCCCCCCCCCCCCCCCCCCGCAGCCGCTTGACTGTTCTGTTATTGCTCTTCGTTTTGAGTGGAGCCGTCTTGCCTGCTGTCCAGGCGCAACAGATAAGTATGTATGTTATAATGGCGCAAGATCATTGGCAGGTTGACGAGCAGCATTACAGCCGCGGGAGGATTTCCGTAGAGCGAATCGCGCTGACGGGCGGCACGGGGCATGAGGCGCATTTCCGCCTCTGTTCAAGCGGCAGCGCGACCTTGGGCGTCGATTACAACTTTATTCTGTCGCCTTATGCCGGACCCCTGAGCCAGACTGGCAACTGTTTGATTGCCAAGTTCCCCGCTCGCTGGAACAGAGTGTATGTCTACATCGCACCAGTGGCTGACTCCATAGACGAGCCCAACGAGACGATCATCATAACGTTGTCGCAGGACAGCAACAATCCCTTCCCTTCTGGTTATATGCTCCCGTCTCACTATACGATCGCTCGCCTTGCGCTCATTGACAACGACTAGCTGTGTAGTCGCATAGCCAGCAAACAGACGGTCGGCTTTGGCATGTGTCAGAGCCGACCACCTCGCTCATTCTCCACAACAATGCGCTTTGACATTCGCGCGCGCGGCCTTTACAATACATAGCTGTCGCGGCGCTCGCTGTGCCGCTTTTTTTTCTGAGTCTTGATGCGCCGGCGCAGACGCAAGCAGGAGGTTGTCTCCAAACATGAACGAATATCAATCGGACAAAATCAGAAATGTCGCCCTGGTCGGGCATCAAAGCAGCGGCAAGACCTCGCTGGTCGAGGCGCTCTTGTTTAATACCGGTGCCACCACGCGTCAGGGGCACATCTCGGAAAAGAATATGCTCTCGGACTGGGACGATGAAGAACGCGAGCGCGGTCTTTCGCTGTCTACCTCGCTGGCGCCGGTTGAATTTCAGGACTGCAAGATCAACATTCTGGATACGCCCGGCTTCACCGACTTTCAGGGCGAACTAAAAAATGCCATTCTGGCTGCCGACTCGGTCATTGTAGTGGTCGATGCGGTCGCTGGCGTCGAGGTGGGCACCGAGCTGGCTTGGGAATTCGCGCGGCTGTGCGAACAGCCCATCATGGTCGTAATCAACAAGATGGACCGCGAAAATGCCGACTTCGCCGGTGTGCTTGGACAACTGAGCGAGCAATTTGACGATTACAAATTCATCCCGGTTACACTGCCTGTCGGTCAAAACGCGTCATTTGATGGCGTCGGCAACGCGCTTACACAAAAAGCCTATTTCGGCGCGGGAGCAGAGCGAGCAGACCTGCCTGCTGAATTTGCCGATGCGCTCGAAGAAGCCAATATGGCGCTGATGGAAGCGGCGGCTGAGGCTGATGATGACCTGCTGGAAAAATACTTCGAAGAAGAAACTCTCAGCTTCGACGAAATCCGTGACGGCATGCGCAAGGCGTCGCGGTCGACAGTGCTGAAGACAGTGCCCGTCTTCGCGGCATCCGCCACCGAAAATATCGGCACTGTGCCCCTGCTCGAAGCGCTGGTCGCCTATACCACCGCGCCTGCTGAGCGCAGCGTCAACATCGAGCGCGATGGCGCAGCTGACACGCTGGCCGCGCCGCAGAGCGACAACGCCCCCTTGGTCGCCTATGTCTTCAAGACCTTGAATGACCGCTTCGTCGGCACATTGAATTACTTCCGCATCTTTTCGGGCGCGATTTCCAGCGACGGGCGCAATATCAATGCCCGCAGCGGCGCAGACGAACGCTTTAATGCCCTGTTTGTCATGCGCGGCAAAGAGCAGTTTCCGGTCAAGAAACTGCATGCCGGCGATATCGGCGTCGTGGCGAAACTCACGGATACCAAGACCGGCGATACCTTCGTCGACAAGGACACCAGCTTGCGCGTCGTCCCGCCAGATTTCCCGGCTCCACTGTATATGTTGGCGGTGAACCCGCGCGGGCAAGCCGACAGCGCCAAGATGGGCCCCACCCTCAGCAATCTCTGCGATGCCGACCCCACGCTGCGCTGGCGTCAAGATCGCGATACGCGCCAGACGGTGCTCGAAGGCATGGGGCAGATTCACCTCGAAGTCACCCTCAAACGGGCGGAAGCGCTGGGCGTGAACATTGATACGGAAATGCCCAAGGTTCCGTATCGTGAGACGATCACCGGCAACGCCGACTCCAGCTATACCCACAAAAAGCAAACGGGCGGCGCGGGCCAATATGGACGCGTCGACTTGAAGGTTGAGCCGTCCGAAGGCGATTTTGAATTTGAGTCTAGCGTGTTCGGCGGGGCGATCTCGCAGCAATTCATCTCATCGACCGAGAAAGGCATCCGCGCGGTTCTGCCCGATGGGGTTATCGCCGGCTTCCCGGTCGAGCGCGTCAAGGTCGTTGTCTTTGACGGCAAGGAACACCCGGTCGATTCCAAAGACATCGCCTTCCAAATCGCGGGCAGAGAAGCATTTCGCGCCGCATTCCGCAAAGCCAAGCCCGTCTTGCTGGAGCCGATTATGGATGTGCGCATCACTGTGCCCGAGACGATGATGGGCGATGTCATGAGCGATCTGAATACCCGGCGCGGTCGCGTGCAAGGCATGGACACCATGGGCTTCAAGAGCGTCGTCACCGCCGAGGTGCCGCTGGCGGAGATGCTGCGCTATGGCAACGACCTGCGCTCCATGTCGGGTGGCCGCGGCATCTACACGATGGACTTCAACCGCTACGACCGAGTTCCGGCCTATGTTCAGGACGATATCATCGCGGCGGCAGAAGCGGACGAAGGCTAGCGCCGGCCTTGCCATGGCTGCGGGCAGGTTTGGCTAGGCCGCGCCCGCTCCATTCTGCTCCGCCACCGGCGTCTCGCGCAGGTGCTTGGCGACGGCATCCGGCAAGACCTCGTCGCTATCCTCTTCCAGCCCCAGGATGCGGCGGATTTCTTCGCGTTCGACAGTTTCTTTTTCCAGCAGCGACGCCGCCAGCTCTTCCAGGCTTTCGCGATGCGCTTGCAGCAGCTGGCGCGTTTCTTCATAGGCGACATCAATGATGCGCTTGATTTCGGCATCCAGCTTTGCGGCGGTGTCGTCGCTGTAGTCGCGGCCGCTGGCGATTGAATAGCCAAGGAAGGGCTGGTCGGTGTCTTCGCCATAATTGACCATGCCCACCGAGTCGCTCATGCCAAACATCTTGACCATGCGCCGCGCGATCTGTGTGACCTGCTGGATATCGTTGGCTGCGCCGGTGGTCACATCATCAAAGATGATTTCTTCGGCGATGCGCCCAGCCAAGCCCACGCGGATAAAGGCCTCCAGCTGCTTGCGCGATTGATGCAGCGAGTCGTCTTTGGGCATATAAAATGCCACGCCCAAGGCTCGTCCGCGCGGGATGATAGTCGTTTTCAGCAGCGCCATGGCATCGGGGATCAAGAAAGAAACCAGCGCGTGCCCGGCTTCATGATAAGCGGTGATGCGGCGGTCTTTTTCGTTGGACAGGGGCGGCCGCTTTGTGCCCAGGCGGATGCGCTCGTAGGCTGTGGTGAAATCGGACATGGTGATCAAGCGGCGGTCGTAGCGGGCGGCGTGCATGGCGGCTTCGTTTGCCAGGTTGGCGATGTCCGCCCCCGAAAAGCCCATGGTGGCGCGCGCCAGCGGCTCAAGCTCGACATTCTTGCCCAGCGGCTTGTTCTTGGTGTGGATCTTCAGAATATCGTGCCTGCCTTTGACATCGGGCAGGTCGACAGTGATCTGGCGATCGAAGCGCCCGGGCCGCAGCAGCGCAGGATCCAGCACATCGGGGCGGTTGGTGGCGGCGATCATGACGATATTCGTATCATTGTCGAAGCCGTCCATCTCCGAAAGCAGTTGGTTCAGCGTCTGTTCGCGCTCGTCGTGTCCGCCGCCCAAGCCCGTGCCGCGCCGCCGCCCAACCGCGTCTATCTCATCCACAAAGATGATGGCCGGCGCGTTGTCCTTGGCTTTTTTGAACAAATCGCGAACTCGCGACGCGCCCACGCCCACGAACATCTCTACAAACTCAGATGCGGCGATGCTAAAGAAGGCGACATTGGCTTCGCCAGCGACAGCGCGCGCCATCAAGGTTTTGCCGGTGCCCGGCGGGCCAACCAGCAGCACGCCGCGCGGCACCTTGGCGCCGACCTTGACATACTTCTCGGGCTGTTTGAGGAAGTCGACCACTTCGGTCAGTTCCAGTTTGGCGGCGTCTTGCCCAGCCACGTCGTCAAATTTGATAGAGGGCATCTCTGGCGTTTTCTCGCGCGCTTGCGATTGGCCAAACGAAAAGATGCCATTCATCTGCCCCTGCGCGCGCCGCCCCATCCAAACAAAGAAGGCGATGATCAACACCAGCGGCAAGAAATTCACAATCAGCCCCAGCCAGGGCGATGTTCTGGTCCACTCGCTCCTGATCTCCACGCCCCGTTCGGTCGCCAGCTCCAGCAGCTTTGCGCTGGCATCGGGCGGCAGCTCGGCGGTGAAGCTGGAGATATTCTGTGTCCGGCCTGCGGTGGTGGTGGTGATGACGCCGCTGCGAAACTTGCCGCTGACCGCGATGTTGTCTTGGAATTGCAGCATATCGACATTGTTTCGCTGCACCTGCTCATAGACATCGGAATAGGCGATCTCGGTGGTGGACGACACGCCGCCCAGCAGGCCCGGCGACGAAATCAACATCAATATCAGCACCAGCACCAGCAAGCCCGGCGACACCCACCTGCGCCAGTTCGGTGGCGGCTGCGGCGGGCGGCGGTTGTTGTCTTCTGATTGCTCGTCGTTGTTGTTATCCCAAAACTGCATGGAGAGGCAAACCCTTCGTCAATGCGTTCGTATGCCAAGTATAGCCCAGCTTCCAAAGCCTTTATGCAAGACTTGTCTAAGAAACAGCGCGGAGCACAACGAGTCATGCGCGATTATGTTACCACGATTTACGCGGCTTGTGGCGGGTCGGTTGCTGGTTTGCAATGACAATAGGCAAACGCGGACTTGTCGACTATGTTTGTGATGAGCGGATTTTGCTTGAACAGGCGCATGATGAATCGACTCAAAGACGAAACCAGCCCCTATCTGCTGCAGCATGCCGACAATCCAGTCGATTGGCAACCTTGGGACGAGGCGGCTTTTCACCTGGCGCGCGAAAAAGACAAGCCGGTGCTGCTCAGCATTGGCTACAGCGCTTGCCACTGGTGTCATGTGATGGCGCACGAGAGCTTTGAAGACCCCGCCACCGCCGCTATGATGAACGCCCTCTTTGTCAATGTCAAAGTCGACCGCGAAGAGCGGCCGGATGTCGATGACATTTATATGGGCGCCGTGCAAGCGCTGGCTGGGCAGGGCGGCTGGCCCCTCACGGCTTTTCTGCTGCCCGACGGACGCCCCTTTTATGGCGGCACCTATTTCCCCAAAACCCCGCGCCACGGCATGCCGTCTTTCACACAGCTGCTGCATGCCATCGACGATGCCTACCGCAACCGCCGCGAGGAGCTGGAAGAGCAGGCTGATAACCTGCACCAAGCGCTGCGGCGCGATGTAATCGCCATCGGCCGACCCGACGACAGCGCCTTCACGCCCGCTATGCTCGCTGTGGCAGCCGACAAACTGATGCAAGGCATGGACCGCGAACATGGCGGGTTTGGCGCACAGCCGAAATTTCCCAACCCCATCAGCCTGGAATTTCTGCTGCGGCAGCATGCGCGCACGGGCGACCAAGAAGCGCTGCGCCTGGTCGCTTTCACGCTGCGCAAGATGGCTGGCGGCGGCATCTATGATCAAATCGGCGGCGGATTCGCCCGCTACAGCGTCGATGCGCGCTGGCTGGTGCCGCATTTCGAGAAGATGCTCTATGACAATGCCCAGCTTAGCCGACTCTACCTGCATGCCTGGCAAATCACCAACGACGACTTCTTTCGCCATATCGCTGAAGACATCCTCGACTATATCCTGCGCGAGATGACCGCGCCCGCTGGGGGTTTCTATAGCGCGACCGATGCCGACAGCGAAGGCGTCGAGGGAAAGTTCTTCGTCTGGACGATTGACGAAGCCCGCGAAGCCCTTGCGCCGCTGGACGAGCGCCTGCCCCGCGCCTTGGATATCTGCATCGAGGCTTTTGGCATGAGCGAGCGCGGCAACTTCGAAGGGGCGAATATCTTGCACCAGCCGCGTCCGCTGCGCGAAACAGCCAGCGAGCTGGGGCTGTCGCCGCTGGAGCTGGAGTCGGCGCTGGCGCAGATCAAAGCGTGTCTGTATGCTGCCCGCGCCGACCGGGTGCCGCCGGGCTTGGACGACAAAATCTTGTGCAGCTGGAATGGCTTGATGTTGGCCAGCCTTGCCGAAGCGGCGCGTGTGTGGGGGCGGGCTGATTATCTGATCGCGGCGCGGCGGGCGGGCGATTTCCTGCTGCGGCATCTGCTCCGCGACGGCGGCCGTTTGTGGCGTGCGCACAAGGATGGACGCAGCAAGCTGAATGCGTACCTGGAAGATTACGCCAACCTGATCGACGCCATGATTGAGCTCTATCAAGCGACCTTTGACGAGCGCTATTTTGCTGGCTGCCTGCGTTTGGCTGAGGCGGTGTTGCAGCGCTTCCGCGCCGACGATGGCGGCTTCTACGATACCAGCGATGACCACGAAGCGCTGATCGTGCGTCCGCGCAATCTGCAAGACAATGTGACGCCTTCTGGCAACAGCATGCTGGCGACTCAACTGCTGCGTCTGGCGGCTTATACGGGCGAGGCTCGCTATGAAGAAGCGGCTCGCGCGGCTTTGCGAAAATTGTCGGATGTGATGCCCCAAGCGCCGCAAGCCTTCGCGCAATCGCTCATCGCTGTCGACTCGCTGGTGAGCGGGTTCGCCGAGGTCGCTTTGGTCGGCGAGTTGGAGTCGGCTGAGTCCCAAGCGGTCTTGTCGACGCTACGCCAGCCCTTCCGTCCGAACATTGTCGTCGCCCGCTGCCCAGACGCCGCCGCCACTGCCATCCCGCTGCTGCAGGGACGCAAACAGCAGGGCGAGCGCATGACAGTCTATGTCTGCCGCGAATTCGCCTGCCGACTGCCCGTGCACACCGCCTCTGAAACAGCGGCGCTGCTCGCAGAATCCTGATGCTGCCCGAGCGACAAGCGGCGCAGGACTACTTCCGCACGTTGCTGCGCACAGTGCTGGGGCAGGCATTGGCGGCGGCTGGCTATCGCTTGGAGACCAGTCCTCTGCAATGGGCGGGCGGCAGCTACCGCTTCACCAAGACCTTTGCGGACGGCTCGCGCGGCGTGATCAACTTTCAGGCATTGGTCTACAGCGATTCAGCTTGGTCGGCCGGCGCGCCATCACGATTTCGCGTGCAGCTGACGCGCTCAAAAGCTGGCAAGGCGCTCGCCTCGCGCAGCTTAAGCCAGTTGGTCGTTGCCGACTTCGGCATCATGATTTTGCCGTCGGCTGACCATTGGTGGGCTTACACGGATACCGATTCGCTGGGCAAAGCGCTGGCTGAAGCCGGGCACCTGATTGTCGGCTATGGCTTGCCCTGGCTGGCTGGCGAGCTGCTGCCCCCTGCCGATGCGCTCGCCGCGCCGGCGCAAGAGCAATAATTATGATGCCTCGCTTTTCTCTGCTGCGCGCGCTGGGCTGTTTGTTGTGCCTGTTGGCTTGTGGATGCAATATCAGCAAGCCAGAGTCGCCCGCGCCGACTGTGAACGCCAGCCAAATCATCGTGGTCACCGCGACGCCCGGGCTGAGCGCGCAGACCGCGCCGACTCCGCAGCCCCAGCACAGCGCTGCGGACGACCTATTCGAAGCTGCCGAGGGCTTGGCTCGCAATGGCTATCTCGAAGCCGCCGCCGACGCTTACCTGCGCTTGCTCAATGACACGGCGAATCTCATACCCAATCAGCGCGCCGCAGCCATATTTCGTTATGGACAGGTCGCGCTGCGGGCTGGCTATTTTCAGCAGGCTGCCGATGCCTTCAGCCGCTTCATCGCCGACTTTCCCAGCGCCGCAGAAATCGCTCAAGCCTTCTTCTTGCGCGGCGATGCGCGTTTGGGCTTGTCGCTTTGGCGCTTGGCGATTGACGACTTGCAGCAATACTTGGCGCTGATGCCTGGCTTGATCGACAGCTATGCCTATGAACGGATTGCCGATGCCCAGATCGCTTTGGGGGAGGTCGCTGCGGCGCTGGAACACTATGCGCTGGCGACCAATTCTCTGCGTTCTTTGGTGCCGCTGCTGGCGCTGCGCGAAAAAGTGGCGCAGATTTATACCCGACTGGGCTATTCTGCGCTGGCTGTCGAGCAGTACGATGCTGTGCTGGCGGTCGCGCGCAACCAGCCTTATCGCGCCCAGATTGCTCTCAGCGCGGCGCAGGCATTGCTGCAAGCCGACGATGTCCCGCTGGCTGTCTCGCGTCTGCAAGCGGTCGTCGCCGATTATTCCAACACAGCCACTGCCTGGCAGGCGCAGGTCCTGCTCGACCAGTTGGGCTATGGCGCAGACCCCTTCGAGCGCGGCAAAGCGGCTTATGCGGCTGGTGATTGGGCGGCTGCCGCCGACGCCTTCAGCCGCGCTTTGGCAGCGGGCGGCGCGCCCCCAGCCGAGCTGTATTTGAAGCTTGGGCAGGCGCAGCGCAACCTGGGCAACAGTCAGGCAGCGACATCCGCCTTCCAGTCCATCATCGACCTGTACCCGGACGATGCGCTCTTTGGCGCGGCGCTGCTAGAGCGAGGGCGAACGCGATTCCTGGCGAACGATCATGCCGCCGCCATCGAATTGTATCTGGCTGTCGCCGATGACTTTCCCCAGCTGACGGCTGCGGCTGGCGAGGCGCTTTGGCGGGCGGGCTATCTCTATGGCACAGGCGGCGAAACAGCGCTTTCCAGGCGGATATTTCTCCGGCTGGCGGACACCTATCCACAGCACGAGCTGACCACCAGCGGCTTGTTTCTGGCGGCATCGGCGGCTGTGCGCGAGTCGGACTGGTCGGGCGCGGCGGCGCTGTATTCGCGTATCGCCAGCTTGACCAGCGGCGCAGACCAAGCGGCGGCGCAGCTGTGGCTGGGCAGGATCGCGCTGCGACAAGGCGATGCCGCTGCAGCCGACCGCGCGTTTGCGCAAGCGATAACAGCCGCGCCTGACAGTTATTTTGCGGCGCGCGCCAGTGATATTCGCAGCGACCGGCTGCCTTTCCAGCCACCGGCAGCGCTCAATTTCGACTTTGACCCGGCTGCCGAGCTGGCCGCGGCTGAACAGTGGCTGCGCAGCGCCTTCGCCGTCCAAGAGCCGGGCGATCTGTGGCCTCTGTCGCCAGAGCTTGCCCAGGACCCGCGCTGGATACGCGGGCGCGAACTATTTTCGGTAGGCGCGATGGACGAAGCGTTGGGCGAGTTTGCTGAGCTGCTGAGCTCCGCGCGTGATGCTGGCAAAGCGCTGGACAGCTACCGACTGGCTATCGCTTTTCGCGATATGGGCGCCTACCGCGAGAGCATCATTGCTGCTGCCGATGTCATCATTGCCTCGGGGCAGGGCACTTTGGGCGCTGCGCCAGCTATCGGACGCTTGCGCTTCCCCGCCTATTATATCGATCTCATCAGCCCAGCAGCCCAAAAATACGGCTTCGACCCACTGCTGATGCTGTCGCTGATTCGCCAGGAGAGCCTGTTCAATACCTATGCCACCGCCGGCGCTGGCGAAAAGGGCATGACGCAGGTGATCCCCGGCACCGCGCAATACATCGCCGAACAACTGCAATGGCCAGACTATGAGCACAGCGCGCTCTTTCGCCCTTATGCCGCAGTCGAATTCGGCAGCTATTACCTGGATGAGCAGTTGGACCTGTTTGATCAAAATTCAATCGCGGCGCTGGCTGCCTACAATGCCGGGCCGGGCCGCGCCTACGACTGGCGAGCCTTGGCTGGCGACGACCCCGACTTGTTTATGACGACAATCACGATCGATTCCACGCGGAAATATATCCAGTTCATTTACCGCAACCATACCATCTATCGCGCGTTATACGGGGGCGGCTGAGTCTGGCGAGCGCTCGTGGGCATATCCAGCGACGCGGCAGGCGCATCGGCTGGCGGTCTGCGGTGTTATGAATCACAGCGCAGTCGGCATACAGATATTGGCTGATCGTGTTAAACTGCGGGCAAATGCGCAGCGCGGGGTGATCATGCAAGCGCAGCGACTGTTGACACAGCTACAGGCACAGCAAACCGCCAGCCTTGGCGAATACTTCGGCAACCCCAGCTTCGCCGAAACCGCCAGCTTGGGAGCGCCTTTTTCGTCTGTGCGGCGCGTGGCTGTCGT
Source organism: Chloroflexota bacterium (assembly GCA_026709625.1). Taxonomy (GTDB): domain Bacteria; phylum Chloroflexota; class Anaerolineae; order Aggregatilineales; family Phototrophicaceae; genus UBA6055. The sequence continues at coordinate 50,955 of JAPOSR010000070.1, forward strand.
CACCGAGTCTTTTTTGCCCAAGGTCGATGGCGTCGTCAAGACAGTCTATCTGTCTGTGCGCTACCTGCAAGATACCGGTCGCGAGGTGTTGGTCTTCGCTCCAGATATTGCTGTCGATCATATAGGCGATTCGCAGGTTATCCCGCTGCCATCCATTGGCTTGCCCCAGGCACCCGAGACGCGCATGGCGCTGCCCAACCCTATGGTCGCCCGCCGCATCGAGGCATTCCAGCCCGACTTGATCCATCTGTTCAGCCCGGCTGCGATGGCAGTCAGCGGCATGGCGGCTGGTCGGCACCTCAATCTGCCCGTCATCGCCAATTACCAGACCGACCTGCCTGGCTATACAGAACAATACGGCTTCCCGCGTTTGTCGGGGCCGGTGAATCGCTGGCTGCGCTATATTCACAATGGCTGTCATCTGACCTTGGCACCGACTCGCACCACAATCCGCCAGCTGCGGCGGGCTGGTTTCCGGCGTGTTCGCCACTGGGGGCGGGGTGTTGATACGGCGCGTTTCAATCCGCGCTGGGCCTGCGCATCCATGCGCCGCCGTTTGTTGAAGGGCCGCGCCGCCGATTCGCTGCTGTGCATATTTGTCGGCCGGCTCGCCACCGAAAAGCGCATCGACTTGCTGATGGAGCTGGCGCAGACGCCCGGCATCGCGCTGACGATCATCGGCGACGGCGCGCAACGCGAGCAGCTGGAAGCCATGTACGCCCATACCGATGTTCATTTCACTGGCTACCTGATCGGCGACGAACTGGCGCAAGCCTATGCCAGCGCAGATGTCTTTGTTTTTCCCGGCGAATATGAGACATTTGGACAAGTTATCCAGGAGGCGATGGCATCGGGCTTGCCCTCGGTCGTCGTGGATGCTGGCGGCGCTCCCGATGTCATCGACGATGGCGCTTCGGGCATGGTCGTCCACCCGACTGCCGCCGCCTTTGCCGAAGCGGTTTGCAGCCTGCGCGACCAAGCCTGGCTGCGAGCCCAGATGGCTGTCCGCGCGCGGACATTGGCAGAAGCGCGCCCCTGGTCGGCATTGATGGCGCAACTGGAACGATATTATGAAGAAGCCTACTCGCTAAACCGGCGGTTTACGCGCCGCTTTGGCAGCACGCATTATCATCTGCCGCTGTCGATCCCGACGCGGTTGGCGAGGCGTCCACGCAGCTTGTCTTAAACCGGCGCGCTGTACAATCTTTCGCCCAAAGAAAGGGGGCCATATGCCCAGCAAGCCCGCCCGGCGCACTTTGGCATTGATCGCGCATGATGGCAAAAAAGCCGATATGGTCGCCTTTGTGATGGGCCACAAAGCCCGACTGGGTGAGTTTGACCTGGTCGCGACCAACACCACCGGCAAACTCATCCAGGACAAAGCTGGCCTGCCAGTCGAGTGCCTGCTGTCGGGTCCTTATGGTGGCGATGCGCAGATCGCGGCGCTGGTGGCGGAAGGGCGCGTGAATGCCATATTCTTCTTCCTCGACCCGCTGGGCAAGCACCCGCACGATCCGGACATCCAGGGATTGCTGCGCATTTGCAATGTGCACAATGTGCCTTTGGCGACCAACATCGCCACAGCCGCGCTGTTGATCAATGCTTGAGGCGCAGATTTTACAGTCTTCTTGCGCCGCGCTCGCGGCAGACGTGGCATAATTGACGCTGGCAGCCTGCCAAATCAATGGAATGAAAGGCATTTGGTGGCGGAAAACGACCCCACCATCCTCCAATGGGTGGAAAGCGCGAAGCGAGGCGACCAGGAAGCATTCGCCGAGTTGGTCTATCTGTTCCAGGATCCGCTGTATAACCTTTGTTATCGCATGCTGGGCGAAAGCGGCGAAGCGGAAGATGCGGCGCAAGAAGCCTTTCTACGCGTCTACAACAACCTGGTTCGCTATGACACGACGCGCAGCTTCAAGACCTGGCTGCTCTCCATCGCATCCAATCATTGCATAGATCGCCTGCGCAAACGCCGCATGCACTTTGTTTCGCTGGATGACGAACCAACCGCCGCGGCTTTGGCGCTGCGCAGCAACGATCCATTGCCCGAAGAGACGATGATGCAGGGCGAACGCAGCGCCTATATCCAAAAGCTGCTGCAAATGCTCGAGCCGCATTATCGCCTGGCTGTGATTTATCGATATTGGTACGGCTATTCCTATGCGGAAATTTCGGCGGAAACGGGCATGACTGTCAGCGCTGTCAAAAGCCTGCTGCACCGCGCCCGCCGCAAACTGGCAGAATTGCTGGAACCCGGCGATAGCAACCGACTGGCGACTCCCACACCGAGAGGAACCTGAGATGGCGGACGAGCGAAGCTTCCAAGACCAAGAAATGATGCAAGCCGCTATTGACGGGCAGCTGTCCGAAGCAATGGCGCGCCGGCTGATGGCTGCGTTGGCTCGAGACAATGGCGTGGCGCGCGAATACAGCCGCTTGCAGCGCGTCGACAGTCTGTTGCAGCGAGCGCCTCATGAACGGGCGCCGGCGCGTCTGGCGGCTGCTATCATGGCGCGCGTCGCTGAAAAAGTGCGGGCGCAGGCGCAGCTTGCCGACCTGCCTATCGAAACCCAGCGTGTCATGATGCTCAGCCTGTCGGCGGCGATGATGGCCATGATGCCCATGATGGAAGCGGCATCATGGCTGGTGCTCAATGCCCGGCGCGACCCCGAGTTGCTCAGCGATATCCTGCTGGAGACGATCGGCTGGATGTCTTTGGTCAACGACGCGCTGATTCAACTGCTCGAAGATGCCGAAAGCCTGGCGCGCAGCGAACCTGTCGTTGCCGCAGCCACGTTGGCGCTGACCCCGTATCTGCTCGGCAGCCTGCTCGACTATTTGGACGAATTGCCAAAAATGGACGCGGTCAACAGCTAGTTGTCGTTTTCGGGAATCATTTCGATTCCGCGTATGCGATAGGTAACTGTGCCATCTGGCACCTCGACTTTGACGCGGTCGCCAACCCGTTTGCCCAGCAGCGCCTTGCCAACTGGCGAATCCAGCGAGACGCCACGCCGCCCATGCGTGATCTCTTCGGTATCCAGCAGGTCGAGGGAAAATTCGTCTTTCTCGCCGCTGTCATAGACAACGACGCGGTTGCCAGGCGTGACAGTATGGATGTCGGCGTCTGCGTCAATGATTTCGGCGCGCGCCAATACATTCTGCAAGTGGGATACGCGTTCATCCAGCCGCTCTTTGGACACCATGGCATCAAAGAATACCGCTTCTTCGCCCTGGTCGTCTTCGCGGGCTTCCGCCAGCATCTCCGCGATCTTGGAGTTTTCTTCGCTGGTGAGGATATTCAATTCTCGTCGCAGCTTTTCATACCCTCGCCGCGTCAGTTGGATGCGTCGTTCAGCCATGATGGATCCCTTTCATAACTACATAAGCCCCGAGGTCAGATGCGCGCTCGCCGCAATCACGGTGGACGGGGCTTCAAGAAACGGCTAACGATATACGAAACGCCCTGCCTATTGGACAGGACGCGCAAGACTGCTCACAACGATTTATGCGCGAATTGTATTGGATGCTCGCATAAATGCAACCGCATTTTCGGGCAATCGTCACGAAGGCATTTGCGTTTACCGCTTCGAATAGACCTCTGCATTTACACAAGTGGGCAATCGTTCGCCCCGCAAGCCAGCCAGACAGTTGTCCACCGCCATCTGCGCCATCTTCGCGCGAGTCGCCACACTGGCGCTGGCGATATGCGGCAGGACAAGGCAATTTTCCAGCGTCAGCAGCGGGCTTGATAGCGGAATGGGCTCTGGGTCGGTCACATCCAGCCCAGCCGCCAGGATCGCTTTGTCGCGCAGCGCCTCGTACAGCGCCGTTTGGTCGACAACCCCGCCGCGCGCCGTGTTGATCAAGATAGCTGTGGGCTTCATCAGCGCGAGCTCGCGCGCGCCAATGAATTGGCGAGTTTCATGGGTCAGTGGCAAATGCAGGCTGACAAAGTCGCTTTGCTCCAGCAGATCGTCCAGCTCGCAGGGTTCTGCGCCTGCTGCGCGGCTGTGTTCGCGGTCGCTGCGGCTGTGTGTCAAGATGCGCATGCCAAAGCCGGCTGCTCGCCGCGCCACGGCTTGGCCGATGCGCCCAAAGCCGATGATGCCCAGGCAGGCGCCATGGATATCGCGCCCCGACAGCACGGTGGGATGCCAGGTCTGCCACCTGCCAGCGTGGATATAGCGCTGCGCTTCGGGGATGCGCCTGGCTGTCGCCATCAACAGGGCAAAGGCGAAATCGGCAGTGGTCTCCGTCAAGACACCGGGCGTATTGCCGACTGGTATGCCGCGCGCGCTGGCCGCCGCCACATCGATATTGTCATAGCCAACCGCCATATTGCTGACGACTTTGAGATGTGGTGCCGCAGCCAGCAGCCGGGCATCGATGCGGTCGGTCAACAGGCACAGCAAACCACTCAGCGACTGCGCCTTTTGCAGCAGAATGGCATAGTCGGGCGGGAGGAAATCGTCCCAGACATCCAGTTCGCAATGCCGCGCCAGCCTGTCCAGCGCCGGGGCGGGCAATTCGCGCGTGACAAAGACTTTGTGCTGGCTCATGCTCGTTTATCAGTGGTCGTCTAGAATCACGGCTGGGTGGGCAGCGACACTTTGACGAGCGTGCCTTTATTCAGCCGGCTGCTGACGCTTATGCTGCCGCCACAACCGTGGATAAAGCGCTTGGCGATATGCAGGCCCAGCCCCAGCCCGGCGCTTTCTGGCTCTGCCTGCCAGAATGGATCAAGCGCGGCGCCGCCCTGGCCAGGAAAGCCGCAGCCGCGGTCATAAATCAACAGGTCAGCGCGATAGCCAAAGAAATGCCCGGCGACTTGGACGACATCGACGCCGGCGTGCTGGCGGACATTGCGGGCGATCTCGCCAAAGGCATAGCCCAGCCGCGCTTCGTCGCCCAATACGCGAAAGCGTCGACCCAGTTCGCTGCTGGTTATCGTCCTGAGTTGCATGCGCAGGCGGTTGATCAGCGATTCGCCGTCAAACTCTCGATCTTCGAAAGCGATCATGTCATTCTCAAGCAGTGAATACTGCCACAGATTGCTCATCATGTGCTCAATGGCCAGCGCTGAATCACGCATGAAGCTGATGGCAGCGCTTTGTTCGTCGCTCAGCTGCCCATCAAAGCCAGCCGCCAGGTTGTCGAGCGTCGTCTTGATGGGATGATTCAAGGCGTTGAAACGTTCCAGCACAGCCGGGCGCGTGGCGGCATTCTCGATGCCCAGCGCCGTAATCACATCCATGACCAAGGTATGCAAGCCCCAGCAATAGGCGTGGATTCGCTTGTAGCACTCGCGCTGGTCGCCAGTGGTATGCCCAAAGGCTCCTGCCAGCAGCGTCTCCATCAGGGTGATGCTGTCGCTGACAGGATCAAGCAATTTGCTGTAGGATACGTTGGCCACAATCGCGCTCGCTACGCCTAGACCTGCCACCAGTATAGCAGCAAAACAGGCATGCAAGGGCGCTGCTGCCTGGGCGACCGCAGGCCGCCCCCTGGACAACGACGCGCCGCTACTTCAATTCGACCACTGCGCCCGCTTCTTCGAGCTTGGTTTTGCCGTCTTCCGCCATATCTTTGCTGACTTCTTCGAGCACGGTCGCCGGGGCGCTTTCGACCAATTCTTTGGCTTCTTTCAGCCCCAGCGGGGTGATGCCGCGGATGGCTTTGATGACATTGATCTTCTTGGGACCGATTTCTTTGAGGATGAGGTCAAACTCAGTCTGTTCTTCTTCCGGCTCGGCATCAACCGCGGCGCCAGCGCCCGGTGCCATCATCATCATGCCGCCGCCAACAGCTGCCTCGACGCCCCAGGCTTCTTCCAGCTTCTTCTTCAAGTCAGCGGCTTCCAAGATCGTCAGCGCGCTCAGTTCTTCCACCAATTTATCCAGGTCGGCCATCGTTCAGTCCTTTCTTGCAGATTCGTTTGTGTTCAAGTTTGACTGTCGGTTGTTTCACGGTTTGTCAGGCGGCTTCGGCTTTGTCATCATGTTTGTCGAGATAGGCTTGCAGCACATTGACGACTCCGCCTGTCGCTTGCTGCAGCGCATTCACCACGCCCTGCGCTGGCGCAAGCGCCACGCCAGCCAGTTGCGCGCGCAGCTCATCCAAAGTCGGCAGCTTGCTAATGGCCTCAACTTGCTCGGCATCGAGAATGTCGCCAGCCATGACGCCGCCGGCAACCTGCATGCGCTCTTCAAAGCCCTGCTCTTGCATGTGGTTAAGCAGGGCTTTGGATACGCCGGGCATATTGTCGCCGCCGAAGACGATCGCCACCGGACCAACCAGCAATTCTGTCGGGACGACCCAGTCGGCTGCTTCCAAAGCCTTGCGCATCAATGTGTTCTTGGCGACCAGATAGCGTCCGTTGTGTTCGCGCAAGGCGTTGCGCAATCCCTGCACCTGGCTGACACCGAGGCTTTGCGTCTGCACAACGATGAAACCGTCGCTCTGGCTCAGGATGTCCCGGTATGCGGCGACCAGTTCTTCTTTGCGAGTCCTTGAAATGGGCAAGTGTTGTTCCTTTCCACAAGTCGGCGCGCCCCCGACAAGAGCAGCGGCAGCCGACGCCATTCAGCCTTTGCGATCTCGCTCGAGTCTCGCAAAAGCATCAAGGCAAACATGCGGAATGATGGCTTTTGCGCGTCCCTCGGCAGGCAATTAAGGGCGGCTGCCCACCTGCTGTCTGCGGTTCGCATGGCTATAGATACTTTCAGCCAGCGCCAAGTGTACATTTTCTGGCGTGACTGTCAATGCTGAATCGGTACGAGGGGTGGTGAATGCCTGGGTATGGCAACCAAGCCCCCATCCCCGGCCCCTTGCCCCCGAGCGAGGACAGGAGAGTTTTCTCCAACGATTCCGCAGCATTACAGCCCCTCCCGCATTTTTTCGAGGATGGGTTTGGGGTGGGGGCAAAGCAAGGCATGTCGATCATGTCAGCCCGCTTGCCCTGCCATGATTTGACGATGGCGCTTGTCTGCGTTAAACATTGCTCGAATGCGCCACACAGCGAGGACGAGCATGATGCAACTGGATCGCGATGCCCTGCAAAAGAAAGTTCATGCGCTCTATGCCAAGGACCATGCCGAACTGGGCGCTTCTGGCACGTTGGAACATCTCGAACGCGCCGAGCAATGGCAGCTGGCGGGTGCGCTCAGCGCCGGCGGCGTGCTGGTTTTCCCGCATGCTGGCGTGCACGATTGCGGCTATCAGATCGCGGCTTGCGTCCAGGCAGCGCTCGATAGCGGCGCGGACGATGTTGTCGTGCTCAGCGTGCTGCATGCGTTTACGCCAGCTATGGAAGCGGCGCGGGTGGCTGTGGCGGCTGGGGTCGACCCCGCGCAGTTTGAATTCTGGGGGATTCAAGGCACTGGCATCGCCGGCAGGCGCGAATGGCAGGGCGACCACGCGCTGATCAGTTGGCGTCACTTCTGGCGCGCAGAGCTGGCGCGGCGTGGCATCGCCCAGGACAAAGCGCCGACCGTGCATGAAAGATACCCGTATCTTGCCGGCGGACAGCCCCAGAACTTGCCGGGCATTGACGAGCTGGCGCGCCTGATGGAAGACGCCGTCGTGGTCAGCACCGCCGACCCTTTTCATCACGGCATTGGCTATGGCGATGCGCCCGAAGATACTTATGACCACGATGAGGCGGGGCTGCTGCACGCGCAATCGGTGATCGAAGCGGGCATCAAGCTGCTGGAAGCGGGTGATTACGCGGCGTACAACCAGCACTGCATCGAAGCCAAGAGCGATGCGCGCGACACCGGACAGGTCTATCGCTATCTGCGCGGAGCTATGAAAGGCGCTGTGCTGGACATCAGCTGCACCGATTCGTCCGAGCTGTATGCCCAGCCGAAGCCGACCTGGGTGGCTGGCGCATTGATCGAGTGGCGGCTGGCCGACTAGGTTGACTTGGGCTGGGTCTGCGCATCCAGGCGACGCTCAAGCTGCAAGAGCGCGCTTCCCAGTTGCTGCTGGCGCAAGCTCTGGGTCAGATCGCCGCGTGTGCGCTCCAATACTCCGCGCACGACATCAGTCTGCCGCCGCAAGCCGCGTGTCAGCGCATCCGGAAAGTCGAACGCGACCAACTGCTCATAAATATCATCCATGGCTTGCAGCAATCGCTCGGCTTCTTCGCTGCGCGCAGGCTGCCGCCGCAGGATATCCAAAATAAAGCGCCGCAGCTCGGTTGCCGCTTCCGCCAACCCTTTCAGGTAGGTCGCGCTTTCCACACCCATTTCTTTGGCGGACGGCAGCGCGTCGCTGTGGATGATGGCGCGGGTGAGACGCGCTTCGACAACTTCTTTCAAGGCGTCTTGCACATAGCCGCTGTGATAGAGATCGGGGAAGTCGTCCACAGCCGCCACGAGTTCACGCGTTCGCGCCGCAACCTCATCGAGCCCGGCGTCGGCTTTTGCCCAGTCATGGCGGTGGATGGCGCGGATGCTGGCCGAACAGCCGCGGATCAGCGAGCGCGACAAACCGATGGCCTGGTCGCGGGCGGCGTTGCGCTCTTCCAGGTCGGCGCGGATTTCTTCGCAGACAGCGCCCAGATTATTCATCATCTTCGTCGGCGGGCTTGCCGCGCAGCCCTCCAAAAAGCTGGTCGGCGAGCGTCGGGCGGCTGGGTATGGGGATTTCGCCATGCTTGGCTTCGAACTTGGCCAGATTCTCCTCCAGCGCTTTCATGAAGAGCTTGCTGTGCGTGGGTGTCATCATCACGCGTTTTTGCACGCGGGCGCGATCATCGTTGGGCATCAACTGGATAAAATCGAAGATCACCTCATTCGCTGTATGCGTAATCATGACCATGTTGGCGTAGATAGCGCTGGGATCGCGCGGGAATTCCAACTTGAGGTTGCGCTTGTTCGTCGGCTGCTCTGTCATCGTCACCTTGCGTTTTTCTTGTTCGCATGCGCATTATAGCAGCAACTGCTGTGACGATGAGAGCGTTGCCGAGCGACAGCCGCCATGCCCACTTACATCTACAAAATCCAGCCTGTGCGCCCAGAGATGCTTGCCGAGGGCCTCACCGACGATGAAGCGCGCATCACGGCAGAGCACTTTGCCTATCTGCAAGACCTGAAAGACCAAGGCGCTTTGCTGCTGGCGGGGCGGACCTTGGGGGACGATTACTCGGCTTTTGGCATCGCCATCTTCCAGGCGCGGGACGATGCGCACATGCGGCAGCTGACACTTGCCGATCCCGGCGTGGCGCAGAAGCTCTTCCGCGCCGAATGGCACCCTTTCCGCGTCGCGCTGCTGGCTGATGAGCTGGGCGCTTAGGCAAACCCTACAAAATCGGATCGCGGCTTGGCGAGCCAGCTTGACGAGGGTAGCGGCGTGGCGTCTTGCCGACTTTGCGCACCAGCGCCAAAAAGCGAGGCTTTTCCAGCCCAGGCAGCCGCACTTCGTGAATGTCCGCCAGCTCGCCGCCCAGCGTGGCAATCGCCTTGTTGGCCGAGCGGACTTCTGCATGGGTGGCAGCGCCTTTCATAGCGATGACCATGCCGCCGCGTTTGGTCAGGGGCAGTGTGCATTCCATCAACGCGGGCATGCGGCTGACGGCGCGCGCAGTTACGAAATCATAGGTGCCGCGGTGCGCGTCATCCCGCCCGGCGTCTTCGGCGCGCGCATGCGCAATGCGGATGTTGTCCAAACCCAAAGCTCGCCCGGCTGCCTCAACGAAGCGCAATTTCTTGGCAGTCGCGTCCAGCAGCGTGACGCGCAGCCAGGGCCGGGCAATCGCCAGCGGCAAACCCGGAAAACCCGCGCCCGTCCCCACATCCAGCAGCCGCCCGCGCCGCGCCTTTGGCAGAACGTTTAACACGGTCAGCGAATCCAAATAATGCTTCAGCGCGATCTCGGCTGGTTCGGTGATGCCGGTCAGATTCATGCGCGCATTCCAATCCAGCAGCAGGTCTGTCAGCTGCTCGAACTGCGCCAGCTGCGCCTCTGCCAGCTCGATGCCGAGAATGGACTGCGCCTGCCGGGCGAGCGCATCTATCGATTTGCTAGGCATGTTGTCCAGTGTTTCTTGATACTGCTGATGTTAGCCAGTCTATCACAGCGCCCAGATGAATTGGATAGCCAAGCCCGCAATTCATTTCGCAAGCGAAGTCTTGGGATGGGGCGCGGGGCGAGCAACGCGCTGTACGCATATGGCATGAACTGGCGTACAATGGCGGTCAGGCGTTTCTACAATGACGAGGCGGCATGGAAGAGCATACGATCTGTGTATTGCAAGGTGACCAAACCGGGCAGGAATTGCTGGACGAAGCGCTGCGTGTGCTCGACCCCGCTGTCATCCGCCTGCGCAACCTGGCTTTCGAGACCTTTGATTTGTCGCTGGACAATCGGCGGCTCACCAGGAATGGCGTTGTGCGCGAAGCCGCTGGGCGCATCCTAGAGACGGGGCTGGGCATTAAAGCCGCGACTATCACGCCGGGCGACCCGGATGATGTCGGCAGTCCCAATGCGCTCTTGCGCGAGCTCGTCCAGGGCAGCGTCATCTTGCGCACGGGCCGACGCATCCCGTCTGTTTTGCCCCTGGCTGGCGTGCATGCGCCCATCGCCGTCGTGCGCATGGCTGTCGAAGGCGCGTATGCGGCAGAAGAATGGCGCGAGGGCGAAGGCTTGGAAGAAATCGCCTACAACACGCGCCATATCAGCCGCCGCACCTGCCGCGCTGTCGCCGAGTTCACCTTTCGCTATGCGCAGAGCCACCGGGCGACAGTCTTTGGCGGACCGAAATACACGGTCAGCCCCACCTACGAAGGCATGTTCAAAGAAGAGCTGGACCGCGCAGCCGGCTTGTTCAAAAATGTGCGCTATAACCCGCAGTTGATCGACGCCACTTATGCGCTGCTGCTCGAGACGAGTGGCGAGCCGCTGGTTATCCCGGCGCTGAACCGCGATGGCGATTCGCTTAGCGACTTGGTCATCAAAATGTTTGGCACGATAGCTGGCGCAGAGTCGGTCATTATCGCTTTTGATGATGAATTCCATGTCAAAGCCGCCATCACCGAGGCTCCGCATGGCACAGCGCCCAGCTTGCAGGGCAAAAACATCGCCAACCCCATGGCCATGATTCTGGCTTGCGCCGCGCTGCTGCGTTATATCGACAGCAAAGAAGCCGCTTTGGCCAGCCGCGCCTTGTACGAGGCGACTCTGGAAGCGGTTTACAATGGCATCAAGACGCCCGATTTGGGCGGACAATCCACCACCAGCGAATTCACCGACGAAGTCATCCGCGAAACGCGTGGCAAGCTGGAAGTGTGGGACGCGCTTGGGGAGTGAAGCGCAGTTGTGGGCGCCGCCGCTTGTGGACGAGCAGCTTAATCATAATGCCGCCGATTTGTGGGCAGCGCTCTTTGATATCGTAACCGACGGCGAAAAACGGCTGGCGGGTCAGCGCATCAACTGACTCCGCCGCAACCCCCGCGATGGCACGTCGGTCGATGTCATCTTGACACCAGCTGGCCGCGAGCGCTTTCTGGCTGTTCGGCGCGGCTTGATGCGGCAACTGCGGGCGGTGATCGCTCTGCTGCCACCCGCCGAGCGCCGCGATATCATCGACAAGGTGCGCCTGTATTTCACGATAGTCTCTCAACAATTTCCGGTTACAGCCGTGTAGGCGGGCAAACGAGCCATACGAAAGCCAATCACAAAGAGCACAGAACCTATCGCCACACAGTCGCGGAGGCCTTGGCGCTGGCGCAGGGGCGGCGACTCGCCCGCAGCGCTTGGACTGCGCCGCTGCTGTAAAAGCCGATCAGTCTTTGATATGGGGCAAGCCAGCTGCCAGCAGAGTCGGAAACCGCGTTTCCTGCGCGAGCGCCGGCAGCGGCAGTGGCGACTCTGGCGCTGTGGGCGGGGGGCGCAGGTCCAACTGCCACCAGCCGGTATCTCGCCATTCGCCGGCTTTGTGCCCTACATTGCGGAATACGCCGATTTTGTAAAAGCCGATGGCTTCATGCGCGCGGATGCTGGCGGGGTTG
>JAPOSR010000053.1 GCA_026709625.1 Chloroflexota bacterium
CGCAATCTGCGCTCAGGGTGTAAACCGAAGAAAAATCCTGGTTGCCAGCCGCGGGAAATCCGCAAGCCATAATGCCAGGATCGGCGATGACCTGGTCGCCATTGCCGATGGTGCCGCTGCACCGTCCCGTGCTGTTGTCGATGAAAGTGCCTGCTCCAATGTAATTGTAAGGCGCGTTGCCAGTCAAAGTCAGACAGCCAGTCGCGGTGATGCTATTGCCCGCGCGCACTTGAATGGCGGCTGTGCCACCGAGATTGTTGCGAACGACCGCATTATTCAGGGTTAAATTGCCCCCGCCGGCAACTAAAAGCGTCGAGGGGGTTGAAGCATTGTTGTTTGGGCTCAGATTCCACTCAAACAGCACATTGTTCAAGGTGCCGTTGGTGGTCGTGAGAATGGCTGGAAAAGAGCGGATAAAAGAGACTTGGTTGGCATTCACGGTACCCACATAAATCGGCTGCGAATACCGCCTGTTCGCGCCATCAATCGTCACGCGGTTCAGATTCAAAACAGAATTCCGGGCTTGACGGATAAAATTTTGCCTGTTGCTGGGCATAGTGATTGTGTGGCCATTGCCGTTAATTGTCAGGTCGGCATTAAGAGTCAGCAAACCGGTTTGGGCGCAATCGGCGGTCAGATCATACGTTGCGGCGCTGCTGATCGTGCCCTGCGCCGGCAAGCCACAAGCCGCAACAGTCGGGTTCGGTATCGGGGTCTGGGCGAGCGCGGGCATCGCCCCCAAAAAGACGGCGCAGATGATCAACCATGCGAATGACCGCGTCAGCAACATAACAGTCCGTCTCCCTATAGCCTGATGCCAAGAGCCGTCAAATACGGGGGGGAGGGTAGAAGCATTGCGCGATACCTCGGCGAAAAGACAACCACTCTGCAAGGGTGAAAAAGCGCAGAATGGCAAGGAATGATAATGCAGAATAACGCAATCTACAAGCAGCCATGCGCAACTAGCCGCTCACAGTTTGATGCGCGGGTTCAGCGCGGCATAGGCATAGTCCGCAGCCAAATTCGCCAGCAAAATTAGGCTGACTGTCACCATCACGATGGCTTGCACCAGCGGCAGGTCGCGGCGTTCGATGGCGATGATCAACAAGCTGCCCAAGCCCGGGAAGCCAAAGACAAACTCGATCACCACCAGCCCGCTGACCAGCCAACTGATGCTGATGGCGATGACGGTGACAGTCGGCAGCAGGGCATTGCGCAGCACATGGCGCAGCACGACTGTCCGCCAGGCAATCCCTTTCAGCGCCGCCGCCCGCACATAATCGCGCTTGAGCTCTTCGATGACCCCCGCGCGAGTCAGCCGCGAGATATACGCCAGCAGCACCAGAGTCGCCGCGAATGCCGGCAGCCACAAAGCCGGCAGCATCTCGCCAAAGCTGGCATTGGCGGGCACAGCCGAGCTGGCGGGAAACCACCAGCCCAGCGCTTCTGCCAATGGGTTGCCCGCCCAGCCCAGCGCCACGATATTGATGAGAAACAAGCCGGTTACAAATTCGGGCAAACTGACCACAGAGAGCGTGAGCAGCGAGATGATGACATCGGGCAATTTGTTCTCGGACAAGCCCGCGACCACCCCCAGCGTCAGCGACAAGGGCACAGAGAGCAGCAGCGCCACCAGCGCCAGCCGCCCCGAATTGATGCTGCGCTCGCTGATCAAGGCGCGGTTGTCTGCCCCGCGAAAGGCGATGCTCGCGCCCCAATCGCCGCGCGCAAAGTCGCCCAGCCAGCCCAGATACTGCTGTGGCAAAGGCGCGTCCAGCCCCAGTTCGGCGCGGATCTGCTCGACCTGCTCGGCGGTGGCTTCGCGCCCACCCGCGATAACGCGCGCCGGGTCGCCTGGCAGCACGCGCAGCAGGAAGAAGATCATCAGCGAGCTGAGCAAATAGGTGAAGAAGAAAAAGGCAAAGCGCCGCCGCAGAAACAAGATCATGATGCGCCCGCCTGCAAGACCGCCAGCTCGTCCAGCGGGATATGGCAGCGGATACCCTGCCCCGGGCCGGTTTCGCGCCAGGGTGGGGCTTCGCGCGCGCAGATTTCGCCGATGTTGCGCGGGCAGCGGGTGTGGAAGCGGCAGCCGCCGGGCAGATTCTGCGCGCTGGGCAGGTCGTCGGCCAGCCGGATGCGTTCGTTGCGCTGGCTCGGGTCGGGCGCTGGGATGGCCGCCAGCAGCGCTTCGGTGTAGGGATGGCTCGGCGCGCGGAAGAGCGCATCGGCAGACGCGATCTCGACAATCTGTCCCAGGTACATGACCGCGATGACATCCGCCAGGTAGCCGACCACCGACAGGTTGTGCGAGATAAACAGGCAGGCGCTGCCATGCTCGGCTTGCAGGTCAGCCAGCAGGTTCAACACCGCCGACTGCACCGACACATCCAGCGCCGAGACCGGCTCATCGCAGATGACCAGACTGGGCTGCGCGGCAAAGGCGCGGGCGATAGCGACCCGCTGTTTTTCGCCGCCACTCAGTTCGTCGGGGTAACGATCGGCATAATCGGCGCGCAGGTTGACGGCTTCCAGCAGTTGCCTGGCTTGGTCGTCGGCCGCCTGCGTCGATAAGCCGCGCAGCTTGACCAGCGGTCTGCGCAAGGTCTGCCGCACCGACCGATAGGGATTCAGCGAATTCTGTGGGTTTTGGAAGACCATCTGCACTTGCGAAAGCAGGTCGTGGCGGCGCGCGCGCAAACCGCCCTGGATATCCGCGCCAAACAGCTCGAGTCGGCCACCGCTGCGCGCTTCCAAGCCGATGACAATGCGAGCGAGCGTGGTCTTGCCGCTGCCGCTTTCGCCGACCAAGCCCAGAGTCTGCCCTTGGCGCAGGCGCAGGCTCACCCCGTCCACCGCGCGGATGGGCTGGGGCTTTCTGCCACGCAGCATGTCGTCCAGGTCGCGCGGGACGGGAAAATGTCTGGCGAGCTGCTCAGTCCGCATGACGACCTGCCCAGCCTCGTCAACATTTGCGAGCGCTACCGCTTGCATTGGCGCGCCGCGAGCGGCGGGAAAAGCCACATCTGCCCAGCGGAAGCAGCGAGTCAGCCGACCCGGCTCAACTTCTTCCAACGGGGGCTTTTGTGTCCGGCACATCTCGATCGCAAGTGGGCAGCGTTCGGCAAAAACACAGCCCTGTCCCATGCTGCGCAGGTCTGGCGGGTTGCCGTGGATGGTCTGCAATCGCGACTGGGCTTTGCGCTGGCCGGGCTTGGGCAAGCTGGAAAGCAAACCCAGCGTGTAGGGGTGGCGCGGGCTGGCGAAGAGTTGGGCGACCGGCGCTTCTTCCATGATTTCGCCGGCATAGAGCACGACAACGCGCTGGCAGAGCTGCGCCACCACGCCCAGGTTGTGCGTGATATACAAAACGCCCGCGCCGCGCCCGACGATGAGCGCCCGCAGCAGATCGAGAATGACCGCTTCGGTGGTCACATCCAAGCCCGTGGTCGGCTCGTCCAAGACAAGCAGACTGGGCTGGCATATGAGCGCCATGGCGATGGCGACTCGCTGCTGCATGCCGCCGCTGAGCTCGTGCGGATACCGCTCGACCACTTGCTGCGGGTCGACGAGGTTGACATCGCTGAAGCCCGCAATGACCTGCTGGCTGGCTTTCGCGCTGGCGATGCCCTTGGCGGCTTTCAAGGCTTCTGCCACCTGGGGTCCAACTCGGATGGATGGGTTGAGCGCGGCACCGGCATTCTGTGGCACCAGCTTGATGCGCCGCGCCCACAACCGCCGCAGGTCGGCCGCGCCCATCGCCAGCATATCCTCGCCCAAGAAGCGCAGCTCGCCGCCATCAATGCGTCCATTGGCGCTCAGATACCGCATCAATGCCAGCGCCGCCGTCGACTTGCCGCTGCCGCTTTCGCCGACAATGCCGATGATCTGCCCCGAGTCCAACCGCAGGTTGAACTCGCGCAAAGCCGGCAGCCAACGGCGGCCCAGTCGGTAGCTGACGCCCAGTCCGCGCGCCTCCAACAGCTGTGTCATGCGCCGCCTTTCTGCACTGCCCGGCGGATGCCATCCGACATCAGATTCACGCCGATGACCAGCAGGGCAATCGCCAGGGCGGGAAACTCCAATGCCCACGGTGTCAGCCGATAAAAGCCGCCCCGGTTTTCGTTGACCATCAGCCCCCAGTCGGGCGAGGGCGGGGGCGCGCCAAAGCCCAGAAAACCCAGCGAAGCCACCAGAAAGATGGCATAGGAGAAACGCAGCGATGCCTCGACCACCAAGGCCGGAATGGCTGAGGGCAAGATCTCGCGAAAGATGATATAAGCGCTGCTTTCGCCGCGGATCTCGGCAGCGGCGACAAATTCACGCGTTTTGATGTCTAGCGCCGCGCTGCGAGCCACCCGCGCGACCACGGGAATGTAGAGAATGGCGATGACCAGCAAGGTTACCTCGTCCGCCAGCGCCGCCTGCCAGCTGTTGATGGCAAGGTCCAGGTTGCGAATGATGCCGACCATGACCAGCGCCAGCAGCAGCGCCGGCAGCGCCAACAGCGCATCGATGACCCGCCCTAGCAGCTCGTCCAGCCAGCCGCCGCGATAGCCCATGGCCATGCCGAGCGCGCTGCCCAGCACGACGCTGATGGCCGTGCCCAGTCCAGCCGTTCGGAAGATGCTGCTGGCGCCCAAAATCACGCGGCTGTAGACATCGCGTCCCAGCCGGTCGGTGCCAAATGGGTGCGCGCCCAGCTGCAGCGAGCCAATATCCAAGGTGGGCGAGACACGGGCATCGTGACTTTGGTCGTTGGCTTTGGGATATGGTGCCAACTGCCCGCCAAAAAGCGCCAAGAAGAAGAAAAATGCCACCAGAGCTGCGCCCAGCGTCGATTGGGAGCGGCTGAAAAGCGCCCGCAGAAAACGTCTGGTGCCAGCCAAATTGCGACTGATGTTGCTTTCGGAAACGATGTAAGGCTTTGCCACCGCGTTCACCGAGTCAATATGGGTACAGCGCAGGCTTGATTGGGCAGGCGAGTCGCCGCCTCGTCTCCACATCATTGCCAATGGCTCTGCGGCAAACGGCTATGTTGATGCGACAGCCGGCATTAGTCGGCTGGCACCACCCATATCCGCTCGGGCGGAAAGCGCACCTGCACGACGTCGTCAGCCGCCAGCGCGTCCGGCAAATCGGCGCTGCGCACCGCTTCGACCTCGTGCTCGCCCAGGGCGATCTTGTAGCGCGTGTACCTGCCCACATAGATGCTCGCGCGGATGCGCCCGGTCACTGTGTTGTCGCTGGCTTGGTCATTCAGCCCGATTTGTTCGGGGCGAATGGTCATGACGACCTGCCCGCTGGGGGCGCTTTCCTTGCCTGGCGGCGCAAACCGGAACTCGCCGATGCTGGTCTGCACAGCCCCGTCATGGCGGCGACCAGCGATAAAATTGACGCCGCCGAAGAAACGAGCCGCGCGCTGCGATATCGGGCGCTGATAAAATTCGGCTGGCGAGGCAAATTGGCGTAGCAGTCCATCAAACATCAACGCGATCTGGTCAGCCAGCAAGACAGCCTCTTCCTGGTCATGGGTTACGAAGACGGTGGTGACGGCGAGCTCGCGTTGAATGGACAAAATTAATTCGCGCATTTCATCGCGCAGATGGGCATCCAGATTGCTCAGCGGCTCGTCCAGCAGCAAAACGCGCGGCTCGGTGATCAAGGCGCGCGCCAGCGCCACCCGCTGCTGCTGCCCTCCGGAAAGCTGTGAGGGACGGCGCTTGGCAATATCAGGCAGCTTGACCAGCGCCAGCATGTCGTCCACGCGCTTTTGGATTTCGCGCCTGTGTACGCCGCGCATCTTCAAGCCAAAGCCGACATTCGCGCCGACCGACATGTAGGGAAAAAGCAGATAATTTTGGAAGACCATGACCGCGCCGCGCCGCTCGGCCGGGATTGGCAAGATATCTTCGCCATCAAAGCGAATGCGCCCGCTGCTGGGTTGGATCAAGCCGGCGATCATCTTCAACGTGGTCGTCTTGCCACAGCCCGATGGCCCCAAAAAAGCCACCAGCCGCCCGCTGTCGATCTCCAGCGAGAAATCGTCCACAGCTGGCGCGTCGCCACCGGTATAGGTTTTGCAGATGGAATCGAGCGTAACGCGCGTCAAGTGATCCCTCTTCACAGCCCGCAATCTCCCCAATTAATTCAGGGAGAGGGCGGGCTTGGGAGAAGCGAATGAATCAGACGGGGCAGCGCTTGTTAACCCTGAAGCACATTGGCTTCCCAGTCGGTTTCGATGAGCACCTGATATTCGGCGGCAATGTCGGAAACCAGCGCGCCAGCCAGTCGGGCGGGGTCGGCAGCGGCATCGCCGAGGCTTTCAGAGGCGGCTTGCAGGGCGGCTAGATCGTCCGGGTCGGTGACGCGGCTGACATCGATGCCATAGGCCAAGCCAAAGCCATTTTCGGGCACCACCTGCAGCGCCTGGCGGTCGGGGCGCAAAATTAGATTCGCCAAAACCAGCGCGGCAGCTTTGTTGGGCGCATTGTAGGGGATGGCCACATAGTTGAAGTCGCCGATCATATTGTCGTCGAAGCTGAAGGCGCGGCTAGTGGGCGGGATCAGTCCCGATTCAATATCGACCGCAGCGCCCGTAATGCGCTGTGTCAGGGTGAAGTCGATCTCGCCATTGGCAAAGAGTTCGTGCAATTCGCCGATGTTGGCGGGGTAGGTCTCGCCGCCGCGCCACAGATTCTCTTCCCAGCTGTTGAGCATATCCCAGAGCGCCGGCGCATGCTCGTCCCAGAGCTCCTGGTTGAAATCGCCGACCCACTGGCTTTGGCCGCCGCTGATTTCAAAGAGCGCCTGCTTGACAAAGCGCGTGCCCTGGAATGCGCCGGGACCCGGCGCGATGTAGGTGAAGCGGCCGGGATTCATGGCGATCCACTCGTCCAGCTCGGCATAGCTGCGCGGCAGATCGTCTTCTGACATGCGCGCCGAGTCATAGATAAAATGGAACTGCGCGCCCGACCAAGGGCTCTCCATGCCTTCGACCGGACGTCCGAAGTCAAGGTTCAGCGCCGGGTTGTCCCAGTTCACATACACGCTGTTGGGCACATTTTCCGCCCAGGGTCCATAAAGCAAGTCGGCTTGCTTCAGGGTGAAGAAGTTCTCGCCATTGATCCAGATGAGATCGACTGTGCCGTCATCGCCCTCGACGCCAGCTTCGGCTTCGCTCAAGACTTGGTTGACGATGTCGATGGTATTGGCTGGCACGCGGTTGAGCGCGATGTTGTATTCATCCGCCAGCGGACCGCCATAGAAGGTGTCGACAAAGCCATTGATGGAGTCGGAGCCTCCCCACATATACCAGTTGACAGTCGCGCCATCAGCAGCGGCGGCCACAGCCTCCCAGCTGTCAAAGCCTGGCGGCGGATCCATCATGTCCTGCGCGCCGACAAGACTCAGAGGCAGCGCAAGCAGCAATATCAACACCAGCAGCATTCTTTTTCTGTACATGACCCGTCCTCGGTTTGAACCAATTGAATAGAAATGCGCAGCCTCTAAACATTCAAGCGGGCGCGCGCGGCAGATTATAGCGCAGAATCATCCACTTGCAGATAATTCCTTAGCGGCAGACGCTCAATGAGACGCAGGCCCTGCCATGCCGCGAATTCCATCAGCTCGTCAGTCACATCACCTTGTCCGACAGCAAAGTGATGCTCGTGTCCGCGCACCGTCAATGTGTTGATGAGATCCATCAGCGAGACAGGCTGCTTGTTCAGTTCGAAGCGGGCAAACCAGCCGCGCGTGCCATCAAAGCCTTTCTTTTCGTGATCGATGATGTCGGCGCGGATGACCAGCAAGCTGCTGCCGTCATCGCCGATATAGCTGACTGTTGTTTCTTGGGCGGCGAAAACCTGGTCGCCAGCCACGCCATACGGACCGTCGTCAGCCTTGCGCCCCAGCGTCACATGGTCGACCCACTTGATGCCATCATCATTGGCGAAGTGACGTGGCGAAACGCCGCAATGCCACATCAACATCGCCTGGGTCTGCGGGTCCAAAGCCGTCATATCCAGCAATGTCGAGGATCCTTGCCTTTCCGTCAGCAGGTTGAGCAGGTACATGCTGGCTGCGCCGAGCACATCGCCCTCGCAGCTGACCGCCATGCCATCTTCGCTGCCCAGCCAGCTATAGGCCATGCAGGGCGCGACTCGATAATAAGACTGGATGCTGGGCCAGCATTGCACAGCCAGCGCCGCGTAATCATGCTCAGCCGCAAGGTCTCGCAAAGCCAGATAGAGGCGGGTTACCCGGTCGAAGGCGGCTTCTTCGCTGACGGTGATGGCGCTGGCGGCTCGCTTGATATCGCGGATGGTCGCGTTGACCGGCGCTTGGTCATAGCCTTGGGCGCGCCGCACCAGTTCACCGAGTTCATGCGGCAGCACAGCCAAGCCCAGCCGGCTGCGCAGCAATCGTTCGTCAAAGACCATGTCGTTGAAGCCAGGCGATAAATTGCCAACCCAGCCGATGCGCGCGCGTTCGATATGTTTCAGCGCTGTCAACGCGCGAATCGTCACCGCGAAGCGATCGCGAAATTCACCAGTTTCTACATGCCCAAAGAACCACTTAAACGGAATATGTTCATGCTTGAGATAACGCTTGAGGATGGCGGCGAAGTGACTCATCGAAACGAGTGAGTGAATTTTGATCTCGCCTTCCTGCTCTGGGTCGGGCGTGCCCCACAAGCCGATGCGCGGCGCGGCTTTGACCAGAGGCAGCAGCTGCTCGCCCATGCTGCACGCAGCAGTTTGCAGCAGCAAGAAGTCGATATGCCGCTCCCGGAACATATCGGCGGCGCGGGCAGAGTCGGCTTCGGTCATCATCTCGTCGGCAATAGCGATCAGCTCAAAGTCCAGCTCGGCGGCCAGCTTCTCCAACCCAGCGATGGCGCGCGGACGCTGGTTGTATTCGCCCGCGAAATATGACGATATCGATGTGCCAATGTAACCGACGCGCAATTTATGCTTTTTCATCCTCGCCTCTTTTCCTGGTTGCTTGCCTTTCATTCACAGACGGCATTGCCAGCAATTCGATAATCTATAGTCATCACATAGACACAGATTGGTTGGCGCAGGGGCGAGTTGGCGTCTCACCCCTTGTGAGTTCATGGTTACTGAGCATAGGCATCGGCTGCCGCCGCGAACATCAGCGCGATGGCGCTTGCGCCGGGGTCGACATGACCAAGAGCGCGCTCGCCCAGGTATTTGGCTCTGCCCTGTCGCGCCAGCATATCGCGGGTCGATTCTGCGCCGGTTGCCGCCGCGCCCGCCGCAGCCCGCCAAGCCGATGGAAAATCCACCGCAGCCGCAAATGCCGCCACCGCCGGTGCCAGGGCATCGACCATGGTTTTGTCGCCCACTGTTGCGCGACCCCGCGCCTGCACGCCCGCCAAGCCCGCTTGCAGCAGCTCTGTCATATCCGCCTGGCTGATGCGCTCGACATCTTTCAGCTGCGCCGCGCCTTTCAGGAAGAATGTGCCGAAGATGGCACCCGATGCCCCGCCCATTCCATTCAGCAGCGCCTTGGCAGTCGTCAGCCAGATGGCGTGGAGACTCGGTTCTTCCAGCATGTTGATCTCTTGCATAGCCAATGCCAGCGCTCCGCTGATGCTGCTGCCGTGGTCGCCATCGCCGATCGCCGCATCCAGGCGATTGAGGGCTTCTCGCTCGGCAAGCACGCGCTCCGCCATGCGCTCAATCAAATCGGCAAGTTCATCGGCGGTCATACTTGCTTCATGTAAGCGCCATTGGCAGGGGCATCCCACAGCGCCTTTAGCTCTTCGTCGACCCGGCAAAGCGACAGCGCAAAACCGGCCATCTCTTGGGTGGTGGCATAGGCGTCCAACCAGGATTTATAGACAGTGATGCCGGCTTCAGCGAGCCGCTGCGCCACCCGCCGGTACAAGACAAAGAGTTCCATCAAGGTCAAGCTGCCGCTGTTATTCAGCAGCACCAGCGCTTCGTCGCCAGCGGCAAAAGGCAGATCTTCCAAGATCGGCGGCAGCATCAAGTCGATGGTTGCGTCGGCGCTCAGGGCTTTTTGGCGTCCCATGCCCACCTCGCCATGCAAGCCCATGCCGATTTCCATTTCGTCGGCTGCCATCTCGAACATGACTTGGCCTGTGATGGGACTGGCGCAAGAACTGAGCGACATAGTCAGGCTGCGTGTGTTGTCGCGGACCTTTTCCGCCAGCGCTTTTGCCGCCGCCAAGTCGCCGCTGCCTTCACAGAAAGCGCCCAGCAGCTTCCAGACGAAGAAGAGCCCGGCTGTGCCCCGCCGCTCGGCTTCGTTTCCTTTGGGCGCGCTGGAAATGTCATCGTAGAGGATGACCATCTCGACATCATCAATGCCTTCGGCTGCGCAGAGTTCCAGCGCCAGTTCGGCATTGAGGCGGTCGCCAGCATGATGTGATACGCAGACCAGCACGCCAGCGCCGCGATCAGCCGCGCGGATGCCATCGACAATGCGCTGGGGTCCGGGCGCGGTGAAGATCTCGCCAGCGATGTTGACATCAAAAAGACCTTGCCCCACCCAGCCAAGCATCGCCGGTTCGTGACCGCTGCCGTTGCCAATGACCAGGGCGACCTTGCCTTGCGCTTTGGGCTGCGCGCGGGTGACCAACCTGTCGTCCGTCAGCTGCACAATATCGCTGTACGCGGCGCAAAAACCTTCCAGCATTTCATCAACGATGGCGTCGGGGTGATTGATCAGCTTGTGTGGACGCGCGCTCATGCCGCCTCTTTTCGCTGGGTGGAATCATCAAGACTGTAACGGTGAACGGACTTGGGCGCAATTTATTGTCCGATGCCGGGCAATCGCTTCAACTCGATAGCCTCCCCGTCATGATTTCCAAGACCAGCAAGTAAAGTGTGTGCTCGAGGGTTTCATGGCATTGCGCTTCCCCCTAGCAAGCTGTTTTCGCGCTTGTACTATAATGCGGCGAATCATGAGGATTTCCGATGCTGCGCGCTGTCGAGCTAAAAGCTGTGCCCAAACCTAATTTTTTTATCGTTGGCGCGCCAAAGTGTGGCACAACATCGCTTCACGAATACTTGCAACGCCACCCCGATGTGTTTATGCCCTATTATAAAGAGCCTCACTTCTTTGGCAGCGACCTGGATGGATCGCGTTTTCGACAATTTCGCGGCAAGCCCCGGCGGTACCTGAAACTATTTCAAGACGCGCGCGGACAATCGCGCATCGGCGAATCGTCGCCTTGGTATTTGGTCAGCCAGCGCGCCGCGTCTGAGATTCATCAATATGATCCTGCCGCAAAAATCATTATCATGCTGCGCAATCCTGTCGACATGATGTATTCGATGTGGTCACAATTTCGTTACAGCGGCAACGAGCAGATCGGCAGCTTTGCCGAGGCGCTGGCAGCCGAAAGCGACCGCCGCATGAACAGGCGCATCCGCCGCGCCGCCCATTGCATCATTGGCTTGCAATATCGAAAGATGGCGAGTTTCAGCCAGCAAGTGCCGCATTACTTCGATGTCTTTGGGCGCGAAAATGTGCTAGTCATCATCTTTGACGACTTCCGCAGCGACACCGCCGGCGTCTTCGGAGATGTCTGCGAGTTTCTGGGCATCGCCAGCGATGTGCCCATGCGCTTTGATATTCGCAATCCCAACAAAAAAACGCGTCTGGCTTGGCTGCAGCAGCTCATCATAGGCAGTGGTTTTTCGCTCATGCTGCTGAAAGACCGCTTGAGTTACCTGGCGACCACGCACACTTTGGTGCCGTATCGCTATCGCACGCGCGCGGTGGAAGGAGTCATTGCCGCTTATACGCGCTTTGAACAGCGCTCGCCCCTGACGCCAGAGCTGCGTCAGAGCTTGCAGCGCGAATTCACCAGCGATATCGACGCGCTCAGTCAACAGCTGGACCGCGACCTGTCGCATTGGTATAGCGAGGGATGACGCAATCATGAACGCCAAGACTCGCCAGCGCCTCGTCCGCCTGCTCAGCATTGGGGTGACCGGCGGCTTGCTCATCGTGCTTGTCGAACGAGTCGAATGGGGCGAGTTTGATGAGCTGCTGGCGCGCGTGTCGCTGCTTGGCTGGTGCGTTGCGCTACTGGCTTATCTAGCCTTGAACTTGCTGCGGGCGCTGCGCTTTCGCATCTTGCTGGGCGGGAAAGACGCGCCTTGGCGGCTGCTGATGCCGATTACGCTCTATCACAATTTTCTGGTGCGCGCTCTGCCCTTCAAATTGGGCGAATTGTCGTACATCGCCTTGCTGCGCTCGCGCTTGAATTATTCGATGGAAGCTGGCGTCAGCAGTTTGTTTGGGGCGCGCCTGCTGGAATTGTTGATCATCGTCATGGTCTTCGCCGCCAGCATATTGAGCAGCGCCGAGCAACTGGCGGCGCAGCGCGACGAATTGTTGATTGTCGTAGCGATCACCTTCATGATCAGTGTGCTGGCGCTCTATTACGGTGGCACATTGGTGCGCCGCCTGCACAAGCTGCTGCAGCCGCTGCTGATCCGCCGCGACAGTCACCTCAGCCGCCTGCTGCAAAAGCGCCTTGAGCAACTGGCTGATGAGCTGAGCCGCATTCGCCAGCCCCGTCTGTTTTTTTCGGCGCTTTTCATCTCCTGCTTCACCTACACCTGTTCGTTCCTGACCAATTATATCCTGCTGCGCGCCTTGGGCTTGTCTGTCAATCTGCCCGGCGCAATCGCCATCGTCAGCATCGGCATGTTTGCGTCGGCTTTTCCTTTCACTGTGAGCGGGTTTGGCGTCGTAGAAGCAGCCTGGAGCTTTGGTTTGATTCAACTGGCTGGCTGGAGCGAAGCGGATGCGACAGCGACGGGCTTCTTGCTGCACGGCTTCCAGCTGTTTGCGGCCGCGATCTATGGACTGGCTGGCTATGCGCTGATTCAATTCGCCGCGCCGCCCGTCGCTCTCCCAGAAGAATCCAAGCGAAGCGCAAGCTAACAAGAGCTTCAGGGGGCGAACCACCGCCTCGCCCCCGCGCCAGCAGCTCTCCGGCTCAATGGCAAAAATCTTTACGCCCTTCAAGTATTTTTAGAACATGTATTCTTTTCCGAATGATTTTCACATCATTTCCTTGACATCGCCCGCCAGACCATCTATACAGTATGCATATAGCGTTGATGCCCGATGGCTTTGACGGGCACCGCGAAGGCAGCGATCATTTATTGAGCCCAAATTGCGCGCATGGTGCAGCGCATATTTTTCGGACAATTCAGCACAAAATCAGCCGCTTTTCTGGCTCAGTTTGATCGCCGCCATTGACAGCTTGTGAGACCAATATCGGGCTTTGCGGCAGCGGTCCAGCTTCTGCAAGCGCCGTTAGCGAATACAGCGCGCATACAACAGACAAGACATCGCGCTATGCAGGGTGTGCCGTCTTTGCGTTCCTGCCATGCATGGCCAAAGCGACTGCTGTTCCCGCGCAAAAGCGAGAAAACATCATGAAATCTTTGCTCAATTTTCATCATAATTCGCTGTTGCGCCAAGCAAAAGAACTGGCTGAATCTGGCTATTCGGTGATCCCCGCGCATGGCGACAATGCCCCCGATGAACCCAAGAAACCCGCTATCAAATGGCGGCAATATCAAAAACGTATCGCCACCGCCACCGAGATCGAAGCGGTTTTTGACGACCGATTTACGGCGCTGGGCATCGTCTGCGGACAAGTTTCTAGTCTGCTGGTTATCGACTTTGACGACCACCGCCAATATCGGCGCTTCTGTATGCACCTGCCTCAATATGCCGATACCTACAGCGTAAAGACTCGGCGCGGCTGCCACCTGTATTTCCGCAGTGACGAGCTTGTGCCCAGCCATCAGTTTGATGGTGGCGATATCAAAGGCGAACGATCCTATGTGATCGCCCCGCCTTCGCGCATCAGCGGCTTTGCCTACCGCGCCATGAATGATCGACCGGCGATCCAGCTGCGGCGCGATGATGTTGACAAGCTGCTGAATTACTTTCATGTGAGTTCCGCGCTGCATGTGCTGCCCGGCAAGATCATCCGCGAGCGCAGCGATATAGACTTTGCGCGCCTGTATCAGCGGCTTGCCGAGCAGCTTGGCCGCAACAATGCGCTATATCGAGTTGCGTCTATCGCGCGTGAGCATGGCATGGCGCTTGCCGAGGCGGAAAAGCGACTGGCGCCCTTGCATGTGAAGCACCCTCCCAAGGCGGCTCATCACCGCGAGAAGCCAGGTGAACGCCTGCTGGAAGCGCACCGTAGCATCGCCTCGGCTTTTCGTGGCGGATCCTTTGCGCCGGCTGGTCGCCTTGGCATCCCCAATTCTGTTCGCGAGCGACTGCTAACCGCTCAGGCATCCAGCATTGTGCCGCGGCTTTTGGATGCGTTGCATCTAGCTGGCTGGAAAGAGGATGCCAGCTTCACGATGTCCGAGGCGATAGTTGTCGCGCGCCGCGTCGGCCTCAGCCGTAAATCCGTCCTGCAAGCCCTGACGGGCGACCGCTCAATTTTCAATGGGCGGCATATAATCAGCAGAAGATATGTTGAATACCTGGACAAGCGGGGACTTAATGTGAAGAAGCGCGGAAGACCCCTGCAGTTGGTGTTTCAAATGCCCAGTGTGGGGCGGCTGCTGGCGGTGCTGAATGTGGCTTGGACACCCGCCGATTCCCTGCGTGAATGCGACCTGCGCACCGCCAAGTCATATCGGCAGGCGCTGCATCGCGGCTACATTCAACGGCTGAATCCACAGTTGCCCATGCGCAGCCTGGCGGAACGAATTGGCGCGTCTGCCCGCACCATTCGCCGCTATAACCACGATTTGAACGTGCAAGTTGCCCTGTGTATTGGGCGGTTGCAGATCGCCAAGCGCAGCTTGGATTGTCTGCCCAGGCGCAGTCGTGATGACCAACGCAGGTCCACAGCCGGCTATTGGCTGGAAACCGCGGACGGAAAGCGTTACCCGGCTTGGCGACACATCGGCGCGAAGCTGCTGAAAACAGCCGACAAAGCCATCTGGCTGTGCATTCGCCGGCCTTCGCGTTACAGCTTGAATGGCGAGTCGCCGCCAACGGCGCTGCATACATCAGTCAGCGAGGCGGAGTTTCTACAGTTGCGCGCCCGCCGCGGGGAGATTGTCGAGAAACCCAACCTCCGCGAAAGGGCTGTGGGCTTGCTGCGGCGAGTCAAGCAGCGAATGGCGGCAGCCAGTTGCCCGGAAATGCGCCTCTGCTTCGCCACGGTGGCGGAGCGGATCGCTGAAGACAAGATCGCCGAGACCATCAATGGCTACCTGTATGCGTTGGACGAGCATGGCCGGCAGGTGCGGCGTCCGGCTCGGCGCGGCATCGCCTATCGCATGCTGAAGGAATTTGGCGAGGGCAATGTCTTCTTGGCCTTGCGCGATATGGCGGATGATGTGCGGCTTTCTTTGCGGCGCGCTGTTGATCGCGCTGCGGGGCTGGATGGTGAACGGATTGCGATGACGCAGTCGCCGAGCTAGCTCAATGTCTATAGCGTTACACCTGTAACGCTTGAGGCGCTCATTTTTTCAACCCCTCATCAGACTGAAAGACTTGTATCCTGCGCTGCGGGTGATTTCGGGGCGGCGGCTCGATGTGTCGTCTGCCTGGCCACGGAGATTTGATCAACGATGGGATTGACCGGGCATCTCCATTGACTTGGCAGCTAGGGCAACGATAGGAACCGACGCCTTGGCGGCTTGCGCAATTCGCAGATGAGCGGAGATAGCCGGGCGCTCAGGTGGTCGAGTCGTCAATGTCTTCGATAAGGCGCATCAACTGCCGGATCTCGGTTTCGATCAGTTTGCGGATGTGCGGGTGCGAATCTGGATCGACCGCGTTGATTTCTTTGCGTAGGCGGTTTCGCCATTGGCTGGCATCAGCCGCCAAGCGCGCCAAGGCGTCCTTGCGGCGTTTTTTGCGGCGCGCTGCCGTTACACGTGTAACGCTATCGAGGGCAGCTTTGATCTTGCGCAGTTCGCCTTCCGACAAATCTTCATCATCTCCGCGCCGCCACAGGTCGGACGGCAAGCGCAGCAGCGCCCGATATTGCCGCAGTTGGCTGGCGGTGGAAAGCCCCATGGCATTTAGCAGGCGCTCGCCTTGTCCACGCGGAATGCGCCAGATGCTCCCATCCGCCACTTGCGCATAGAAGGCTTGCTCGCTTTCGCAATCAGCAAGCGCGGCGAAATTGTCCCAGCCATGCAGATCCATCAGCAACA
>JAPOSR010000076.1 GCA_026709625.1 Chloroflexota bacterium
TGGCGAAGGAGCGGGTTGGCTTCCCGACACAGAAACCGCTCGCTCTCTATCGCCGCATCATCGCAGCGTCCTCCAAACCTGGAGACATCGTGCTCGACCCGTTCTGCGGCTGCGCGACGACGCCAGTCGCCGCCGAACAGTTGGGGCGGGAATGGGCCGGCATGGATATCTGGGACAAGGCGCATGACACCGTGCTGAACCGTCTGGCGGAAGAGGGCATGCTCACCGAAGACAAGCAGCCGCTGCAATTCTGGACGAAGCGTGTCCATTATGAAACCGCCCCGCCCGCGCGAACCGACGACAACAGCACGGCCGCGCCCAGCCTCAAGCTCAAATCGCCGCGACCGGTCGCGCCCTGGCAAAAGCTGAGCCACAAACAGATGGTGCGCATACTGGCTTTCGCGCAGCAATCCAGCGATGGCGTCATCTGCGCTGGCTGCGGCCGCGTCCTCGAACGCGAGTTCATGCAGCTCGACCACATACTTCCCAAAGCCGAGGGCGGCGAGAATCACATTCTCAATCGCGTGCTGCTCTGTGGCCCCTGCAACCGCCGCAAACGCAACTACCTCACGCTGGCTGGTCTGCGCCGCGAGAACAAGAAAAAGGCGGTCGGCTGGATGAAAGACGAGAGCCTGGCGAAGCTGGCGCAGGCGCACGCGCGCTCCCGAGCCGAATGGCTACGCGACAATTTTGATACGAAGGAGTGCCAGGATTTGATTCGTGGTTAATTCTATAGGCGCGCTTGTTGGAATGTAAGTAAAATAGCTTTGGGCGGGAAAGCAAATTGTTCAAAACCAGTCTGGCGGTTTATTCAACGGCTCTACGACAATCTCGCCGTGATACTTCTGTTGGCTGGCACTGCGGAGTGGTATAGTCAAAGCATCGACCGAAATCATACTCTTTCTGGAGACAAAGTATGGACTTGGTAGACTGCCCAAAGACA
The DNA here is from genome assembly GCA_026709625.1 of Chloroflexota bacterium. Lineage (GTDB taxonomy): Bacteria > Chloroflexota > Anaerolineae > Aggregatilineales > Phototrophicaceae > UBA6055. The sequence goes on from JAPOSR010000076.1 coordinate 944, forward strand.
AGTGACGCGATACACATATTCAAGTCAGTCTACGCATTAAGCCTCGTTTGCTATTGCATCTGGTTAAGGTTTTCTTCTTCAAAATCGTGTAAGAAAACACTGTAATCCACCTCCCAAAACCGCTACAATCCAGCCCATGCACAATCCCGACCTGCTCCACGACCTCGAGTCTGCGCTTGGCGCTGGCAATGCCGCCGCCGACCAGATGACGCGCATACTCTATAGCACCGACGCCAGCAATTACCAGATTATGCCGCTGGCGGTCACTTTTCCGCGCGATGCCGATGATGTCGTGGCGGTGCACGAGACGGCGCGAGCGCACGGCCTGCCTGTTTTGCCGCGTGGCGGTGGCAGCGCCCTGGCTGGGCAGGCAGTTGGCGAAGCGGTCATCATGGATTTCACCCGGCACATGCGCCGCGTTCGGGGCGTCAATGCCGAGGCGGGCACGGTCGAGGTTGAGCCGGGCATGATCCTCGGCGGGCTCAACGCGCAGCTGGCGTCGCTGGGTTTGATGTTTGGCCCCGACCCCGCCAGCGCCGAACGAGCCGCCATCGGTGGTGTCATCGGCAACAACGCGACCGGCGCGCACAGCATCCAATATGGCATGACCGCCGACCATGTGGCGCGTTTGCAAGTCGTGCTGGCAAGTGGCGAGCTTTGCTGGCTGGATGCCGAAACAGCCGCCCTGAGACAGATCCGCGCGCGAGTCGGCGAGCTGGCGGCCGAGCATGCCGGGCAGATCGCCACGCGCTTCCCAAAGACCTGGCGGACTGTCGCTGGCTATGCGCTCGACAAGATTGATCCCGCCGCGCCCGATTTGAATTGGCTGCTCTGTGGCTCGGAAGGCACGTTGGCGACTGTCGTGCGCGCTGAATTGCAGTTGGTCGAGCGGCCGGGCAGCGAGCGAAAACGACTGGCGCTGGCGCATTTTGACTCGCTGCGCGCCGCCTTGGAAGCCACGCCGCGCATCCTGGAGCTAGCACCCGCCGCTATCGAGTTGATGGACAAATTTCTGCTGGACAAAACGCGCGCCGCCGCCGGCTACCGCGACCGCCTCACCTTTGTCAGTGGCGACCCCGCTGCCATCCTGGCGGTCGAGTTCGTGGGTGACGAGAAAAAGCTGCGCCTTTGTCTCGGCCAGCTGCGCGCTTTGTTACGCCGCCTGGGGTATCGCGGCGCTGTGACCATCGCTGAAACGCCCGCCCAGCAAGCCGATGTCTGGACAGTCCGCAAAGCCGGGCTGGGGCTGATGATGAGCGAACGCAGCGAAGCCAAGCCCATCTCGTTCATCGAAGATGCCGCTGTGCCCGTCGAGCGCCTGGCCGACTATATCAGCGATGTCGAGCGCATCATCCATGACAACGACACAACCTATGCCATCTATGCCCATGCCAGCGCCGGCTGCTTGCACATCCGTCCGCTGATCAATCTCAAGACGCTCAAGGGCCGCGCGCAGTATCGTCAAATCGCCGATGCTGTCGCTGATACGGTCATCAAATATCAAGGCAGCATCACCGGCGAACACGGGCAAGGCATCGTCCGCGGCGAATACAGCCAGCGGCTATTTGGCGCCGAGCTGATGGGCGCTTTTCGGGCGGTCAAACACGCCTTCGACCCGCAGAACAGGCTGAATCCGGGCAAGATCGTCGACACGCCAGCCATGGACAGCGCCGAGCTGCTGCGGTATACGCCCGACTACGCCACGATCGCCATCGACAGCCGCTATGACTGGAGCGCCGACAATGGTTTTGCTGGCGCGGTTGAGATGTGCAATGGCGCAGGCGTCTGTCGCAAAGAAGGCACAGGCACCATGTGCCCCTCCTACCAAGCCACGCTGGACGAAGCGCATTCTACTCGTGGGCGCGCCAATGCCCTGCGCGCTGCCATCAGTGGCGCGCTGCCTGAAGATCTGGGCGACCCCGCGTTGAAATCGGTATTAGATCTCTGCCTCAGCTGCAAAGCCTGCGCCAGTGAATGCCCGTCCAGCGTCGATGTCGCCAAGTTGAAATCCGAGTTTTTGGCGAGCTGGCACGACCGCCACGGCATCGACCTGGCGACGCGCCTCTTCGGCAACATTCACCGCGTCAACGCCATCGCCGGGCGGCTGCCCCGGCTCAGCAATGCGTTGATGCAAAGCGCGCTGGGCAAGTGGGGCATCGGCGCTCTGGGGCTGCCGAACGAGCGGCCGCTGCCCAGCTTTGCGGATCGCCCTTTCGCCGCGCCCGCCGAGCCGGTTGCCAACCCTGACGGCATCCTCATTATCGACACCTTCAGCCAGTGGAATCATCCAGAGATTGCGCGCGCCGCCCTGTCGCTGGCGAAGCGCTTGAAGCTGCGCGTCAACGCGATGCGCCTGCCCGGCCGCGCCTGCTGCGGCCGCCCAGCCATCAGCAAGGGACTGCTGGACAGCGCCAAGGCGATGGCGAGCCAACATATACGCGCGCTGCAAAACCTGCCGCCTGCGCCGCTGCTCTTCCTCGAGCCCAGCTGCCAAAGCGCTTTCACCGATGACTATCTGACGCTGGTGGACGCCAAGCAGCAAAGCGCCGCCAAGGACCTGGCGCAGCGCTGCCAAAGCATCGAACATTTCTTTGCCGCGCAGCTCGCCGAGCAGGCCGATTCATTCGCCTGGCGCGCCGACGAGACGACTATCCTGCTGCACGGGCATTGCCATCAAAAAGCCCTTTGGGGCACGGGCGATACGCTCGAACTGCTGCGCTGCATCCCTGGCGCAAAGGTTGCCGAGCTGGACACGGGCTGCTGTGGCGTGGCTGGCAGCTTTGGCTATGAGCAGTATGACATCAGCCTGCGCATTGCCGAAGATCGTCTGTTGCCAGCCATCCGCGCCAATGCCGAGGCTATCATCGCCGCGCCAGGCACATCATGTCGCGCCCAGATCCACGATGCCGGCTTGCCAGCTCGCCACCCTGTCCAGATCGTGCTGGACGCGCTGTTGCCGGCTGCCCAGCCTTCCCAATAGTCGGGAGTGGCGAATCTGCTGGATGCGCGTTGCTTTGCCCCCCCTCACCCCAAACCGCTCTCCGACCGCCTGTGTCTACGCGGCGCAAGAATGAGGGAGGGCTTACATGCTACGGAAGCGCAGGGAAACCCTCCTTCCCTCGTTCTGGGGACTTGGCTGCCATATCCACGCAAATAGCCACCCTCAATAGCCTCTGTGCTGGACGCTCTCACTGCGGTTACAATACAGGGTGACTCGTCCGCCATCCGGTGCGCCATGCCAGCCATTGACCTTGTCGAAATTTCATCCATGCGCGACTTTCTGGCCTTGGCGGCTGTCCGGGTGCAGCCTTCCCAGCGCCGCTTCACCAAGCATCCGCTCCTCACCTACCTGCAGTCGCGTCATCCGGCTGTGACCACTTTCTGTGTGCAGCGCGAGCGCCAGCAGGTTGGTTATGTGATGCTGATCCATGCCGAGAATCCGACGCAATGGATTATCGAGCGCTTGACCATCGACCGCGAAAGCCAGGGCGCGGGCCTCGGCTATGCTGTCGCCGACCAGCTTATTGACATGGTGCATGGCTTTGAAAACAGCGAGATGGTCATCGCGCGCTATCATCCAGACAACGGCGCGGCGCGCGCCCTCTTCGCCAAGCTAAACTTCGTCGAGCGTGACGAGATGTTTCGCGGACGCCATATCGCCCTGCTTGAATTCGAATTTGAAGAGGACGCCGAAGAACAACCAAAGGATGCCGACATCGCCGCCGAGACAGGTTAGCCATGGCACAGCAGCCGATCGTCCTGTCAGAGACCATCCGCCGCCGCCTCGAGCAGCTGATGTTGGTGGCGTCTACGGCGCGCGCTGGCGCGGTCAAAGGCGACCGCCGCTCTGTCAAACGCGGCACCAGCATTGAATTCGCAGACTATCGAAACTACGCGGCTGGCGACGACCTGCGTCAGTTGGACTGGAATATCTATGCGCGGCTCGAGCGCCCCTACATCAAACTGCTCGAAGATGAAGAAGACCTGGCGGTGCACATCCTGGTCGACGCGTCGGCCAGCATGGACTTCCCCGCGGCTGGCGAGCCCGACGAGCACAAGCTGCTCTTTGCCAAGCGCATCGCGGCTGGACTGGCTTACCTGTCGTTGACCAGTGGCGACAGGCTGGCTGTGGCCGCATTGCGCGATGGCGCGCCAAGCCAGTTTGGCCCCGCGCGGGGCAGGGCGCACAGCTTGCGCATGCTGCATTTTGTGGGGCAGATCGCCGCGGGCGGCATGGTAAACCTGGACGTGGCGCTCGCCGACTTTGCCCAGCGCGCTCGCCCGGGCTTGTCTCTGCTCATCAGCGACATGTTTTCGCTGGATGGGCAATACCGCGATGGCTTGAATGCGCTGTTGAGCCGCGGCCACGAAGTGGCAATCGTGCATGTGCTGGCTCGTGAAGAGCTGCAGCCGCTGGCGACCGGCGACCTGAGCCTGGTCGATGTTGAGACGGCGCTGCAGCAAGAAGTTACGCTGGATGGCGCGATGCTGTCGGTGTATCAGCAGCGTCTGCAAAGCTGGCGCGACGAACTGCGCGATGATTGCCGGCGGCGGGGCGCGCATTATTTTCCAATAATAAGCGACGCGGCTTGGGAAGGTCTGATCCTGCGTGATATGCGCCGGGCGGGCTTGGTCAAGTAGCGGCAGCAAAGCGCCCCCACGATAGACTTAAGCTCCCATGCCGCCCGCCGATAGCCGGGTTTGCTTTCTGTGATAACCGCGTTGCCGAGGCCGCCTATTCGACTGTCACGGGCACCCGATGCCAGGCGTTGTTGACATAGCCCTTAAAATTCCACACGCTGGCGATGGTCTCGGGCTGGCTGTTGGCGGCGCTGTCCCATGCGCGCACGACCAATTCATGCTTGCCCGGCGACAGTGTAAATTCTGTCCGCCACAGCTGCCAGCTCCACAGCTGCGGCTCGTGCATAAAGTCTGCTCGCTGCCAGGTTTTTCCGCCATCGGCCGAGGCGCTCACCCAGGTGATTTCGTGCTCGCCATCGCTCATGGCATAGCCTTCTACAAGGACTGCCCCCGCCGGCAGCGCGCCGCCAGCCTGTGGGCGCACAATGACCGAGTTGACTGGCAGCTTGGTCAATGGCATGCCATCTGCATAGTCGACAGTGTCCGACGAGATGTGCGGCGGAAAGAGCTTGTAGCCGATCTGCTGAAAATGATTCGCGGATTCTTCGGCTTGCACGCGGATTTCGCCCAGCCACTTGACGCTGCGCGCGCCGATGTAGCCCGGCACCACCACGCGCAAGGGGCAGCCATGCGCCAGTGGCAAGTCTTCGCCATTCATTTCATACGCCAGCAGCACCTCGCAAGCCAGCGCTTTGTCCAGCGAGATCGACCCGCCATAGGCCTCGTTGTCGGCGCCGTCCAAGACTTTGTCCAAGCCCAAAAAGGCGACATGCGCGGCTGCTTCGCTGCGGATGCCGGCTGCCGTCAGCACATCGCCCAGCCGCGCGCCTGCCCATTTCGCCGTGCCGATCGCTTCGATGCCCCATTCCAACTGATCGTCGATGGGCTTGTAGTCGACCATTTCTTCGCGCCGGTTGCCCGCGCATTGCAGAGTCGCCGTCAATTCGCGCCGTTCAAAGTCGCGCTTGATCTCGGTCAGGCTCAGCGACAGCTCGCGCGTGACCATGCCGCGCACCCGCAGCCGATAGCTTTCCAGCTGAAAATGCGGGATCTGGCTGTGGTTGCGCACGAAGAAGAGCTCCTTGGGCGTGACAAATTCTTTGGCGAGTTGATCCAGCGGCGGTCCCGCATTGAGGATGTCGTCATAGGTCTTGGTTTGGATGTGTTTGTCGCTGAGGGGCATCTGCGGCTCTCCTGGCAAGTGGCACAGCTATGCGCGCGTTGTCTTGTCGCGCTGGCAAGGTCAATATAGTACACCATAGGGCGCTTGTCGCTAAATGAGAGCCGCGCCCAGCGCAATCGCTCCAAATCCTTTACCGCCCCGCTCTTGACCGCGATCGACCATTGAGCCCTGCGCTAAAATCAGCTATACTGCGCTGGCGAGCCCTGAGGAGCGACTGAGCCATGCCAAGAACATTGATGTGTGATCCAAAGCTGCTGCAGCAGAACCTGGATGGGCGCATCTACATTGTGACCGGTGCCAATTCGGGCGTAGGCTTGGCAACCAGCGCGCAGCTTGTTCGACAGGGAGCGCATGTCGTAGGTGCCTGCCGCCGCGTCGAAGCGGGTCGATCCGCCTTTGCCAGCCTCGCGTGCTTGCGCGGCTCCGCTGAAATCATGGCGCTGGATTTGGCCAGCCTGGCATCAGTGCGGCGATTTGCCGCCGCTTTCCTCGCCAAGCATAGTCGGCTGGATGGCTTGGTGAATAATGCCGGCTTGGTCACGAGTGAGGGGCGAACCCAAGACGGCTTCGAAATCCAATTTGGCACCAACCACCTGGGGCATTTTCTGCTGACGGAATTGGTATTGGATGTCTTAAAAGCCAGCGCGCCAGCTCGGATTGTTTGCCTGTCGAGCGTGGTGCATGTGAGCAGGGGGCAGCCAGTGGTCATCGAATTTGCTGACCTGAACTTTGAAAAACGCCCCTACAATGCAAACGCGGCGTATGCGCAATCCAAACTCGCCAATCTCCTGCATGCAAAAGAACTCGCCCGCCGGCTGGAAGGCAGCAATGTAACCGCGTATTCTGTGCACCCCGGTTGGGTGCGTTCCAATCTTGGCGCGGGCATGTTGCCCAGCTTCTTGTTCGGGTCGATAAACCTGGCGCTGCGACCTTTCAGCGGAATGCTGGGCATACTGAACCCTTTCGAAGGCGCGCAAACCTCGCTCCATTGCCTGCTGGACGAAGATGCGCCGCAGCATAACGGCGCCTACTTCAGTCAAAACAGCATCCTCTATCCCAACAGAGAACACCGGCCCGGCGCTTGGCCCATGACCTCGCCCAATCCACAGGCGCATGATCCAGAGATCGCCAGGAAACTCTATGACCTCAGCCTAGAGCTGGTGGGCTTGGACGGGAATTAGGCGATATGCCAGCCGAGTTTTCGCTGCTTTCTCGCGCAGACACCATCTCTTGCAAGCGCCATCTGTTCAGTCACTCCTAATTCACTCGCCGGACAAGAGCGGGATGCGCGCGCGCTTTGCTTCTCCTGGACTTGTCGAGGGGGCGCGGCGGAACTAGGCCTGCGCTGCGGGAAATTCGCCGCCGATGAGATAGCCCAGTTCATCAATGCTGGTCGCGGCGACATCGGCGACTTCGTGTACGCGCCCGGCAAAAAACACCAGGATGCGGTCGCTGTAGGTTACGAGTTCTTCCAGCTCGTCGGAACTGAACAAGATCGCCGCGCCGCGCCGCCCCCGTTCCAGCAGCTGCGTCCAGATCCAGCGCGCCGAATCGACATCCAGCCCGCGCGTCGGCTGCTCGAGGATCAGCAATTTGGGCGCATCGGGCAGCAGCCCGACCAAAACCCGTTGCTGGTTGCCGCCAGAAAGCTGTTCAATGCGATCGTCGACGCCGCCCTTGACGCGATACTGCTCAATGCGCGCGGCAGTCTGTTTGCGCATGGCTTCCCAGTCGATTTGCAGTTTGTCGTCAGCCACGAGGGCTGTGTGCTCGGTCAAGGTCAAGCCGGCAATCAGCCCTTCTTCCAGCCGCCCGGCCGCCCCAAACACCAGCCCGCGCCGAAGCAGCTGTCGATAACTCGCGCCCAGGATATTGCGCCGATTGAATTCCAGCGAGCCGCTGGCGACAGTCCCCAGACGAGCGCAGGCGCGCATGAACAACTCTTGCCCGCTGCCGCCCAGCCCAGCCAGCCCGATCACTTCGCCAGCGCGCGCAGTCAGCGTGATCGGCTGCATATCCAGCCGCAGGTCCTGCGCCACCAGCTCGCGCGTCACCAGCACGGGCGCGTCCAATTCATAATGCGGGCGACTCTGCGCATCCAGCGCTGCGCCAAACATCATGGTCACCAGTTGCCGCTTTGTTTTGGCGATAACAGCGCTGTTTAGGTCATGGCTGGCTGGCATAGCCAACTGGCCGACCAGGCAGCCAGCCCGCAGCACCGCCACCTCGTCGCACAAATCAATGACATCTTCCAGCTTGTGCGATACCAGCAGCACAATCAGCCCGTCTTCACGCGACAGCTGCCGCAAAGCGTTAAAAAGCACTTCTTTCTGCTCGGCGGATATGCCGGTGGTCGGCTCGTCCAAGATCAACGTGCTCACGCCCAAAGCCAGCAGACGCAGGATCTCCAGTTGCTGCCGCTGGGCGATGAGCAGGTTGTCGATCGGCTGGTGCGGGTCGAGCGCAAAGCCAAATCGTCCGCTCAGCTCGCCCAGCCGCGCCTCGGCTTGCGCGCGCTGCAGGTTGATGCCAAGTCCGCTGCCATAGATGAAATTCTCCAGCACAGTAAATGCGCCGACATCCAGCGGGTCTTGCTGCAGCATGCCGATCCCGTTGGCGATAGCGGCGCTGGGACTCGTGGTTTCGCTGGCGCGCCCGTCGATCCAGATCTCGCCCGAATCGGCTGGCTGGAAGCCGCTGAGGATCTTCATCAGGGTGGATTTTCCCGCGCCATTTTCGCCGAGAATGCCGACGATGCGCCCCTGCGCAACATGCAGATTGATGTCCTTGTTGGCATGCACAGCGCCGAAGCGCTTGTCAATATGGCGAAGTTCAATGTTCATCGCTGCTTAGACCTGATTTGTGGCGGCGCTAGCAAAGTCTAACGCAGTTTGGATGGCTGTCCAATCGGGCAAAGCCGCCCCCAGGGCGATCGCCGCCAATTCTTCTGCCACTGAATACACCGAGACCAAAAGCAAGGGTATTTCTCTGTGACTTTTGTGTCTTTGCGATTAGCTTTGCTGCATTACTCTCTCGGTTCTACTGCTGTCTTCCAGCTCGGGCATATTCGCCAGCATTTCGTCTACGAAAGACGCGACACAGCGGGCGGCTGCGTCCAGCGAATGCGGAGCTTGGCTCGCGTCAACGCGCCATGCCAAAGCCAACTGGATGAGCGGCGACCAATGTGGAAAGGCGTCTTGCGCCCATGCCGCGGCTTTAATCTTGGATGTCGGCTCGCCATGGCGCAAAGTGAACAAGCCCCGCGCCACTGTCAATGTCGTATACGACAGCATCGCCGCGTTTGCCGCCGCTGTGTCCATATCGCGGTAGCCTTCGATATGTTCGCGAACCGCGCGCAAATAGTCCCGCGCTGATATGGGATCGACCAGCGATTCGATGGGCGGCCCCAACAGCGCCACTCCGTCTTCGCGCAAGGCATGCCAACTGATTAGCCAGTCGCTGCCCGCCTGAACCAAATGAAAGGGCTCGCCCGGGCTGATGATGCCGATTGTGCTGGTTTCGCTGCGAAAGCGCCGCAGGCTCCGCCGCGAAATATACGCCAGTTCAAGCCGATCTTGCCATTCGCGCCTGTCCCGGACCACATCTTGGTGCAGTTGCTGCAATGCCGCGAAGCGAGCCTCGTCGAGCGGCTTTCGCAGCACAACCACCAGGTCAATGTCGCTGATGGCAGCGTCAAAATCGCCAGCGATGAGCGAGCCATATACATAGATGCCGACCAAGTTGCCGCGCAGCGCAGAACACAGCCCAGCCGTCAGATGATCCAGAATAGCGCCGACAGCTTTTTCGCTGCCGATAGCTGCCGCCACGTTTCCTGCCAGCGCTTTGCGGGCCGGCTGCGTCATGGCGCCGGCACCACTTCCAGAGCGATGATGGCTGGGTTGCTTGTCGCGCCGTCGGGACGATGCGCCACCGCCGTAAACCGGTGCCACCCGATTTCTTTGGCAAACCAGTTCATGGTTACGCGGAATTCGTTCAGCGCGCCCGCCTCGCTTTCGCTAGTCTGCGCCAGCTCGCCATCCACATGCAGATCGATGCGCGTGATGCCCTGCGCAGCGTCTCGCGCTAGGATGTCAATGTCAAATACAAGCCCAGCAATCACCTGCTGATTGTGCGCGGGGAAGAGAATCTGCGCCTGAGGCAGCGCTGGAGTCGGGCTGGGCAGGGTGGTGGGCGCAGGCGTTGCGAGGTTGCACCCGCCCAGCCACAGCGAGCACAGGAGCAGCAGACGGATTGGCAGCGCGCAAGCAGTCATAGAACAGTGATGCCGCATCTGAGCAGGTCGGTCCCCGCTCCAAATTATGTGAGAGCCGGCGCGCGAATTCAAGCGATCTGCCTTGCTGGGAGTGGCGATTTTTGTGAATACGCCTTGCTTTGCCCCCACTCCAAACCCCTCTCCGACCGCCTGTGTCTACGCGGCGCAACAATGAGGGAGGGGCTACCATGCTGCGGAAGCGCAGGGAAAACTCCCCTTCCCCCGCTCTGAGGGCAAGGGGACGGGGGATGGGGGGCTTGGTTGCCATGTACGCATCTAGCCACTCCCGCCTTGTTCGGGGCGATCGCGGATTTCACTGTGAATCGGCTTGCCGCTTTTTGACTCTGCAATAGAATGCCCCAAAGCTGATTTGCGCCACTGGCGATTGCTATAGATAAGGACGGTTGCTCTATGCGCCATGTACGCGCTATTTTTGTTCGTTTTCTGCCCTTGCTGCTTTTGGCTGTGGGTTTGTCTGGCGCGCCGGCTCTTGCTGCTGGCATATCGGTGGATGAAGATTGCACGCTCAGAGCCGCTATCATGTCCGCCAACCTCGACTTGGCGCAAGGCAGATGCGCAGCTGGCAGTGGTGCCGATACAATCACGCTGACGGGTGATGTAACCTTGAACGGCTCGGCGCTGCCCACTATCACGACCGATATCACCATTGATGGTGGCGACAACACGGTTTCAGCTGACAATTTGAGCGCTATTTTTAGCATTGAAGATGCGAATGTCACCATCCGCAATCTGACAGTCAGCAATGGTTTGACTGGCACGCGCGGTGGTGCCTTTTATATTGACGGCGGCAGCCTCACCCTCACAGACAGCAGCGTCGAAGACAGCCAGGCGCTGGATTCGGGCGGCGGCATTTATGCCAACGATGCCCTGGTCACACTCACGAGTACTGTCATCGAGGGAAATGTTGCTGGTCGCGGTGGCGGCGCTGGCATATACATCGCTGGCGCAGCAGACAATACGCACAAGTTGACGATTTCTGAGAGCGTATTTACTGGCAACCGTGCGTCTCAGGATGGCGGGGCGGTCCACGCGGCTGGTGGGGCAGTCGAGATCAAGAAGAGCGGTTTCCAAAACAATAGCGCGGACGAAGGCGGCGTCATCGAGATTTGGAATGGCAATTTGGTGATGCACAACACCACGCTGACTGGCAACAGCGCGCGTGAGGGCGGGGCGATCAACGCTGGCGCGGATTTAGTTTCAACCGGGGCGGTGACGTTGGTGCACAATACGTTCACGAGCAACACGGCATCAGAGCGTGGCGGATCGGTGGCCATGACTGGCATCAACGCCACGTTGCGCATCGGCAACACCTGGATATCTGGCGCGTTGGCAGAGGGCGTTCTGCATTGCGACCCGGGCATCAGTCCCTACAGCATCTTGGACAATTCAGCCAATTACATCCAGGACAACTCTTGCCCTGAGCAAGCGGACGCGGAGGATGTCGATTCACAAGCACAAGCCCAGGCGCAGGTGAGCGCTGAAAATGTGGGATCGCTTGTGGTGGAGGTGGTCGAGCTAGACGCCGAGCTAGATACCGAGCCAGACACCGAGCTGGCTATCCAGACCGCCGAAGAGGAATTGGCTGCTCTGCGTTTGAGCTCGCTGCAAGAAATCGAGGGCGTGATTTATCATGAGCTGCTGGAGGGCAATCCGGCGATTGACGCTGCCGACAATGACCTGTGCCGTCAGTTGGACGATCCGGAGGATGATGTGGTCGATACGCGGCGTCCGCAAGGCGATGCTTGCGACATCGGCGCTTGGGAGTTCCCGGTGCCGACGCCGACTCCCGCTCCGACCGATCCACCTGGCCCACCGCCAGCTTCGCCGACGTCAACATTGGTCATCCAAATCCAACCGCCGCCGACCGAGACAGCTACGCCGACAGCTACGCCGACAGTTGCGCCGCCTGTCTGTGAGCATGTTGTAGCGGCTGGCGAAAACCTTCTCCGCATCGCGCTGCAATACAGCACCACGGTTGACGCGCTGCGCGATCTCAATCAACTCGCCGGCGATATTTTGAGCATCGGACAGACGCTTGATTTGCCCGGTTGCCAGCCGCAACTGCCTGAAGATCCTTACACCTGTCCTGATGTGCCGGTCGGCTATCTGGTGCTGACGGTCAGCGCGGATGTGCGCTGCCAGCCAGTGGTCATAGCCGATATCGACAAGCATCCGCTGATGAATGCTGGCGTGGAGCAGGCGCTGAATATCTGGGGCGATGTCGCGGCGGGGGTGGAATTCTGCTTCAGTGGCGCTGGCACGGTGGTCTTTGAAGATGCCAGCACATCGCCAACGCTTGTGATGCGGCTCGCGACCTATGCAAACGGTGGCTTGTACTGCGCGCAAGTGCCAGGCGCGGGCAAGGTTGTGCATGTGGCGGCGCTGACTGATGCCGAGTCAATTCCGCTGACCGACTGCCGCGTCACCACCAACAATGTCGCCCAACTGCGCGATGCGCCCGCCGGCAGCAACATCCTGGCGCTTGTGCCTTTTAATATCGCCATGTCGGTCGAGGGGCGCACCGCCAACTGGTTCCTGGTCGACTATCTCGGCAACAGTGGCTGGATCAGCATCGACCTGCTGCAGACCGAAGGCGCTTGCGAATGAGCGGACAGCTTCTGGCATGGCCGTCGTTCCGCTGACCGATATTCAGTTTGCCGCCGAGCGCATCGCCGACTCGGTAATCCACAGTCCGCTGCTGCGCTTGCCGGTTGACGATGCGCCGTGGCAGATCTACCTTAAGTTGGAAAACTTGCAGCCCATCGGCAGCTTCAAGCTGCGCGGCGCGGGCAATGCCATCCAGTTGGCTGATGCCAAGGCTCTGACAGGCGGCGTCTGGACAGCCAGCGCGGGCAATATGGCGCAGGGAGTCGCCTGGCACGCGCGCCGGTTGGGCATCCCTTGTCATGTGGTTGTCCCCGACCACGCGCCACAGACCAAGCTGAACGCTATCGAGCGGCTGGGCGGAAAAATCATCCCCGTGCCTTTCGCAAGCTGGTGGGACACGCTGGTCAGCGGCGAATTCGCGGGCTTGGACGGCCTCTTCATCCATCCCGTCAGCGACCCGGCTGTCATCGCCGGCAATGGCACGATTGGCTTGGAGATTCTGCGCGACCTGCCCGACGTGGCTGCGGTGGTGATTCCGTATGGCGGCGGTGGGCTCTGCGCCGGTATCGCATCCGCCATTCGCGCGATCAAGCCCGCTGCGCGCATCTACGCCGCCGAAGTCGCAACCGCCGCGCCGCTGGCTGCATCCCTGCGCGCCGGCGAGCCGACAGAAATCGCCTATACGCCCAGCTTCGTCGATGGCATCGGCAGCTCGACCGTGCTGCCCGAAATGTGGGAACTGGCGCGCAGCCTGCTCGATGGCTCGCTGGTGGCGTCGCTGGACGAGGTGCGCGCGGCGATTCGCATTCTGGCGCGGCGGGCGCGGGTCATCGCGGAAGGCGCAGGGGCGGCGGGTGTGGCGGCAGCGCTTGCAGGCGGGGCAGGCGGCGGCAAAGTGGTCTGCGTGGTCAGCGGCGGCAACATCGACCTGGCGACGCTGGCGGAAATCTTGCAGACGGGCTGAGCCTACTCCGGCACGACAGCCAGCAGCGGCAGTTCTACATCTTCGCGGCGGCGCACGACAGCGCTTTCCAGATATTCCAGCGCGAAGACAGCGATGCCACCGACGAAGGCACCAGCAATCAAACCGACCAGCGTGTTGATGGTTACATTCGGTCGGGCGCGCACAGTGACGGGGTTGTCTTGCAGGCTGGCTTCGATGCGGTCTTCGCGCCGCGCCTGCTGGTTGAGGTCGTTGCGGTATTGCACCAGCATCTGCCCGTATTCGGCGGCGACGCGCTGCGCCTGGTTGACATCCTGATGCTCGACATCGACCTGAATCAGCAGGCGGTCGATATCCGGCGCGATTCGCACATCAGCCCGCAGCTGCAGCGGCGTCATGTCCATCTGTAAGCGGTCAATGACCGCGGCGGCGCGCAGAGAGCTGTCCAGCCAAGCGACATGGTTGTTGAGCGTCTGCTTGATGGCCTGCGTCAAACCGAAGTCGCTGCGGCTGGGCACGATGAGCACCTTCTGGGTCGAGCGATAGACGGGGTCGAGCGTCCGGCTGAAGAAGAAGGCCGCGCCCGCGGCGATGATGGCGAGCAGCAGCATAATCCAGCCGCGGCGGATGAGAATGCTGGCGTAGTCGATGAGATTCATAACGATGATTTTACCACAGATATTTTGCGCATTCACCACAGAGACAGAGAGGGCGCAGAGAAAACACAGTCATCCTAAGCGAATCATTTTGTCGCGGCTGCGCAATGCGGCTATACTGCTGGCAGAAGCGAAGGAGAGCGCAAATGGAAGCCACCGCCGAAATCCGCCGCCGCCGCATAGAAGCGGAATACCAGAGCCTGCGCGACGCGCAAGATCAGTCGCTGGCGCGCATAGACGGCTATGAAGCCGCGCTGCTGGGCTTGACTGAAGCCGTAAATCGCAACAGCCGGGACATCGCTGAAGTCCGGCAGGACATCAGCGAACTCAATGGCAAGCTGGATGCGATTATCAAGCATCTTCAAGTGCCCTACGACAAACCGCCCATGGGCTTCCAGAAGGAAATCCGCCCTAAGCCTGACCTGCCTGTGTAGACGGCTGTGTCCAAAGGCAACGACGAGCGTTGCTGCAAGCAGTCGATGAGGTTCATGAGGGTTATTTTACCACAGTTTTTGGGCGCGGCGGGGGGGGGGGGGGGGGGGGGGGGGGGGGGGGGGGGGGGGGGGGGGGGG
>JAPOSR010000036.1:0-4500 GCA_026709625.1 Chloroflexota bacterium
CCAAAGATGGGCATGATAATCGCGTTGTTGGCGATATAGAAGTTGATGTAAGAGCCAGCCAGCCGCTCGCCGGCCGGACGCAGGAAAGCGCTGTCGACGACATCCAGCCCAGCCGCTTCGTCTGCTGTCATCGTCATCGGTGCCGGTTGGTGAATCTTGTGGACTTTCAGCGAGCGGCCTCGCGCATCTCGCGCTGTCATCAGCGCCTCCCAGGCAGCCGCCGATCGTTCGTATTGCGGGTCGCTGCGATCGTCTGTCCAGGTCATGGCGACTATGCCCGCTCGCGCATAGCAGCAGAGATTGTCGACATGGCCATCGGTCTCGTCTTCATAGACACCGCGCGGCAGCCAGATGATATGGCGAATGCCCAGATAATCCGCCAGCAACTGCTCGATCTGCGCGCGTGACAGCTGGGGATTGCGATTGGGATGCAGCAGACATTGCTCGGTGGTGATGAGCGTGCCCTCGCCATCGACATGGATCGAGCCGCCTTCCAGCACAAAGGGCGCTGAGTACCGGTCGATTCCCTCGATTTCCAGCATTTTCGCCGCCACCAACTGGTCTTGGTCCCACGGGAAGTACATCAGCTTGTCCAGGCCGCCCCAGGCATTGAAGCGCCAGTCGACTCCGCGCACATCGCCCTGCTCGTTGATGACAAAGGTCGCGCCCATATCGCGCATCCAGGCATCGTTGCTGCTCAGCTCCACCACGCGCACCTGCGGCGGCAGCATTGCTCGGGCATTTTCATACTGGTCGCGGTTGACGCCCATGGTGACGCGCTCAAAGCGGGCGATATGGCTCGCTACTTCGGCGAACGCTCGCTGCGCCGGTTTGCCGCCATTGCGCCAGGTATCGCGCCGTTGGGGCCACAGCATCCAGCAGCCAGCGTGCCGCTCCCATTCGGCGGGCATGCGGTAGCCATCGGCCTGTGGCGTCGATTCGAGTCGCCGTAGCATAGTCTACTCCCGATATCGATACGTCGCTTTTTATCATTATCGCTGTTGGCGCGCAGGCTGGGCAGGGCAAATGCGCGCGCAACCAGTGTATACTAGGCGCATTGGCGCATGCAGATACAAGGACAGCCGCATGAGTTTGCGGGCGATTTCGCCAGTGGATGGGCGCTATGCCGACAAAGCCGCGCCCTTGCGAGATTATCTTTCCGAATGGGCGCTGATCAACTATCGCGCGCTGGTGCAGCTGCGCTGGCTGCGGGCTATGGCGGCTCACCCGGGCATCACGCATGTGCGGTCATTTACTCTGGACGAAGAGGCTTTGCTCGCAAAACTGGAAACTGACTTTGACCAGGCAGCGGCAGAGCGCGTCAAGGCGATCGAAGCGCGCACCAATCATGACAGCAAGGCGGTCGAGTATTACCTGCGCGAGCGGCTCGCAGCGACCAGCCTGGCGGATGTGGCTGGCTCGCTGCATTTCGCCTGCACGTCCGACGACATCAACAACCTGGCGCATGGGCTGATGGTCCGTGGCGCGCTGCATTCTGTTTGGCAGCCAGCTGCGCGCGGACTGCTGGATTCGCTGGCTGACCTGGCGCGCCGCACAGCGACTGTTCCTATGTTGGCGCGGACGCATGGACAAGCTGCCACCCCCACCTGCCTCGGCAAGGAAATCGCGGTCTTCGCGCATCGGCTGCGGCGGCAGCTGCGACAGATCGAAGCGCAGGACTATTTGGGCAAGTTCAATGGCGCAGTCGGCGCCTACAACGCGCATGTTGCCGCTTATCCCGGCGTCGACTGGCTGTCGGTTTCGCGGAATTTCGTTGAGGGGCTGGGCTTGACTCACAACCCGCTGACTACGCAGATCGAGCCGCACGACTACCTGGCTGAGTTGGCGCAGGCTTTAATGCGTTTCAATACCGCGCTGCTCGATCTATGCCGTGATATGTGGAGCTACATCGCCTTGGGCGCTTTTCGCCAGCAGGTTGTCGCGGGCGAGACAGGCTCTTCGACCATGCCGCACAAGGTCAACCCGATTGATTTTGAAAATGCCGAAGCCAACCTGGGCATCAGCAATGCGCTCCTTGGGCACTTGGCGGACAAACTGCCCATTTCGCGTTTGCAGCGCGACCTCAGCGACTCGTCGGCGCTGCGCAATTATGGCGTGGGCATCACCCATAGCTATCTGGCGCTGATGAGCGCGCGGCGGGGTTTGGGCAAGCTGGGGGTCGACAGCGCGGCGCTGGCAGCCGAGCTGGAAGACGCCTGGCAGCTGCTGGCGGAAGCTGTGCAGACTGTCATGCGCAAGCACCATCTGCCCGAGGCCTATGAACAGCTGAAAGCGCTGACCCGCGGCAACCAGGTCACCCGCGAAAGCTTGCATGCCTTCATCCAGTCGCTGGCGCTGCCCGCCGCAGACAAGCAAAGACTGCTGCAACTGAGGCCCGCGACCTACCTGGGCTTGGCGGGCCAGCTGACTGCGCTGGAATTGGCAGAGGCGGCTGACTGAATGGCTCGCAAGCCTTTCGACATCCTGGTCTTTGCCGATGCCTGCGTTGATTTGATTCTGCGCGATGATGATGTACAGCCGCAATTCGGACAAGTCGAAAAGCTGGTTGCTGATTATGAACTGACCATGGGCGGCTCGTGCTGCATCGTCGCGGCGCAGGCGGCGAAGCTGGGGCTGCGAGTCGCGATCTTGGGACGAGTTGGCGATGACGCGCTCGGACGCTTAATCATCGAAGCGCTGGGGGACGCTGGCGTCGATACGCGCTATCTGTCCACTCATCCGCATCTGCGCACCGGCATCACTGTGCACTTGGCGCAGGGGCTTGACCGCGCCATGCTGACGCATCTGGGCGCATTGAATGCCTTGACTCGCGCCGATATTCGCGACGAGCTGCTTGCGTCGGCTCGGCATCTGCATTATGGCAGCTTGTACTTGCAGCGTGGCTTGCTGCCCGACTGGGTGACTATCTTGCGGCGCGCCAAACAACTGGGCTTGACGACATCGCTGGATACCAACTGGGATCCTGATGAAGTGTGGGGGTATGACTTGACGAGCGGGCTGCGCTATGTCGATGTGCTGCTGCCCAACGAACAAGAGGCGCGGCATCTCAGCGGACGGGCTGATTTCGCGGCGGCGGTCGCCTATCTGCGCGGGCAGGTGCCGGTGCTGGTCATCAAGCGCGATTTGCGAGGGGCGGTTGTCTGGCAAGCTGAACGCGAAATTGCGCAAAGCGTCGAACCGGCTTCGGCTGGCGGAGATGGCATCGGCGCGGGCGACAGCTTCGCTGCCGGCTTTTTAGCGGGTTGGCTGGGCAGCCTGCCACTTGCGACCTGCTTGGCAATCGGCTGCCAATGCGGGCGCGGAGCAGCCAGCGCGGTCGGCGGCACGCGCGGTCAGCCGCATTTGGCTGATGTGCCAGCGCTTCAACCTTCGCCGTTGTAGCCCCTGCCCACGCCGCGATAGGCAAATCCCAACTTGCGCAGTTCGGCTGGGTTGTACATGTTGCGCCCGTCGATCACGATGGCTTGTGCCATAGAGGCATGGATGCGCCGCATATCCAGATGATTGAATTCGTTCCAGGGCGTCAGCACCAGCAGCGCGTCCGCGCCATCCGCCGCATCGTAAGGGCTTTGGCAGAGCTGAAGGCCCGGCAAGTCGCGGCTGGCGTTTCCCATGGCGACCGGGTCATAGGCTTTGACGACAGCGCCTTGATTCAACAAGGAGCGCGCCACAGTCAGCGAAGGGGATTCGCGCGTGTCGTCCGTGTTTTGCTTGAATGCCAAGCCCAGGATAGCCAGCGTGCGCCCGTTGACGCTGCCGCCCAGCATTTCGCGCGCCTTCAGCGTGATCTGCCGGCGCTGAAAGGCGTTGATCTCCATGACGGCATTGAGCAGCTGCGGGTGCATGCCGTGCGTCTGCGCCATATTCGCCAGCGCTTTCACATCTTTGGGGAAGCAGCTGCCGCCAAAGCCGATGCCCGCATCGAGGAAGTGCGGGCCAATGCGCTTGTCAAAGCCCATGCCGCGCGTCACCTCGGTCACATCCGCGCCCAGCCGCTCGCAGATGATGCTGATCTCGTTGATAAAGCTGATGCGCGTTGCCAAAAAGGCGTTGGACGCGTATTTGATCATCTCGGCGGTGCGCAGGTCGGTGATGACCACTGGCGCATTGACCGGCGCGTACAATTCGGCAACAGACTCGGCGGCTGTGTGGTCGATAGAACCAAGCACAGTGCGGTCGGGCTGCAAAAAGTCAGCGATTGCCGATCCTTCGCGCAAGAATTCTGGGCAGGAAACCACCGAAAAGCCGATTGGCTGCGGCTGCTTGCTCGTGATAATTTCGCGGGTCCAATCGCCCGTGCCGACCGGGACGGTCGATTTGTTGATGATGATTAGCGGCTGCGTCATCGTCTCGGCGATGGTCTGGGCGGCGGCGCGCACATATTGCAAATCCGCCTCGCCATCAACGCCAAAAGGCGAGCCCACACACATCAAGACAAACACCGCACCTTCGAGCGCCTCCGCAACGCAGGTCGTGAAG
>JAPOSR010000036.1:4510-15627 GCA_026709625.1 Chloroflexota bacterium
CCCACCGCCCCGGGCATTGCCCGGGCGGCGCCCCGCCCATATCGATAACCCCCTCGCCAACCAAGCCAAAAGGCGTGCCCACACAAATGAAGACGAACTCGGCACCTTCGAGCGCCTCCGCATAGCAGGTGGTGAAGCGCATGCGCTGGGCGGCGCTGTTTCGCTGTACCAATTCTGCCAAGCCCGGCTCATAGATTGGCATGTTGCCCGCCAGCAGCATAGCAATCTTGCGCTCGTCGATATCCACCAGACTGACTTCGTTGCCCAAGTCGGCAAAGCAAGCGCCGGTTACCAAGCCGACATAGCCGCTGCCCACCACACACAATTTTCTCATGGTCGCTTCCCGTTTGTCCGCGCCGCGATTGTTTACACAGCTGCCAGCCAATTTCCTCTCTGCATCGCCTGCATTGTACCTGCATAGCGCCCGCGGCATACAGGGCGGGTGCAGCAACGATGCACCGCGAGAATTTTGGCAGTGGCTGTTTGCGTGGATATGGCAACCAAGCCCCCACCCCCGGCCCTTTGCCCGCAGAACGAGGGAAGGGGGTTTCCCGGCGCTTCCACAGCATGTGTAGCCCCTCTCTCATTTTTGCGCCGCATCGACACAGGCGGTCGGAGGGGGTTTGGAGTGGGCGCAAAGCAACGCGCATCCAGCCGATTCGCCACTCCCTGCGCGGCATGTCGCTGTGTCCGCGCGTGGCGATGTGGTAAAAATAGCTTTTGCAGAGACCACCGCAGTTGGAGGGGGCAATCAGTATGTCGAAGCAACTGGATGCGCAGACGCAAAGGAACCTGCGGCGCGCGCATTGCAAAGATGGCGCGCCCCAAGACCAGCGCAAGGTGCCATTTCGCAACATCCGCGATGTGCTGGCGCTGCACAGCAAGACTTCGCCACGCAAGCCTTTCCTCATCTTCTACGACCACAATGGCTCGCGCAGTGAGCAAAGCTATGCCAGTTTTACGGCGCGCGTGCATCAAGCCGCCAATTTTTTCTATGAAGACCTGGGGGTGCGCCGGGGCGACCGCGTCGCCATCATCTCGCACAACCACAGCGAAACCGTCATCATCTATTTCGCCTGCTGGGTGATCGGCGCGGCTGTCGCGCCCCAGAATGTCGCCGAAGACGACCGGCGCATCGCCTTTATCCTGCGCAACAGCGAAGCGAAAATCTGCCTGGCGCGGACGGAATATCTACAGCGCGCCGAGCGCATCATCAGTGGCGAAGATGGCTTTGGGGGCGCTCCCAATATCGAGCAGATTGTCCAGGTCGGCGGCGAGCCAACGAGCCAGAGAATCCACTTTCAAGAGGCGCTGCGCGACCGGCCGACGACCTATCTGGGCGATGACTCGGGCGCGAAAGCCGGCGACCTGCCACTGGGCGAGGGCGGCGAAGCCACAGCCAGCTTGGATGACGAAGCGCTTCTCGTCTATACCAGCGGCACGACCGGCACGCCAAAAGGCGTCATCCTGTCGCAATACAACCTGCTGATAGACGCGCAGGGCATCGCGCAGTGGCAAGCGATCACTGGCAACCAGCGGGTTATGTGCGTGCTGCCGATTCACCATGTCAATGGCATTGTTGTGACGATTATGACGCCTTTGTCGGTCGGCGGCTCGACCGTGCTGAACAGCCGCTTCAGCGCCAGCCGCTTTTGGGAGCGCGTCGTGCGCGAGGGCGTCAATGTGGTCAGTGTCGTGCCTACCTTGCTGCAGTTTCTCATCGAATATGGGCGCGAACAGCAGGCGGCTGGCGACACGATCTTTGGCGCGGGCATCAGCCGCCGCGACCTGACGCATTTCCGCCACTTTATCTGTGGCGCAGGCACGTTGTCTGTGGCGCTGGCGAAAGAATTCAGCGAGCTGTTTGGCTTCACCATCCTGCACGGTTATGGCTTGAGCGAATCGACCTGTTATTCCTGTTTTTTGCCGATTGGCTTGTCCTGGCGCGCGAATCAACGCTGGCTGCTCGCGCATGGCTATCCCAGCATCGGCTGCCCGATCGAACCAAACGAGATGGCGATATATTCCGCCGATGGCCGTGGCGAACAACTGGGCGCGGGCGAACGCGGCGAGATCTGCATTCGCGGGCACAATATCATGCAAGGCTATCTCAAGCGCGCCGACGCCAACGCCGAGACATTCAAGTTCGGCTGGTTTCGCAGCGGCGATGAAGGCTTCTATTTGCGCGGTGAAGGCGGTCGGCAATTCTTTTTTATCACCGGGCGCATCAAAGAATTGATCAACCGCGGCGGCGTCAAGTTCAGCCCCTTTGATATCGAAGAGATTCTATTGGCTATCGATGGCGTGAAAGTCGGCTTGGCGATCGCGTTTCCGAATATCTATTATGGCGAAGAGGTCGGCGCGTACATCGTGCCAGAAGCCGGCGCGCAGCTGACTGCTCAGCGCATCCTCGCCGCCTGCCGCGAGCAGCTGCCATTTGAAAAATCGCCCAAGGCGGTCGTCTTCGGCAGCGAGACTCCTGTCACTTCAACGGGCAAATTCCAGCGTCTGAAGCTGCAAGGCCTGTTTGCGAAGTGGGAGCGCGCGCAGTTTCAGCGCTAGCCCACCATCCGAAACCCCTCCCAAACATGCGGGGAGGGGCTTGCTTCGGTTGCGCTGCTTTCTTGGTTCTGTGCAAGGCAGGATACCTCAAACGATATCCTCGTTTTTGGGGATTTGCCGCAGCGGGCGGACAATCGCCAGGTGGAAAGCGGCGCCCAGCAGCGCGATGGCTATGGCGCTCCAGCTGTAAGCGACCGCCTCGACCGATGCGCCCGGCATGACATATTTGGCGAAGTATGCGACCGGGTTGGTGATCGTGTCGCCGCTTGTGGCGGGCGTTGTCAGCACGGCGGGCAGGTCTAGGACGATATGCAGAGTCGTCGTCAGCGCGATGATGGACAAGACGATTTGCGTGATTGATTTACGCGAGCGCAGTTGGTTGATATCGCCCGCGCCAGTCGCGCCCAAGAAGATCAGCAGCGCGCCAAAGCCTAGGCACACGAGCAGGGAAAGCCAGTCGCCAGCCGCGTCGGGGCGGATAAACAGCGCCAGAAAGCCGATTGTGAAGACGCCGAGAACGAGCGACAAGCCGCGCAGCAGATGAGGCGCTCGATTAACCAGATAGAAGAGCAGCGCGCCCAGCAGCGCCGACCCCAAATAGCCCGCCGACATAATCAGCGCTTCCGCCCCGTCTTGGAATAGCAAGGTGTACGCGCCAGCCTCGGATAGGGTGAAGCTCGCCACTGTGCCGCCACTGACCTGCATGGCGAAGGCAGTCAAGCCGCCGTGGATGTTGTTGATGAACATGCGCAGCGGGTGCGCCAAGCCAGCCAAAGCCGGCGTGTTCCACAGGGCGACGATCGCCGCGAAGCCCAGCGTCGAGATGATCAGGCTGCGCTGTACTATCTGACGCCGAACTTTGCGCTCTACAAATGTTCTTAGCATGGCTCTTCCTCCTCCTGTCTGTGTTTGTGGTTGTCTGGCGCGTGGCGCTTTCACCCATGCTGTCTCAGGTGAGTTCGCTTTGCGCCGGTTTCAGCAAGCCAAAGTACATCGCCACGCCCATCATCCCCACCGCGATGGCTGCCCACAGCAAGGCGACCACCGATGGCGGCAGCAGCGGCGCGACATTCTGCGAAAAAGCGGCTGCATCATTGAGGACGCCCGCATTGCCGATGTCTGCATTGGAAACCAAATGCACGAGATCAAAGACGGCGTTGAGCCCGGTCAATACCGCCAACGTATTGAGCAAGAAAACAATGATGGCTTGTGGCGCTGCCCAGCCCAAGATCGCCAATGCCAGGCCATAGCCCACGCCGACCACCAGCGCCGTTATGTTGCCACTGGCATCAGGCCGGGCAAAGAGCAATGTCAACGCGATGAAGCCGATGCCCAGCAGCAGCGACAAAGCGCGAGTCATGGATGGCGCGCGGCTGCTGAGCAAGAAGAGCAGCGCCCCAAACAAGGCGGCGCCCAGATAGCCAGCCGGCAAAATGAGCGAGATATTGCCGCCCGCTGTGATGGCATACCCCGAGCCATCGGGCGAAACGGTGAAGCTCTGCACCTGCCCGCCCGTCAGCAGCGCGGCCAAGGCATGCCCGGCCTCGTGCACGAACGTGACGAAGAGCCGCACCGGGTAGGTGACGGCTGTCAGGCTGAAGGAGTCGGAGGCCGGCGCGCCCTGCGCCAACAACGCATCGATGCCGCGAGCATTCCACAGCAGCAGCGCGAATATCAGCGAGAGCGCTGTGATGAAGACCGTGCCGCGCCTTTCGCTGGGGCTTCCTTCACTGCGCGTCTGCTTCTGCGCTTCCGCTCTTAGGGTCAGTCGGCGGTGGTTGCGCCAGGCGAAGAACAGTGACAGCAAGGCAAGCGGCAAGCCCGTGATGACAAAAAGCAGCGAGGGCGGCAGCTCTGGCGACACATTCAAGCCATCGGTAAAGATGATGATGTCCTCGCGCAGGCTGCTGGCAGCGCCACCATCATCCACCGCGCCGGATGCGACCAGCGCGCCGCCAGCCACCCAGACCAGACTGAGCAGCAGGAGCAAAATCCAAAACAAGCGGAAGAATGTCTGCACGACTCTTGTCTCCGTTGTGGCGAACTTGTTATGCCGGGCTTGCCCAGCGCACTCTCGGCATGCTTTTTACTCTAGTTTCAGTATACGAAAAAGCGGTTGCGCCCGCTTCAGCATTCGTAAAATCTTTGTAATTTCGTACACTTGCAGCATAACTTGAGCGCAAAATACGCCAGGAGCCCGACAGCATGCGCGAACCAGACCTCAGCGACTATATCCCTGCCAGCGACCTTGCGCAAGCCTCCACGATGCCGGCGCGCTGGTATACAGACCCCGCTTTTTTGCCTCTAGAGGCGCAGAAGATCTTCTACCGAACCTGGCAGCCAGTCGGACGGCTGGAAGAGGTCGCGCGGGCGGGCGACTTTTTCGCTTGTGAGGTGCTCGACCAGCCATTGGTTGTCACGCGCAACCGCCAGAATGCGCTGCGCGCCTTTTACAATGTCTGCCCACATCGCGCGGCTGTGGTCGCCCAAGGCCGTGGCAACCGCAAGAGCTTGCAGTGCAAATATCATGGCTGGACCTATGACCTGGATGGCAAGCTGCTGCGCGCTCCAGAATTCGCGGGCGTGCAGAATTGGGATGCCGATGAAGTATGTTTGCAGCCAGTGCGCGTGGAAGCCTGGGGCCCCTGGATATTCGTCAATCTGGATGCCGATGCCGCACCTATGACGCAGACGTATGGCGCGATCCACAGCGAGATTAACGCGGCTGGCTTCAACCTCGACCAGATGCGCTTGATCGAGCGCCGTGATTATGCCATCAACTGCAACTGGAAAGTGTATGTCGACAATTATCTGGAAGGCTACCACCTGCCCATCGCGCACCCCGGCCTCTTTCGCGAAGTCGACTACGACCAATACCGCGTCGATACCTATCGCGACTATTCCAAGCAGCATGCGCCTATCCGCGATGCGCTGCCCGGCGAAGTGCGCGACCGTCGCTATGTGCGCAGCGGCGAAGGCGAAGCAGACGCGCTCTATTATTGGATATTTCCCAATGTCATGTTGAATGTGTACCTGGACAACACATCCATTAACATCATCCTGCCGCTGGGGCACGACAAAACCTTGACGATCTTTGAATGGTACTTCGAGACGCCGGGCACTGGCGAAGGCTGGGAGAGCATGCAGCAGATCATCGCCTTCAGCGACGAGATCCAACAGGAAGATATCGAATTGTGCGAGTGGGTGCAGCGCGGCTTGTTATCAAATGCCTATGACCGCGGTCGGTTTTCGGTCCTGCGTGAAAATGGCGTGCATCACTTTCAGTCGTTGGTGCACGAATACCTGACGCGCGGCTAGGCTGGTGGCTCGCGCTTGGCAAACGCATAGGCGGGCGACACGCCCAGCGCCAACATGCCGATGCCGCCCCACAGCGCGTAACTGAAGACTGTCAGTCCGTGCAGTAAGAATCCCAAGGAAAGCGATTCCAGCGCGCCGATGCCCACCAGCGAACCGGTCAGCACAATCGACGCTTCAAACGGACCCAGTCCGGCAATGCTCATCGGCAGCGCCAGACTCAGCGCCGACAATGACATGCCCAGCGGGTATCCATACGGAGAGTCGGGCGAGATGCCCAGCGCCTGGTGCAGCAGGAAGTAATGCAGCAGCGAAAACGCCCAAGCCAGCGCTGTCCAAAACAGGCTGTCCAACAGCGCGCGCGGCTTGGTCAGCGGCTTCAATCCATCCAGTAAATAGACCAATGCCGATTTCAAGGGCAATCGCTGGAGCAAGGGCAGGGCAGCCAAGATGCGCTCTAGCGCCCACTCGGCGGAACGGGGCGCGGCGGCCAAGCCCAGCAGCAGCAAAAAGCCAATCAATGCGGCGCCCCCCGCCAGGCCGGCCGCTTCGCTGATTTCAGGTGGCGCCTCGGGCAGCTGGCTGAGGCTCAGCGCGATTAGCAGCGCAACAACCAGTGTATCGATCAGCCGCTCGACAACGATGCTGGTGGCGGATGTCACCAAGGGCACGCCAGCCCGCGCCGCCAGCACGCCGCGCGCCACTTCGCCGAGTCGCAAGGGCAGCTGATTGCCCAGGAACATAATGTTGACCATGTGCGCCGCTTGATTCAGGGGCAGCCGCCGGCTGAGCAGCCCCCACCAGCGCAGGCCCCGCGCCAACAAAGCCAGTGGCGAAGCGACGAATACCGCCGCCAGCAAATAACGCGCATCTGCGCCGCGCATGGCCGCTAGCACTTCGCCCATAGGCACATCGCGCAGAATCAGCAGCAACGATGCTGCGCTGACGAAGACGCTGGCGAGAATGAATAGCTGTCGTCTGTTGGGCATGTCGGCTTGGCTCGGCGCGAAATTCACATTTCAGTATAGTCGCGCTTGCCCGCTTCTACAGCGGTCATATCCGGGAGTGGCGATTTTTGTGGATATGGCAACCCCCTCCCCCATCCCCCCGGCCCCTTGCCCCCAGAACGAGGGAAGGGGAGTTTTTCCTGCGCTTCCGCAGCATAGTAGCCCCTCCCTCATTGTTGCGCCGCGTAGACACAGGCGGCCGGGAGGGGTTTGGGTGGGGGCAAAGCAGCGCGTATCCAAAAAAAAATCGCCACTCCCCATGCCGCCCGATTTGACGCGCTGGCGTCTCGCGGCTATACTAGAAACAAGCAAGTCGCTCTCTGAGAAATTCAGAGGGTGACATTATTTCGACAGGTCGGGAGAGTGGGCGATGGCGGCGATTTCAGATGACTTGATGAACATTCTGCGCTGCCCGGTCGCTGTGCATTACACAGACAAAGGCGCGGACCCGGGGCAGCTGCGCCTCGTCAAAGGCAGTTGGCTGGTCTGCGACGACAGCGGCTGCAAGTACCCCATCCGCGATGACATCCCGGTCATGCTGGTCGAGGTTGGCGAAAAATGGCGCAATGTCGCCGAAGCCGACCTGCCCGTGCCCCCGCCCGGCGCTTGATCGGTCTAGGCGGCTTTTGGCGGCCGCGCCACAATCTCTAGCGAAGCGCCATCCGCGCGGGCATCCAACCAGACAGAATCACCCTCGCCGACCTGCTCAACGAGCTTCACAGCCTCGCCATCAGCGATGAATTCATCATCGAGCATCTATTCGCTATCCGCAAATACGTCGAGATGGCACAGCATCGCCACGCCGTGAATGAATGCAATCACCCACGCGCCTTGGAATGCTGGAATGGCCTCGCCACCCGCGAGATCCCCAGCTACCTCGAAACCCCAGACGTCTGCGATCTATGCCGCCAGTACCCAGCGCCCGGAATCGCCATCGACTACCAAGGCGCGACCATCAACCTCTGCGAACCCTGCCCGGTCCAGGAATCAAAAAGCCGCCCACGCTGGTGAACGGCTCCCCTGGTCAACCGATGCCCTGGCTCGCGCTTATGCTCAGTCCGACCAGGGCATGTACAGTCTTTTCCTGACAACCCTGACTCGTTCGCCTGTCTTTGTGTTTCGCGCCCACACGCGGACAAGGATGTTCTGGTCGCCCGCGAAACCGCA
Organism: Chloroflexota bacterium; assembly: GCA_026709625.1. Taxonomy (GTDB): domain Bacteria; phylum Chloroflexota; class Anaerolineae; order Aggregatilineales; family Phototrophicaceae; genus UBA6055. The sequence goes on from JAPOSR010000036.1 coordinate 12,562, forward strand.
ATGATGTACCAAAAACGAGTGAGAATACTCTTTCTTTGGCAGGGAATTTTTCACGTCCCACATCTTCGGCGTTGGTACTATGACCAGAGGCCACGTGTTTTCGTTGTAGGGCACGAACCAGTCCTCCATTAGGCTTTGATAACCTTCGATCATTTGACCATTCTTCATCATCGTCGTCCAGCGGTCGTACATCTTGGGCGGCCTGCCTTTACCGCTGCCGCGCGTGTAGCGAAATTCCAGCTGCCAATCATCATTCCACACCACTTGCCGCACCTTGTTGATGACCGCCTCCGCGTGCCACCACTTCCCAATCGCGGACATGTCGGGCTCAATCCAAAAGGCTATGCAACCATTGACTTCATCGCGGTCGGCGTGCACTAAACCTGTGTTTGCCTCTTGCCATTTCTGCGCCGCGCCCGGCAGAGCCGCCATCGCCATCAGTGTCAAAGCCAGCAATATCCGTACCATGTCGTCCCCAGTTCTCTTAGCCGTATCCCGCTGCCAGTCTAGCGGAAGTTCCCGCTGTCCGCCAATCCTGCGACCTTGTTTCGCTTTGCCGCCTCTTGCTGCCCGGACCAGGAATCAAAAAGCCGCCCACGCTGGTGAACGGCTCCCCTGGTCAACCGATGCCCTGGCTCGCGCTTATGGAGTCCTCGCCTTGTATTTGCCAATCCGCACTCGCTCGCCTGTCTTTGTGTTTCGCGCCCAAACATGGGCAGTCACCCGCTGGTTATCCGCGAACCCCTCGTCCGTTACCACGAACAGCCGGCTGTAAGACTTCTCCCAATTGCCCCAGGGTATATGGCAGAAGTAATCACCGCCGGTAGTGAAGTGGGGAAGGGTGACACTCGGCCCTACGAAATTATAGTTGTCGTCATAGGGTGATCGATAAACTTCAAAGTCTAGAACCTGAAGCTCTTGCAGCCTTGAATAGCTGTCGTCAATTATCTTGACCGGCTTGCCATTGCGCCTGTTATAGCGGATTTCCAGCTGCCAATCGTTATTCCACACCACTTGCCGCTGCTTGTTGATGACCGCCTCCGCGTGCCACCACTTCCCGATCGCACCCATGTCTGGCAAGATGTATAGAACCATTTCGTGTCCACGCTCAGGAACGTAAATATGCGGCACAAAATTGAATGGCGATTTTGCAGGGTTCAGACAAAACCAATCGGGCTCAATCCCATCCGCCGCGCCCGGCAGAGCCGCCAGCGCCAGCATCATCAGTGTAATCATCAGTCGTACCATGTCGTCCCCATTTCTCTTAGCCGTATCCCGCTACCAGTCTAGCGGAAGTTCCCGCTGTCCGCCAATCCTGCGACCTTGTTTCGCTTTGCCGCCTCTTGCTGCCCGGACCAGGAATCAGAAAGCCGCCCACGCTGGTGAGCGGCTGCGTTGGTCAACCGATGCGCTGGCTCGCGGTTATGGAATCCTCGCCTTGTATTTGCCAATCCGCACTCGTTCGCCGGTCTTTGTGTTTCGCGCAAAAAGGCGGACAGTCACCCGCTGATTAGCCGCGAACCCCATGTCTATTACGACAAAATAGTGGCTGTACGAGTTGAAAAATTCCCGGCTGCCGTTATAGTTAACCCTAATCATATGAGGATTGGATTTCGCAGCCTGATAGCTCAACATGCGCCCGGGCGTAAAGCCTACAAACTGAACGCCTTGCAGCCTTGAGTAGCTGTCGTCAACTATCTTGACCGGCCTGCCATTGCGCCGGTTGTAGTGGATTTCCAGCTGCCAATCATCATTCCACACCACTTGCCGCTGCTTGTTGATGACCGCCTCCGCGTGCCACCACTTCCCTATTGAAGCGCTGTCTGGCGCGAATTTTAGATACATGTAGAAACCTGATTCCGGACGAAATGGATCAAAGCTTAGTTCATCTGGTGTCTGCGCCGCGCCCGGCAGAGCCGCTATCGCCATCAGTGTCAAAGCCAGCAATATCCGCATCATGTCACCCTCGTTTCGCCTAGCTGATACTGCTAGTATAGCAGAAGTCCGCGCCGTCCGCCAATCCTGCGACCTTGTTTCGCTTTGCCGCCTCTTGCCGCCCGCCAAATCTTGGCGGAATCTAAGCGCCACAGCAGCCCCCGGCGGAAGCGGCCAACATTCTGATCGCCCAGGTCGAGCGAGCCTGTGTTGCGAGGTCTGCGCTCAGGCGGGGCAGGCGCGAATGATGCTGCCGCTCCCGCGCATAGCGAAAGAATCCAGGCAGGCCGGCAGCAAGCCAGTCTCGCCCTTGCGCAGGCGCAGCGGATCGTGCCCAGGCGTGATTATCTGCGCTTCACCATCAAGGCAGGTCAGCGCCTGGCAAGAGCCTTGGGCGCGCAGCAAAAGCGCTTCGCTATTCAGCCGGTGCCGCCAGATACGGAAGTACGCGCTGTCGACCAGCAGATCGCCCTGTGGACGCGTCACCCGCGGCAGCGAATCCAGGTTGGCAACGCGCAAGCCTTTGTCGATGTGCAGTTCGCGCGGCTGTCGATCCAGCCCGAGCCTGCCCCAGTCGTACAGCCGATACGTCGTGTCGCTGGCTTGCTGAATCTCGTAAATCAATATGCCCGGACCCAAGGCGTGGACTGTGCCAGCGGGCAGATACAGCACATCGTCCGCCTGCACATCCGCATAGACGAGCAGCGCTTCCAGCCCGCCATCGTTGATAGCCTCTGCCAACTGCAAACGGCTTGCGCCCGGCTGTATGCCGATAACCAACTGCGCGCCCGGCTCGGCTGCCAGCGCCAGCCAGGCTTCTGTCTTGCCACGCGGCTCGCCTTCGAGTTCACGAGCCTGGTCGTCGTCTGGATGCACCTGGACGGACAGCCAGTCCTTGGCGTCGATGAACTTTGCCAGCAAGGGAAATCCCAAAGTGGCGTCATGCCCCGCGCCGACAAGCGATTCGCCATAGATCCGCAGCAGAGCGCCCAGGCTTTGCCCGCGCAAGCTGCCATTCAGCGCCGCGCAGCTGTCGTGCACTTCCCAGCTTTCGCCATAGGGTTCGGGCGTCGGTAGCGATTTGTTCAACTGCGTGGACAGCTTCCGCCCGCCCCACACTTTGCTGCGCAG
>JAPOSR010000069.1 GCA_026709625.1 Chloroflexota bacterium
CTTGAAGACCTTGGGCGCGGTTGCGCCATTTGCCTTGACAAAATGCATCACAAAATCGACCATTAGCTTCTGCTCCACCCCGCCACAGTTGCGCAGCGCAAATGAGAATTCAATGTCTTTCCCGAACTGCAGCACAGCTGGAGTCGCTGTCAGATCGCTCAGTTCGACCGCGGCTGGCGCATAGCCCAAGAGCGTCAGAGCGGGCTTGCTGCCTCGCTTGACCAAAGTGCGCAGCGCGTGATTGATGAGCCACTGTCGCTCTTTGCTTGCGCCTTGGCTCCAGGCGGTCATGCGCGCCAGGACAAGCTGTGGATGATCTTTGCTGATGTCGTTGAGGTTGTTGGCCACCGAGCGCCGCACATACAGAGCCGGGTCGTCTTTCAAGCATTCCAGCAGCGCCAGGGCCGGAGCGGGGTCGGCGATAAATTCGCGCAGGGGCGGCCACCAGGGCAAGCGCGGACGGGTGCCTTCGCTGACGAGGCGGCGCACATGCTCGTTTTCATCGTTTGTCCACTCTCGCAATCTCGCCAAAGTGGCTGTCGGGTAGCGGCGTATGTAGGGACGGATCGCTCCTTCGCAGGTGGCGTGGCGCGTGATGATGGCGATGGCATCCAGCGAGGCGGCGGGGTGGGCGAGTCCGTGACGATATACAAAGGTCGGGATGGGCATCAGGCGAAATGCCGACCTGTCCAGCGGCGCGAATCGACCGCTCTCGTTGTCGAGGATGCTCAGCAAGATAGCCAGCGCAGTTGGATAATCGGCTGGCAAAGCCGCGCGCAGCTGATCGGCAATCCAGTCGAAGCGCGCTTTCAACTCCAGATTCGGCAATGCGCTGGTGGTCGCCGCCACAAAGGCATCGCTCGCAAATTGAGGATGCACGGTCACGATGCGCTCGGCAAGCTGGACCACCAGCCGCTCGTCTATGTAGGTCTTCAGCAGCGGAAAATCTGCCATATTGCCTCTGCCAGGCGCGCGCGAACACAAGAAACGCCCCTACAAATCATCTCTGGCGATTCAGCCCGCTGGTCAAACCGGGCGCTGCGACCCGCGCCTAGCCTTGTCCGGGGTTGGCGTTTTGCCAGAAAGCCACGCGGTTGCCGGTCGGGTCTTTGAAGATGCCCAGCGAGCCAAAACCGGGAATGTCTTGCCGCGCCAAGAGCACCTCGCCGCCCAACTCGCTGGCGCGCGCAATATCCGCATCCAAGTCATCGCTTTGAAAGTAGAGTATGACATCGCCCGGCGCGATATTGTCAGCTTCGCTCACAGGCGCAAGCGCGACAGCCATATCGACGCCGGTGTTGAACAGGGTATAAGTCGAGCCGCCGCCCATCGGGATTTCTTCGACCTGCCAGCCCAAGAGCGCGCTGTAAAATTGCTTGGCGGCAGCGTTATCACTGGAGGGAATCTCAATATGGACCACTGGACGCATGATGCTTGCTCCTTTGTCGAGCGAATAGATAGTCGTTGCCCCCAATCTTAGATTGTTTGTTCTGTATTGTCAAGGCTCGCCTGTTTCTGGGCGTGGTGAATGCGTGGATATGGCAACCAAGCTCTCCATCCCCCGGCCCCCTGCCCCCAGAACGAGGGAAAGGGAGTTTTCCCTGCGCCTCCGCAGCATGGTAGCCCCTCTCTCATTTTTTGGGGAGGGGTTTGGGGTGGGGGTAAAGCAAAGCATATCCATCAAAATCACCACTCCCCATGTTTCTTTCCGCGAGCGCAATGGATTGTTTGTCTGCCCACAGCCAGTTGCGCTGCCCGACCGATGCGCCCCATCGCTGCGATTGTGACGCTACTTTTGCGGCGGCTGCGCGTATACTGCTGTGAATCGTTGACAAACCTAGACAGAAGACGGCAGGTGATTGTATGCGCGTGATTGTGCACACTGGCAAAGGCGGAGTTGGCAAGACCAGCATTTCGGCGGCGACAGCGCTGCGCTGTGCCGAGCTGGGGCTGAAAACCATAGTCGTCAGCACCGATACCGCGCACAGCTTGGGCGATGCCCTGGATGTCGAGGTTGGTCCCGAGCCGGTGCTGGTTGCCGACAACCTGTGGGCGCAGGAGATCGACACGCGCTATTCCATGCAGAAATACTGGGGCAGGATCCAAGAATACCTGGGCGCATTCTTCAGCCGTGAAGGCATCGCCAAGGTCAACGCCGCCGAAGTCACCATCATCCCTGGTTTGGAAGAAGGCGCGCAGCTGCTGTGGATCAGCGAATACTTCCAGGCGGGCGAATACGATGTGCTGATCGTCGATGCCGCGCCAACTGCCGAGACCATCCGCCTGCTCAGCCTGCCCGATGTGACGCGCTGGTGGGTCGAGCGGCTGATGCGCATTGCCCGCGGGCTGGACAGCGTCATCCGCCCTGTGCAACGTCTTTTTAATCGTGGCAGGAAGAACGACATCGGCATTGATATCGCCGAAAATGCCTGGGACCAGGTGCAGATGCTCTTCGATACCCTGGATGGCGTGCGCGAGCTGCTGACCAACCCTGAACATGCCAGCATCCGCCTGGTCACCAATGCCGAGCGCATGGTAATCCGCGAGACCCAGCGCACCTATACCTACCTCAACCTCTACGACTACGCCACCGATGCCATTCTCGTGAATCGCGTCTTCCCGGATGAAATCCAAGACCCGTTCTTTGATGTCTGGAAGCGGCGTCAAGCCAAGAATATCGAGTTTGTGGGCGAGGCATTTGGCAGCTTGCCCCTGTTGACCGCGCCATTATTTGGCGAAGAGATGGGCGGGCTAGAGATGCTGCGTCGCCTGGCGGATGAGCTGTATGCCGACCGCAACCCGGCCGAGCGCCTGTTTGACGGCGTCGTGCACAAACTCGAGCGGCTGGATAGCGATGCGAGTTGGCTGCTGCGTGTGCCGATCGGCTTTGCCCGCAAAGAACAACTGGATTTGTTCCGGTCGCGCGATGAGATCACCTTGAGTGTCGGTCCCTACCGCCGCAACATCGTCCTGCCCGATGAATTGCAAGAACTGGAAATCACCAGCGCCAAGTTTGAAGATAAGTTCCTCAACATCCGCTTTGAGCAGCGGGCTTCCTAATCATCGCGTATGAACGTTGTTGAGTCCACAGTTTCAATTCTGAAATGATCTTGCTGACGCTCAGTCGTCCAGCTCAACGCGGATCTTGCGGCTCGTCCCGCCGGTTGCGCCGTCCACGTCTTCATCCGCAGCCAGATTGGCACGCGCCTGCTGTTCCTGCGCGGCGGCGCTGCGAGCATCGGGGTCTTCCATCTCGCTGGCTTTCTTGATTTCGTCGATGGCGGCATCGATGAGCACGCGGAAGCCGGTTGCGAATTCGTTGCCAGCCGCTTGGGTATGTTCGCGGAAACCCGGCGGCAGCAGCGACTCCATCGCTTTGCCAAATTCTTCTAAGCCGCGCCGCTGGTGAAAGATGAATTGCTCAAGCGGAGTCGTCCCCGCTTCGTCCACCGGCTCCTCTGGCAAAGGATTCTGTTCTTCGCTCATCATGCCGCTCCTGGTTGGCGCTGTTACGATTGTTATCATTGTATACGCCTGCAGCGGACGATAGTTGCGCAGTGGCTGCAATGCTTAGCGGGCGTCGGCCTTTTCCAGCTGCTCGATCATCGCCAGGTCTTTCTGCAAAGCGCGCGCGCGCCATGCGAAGCTGCCTGCCAGCGCCGCCAAGATGAGCAAGCTGACCGTGATTCCCAGCCACAGATACGGTGAGTTGTCGGGCGTAATAAAGAAGCCCAGCAACGTGCCTCGCCACGCATCAGCCAATGCCGCCAGGTCGCCCGCGGTCCCCTCTTGCAGGGCGATGTAGCTGTCGTTGCCAAAGAGGCTGCCAGCCACCAGCGCTGTTTCGCTTTGATAGACGAGCCATTCGCCGCCGGGCAGGGCACGGGCTTGGGCTGCTGTCAGGTTGTCCAGCCGCAGTCCTGTCAATTGCTCCAGCGCGCTGTCCATCTCTGGCTCGGCTGTTTCCAGCGTCTCATCCGCCTGGGCAATCGCCAGCATCACAATGCGGGAGCTTGGGTCGCTTTCGAGAAAGCTGATGACGATAAAGCGGTCGCCAGCTTGCCGCGCCACCTGCGAAACGCTGCGTTGGGCATCGATGTCGCGAGCGAGCACATGCCAGGTGCCATCCGCCAAGTTGACCTTGCCGCGATAGACCGGCGCAGTCAGCTCGGCCAAGCCCAGCCAGCTGGCCAGGTCAGCCGCCGCGGCCGCTTCGGCATCCGCGCCTGTTGCCATCGCTGCGCGAATGGTTGCTGATGCCGCGGGCTTGTGAAATTGCGCTGCCTCGTTCGCGCTCTGGTTTTGCCAGCCGGCTATGATCGGCACATTGAAGTCGGCTGACTGGTAGTAGGGCGCTTCGTCCTGAGCGCTCGTCCAAGCGGCGAATGTCAGCAGCAGCGCCAGAAGCAGAATGGTGTTTCGCTTTGCACAGCGCATCATGCCCCCAGCAATTTCAATTTAAGCGCATCGACCGCTTCTTGCCGCAACGCCAGTCGATAGCGATGCCACATCAGCGTGATGGGCATCAGTGTCAGCCACAGCAGCAGGCTGGGCAGCAGAGCAACCACCACGCCGCTGGTCGCCTCGAAAGCGCCTTGCGCGTTTTGCGGGCTTGCGCCGACGATGACCGGATGAATGGTATCGGGCACGATGCGGATGATAAACAGCGTCAGTAGCACGCTGATAAAGGCGAAGATGCCATAAACCGACATGAGACTGCGCCGCCGCTGCGGATTTTCGATGCCAGCGCGCAGCATCAAATAGGCTGCATAAGTCAGGCACATCACCGCCGCCGAGGTCAGCCGCGGATCCCAGGTCCACCAGGTGTTCCAGATCGGCCGCGCCCAGATCGAGCCAGTCAGCAGGTTGATCAGCGCGAATGCCAAGCCGACTTCGACGCCAGCCAGCGCGATGCGATCCCAGGCTTCACTGCCACGCCAAAGGTAGATGATGCCGCCCAGCACAGTCGCCCCAAATGCTGTGAAAGCGCCAAAAAATGATGGCATGTGAATATAGAATATGCGCTGCACCTGCCCCTGCTGGATGTCGGTGCCGGCAACAAACAGCCCCAAAACCAGCGTGCCGGCGAATCCCAGCGCGGATACGATCGTCAGCGCGCGCAGCAAACGCGGCTGCGGGCGGACAGCTAGCGGATTTTCTGCCTCATGTTGCGTCATTGGTATCTCGCCTCAAACTAAATGGGCTGTGAATAGTGTAGTGGCGCTGGCTCATTCTTCAAGCACAAATCGATACAGCAGCAGGCAAAACACCAGGTAGATGATGGTGATGGCCGCCAGCAGCTGCAGCCAGACCCGCCATTCGCTGGGTGGCGCGCCGCTGACGATGCCTTTGGTTGCGCGCACCGCTGTCAGCAAAAAAGGCAGGCAGATCGGCAGCAGCGCGATGGGCAGCAGCGCCTCGCGGGAGCGCGTCTGCACAGCCAGGGTGGCCAGCAAGGTGCCGATGACGCTGAAACCGAAGACGCCCACGATGGTCGTCAGCAGCGCCCAGCCATCCAGCAGCTGCACGCCATACAGCGCTGTCATCAACGGCAGCAGCGCCAGCGCGACCAGCAGCGTAAACAGGCAGTTGCCCAGCAGCTTGCCAACGAATATCGCCGAGCGCGACACCGGCGCCAGCAGCAGCGCGTCCAGGCTGCCTTGGTCCTGCTCCAAAGCCAGGCTGCGATTGAATCCCAGCAGACTCGCGAATATCAAGCTGACCCACAGCACGCCGCTGATGGCTTCTTCGCGCGCGTTCTTGTCCAGTTCCAGCGCAAAGCTGAACACCAGCACGCTCAACAGACTGAAGAGCGCCATCGCCCCGACCAGCTCTCGCGAGCGCCATTCTGCTCGCAGGTCCTTGCTGACGATGGCGCGCACGGCGGTTAGAAAATGCCTGTTCATGCGCTGGCAGACGCTTGGCGATAGAGGGCGGCGAGGTCATTAGCGGCCGGCCCGGCATAGACCAGCGAGCCGCCAGCGAGAATCAGCGCGCGGTCGGCATAAGCTGGCTTTCGTTCTAGTTGATGCGTGCTCATGATGATGGTGCAGCCGCTTCGCGACGCAGCCGTCAGCAGCCCATCCAGCATTGCGCAGCCAGCGCTGTCCAAACCTGTATAGGGTTCGTCGAGCAAGAGCAGGTCGGGCTGGTGCAAAAGGGCGCGCGCCAGGCTGAGCCGTTGCTGCATCCCGCGCGAAAATCCCCGCACGAGGCTATTGGCGCGCGCAGCCAAACCGACTTGCGCGAGGAGATCGTCGCGGCGGCGCGCTCGTTCAGCTGGGGGGATGGCATAGAGCGCGGCGAAGAAATCCAGATTCTCGCGGGCTGTCAAATTCTCATACAGGAGAGGGCGATGCGCCAGCAAACCGATCTGGGCGCGCACGGCAGACGCCTCTGCGGGCAGCGACCAGCCGCCGATGCGAATGACTCCGCTGGTCGCGCGGCTTAAGCCACAAAGCAGCCGCAGCAAGGTCGATTTGCCGCTGCCATTTGCGCCCAGCAGCAGCGCGCATTCTCCACGGTGCACAAAAAAGTCCAGTTCGCGCAAGACGGACCGCCAACCGAAATGCTTGCTCAGCCTCTGGACCTCTATCAGTCCACGCCGGCTCATGATCGCTCTTTATGCAGAGCCGCCAGCCGAGACTGGAGATCCCGCCGCCGATGCTGGTAGAGGTCGTGATTGATGCGCCCTTGGTCGTGTTCGCGCTCCAGCTGCGCAAGCTCCTGCGCCAGTTTGTCGATGTCGGCATGGGTGACAGCTGGTCGCCGCCGCAGCATAATCATCAGCCAGCCAGCCACTGCCAGCGCGGCTGCCACAGCCGTCAGCAACGGAATCAGCGTCTCGCCGGTGATGACCTGCGCATCTTCGCTGCTGGTGGCGAACGGGTCGCCGGCAATCGTGAAGCCAAGCGCCGGGTCGGCTTGCATCACCAGTTGCCCGCTATATTCATTCACTGCGCCTGTCTCGGTCAGGTCAAATGCGCCGTCGATGCGCAGCGTGCGCGGCAAAGCCAAGCCGACAGCGGCATCCAGCAAATTGTTGAAGTCTTGCCGAAACTCCAGCTCGCCCGCATACGGAAGAAAGTACATTAGGCTGATTTCGTGCCGCTCGCCGGGCGGCACTGGCAAGGTATCAATCAGCGAATTCGGCAAGCCCGCCATGTTTTCTATCCCAACAAAGCGATTTGTGTCGACGTCTCGCAGCCATTCTGCGCCCTGTGGCAGCTGCACGAGCAAGCTGGCTTCGCGGCCATCATCAAAACCGCGCCCGCTGGTGTAGATGCGGTCGGACTCGTTGCGGAAGCCGATAACTTGCTCGACGACCAGCCCAGCGCCCCGGTCTGCCAGCCGCGCCGCATCGACACGCAAGTCAATGCGCGAAATGGCGATGACGCGCGGGTCGCGGGTCGCGTCATAGATATGCAGCGTCTGGTCATCCGCCAATGTTTCGCCGGGCAGGCGCAAGCTGAAAAGACGCCCATCATAAGCCGCGCTCAAGGCATAGTTAAGGTCGGTTGCGCGCCGCACCTGCTCAAAGCGAAAGCGGCCATCGGCATCAATGTCGCTTTCCGCCGCGCTGTATCCCCGCTGCGGGCTGCCAACTTGCAGCTGCACGATCGTATCGCGCGGCACAAGAGCGCCGGCTGTGCCATGCTGCACGGTGCCGGTTATCGTCACAGTCGCGGTTTGCAGGCTTTGCGCGCGCAGATACGCTGCGATCGCCGCGTATTCTTCATCCGCCAGCGCCTGCGACAAACCCAGCTGCCGCCCAAAATCCACATCGCTGAACGCCGGTGGGATGGTTTTTGGCGCAGCGCAGCCCGCGCACAGCCGCTTCCACAGCGACTCGCCCCGCGCCAACAGCGCATCGTCATAGCGCAATGTGTAGGCGTAAAGCGCCACATCCCAGCGCTGCGCCTCGCTCAGAGCATCTTGCCAAGGCGGCATCAGGTTTTCGAGCCTGCCATCTGTGATGATATTGAAGAAGGCAAGCGGGGCTGCCACCGCAACAAGCGTCTGGTCGGTCAAATCGCGTGGCTGGTCGACGCTGCCCGCCACCACCAAGGAGCCGTTGCCATCGCCCGCGACGCCATGGCAATCCGTACAATGCTCGGCAAACAGGCGCGCGCCATTGTCAATATCGGGCTGCCAGATGCTCTCTGGGCTTGCCGGCGCTAGCGTCACAGCGATTTCTGGCTCGCCACTCAGGTTTGTGCAGGCAGCCAGGCAGCAAGCCAGCAGCAACATGCAAGTCCTAACTCGTAATTTGCCACAGCGCCACAGCGGCAAATTGTCGAGGCGATGCGGCGAGTCGCCGGCGCTACCTCGCCCCGAGATGCCAAGAAAAACAAACTCGGCTGGATTGCGGTTGTGCTGAAATTCGTTAGCAAAGAACATTGAATCCGGCTTTTTCCTCTGCGGCTCTGCGCCTCTGTGGCAATCCGTCTTTGTGCCCTTGGTGTCTTTGTGGGCGCTGGTCAGCGCGACCTGCATTCATTTCTGTTCGTCGAGCTGGCGCAGCAGTTCAATCCCGCGCTGCGCCCAGGCTTCGCGCTCCTCATGATAGCTCTGCGCGCTCAGCTTGCCTGTGGCGAAGTCTTCGTCCAGATCGCGGATGTTGGTCAGGGCGCGCTGATACTCCGTTTCCAGATCGCGGCGTGAGCTGGGGTGGATGCCAGTCGCTTCGTGCCGCCGAAGCAGGGGATAGGCCACGATAATCAGCGCCAGCAGGGTCAAAAACAGCGCGGCCGACAATCCCGCCAGGCTCATGCCGCCTCCGCCAGCAGCGACTGAATGTTGCCGCTGATCATGTCGTAGGTGATGCTGCCGATATAAACTTGGCGAACCTGTCCGCGCCGGTCGACCAAAAAGCTTTCTGGCGGCGCTTCGACGCGATACAGGCGGGCGATGCGCTGCTCGATATCTTCGCCATTGGCATAGCCGATGCCCAGCTCGTCAACGAAGGCTTGGGCTTTGGCAGGCGAGCTTTCCAGCATGTTGACGCCGATCACGCGCAATCCGCTGCCGGCAAAATCTTCGTGCAGGGCTTGCAGGTCGGGCGCTTCGGCGCGGCAGGGCGGGCACCAACTCGCCCAGAAGTTGAGCAGTACGACTTGTCCGCGCAGGTCATTCAGCTCGATATGTTCGTTCGTGAATAGCTGCAACTGAAAGTCGGGCGCTGGTCCACTGGCGGGGCGGCCGCGATTGCGCTCGGCCAGCTGCGCGCCCAGGATGACAGTCGTCGCAATGACGCCCAGCAGCAGCGCCGAGCAGCCCCAACGGGCGGCGATTCGTGGCGTGGCTCGCTCGTGTCGCGTCATGGCCGGTCAGCGCCGCGCTCGCACATCAGCTTCCAATCGCTGGCGGTAGGCTGCCTCGGAACGGTCGCGCTGGGCGGCCGCGGCGGGCAGCTGCTTGCCGGCGGCAAAGCGGCGAAAGGTCACTGCGCCGATGCCCAATGCCAGCGCCGTCGCCAACAGCGGCAGCGCGATTGTCAAGGCGCGCATCAGAGGATCGACCGGCACGCCGACGACATGATCGCCAAAACGCGCCACGAAGCTGTCGATGATGGCCTGCTCTGATCGTCCAGCTGCGAGCTGGGCGCGTATCTCTTCCTTCCATTCCTGGCAGGCGGCTGTCAAACATTCGTCCAGGGGGATATTCTCGCAGACTGGGCAGTACATGCGCTGCGCCACCTGGTTGACCGCATTGTCCGATGCCTGCGCCGATGCCAGCAATGCGCAGACAAACCCAAGAAGCAGGCTGGCTAGCGGGCGAAAAATCGCGGCGCGCTGGCGGACGGCAAAACAGGCGAGCTGCCGACAATCAGCCATCAGCGCCGACCCTTTGGATACGCGGCGATGGCTGTGCCCAATATCAGCAGCAAACCGCCCCACCACACTAGATTCACCAGTGGATTGATATAGATTCGGAAGGTAGCGCGCTGGCGGTCGCCACGGATCAGCAAGACATAAAAGTCATTTTCGAGTGTGCTGTGCGCGCCGGCGATGCTCATGGGCAGCTGGGGATAGTCGTCGATGCGCGGGCGAATACGCGCCACCTCGTCGCCATGGCGCAGCAGGACCAGCGAGGCGATGTTCATAAGCCGCCCATCGACCGCTTGCGCGCGCACGAAGTCTTCATAGCGCAGCGCATAATCCTGAATGACGACTGTCTCGCCACGGTTCAAGGTGTGCTGCGCTTCGGTTTGGAATATGGTGCTGCCGATGACGCCGATGCCGATGACTGTCACGCCCAGATGCACCATATACCCGCCATAGCGCCGCTGATTGCGCCCAAATAGCGCCAACAATGCCCGCAGCGGACCTTCACCCAGTGTTTGCCGCCGCGCCGCCACGCCACGAGCGATCTCGCAGAGCGCGACAATCGCCGCAAACATGACGACTCCATAGCCCAGCGCCGCCACCAGCAGGTCTGTCCCGCCGACTGCCAATCCCGCTACGCCCAGCGCAGTCAGCAGCAGGGGGATGCGCAGCATCCCGCCCAGTCGCGCGACAGTCATCCCGCCCCAAGCCGCGAGTGGCGCAACCCCCATCAACATATACATGGCGATGAACAGCGGCACGACATAAAACTCGAAGGTCTGCGCGCCGATGGTCACTTCTTTGCTCAGGAACAATTCCGACGCAATTGGCAAGCCGAAGCTGCCCCAAAATATCGCGACGAAGAGCGCGATGAATATGACATTATTGAGCACAAACAGCGATTCGCGGCTTAGCAGGGAAGCGAATTGCCGTTCGTCGCGCAGCGCGCCACCCCGCCAGCGCCAAGCCAGCAACGACAGCGCGAGCAAGGTCATCGCCGCCCAAAATGCCAGCATGGGAAAACCAACTTCGCTGCGAGCGAAGCTGTGCACGCTGTCGATGACGCCGCTGCGGGTGGCGAATGTGCCAAACATCACCGCCGAGAATGCCGCGATGACCAGCAGCATATTCCACAATTTCAGCATGCCGCGCTTTTCTTGGATCATCACGCTGTGAATGAACGCCGTGCCCACCAGCCATGGCAAGAAGGCCGCATTTTCGACTGGATCCCAGCCCCAATAGCCGCCCCAGCCCAGCACATCGTATGCCCAGCGCCCACCCAAAATCAGCCCTAGACTCAGAAAGAGCCAGGCGATTAACGTCCAGCGCCGCGTCGCGCGGATCCAGCTGTTGGACAGGTCGCCGCTTGCCAGGGCGGCGACTGCGAAGGCGAAAGGAATCGTGAAGCCCACAAAACCCAAATAGAGCATAGGCGGGTGAATGACCATGCCGAAATGCCGCAGCAAGGGATTCATGCCCTCTGCGCCCGCTCGCAAGTTGGCTTCGGTCGGCGGCACAGCCCGCGGCGGGATCAGCGCGCGAGAAACGACCTGCTCTTCCACAGGCGCGTCAATCAAGATCCACCAGCGCTCGAATGGATTCTCGATGAAGAGCGACAAGCCGAGGAAGAAGGCCAGCGATGCCATCATGACGGGAATGCAAACGGGCATCAGCCGTCTTTCGCCTCGCCAGTTCAGCGCGATCGCCCCGCAGATGAAGCCGCTCATCAAAAGCGACCAAAAGAGCAGCGAGCCTCGCTGCGCGCCCCAAAGCGCTGTGAAGCGGTAGAGCGGCGGGGTGCCCGGATCTGTGACCTGATAGACATAACGAAGCTGATACTGCTCGGTCAACAGGGCGACAACCAGCGCGCCCGTCGCCAGCAGCAGAGCGGGGCAGGTCAAAAGCGCGGCGTTGCGTCCGCTTTGCAGCAAGCGCTGCTCGCCAGTTCGAGCGCTGTAGAGGCATGCGACGATGGCATAGAGCGCGCCAGCCAAAGCCAGCGTCAGCGCAACCAGTCCCAGCTCGGCCAGCATCAGCTGTGTTCCGGGAGTTGCCCCAGGCCTTCAGGCGGGCTGCTTTCTTCAAAGCGGCTTGGGCACTTCAGCAGCAGCTCGGTGGCGTGGAAGATGCCATCGCCTTCCAGAGCGCCCGTCAAGATAGCTTGCGCTTCGTGCTGCAGCAGGTCGGGGATAGCAGCGTCTTCGACGATGATGTTCATGCGCGGCGCATTGGCATCTTCCAGCGCATCGCGCAGCGCCTGCGCCAAGTCGTCATATTGGCTGGGGATGTGCACAATATCGAAGCGAATGACAGCCTCTTCGCTGTCATAGTCGATGCTTTCACCATCGACCGCGCCAGCGACCCGCAAAGTGCGTCCGCGATGCGCCGGGTCGTCCAGGACTTCGGCAACAGTGATAAAGTAGCGCGCGCCTTGCAAGGTGCCCGAGACCAGCAGGTAGAGCAGCGAAACCAGGATGACCACGCCAGCGGTGATGAATTGCGCTCGCTGCGACCGCTTGCGCTTGAGGGGATGCTTCGGCTTTTCCCAACTCGCTTGCGCCATAGCCGCCTCAGTCTTCATCGTCGCGGGTCGATTGACTCCAGCGGATGGCAAATACGCCGATAATTCCGGCGATGCCTAAAAACAGCACCAGCATGGACAAGCCCGCAGGCGACGATTGCGCCGACGCTTCTTGTGCCGAAACCGTGCCCAGCGCGCACAAAACGAGTGATATGGACAGGATGCTGCGGATGCGGGTCGTTCTCATCTGTCAGACTCCAATCTAGGCTGCCGCCCGCATCATTCTAGCGGCAAAGCGAAAGCGGATACAGGGTTGGCTAGGCCGCGCTCATCTGCATGATGTCGTAGGCAGTGAATGCCGCCAGCAGCAGCAGGGCTGTCGCCGCCACGACCAAATAGCGCCAGCGATGGGCATAGCCGATCGTCCAAAAGCGCCGCAGGCTGAAGAAAATCGAGACCATCGCCAGCAAGTTGATCAGCAGCAGGATCGGCACAGCGACATCAGCCGCCACGCCCAGCAGTGGCAGCAAAAATGGCAGCAGCGCATATTGCAGCAGACAGCGCGCGCCCGAGAACATCAGCGACAAGGTCAGCGCGTTTTCTGCCTGGCGCGCCGACGACTGGTGAGCTGGCGCATCGGCATTTACCAGCAGCAGCCTCGTCATGATCATGTCGACCCGGTTCAATCGCGCGTTCACAGAGCCGCTCTCTCCTTTGTCATCACTGCATCCAGCATACCACAATCAGGCATCATTCAGCAGTTGATCCTGGCTTTCCAGATACGCCACGAGGTCGGCGAGCTGCTGCGTCGTCAGCTGGCCGGCATAGAACTCGGGCATGACATCGACATAACCGGGCGCGATATAGGCGCTGGGCTGGACAATGCTCTCCACCAGATAGCGCCGTTCATCGTAGCCGGCAAATTGCGGCAGCGGCAAGCGGATCTCGTTGACGCGCGTCCAGGCGCTGGTGGTCAAGGGAGCCGTCGCCGCGTTGTCATGGCAGCCCGAACAGCCCAGCATGACACCGCCCAAAGCCGGCTGCGTCCCATTATAAAGCTGTTGGCCAGCCAGCGGATCTCCATAAACTTCAGCCAGTTCCAGCATAATCGCTGCGACATCGCGCCCAACTGACTGCGCAGCGATCAACTCGTCCAGCGAGGCGTATTCCAGCGCCCGCTCGAGCATGGCGTTCACCTCAACGGCATTGGGCGAATACTCGCAGTAGAGCGCCATGGATTGATACAGCGCGCCAAGGCGATAGAGATTGGCGACCGCCTGCGTGTGGTCAGTGGCGAAGTCCAGCGGCAGGAACTCGGCGACTGTCTGCTGTTGGCGGGTTAGCTCTTCGGCTGAGCAGCTGGCGGCAGGCTCGCCTTGCGACAGTGTCGGCAGTCCCGCCAGCAGCAGGCAGGCAAACAACAGAAACAAGCCGAGCGCGTGGCTGCTACCCGATGGTTTTCGCAATCTCAAGACAGGATGTGGCGACAGAGCGATCATGGCCAAACCTGCAAATCAGCGATTATCGCGCCCGCTCCACAGGTCTATGCTGTCTATGCGGAGCGGGACTGTGGCATCAGGCAGATTCGCGTGGCTGCTATCCCTGCGTCAGCAAGTAGGCCACGATATCCGCCAACTGCTGGTCGGTCATGCGCGCGCCAAAATTGGCGGGCATCAAACCCGAGCTGTAGCCATCGACAATGTAGTCGCCCGGCCGGGTGATGCTTTCGACAAGGTACTGTTCGACAGTATAGTCGGCAAATTGCGGCAGGACGAGGCGCTCTGTGCGAACGCGCGTGACAGTGCCGACTGTGTCGGGCGCCGAAGCGCCGTCGCGGTGGCAGTCGGTGCAGCCAAACTCGGCGTCATAGAGCAGTTCGCCAGTGGCTGGGCTGCCCACAATGTCCATCTCTGTCCAGCGCGCCAGAATGCCAGCTACATTGTCGCCAGCTGGCGGTGGCGGCGGTTCGCTGGGCAACGAGCCGTCAGCCAGCGGTTTGCCATATTGGGCGACGGCGAGAAAGTCTTCCGTTGTCCAGTTCGCGCCTTTGTCCCAGTTGAGGATGTAGGCGGTCAGGTCTTCGATTTGATCTTGGCGCAGGGGGCCGCCCGCCGTCTGCGACCATGCCGCCATGCCCGTGCTGTTGGGATACACGCGCGCGCTGCCGGGTCGGCCATGGATGAGCGTGGTGACGACATAGCCCTGCAGATCGCCCGCCCAGCCAACCTGCGCCAGCCGTGTGCCGTTGCTGTTGAAGAAGACTTCGACTTCGTTGTCACTGGTCGTTTCAATATCGACGACGCTGTCCCAGAGCGGGAACAAACCGTTGTCCACAGCGGCATCCAGGGTAGCGAGGATAGCGGCTCGCTCGGCAGAAGCTGCTTCGATCCGCGCTTGCTGCTCGGTGATTTGCGCTTCCAGTTCGTCAAGCTGCGCCAGGATTTCGTCCTGCCGGTCTGCGCCGGGCGGATTTTCAGCATCGGTGAACTCGGCGAGCAGGCTGTCGCTGTCTTCGGTAAGGCGTACAAGGGCGCGATTGGCTGTGGTAATGGCGGCTGTCTGTTCGCCGACCGGGTCAAG
>JAPOSR010000040.1 GCA_026709625.1 Chloroflexota bacterium
AACTGGTCGCGCCCCAACTGGTCGGTGCCCAGCGCATAGCCGTCTTCGCCCGGCAGCTTGAAGCGATCGGGAATGTTTGTGGCGTTCACCTCCAGCCCAAAAACGCGCTCTAGGACAATCGGCGAAAGCGAGCAGACAAGCGTCGCCGCCAGCAAAATGCCGATTGCAAAGACAGTGAGGCGGTCGCGCAGAATGAAACCGAAGACATCTCGCCAAAACGACCGCGAGGGTCGCTCGGCGCGCGCCTTGCCGATCTTGGCGACAGAAGCGTGATTCGTCAAGTTGACCTACTCCAGCCGAATACGCGGATCGAGAATGGCGTACAAAAGGTCGGAAAGCAAAACACCCGCAATAAACAGTATGGAAACAACCACGACCGAGCCCATAACCAGCGGATAATCGCGCGAATACACCGCGTCGATGATAAGTTTGCCCATGCCAGGCCACTGAAAGACCTGCTCAATAATCACCGCGCCCGCCAGCAAGGTGCCGATGGATGGGCCAAAAAATGTCGCCACCGGCAGCAAGCTGTTGCGCAGGGCGTGGCGGAACCAGATTGCCCGTGTAGGCAGACCTTTGGCATAGGCGCTGCGAATGAAATCCTGCTGCAACACTTCCAGCACCTGCGTCCGCGTGAAGCGCGAGATAAAGGCGATTGTGTTTAAGGAAAGCACCGACACCGGCATGATCATGTAACGCAGGGCATCGCCGATACCCTGAGGACCGCGCTGCGTGATATTGCGCATGCCGCTGATCGGCAGCAGGTCTAACTGTACGCCGAAGATGATGATCAGCAGCAAGCCCAACCAAAATGCCGGCACCGCATTGCCTATCACAGACAAGACGCGAATGAGCTGGTCGATCCAGGTGCGATGAAAAACCGCTGCCAGCACGCCCAAACCGACGCCGATGCCATAGCCGATTGCGAGCGCAGCCACACCCAGACGGAGCGTGGCGGGGATGCGCTGCACAATCAAATCGGTCACCGGGCGGCGTTGTTTGATCGACAGACCTAAATCCCCCCGCAGCAAACCCCGCCTTTTGCCAGGGCTCTCGCCGATGCCATCGCCATCAATGTCGATCGTCGCCCAATCGTTGCCGACCAGCCAATAGACATACTGCAGCAGAGGCGGCTGATCGAGGCCAAGCTCACGGCGCTGCGCTTCAATCGCTTCTGGAGATGGATTGGGTGAAAAAGCGATCATGGCGACAGGGTCGCCCGGCGCCGACAGCATGATCAGAAAAGACAAAATTGTCACGCCAAAGAAGGTGGGAATGGCTTGCAGAAGGCGGCGTTGAAAGTACTTGATCATGCTCGGCGTCCACTGGCTGCGCACCAGCAGATTGTAGCGCAAATGCCAGCGCGACAAAACAAACGGGCGCCGGTTGGCGCTGGCGCCAGCTTAATAGAATCATAGCCGTCCCTTAATCTATTCCATGCCATCCTTAATCGGCGGCCAGCTAGCATAGCGCGCGGACGAATGAACCGTCCGCAGTCGACAAGCTCGTCAGGCTTATGGAGGATGCAACCCCATGAACAATATACGTTTGCTTTCCATTCTGCTCGCCACGATCCTGCTTTTGGCGCCCGCGCTGGCGGCTGATCATGGGCTGCCCGAGGTTGACCCGCTCGACCACGCCGATGGCTCGATCATCACCGCCGGCAGCTCCACTGTTTTCCCGCTGAGCGAGCGCATGGCTGAATTGTGGACGGAAGAAGGTGGCGTCGCGCCGTCAATCGCTTCCATTGGCTCGGGCGCTGGTTTTGAGCGCTTCTGTGTCGAAGGCGAAACCGATATCAGCAATGCCTCGCGCGCCATCAAAGACAGCGAAGTCGAATCGTGCGCCGCTATCGGCCGCGTGCCGATCGAATTTCGCGTCGGCACCGATGCCCTGGCTGTCACCGTCTCCGCCGAAAATGACTTCGTCAGCGATGTCACGCTGGAAGAATTGGCTTCTATATTCAGCAGCGCCGAAACCTGGGCGGATGTCCGCGCTGAATGGCCCGCCGAAGCCATCCAACGGTTTATCCCTGGCACCGACAGCGGCACATTCGACTACTTTGTCGAAGAAGTATTCGCCGAAGATGAAGAGCCCATCCTCAGCGCCAATCCGCAGCTTTCCGAAGATGACAATGTCCTGGTGCAAGGCATCGCCGGCAGCCCCTACGCCATCGGCTTCTTCGGCTATGCCTACTATGCAGAGAATGCCGATGCGCTGAATATCCTCAGTATCGAGAGTATCGAAGCCAATGCCGAAACCACCGACGACGGCAGCTATCCACTGGCGCGCCCGCTCTACATCTACAGCGACGCCAGCATCATGGCTGAAAACGCGCAGGTCAACGCCTTCATCAACTTCTACCTGACCTATGTCAATGACGAAGTCGTGGATGTCGGCTACTTCCCGGCTTCAGAAAGCGCCTTCGCCGGCGCGATAGATGCCTGGCGCGTCGCCAATGACATGGAAGCGACGCACATGCACGAAGAGGCGGAAATGTCCTCCGAATAAGTCTGCCGCAATAGGCAAATGAACAAGGATACGGTAGTCTTGTTTGGGTGCCGTATCCTCAATTAAATAAAAACTCTTCTCCGGCTGACAGCGCCGAGCGACCCGATGCACGATACCGACCGACCGCGCCTCATCCAGCAACTCGTCCAGCAGCAAGCTGGACCGCTTGATCTGCGCCACCGGTTCAAGTGGCACGAAGCCCTCATCCAGCTTGCGCTATTCGCTTGTGGCCTGCTGTCGATCTTCACAACCATCGGCATTATCCTGGTGCTGGGCAACGAGTCGCTTGCCTTCTTCACGCGCGACCAGTGGGTCAATTCCAACCGCGCCATCCTCGCCGACATGGACGAAGGCGCGACCAGCGCGCGCATCCAGCCTGGCAAAGCCCTGGAGGCGATTGCGGAAAGCGGCGTCATCCGCATCGGACAAGAAGTCATGGAGGTCAGCGAGTTTCGCAACAACCGCGTCGATATCGCCGTCTTGGGCACGGGTGGCGGCTTCGAGCGCTTTTGCGCAAGCGACGCCGCGCTGGCTGAAGCGGGGCTGCACCGTCCGCAGGTCGTCAATGCCAGCCGCCCTGTCAAAGCCACCGAAGCAACCGCCTGCGCCGAAGTGGGCATCGCGCCAGTGGGATTCCGCGTCGGTGCCGATGCGCTGGCTATCACGGTCAGCGCCGACAATGACTTCATCAGCGAGCTGACATTCGCCGAGCTGCGACAGATTTTTGGCAAGGCTGAGCGCTGGTCGGATGTGCGCCCCGAATATCCCGACGAGCCGATCCAGTTGGTCATCCCCGGCACCAACAGCGGCACATTCGACTTTTTTGTAGAAGCTGTATTTGATTATGAGCCCGAGCCGATCTTGGCGCGCCAGCCCATCATGTCGGAGAATGACAACCAACTGGTTGGCAGCATCAAGCGCAATCCCTATGCGATCGGTTTTTTTGGATACGCTTATTATCTCGCCAGCGCCGCCGACCTGCGCATTTTGTCTCTGGATGGCGTTGCGCCGTCAGCCAGCGCGGTCGAAGCTGGCAGCTATGCGCTCGCGCGTCCGCTCTTTCTTTACAGCGATGCCGAACTTATGCGCGCAGACCCACAGGTGGCGGATTTCATCAGTTATTACCTCGCCAATGTAAACTCCATCATCGGCGATGTTGGCTATTTTCCGGCCTCGGTGGCGGCGATGGCTAGGTCGCGCAACCAGTGGATCCGCGCGACCGGCGCCAGCCAGGCTCCGCCCATCGACCCGGCTGCCGTCTCGGGCGAGGTGCGCATGGCGGGCAGCTCGACAGTGTATCCGCTTTCACAGCGCATCGCCGAATTGTTCGCCGGCGAAGGCTACCTGCCCCAGATTGAAGTGCGGCGCGGCGTTCGCGGCGAAAACACCATCGCGCTGCACAGCGCCGGCGTAGCTGTCGAATACAACGACCAGCCCACACTCAGCGAGTTCTTCACCAATACCAGTTGGATCCCCGCTATCGGCGAGTTCGGCGTCATTCCGTTGATCAATGCCACGCTGATGACCAGCACGATCGCCATGTTGGTCGCGCTGCCACTGGGCATTGGCGCGGCCATCTACCTGAGCGAATACGCCTCGCCACGCCTGCGCGCTACACTCAAGCCGGCGCTGGAGATCCTGGCGGGCATTCCCACCGTGGTCTATGGCTATTTCGCTCTGACTTTTATGACGCCTTTGCTGCGGGCGCTGTTTGGCGTGGAGATCGTCAATATCTATAACACCGCCTCGGCGGGCATCGTGGTCGGCATTTTGATCATCCCTCTGATCAGCTCGATGAGTGAAGATGCGCTGCATGCTGTGCCGCAGGCTCTGCGCGAGGCTTCCTATGGCTTGGGCGCGACCAAACTCGAGACAGTCACCCAGGTGGTGGTGCCAGCGGCGCTCAGTGGCATTCTGGCGGCTTTCATCGTGGCTGTTTCGCGCGCTATCGGCGAGACAATGATCGTAGCCATCGCGGCTGGCGCGGGTCCCAATTTCAGCTTCAATCCCTTCGACTCAGCCGAGACCATGACCGGGCATATCGCGCGCATCAGCGGGGGCGACCTTAGCTATGACAGCATTGATTACAACAGCATCTTCGCCATCGGTTTGACCCTGTTCGTCATGACCTTTGTGCTGAATGCGCTCAGCCGCGTCGTGATCAGCCGTTTCCGCGAGGTTTACTAATGCCCGGTCACGAAGACCGCCCAAGCGGCGAAACGACCTTTGACGAAAAGACCAAGCGCTACATGCCCGGCGAGAAAGCCTTCTTCCAGCGGCTTGAACAGCGGCATCAGCGCGGGCGAGTCGGGCGGCTCTTCAACCTGTTTTCTGTGTCTGTGGCTGGTTTGGCTTTGATCGCGCTGTTTCTGAATGTCGTCAACGAAGCCTTTGGCACCATCGGCGTCGTCAACACGATCGAACCAGCCGCGCTGACCGGCGGGCGTCCGCTGGAATCGTTGAACAACGAAGAACTGTCCGTCATCTTGCTGGATCATGTCGGCCGGCGGCTGCGCGTACTCATCCGCGATACCATCAGTCAGGTGCCCAACGAAGCCTTCACCACATCCAGCGTCGCGGAGATCGTCGGCGACCCCACTGTCGACCCGGCAATCGCAGGCGAACGGCTAAAAAACATCAGCCACGAAGACCAGGCGGCGCTGTTGGCGAATTATGCCGACAATGCCACGTTGCGGCGGCTGACGCTGGAAGAAGTGATTGACCAACAGGTCATCGCCAGCTTCCCCCTCAGCGACACGATCTTCAACTTCTCGGCGATCAAGGCGCAGATCGAAGGTCCCACCCTGGACGACTACAAAAAACGCGAGCGCCTGGACGAAGCCGCGGTCACTGTCATCCGCTTTTACAGCTGGCTGGACAGCGAGTTTCTGTCAACGCCCATGTCGAGCACGCCGGCGCTGGCGGGCGTCCGCACGGCGCTTATCGGCTCAGCTGGCTTGATGATTGTGGTGGTGCTGGTGGCGCTGCCCATCGGCGTTGGCGCAGCCATCTACCTGGAAGAATACGCGCATCATGGCTGGGTCAACCGCATTATCGAGACCAATGTGCGCAACCTGGCTGGCGTGCCCTCGATCATTTATGGCATGTTGGGCTTGGCGATCTTCGTGCGCGCGCTGGCGCCTTTTTCCAGCGGCATGATCTTCCATATCAACGTTGATGTGCCCACGGTCGAGAACGTGGTCGAGCGCATCGCCCCGGTCTTTGACGGCGCGCTTCGTTATGACAATGGCGCGCTGCGCAGCGACAGCCCGCAGCTGGACGAACGATCGGCGCAGCAGTTGGTCGATGTTTTCTTGCGCTATGGCACGCCCAGCTTGACTATGCAAGGCAGCTCGAGTGTGCCAGAGATGGCTGATGCGCTGGCGGACGCGCTGGGCATGACCGTCGATGTAGCCGTCACCCGTTCCAGCGAGCCACATGATATCGAGGCGCGCGGCAAGACCTACCGCTTTGATGTGGCGAATGGCGACATGTATGACGAAGCCTTCGCCGCGCTGATGGCGAGCTTGGTGCGCATCAACAGCTTCTCGCCCAATGGGCGCACCTTGATAAGCGCCGGCTTGACATTGGCGTTGTTGGTCTTGCCCATCATTATCATCAACGCCCAAGAAGCGATCCGCGCCGTTTCCGACACCATCCGCGAGGCATCGTATGGTTTGGGCGCGACCCGCTGGCAGACGATTTGGCGTCAGATACTGCCGGCTGCCCTGCCTGGGATCATGACCGGTACAATTTTGTCGGTTTCGCGCGCTGTAGGCGAGACCGCGCCGCTGATCGTGGTGGGCGCAGCCACTTTTTTGCTGTCCGACCCGACCAGCCCCTTCGCGCAATTCACCGCTATGCCGATTCAGATTTATCAATGGACAGCCCGTCCGCAGGGACAATTCGCCGATATTGCCGCAGCCGCCATCATTGTGCTGCTGTCGCTGATGCTGTCGCTGAATGCCGTGGCCATCGTCTTGCGCAACCGATATTCGATAAGGTTCTAATTTCGTATGACAGACAAGACAAATGACAAGGCAGATGGCAAGCTGGTGATCGAGCTGCGCGATTGCAGCTTCTTTTATGGCAGTTCTTGCGCAGTGGCGAATGTGAGCCTGCCCGTATACAAGAACAAGATCACCGCTTTCATCGGTCCCTCGGGCTGTGGCAAAAGCACGGTGCTGCGCGGCATCAACCGCATGCTCGAGCTGGTGCCGGGCGCGCGCGTCGAGGGCGAGATCATCTACCGCGACAAGAATCTCTACGATGCCCGAGTCGACCCCGTAGAAGTGCGCCGGCGCATCGGCATGGTCTTCCAAAAGCCCAACCCCTTCCCCAAGAGCATCTTCGACAACGTCGCGTATGGACCACGCCTGCTGGGCGTAAAAAAGAAAGCCATCTTGGACGAAATTGTCGAACGCAGCCTGCGCGGCGCGTCATTGTGGGACGAAGTCAGTGGCGACCTCAACAAATCGGGCTTGGCGCTTTCGGGCGGACAGCAGCAGCGACTGTGCATCGCGCGAACCATCGCTGTCGAGCCAGATGTCATCCTGATGGACGAGCCTTGCAGCGCGCTCGACCCGATCGCCACCCAGCGCATCGAAGAATTGATGCGGCAAATGCAGCGCGACTATACCATCGTCATCGTCACGCACAATATGCAGCAGGCGCAGCGCGCATCGGATTTCACCGCTTTTTACAATATCCGCAAGCGGCAAGAAGACGGCTACGAAGTCCGTTGGGGCGAGCTGGTCGAATATGCCGATACTGCCAAGGTATTTGCCAGCCCCGCCCAACAAGAAACCGCTGATTACATCGCCGGGCGTTTTGGGTAGCGCGCGAGAATTGCGCTACTTGACGAAGCAGGAACAACTCGGCGAGCCACCCCGCACCTCCTGATTATGCCAATTTGCCGCGTCCGGCTGCGCTTTTTTTTCGATCTGGGCGCTTTCGCCCGCGAAGCCCTGCCTTCGGATATAGGATTGCCGGCGAATCTGCATCATAATGCTATTGGCATGACAAGAAAAAGAGGCAGCATTGACCGACATCAAGCGCATCGGCGTATTGGCCCACCCCACCCGTCCCGATACCCATCCAGTCGCCCGCGAGATTGCGGCTTTGCTGGGTCGGCGCGGCATAGCCCACTGGCTGCATGCCGAATGGGACGAGGACCGGGTCAGCGATGATGTGCCAAATGCCGACCTGGTGATCGCCATAGGCGGCGATGGCGCGATGCTGCGAGCCGGGCGTGTCTGCGCCGAGCACGATGTGCCTGTGCTGGGAGTCAATATGGGCTGGCTGGGCTTCCTCACCGAGATCCAGCAGCCGCAAGACTGCGCGGCGGGCTTGGATCAACTGCTGGCTGGCGAATACTGGATCGAGCAGCGCATGATGCTGCAAGCCACCATGCTGGCCGATCGGCAGCGGGCTCTGGGCGAGTTTCATGCGCTGAACGATGTGGTCATCAGCGGCAGCGTCTTCGGGCGCATGGTGCAGCTGGCGGCATACATCGACAATCATTGGGCGACCACCTACAATGCCGATGCGCTGATTCTGTCCACGCCAACCGGTTCGACCGCGTATGCGCTGGCGACTGGCGGGCCGATCCTGCCGCCCGAATTGCGCAATATCCTGATGCTGCCTATGGCGCCGCATTTGAGCATGGACAGGCCGATCGTGCTGGCGCGCGGGGCAGTTGTCGATGTCGAGCCGACTCAAGAAAATCGTGGGGTGGTCGTGCTGATGATTGATGGCAAGGTCGTGGCGGACCTGGGCGAAAACCAGCATGTTCGGGTGACCTCTGCCAAGCCAGTCAGCCAGTTTGTGCGCCTGCGCGAGCGCAATTATTTTTATCGCTCGCTGCTGGACCGCCTCGAGCCGCGCATCAACCGCCACGGACCGCGGCGCATGACCTTCGCGGATTAACACAGGGGCGCGCATGGCACAGTCAATTTCCGACGCGGCAAGCCAGGACAAGCTCACGTATTGCGCGCGGCATCCCGAGCGCGATACGGGCCTGCGCTGCAACCGCTGCGATCGCTATATGTGCGTGGAATGCGCCGTGCGCACGCCCATCGGGTATACCTGCCGCGAATGTGTGCGCGGGCACGAAGACAAATTCTACGCCGGCACGTTGACCGATTATGGGCTGGTGGGGGCAGTCGGACTGGCTGGCGGCGCGGCGACTGTCTTGCTGGCTATGCTGGCCGGCGGCTTCTTCATCGTGGGCTTGTTGCTGGCGCCGGCGCTGGGCGGGGCGCTCGCCCAATTCGCGCTGCAGCTGACGGGTCGGCGGCGCGGGCGGCATAGCGGGCTGGCCTGCGCGGGCGGCGTGATTGCCGGCGGGCTGCTGGGAAGCCTGGCGGTTTTGGGCGGCGTGGGGTTGTTCAGCCTGCTCTATCTGGGGCTGGCGGCATCGGCGGCTTACACGCGCTTCAAAGTCTCGATATAGGGTTTGCCATTCCATTATGCTGGAAGAATTGCGCATCCAGGATTTCGCGGTGATTGACCGGCTTGAGCTGCGATTTGGCGCGGGCTTCCAGGTCATCACTGGCGAGACCGGCGCGGGCAAATCCGTCCTCATCGATGCCGTGGAGCTGCTGCTGGGCGCTCGCGCCGACGCGGCTTTTGTGCGCGCGGGCAGCGAACGCAGCGTCATCGAAGGCGTCATCCGCCTAGACGAGCGCGCCAAGACCATGCTGCAGCCAACCCTGCAGCGCGAGGAGCTGCACGATCCCGATGATCCAGATTACCTGACCCTCCGCCGCGAGATCCGCCGGCGCGGACGATCATCGGCGCGCATCAATGGCGTGCCCGTTCGCAGCGAGCTGCTGGCAGCAATCGGCGGCGAATTGTTTGATATCCACGGGCAGAGCCAGCATCTGTCGCTGTTTCATCCCCGCCGGCATATCGACCTGCTCGATCGCTACGCGGGCTTGCTGGCGGCGCGGGCTGCGCTGGCAGCTTTGGTCGCCGACCTGGCTCAGGTACAAGCGGAGATGCGCGCCCTGGCTGATGACAGCGATGCATTGGCGCGGCGAG
Organism: Chloroflexota bacterium; assembly: GCA_026709625.1. Lineage (GTDB taxonomy): Bacteria > Chloroflexota > Anaerolineae > Aggregatilineales > Phototrophicaceae > UBA6055. Next base: position 9,556 of record JAPOSR010000040.1, read on the forward strand.
CCGACAGGCTGCGGCATGAACTGGATGAAATCGAGGCGGCAACCCTCGACCCCGCCGAAGAAGACGCGCTGCAAAAAGAGCGCAACCGCCTGGCAAACAGCGAGCAACTGGCGCAGCTGGCGGGCGAGGCGGCGCGGCTGCTGGACGATGACGACCGTGGCGCGGTCGATACATTGATGGGCGTGGCTGGCGCGCTGATGAAGCTGGCGCAGATCGACCCGCAGATGAGCGAGCAATATGACCTGGCTGAGAGCCTGGCGCAGGCGGCGCAGGAATTGGCGCTGGAGCTGGCGCGCTATGCGGGCGATGCCGAATACGATCCGCAGCGGCTCAACGAACTCGAAGAGCGGCTGGAGCTGATCAAAGGATTGAAACGCCGCCACAGCGTCGACACCGTGCGCGACATTTTGGACTATGCGCAGCGGGCGCAAACCGAGCTGGACAGCATCGACCACAGCGATGAGCGGCTGCGCGAGCTAGGCGGGCAAGAAGAGCGGCTGCTGCGGCAGATCGGCGATATCAGTTGGCGCTTGAGCGGGGCGCGGGCTCAGGCCGGAGCCGATCTGAGCGCGGCTGTCGTGCGTGAGCTGAGCGACCTGCGCATGGAACGGACGCGCTTCGATGTGCGGCTGGCGCAGGCGGAGCATCCGGCCGGCTGCATCGTGGGCGAGACGCGCTACAAGTTTGACGCCAAGGGGCTGGACGATGTCGAGTTCCTGCTCAGCGCCAACCCCGGCGAACCGCTGCGTCCGCTGGCGAAAGTGGCTTCTGGCGGCGAGGCAGCGCGCATCATGCTGGCGCTGAAACGGGTCCTGACCGCGGCCGACCAAACGCCCATCCTCATCTTCGACGAGGTCGACCAGGGCATCGGCGGGCGGCTGGGCGCGGTGGTGGGCGAAAAGCTGTGGTCGCTCTCTGGCGAGCATCAAGTGCTGTGCGTGACGCATTTGCCGCAGTTGGCGAGCTTTGCCGATGCGCATTATCAAGCGCAGAAAGATCTGCAAAGCGCGCATGCCGCCACGCAGGTGCGAATGCTGGCGAACGATGACGAGCGGGTCAGCGAGCTGGCTGATATGCTGGGCGCGGGCGGCTTGGCGGGACTGCTGAGCGCGCGGGAGCTGTTGGATGCGGCGAGGCGGGTGAAGGGAAGATTGCGCCAACTTTAAGGCAGTTGCAGCTTGGCGCGCAAGTATTCCATGCCACGATTGCCTTTCACGCGATTACAGTTGCCACAGAGCAGTTGCAAGTTTTCCACATGGTCGGTGCCGCCTTTAGCTCGCGAGATGATGTGGTCTGTTTCCAGATGGCGCAGTTCAAAATGCGTGCCGCAGCCGGCGCAGTGTCCGGACTGCACGCCATAAAGCCACTGTCGATTCTGTAAACTGTTGTAGCGCGGCAGCCTGCCGAGGTCACTGCGCTTGGGGATGTCGGTACGGTGCACGATATCGCGGAATAAGCCCTGACGGTCGGCGATGCGCTGTACGACCAGTTCCGCCGCTTTGGGCGAAATATCGATGCCGATCCAGTTTCGTCCCAAGTCGTCCGCCGCTACACAGGTCGTCGCGCAGCCACAGAACGGATCGAGAACAACATCGCCTTCATCACTGCTGGCGCGGATGATGCGGTCAAGCAATGCAAGCGGCTTCTGTGTGGGATAGCCGACGCGTTCTTTGGCTTGCGAATTCAGGTACGAAATCTCCCAGACATCGCGCATGGATTGCTGGCGGCTGTCGTCGTCAGTGTATTCTTGTTCGAGTCGACCCTCTTTAGTTACTTTGCTGCGCCGGGCTCGTTTGTGCTTTGATTTTTCGCTGTATGGTTCGCTGAGCACGTTGAAGGTCGCATCTGGAAAAGCATAAAAGAGAATATCGTCGTGCATGCGCTGAAAATGCCGAGCCGCGCCAGTCCAGCGCCGATAGCTCCATATTATGTTGTTGCGAAAATTGCGCCGTCCATATATCGTATCCATTAGCACTTTCAAGTAATGCGCCATTGTTTGATCGCAGTGCAAGTAGACACTGCCATTTGGCTTCAGAACGCGCTTCATCTCCAGCAGCCGCGCTGCCATATACACCAGATAGGACTTGTCGCTGGGCGTGGTTGCTGCCAGCAATGCGCGGTGCAGAGCGGGATAACGCGCTTCAATCAGGTTTATCCATTCCACATCGACATCGGTAAGCGTCCATGTGTCGGTGAAAGCTGCGCCGGCTGCCTGGCTGCCGATAGGCGCTGCGTAGTCGGCATTGGAATTGAATGGTGGATCGAGATAAATCAAATCGACGCTGGCGCTGTTCATGCCGCGCAGGATGTACAGACAATCGCCCGTCCACATGGCTTTGTCGGGGAAGTTGCGTTCTGACATGAGACAGTGTTTCTTTTTCCTCGGCGCGTCAATTGCCCAGAGTGTAGTCGATTGCCAAGTATCGCTACAAGCCTCGTGTAAGAATCCCGCCGCGCCCCTCGTCCAATGGACAATATGCGGACACGGGAGCGCTCGCATGCGCGAACAACACACTGGCGACCCAATTCAGCGACTCTTCGACTTCGTGGAAAACGCGCCCGCCGACGAGACGCTGATCAACATGGACTGCAACGACTGTTGCGAAAAGATCACGCAGCTCGCCGAGCAGGTGGCGAATGGCGCGGACCTGAACGAAATCTGGCCCGAGATGCAGAAGTTCATGCGCTATTGGGGCGATTGCCGCGAAGAGTTTGAAGCGCTGGTGGCGGTGCTGCGCCAAGAGCAGGCGCTGGATGGCTTCGACTTTAGCGTTTTGGAATCATAGGCCAATTCACAAATCAATGCTCCCCTTCCCTCATTTTGGGGGCAAGGGGCTGGGGGATGGGGGAAATGAAAAAAGAACGAGTCGTCATCATTGGCAGCGGACCAGCCGGCTTGACCGCCGCTCTGTACACCGCGCGCGCGCAGCTGGCGCCAGTCGTCATCGCTGGCGAGCAACTGGGCGGGCAGGTCGCTATCACCCACGAAATCGAAAATTATCCCGGCTTCCCCGAGGGGCTCAGCGGGCCTGAGCTGGTCGAGCGCATGAAGCAGCACGCGGAGAACTTCGGCGCGAAGGTCGAATTTGACCTGGTGGAAAGTGTCGATTTCAGCCGCGGCTCGCCATTCGCCGTCAAGACCTATGGCGAAGAATACCTGGCCGACTCGGTCATCGTGACGATCGGCGCAGACCCGCGCAAACTGGGCGTGGCTGGCGAGGCAGAGTTCACCGGCACGGGCGTCAGCTATTGCGGCACCTGCGATGGCTTCTTCTTCCGCGGCAAAGATATTGTTGTGGTCGGCGGCGGCGATTCTGCGCTGGAAGAGGGCATCTTTTTGACGCGCTTCGCCAACAGCGTCAACATCATCCATCGCCGCGATGCCCTGCGCGCCGGCGTCCAGCTGCAGCAGCGCGCCTTCAACAACGACAAAATCCGCTTCACCTGGAACAGCGTAGTCGAAGAAATCGTGGGCGATGGCGGCGGCGTCAATGCGGTGCGCCTGCGCGATACACAGACGGGCGAGCAGACGCTGCATCCGACCGATGGCGTCTTCATCTTCATCGGCCACGACCCCAACAACGCCGTCTTTGGCGACCAGATCGCGCTGAACGAAAATGGCTACATCATCACCGACCAGCGCTATCGCACCAATGTCGATGGCGTCTTCGCCGCGGGCGAAATCCAGGACGAGATCTGGCGGCAGGTGGCGACATCAGTCGGGCAAGGCACATCGGCAGCCATGGCCGCCATCCAGTGGCTCGAAGCGCGCGAAGACAGCCTGCAAGCGCTGGATGCTGTGGGGGCTTAGGTCAATTCAGCGGCATTTTCGCTGATTTTTTGCAGCGCCGCGGCGACCTCGCGCATATCTTGCTCGTCGCCTAGCAAAGCGCGCTGCGTGATCCAAATGGTCTCCTCAAACTCGCGGACGGAATTGGGGAAAGGCGCGCGCAGAAAGGCGTGGTCTTCTGCTGCCTGCGCTCCGCTCAGCCGATGTTTGTAAGCGCCGCTTTGAAACAGATCCAACTGATGCAATGGCGGATAAGGCGGCTGGGTGGGGATGCCCTCAGCTTGCAGAGCGGCTTCAAATTGCGGGCGGGTGATGTCGGCGAAGTGGCGCGGCTCGAAGTGAAAAATATACGCGTAATGCCCATTGCGGGTGGCGCGGCTGTCGAGTCGCTGGGGCTTGATGCCGGCTATCTGGCTCAGCAAGTGATCCAGCAAGCGGCCGTTGGTGTTGCGGCGAGCGGTCTGTTCGTCCAGGCGCGTCAACTGCGCCAGCAGCACGGCGCCCTGCCATTCGCTCAATCGGTAATTCGAGCCGTAATGGTAGTGGCTGTAGAACCATTCGCCGGGCAAGCGTCCGCAATCATGCACCGAGCGCGCCATGCGTTCAAAGCCATCGTCATCACTTAGGATGATGCCGCCTTCGCCGGCCGTCATGGTCTTGCTGGCTTGAAAGCTGAAGGTGCCGCCCCGTCCCAAGGCGCCCACCTTGCGTCCACGCCATTCGCTGCCGTGCGCATGCGCCGCGTCTTCCAGCAGAGCGATGCCATGCTTGTTGGCGATAGATTTTAGCGCGTCGATGTCGGCTGGGCAGCCGCCCAAATGCACGGCGATGATGGCTTTGCTGCGCTCGTTGATAGCTGCTTCCGCCAATTCTGGATCGATGCAAAAGTTGTCCGCGCGCACATCGACCAGCCTGGGCAAAGCGCCAGCAAAGAGCGCAGCGCTGGCAGTGGCGACAAAGGTAGCGTTGGGCACGATAACCTCATCGCCAGGGCGGATATCCAGCGCCGCCAGCGCCACCTCAATCGCATGCGTGCCGTTGGTTACCGCGATGCCATGGTTCGCCTGGTGATAATCGGCAAATGCCCGTTCAAAGGCGGCGGTCTTGTCGCCTTCGCTGCGCCACCAGTTGCCGCTTTCCAGCACCTCCAGCAGCGCCCGGCGTTCCAGCTCATCGTGCTGGGGCCAGGCGGGAAAGGCTTTGGTCTTGGCGGGCGCGCCACCCTGAATGGCAAGTTTTGACATGATTCCTTCCTATTCAGACCCGTCTTTCCCTCGTTCATACGCGAGGTGTGGGCAGTAGACCGGCTGACTCGCGCAGCCCTAGCCTTTCAGCGAGCCCAGCGTCAGCCCCTTGACAATGTATTTCTGCGCCACCACCGCAAAGAGCAGCATCGGCAGGACCGCCACGATGGAAGCCGCCGCCATGCCGCCCCAGTTGATGGAAGTGTAGCCGCGAAAGGACGCCACCGCGACTGTGATCGTCTGCGCCTCGCTGAAAGTCAGACTCAAGGCGATGGTCAGCTCATTCCAAATCCAGATGGCGGTCAATATCGCTGTCGCAGCGATGCCCGGCGCAGCCATCGGGATATAGACATGGCGCAAGGCGCCCAAGTGGTTGCAGCCGTCGATCCGCGCGGCATCGTCCAGATCCAGCGGCACTTCACGAAAAAAGCTGCGGAGCAACCAGACAGCGAAGGGCAGCGAGTGCGCCTGATAAGCCAGCGCCAAGCCAATATGGCTGTCGTACCAGCCAATGCGCTGATACAGCACAAAGAGCGGGATGATGAAAAGAAACTCTGGCAGCATATAAGCCAGCAGCAGCCAAGCGCCAAACAGCTGCTTGCCGCGAAAGCGAAAGCGATGAATGCTGTAGGCAGCGAAGATGGCGATGGTGATGGCGATGGCCACCCCCATCGCAGTCACAATCACCGAGTTTCGGAAAGCGTCCACGAAACCGGGCTTGTCCAGCAGCCCCAGAAAATGATCGGCGATCGGCTCGAAGAGCAGCTTGGGTGGCACAGCGAAGGCATCCCGCTGCGACTTTAACGACACGCTCAGCAGCCAGACGATCGGGAAGAGCGTCAGCAAGATCGCCGCCAGCGAGATTAAGTAAGCCAGCGCCCGTTCAAGTTGGTCGCGCCGCGCGATGCCCACGGCTACACCTCGACCAGGAAAGATTCCAGGCGCATGTAAAGCAGGCAGATCAGCAGCACGATGGTCGAGAAAATGACCATGACTGTCATCGACTCGCTCATTTGCAGGAAGCTGAAGGCTTTGCGATAAGCCAGGGTCTGCATGACTTCGGTGGCGATCTGGGGTCCACCGCCGGTCGTGCCAAAGATGATGTCGAAGACCTTCAAAGTATCGATTGTGCGGAAGATCAACACAGTGAAGAGCACGCCGCGCAACATAGGCAGCTTGATGCGGAAGAAGATTTGCAGGCTGTTTGCGCCATCCACACGAGCCGCTTCGATGGGCTCCTGCGCCAGACTCTGCAAGCCAGCCAGCACGATGATGAAGACAAAAGCTGTCTGCCACCAAGCATCGACCATGATGATTGTGCTCATGGCCGTGGCTGTCGTGCCGAAGAAGGGCGAGGGTGGCAAACCCAGCCATATCAGCAAATAATTGACGAAGCCGAGCATGGGATCAAGCAGAATCTTCGACATCAGCGCCACGATGATGCCCGAGACCATCAGTGGAGTCAGCAGCAGGGTGCGGATGATGCCCGCGCCGAAGCCCAGCCTGTCTACCACCACCGCCAAACCCAGCCCCAGCAGCAGCTCCAGCCCCGTCGCCACGATCGCGAAGAGGAAGGTCTGGTAGAGGACCTGCCAAAACTCGGCGCTCTGAAAGAGGTCGGCATAATTGCGCAGCCCGATAAAGTCGAACCGCGCCCCCCAATTCCAGTTGAAGAAGCTGAGCGCGAATGAATATATCGCCGGATACAGCGAAGTTGCCGCCAAGACCAACAGAGCTGGCGCGATGAGAAGATACGCTGCGCGGTTGGCGCTGGCGGGCATTAGCTGTCCTCCGCCCCAAACCCCTCCCACAGGCTGAGGGCTTTGCTTGCCTTGCCGCCTTGTGTGGAAGGGGCTGGGGAATGGAGCACGACCTATTCTTCCATATCCAACAGGCGCTGCTGGGCTTTGGCGGTCGCATCAGCTGGCGCCATCCCGCCATACATGTCCTGGATCGCGTCCACGATGACCAGCGCGTATTCGCTCCAGCCTTCACGGAAGACGACGGTCGTGCGCGAAGTCTGCATGGCTTCCAGCACCGTATCGACATAAAGCGGGTTCAGCGCGTCGACATACTCGGCTTTGTCCCAGGTCGATACGCGCGCCGCCCCGCCATGGTAGGCACCAATCACGGGCTCAATGTCGGCGCTGGTCATCCATTGGATGAAGTACCAGGCCGCGTCTGGATTCTGAGAATTGGCGGGGATGCCGATGCCCCACATCCAGTGTCCTGTCCAGGAGTCGCCACCGGCTTCAACTGGCGGCATCACGGCATAGCCGGTTTTGCCCGCGACGGCGGACGCTTCCGGGTCTTCAAAGCCTGGACCAAAGAGGCTGGCGTCGATGAAGAAGCCAGCGCGCCCTTGCTGAAAGAGCAAGCTGGCATCGGGCCAGTCCAGCGCCTGCACATTGATGGGACCAGCCGACATCAAGCCAGCGTAGTGCGACAAGCCCGCTGTGATGCGCTCATCATCCACCTGCGGCATCGACCAGTCGCCGTCGTACCAGACATTGGTCGGCAATGTCATCTCTGCCTCGCCCCAATTGTTGAAGACCATGCCAGTGACCGTGTCCATGATGGTATGTGAACGGATGCCGCGCATCACCGAACCAGCCACCATGCCGCCGCTGGCTTCCGAGATGCTGTGCGCCGCGTCGATCAAGCCGGCCATGGTGTCGGGCACGACGCCATCCAGATATTCATCGACAATATCCATATTCCAGAAGAGGGTGTAGGCCTCGAAGGAAACGGGGATGGCGTAATCCTGCGCGTCCATAGCGCCGGGCGGGTACTGCGTCGCCTGCGTGAAGCCAGCCGGGAAGTCGGCAAAGTCATAGTCGGCAGACGACATGCTGGCGTCAGTGATATACGGACTCAACGGGTGAATCAGCCCATTGCTCCACTGGGTGAATGCGGTGGAATCCATGGGCACCATGTAGACATCCATAACGCCCGTGTCGGCGCGCAACGCGACTTCCATGCGGTCGAAGTAGAGGTTTTCCGCCAGCGCTTCCACATTGACGCTGATGCCAGTGGCGGCTTCAAAGTCATCCATGACGCTGCGCATGCCATCCAACACGGGGTGTTCGGGCATCAAGATGGTGATTTCGCTGCCAGCAAACCGCATCCAGTCGAAGTCTTCTGCCTGCGCCAACGACGGCACAAGCAACAGCAACAAACTCAATAACAATATGATTCGCAATTTCATGTCAGCCTCCTAAGACTGTGACTTATGGTGAACCACCGAAACATTCGGTTCGATTCCAATTTTGACAAAGCCCTGCCGACTCGCAAGACGATCGACACAAGCTGGTCGGCTGCAGCGTCTGCGGCGGCATCTCTTGTCCATCGCATATCGGCTTTCGCCAGCGCTTTGTTCGCCGCAGCGCGCCTAGAGCATAACCCCTTCATAAGCCGCTTCGACAGTTTGGCGCAGCTGGTCGCAGAAAGCCTGGTCGATGACAGCGTCGTGATAGATGCCATACCACAAGCCAGCATCGCGCACGAACTCACGCATATTCAGCAGGGCATGCGCGACATCGTCCCAGCTGATGCCCATGGCTTGCGGGCGGATATCGACGCCAGCGCGCACAATGGCCGCAAGCATGTCGTCAGCGCGGTCGGCATGCAGCAGCGAGCCGACATAAATGCCCAGGCAGACCGGCTGGCCATGGATGAATTTCTTGCCTGTGTAGTATTCCAGCGCATAAAACAGGAAGTGGTCTGCGCCTTCGATCGGGCGTGGATTCCAGCCCAGATTATGAAAAGCCGCCCCGCCCCAGCGATTCGCCAGCATCAAGGCGCGGATGCCTCGCTCGTTGACCTCGCGGATATCATCCAGCGCCTTCATCACGGTCGCCATCACCGCCTGGGCTTCGTCGACCATCGCCTGGTCGTATTGCCACTTGTCTTCGACACGTCCCTGCGCCTGGGCATAACGCCAGTCGGCATGGGCGGTGTGATAGCAGAGGATCTCGCAGATGCCGCTGCGGTTGACGACTGGCGGCGCGCCCTGGATGACGCCAAAGTCGACATAAACCGCCTCGGGTACCGCCCAATAGACATAGCGGACATTGCCATCGAAGCGCAGGCCGCAGCGATGGCCAAAGGCGGCGTTGACCGACATGGAAGTCGGCGCTTGAAAGAGCGGCAGCCTCAGCGCCCAGGCGAAGTATTTGGCGACATCCAGCGCCTGCCCGCCGCCCAAGCCGATGATGCTGCGGCAGTGGGGCAGCTTTGCCAGTTCGTCCTTTAGCTCGTCGCCGTCGATGGTTGTGACGAGATAAGGCCCAGCCAGATTGTCATCAAAATTGTGCGCAAACAGTTCCCACAGGTCGTCCATGGTCACGACCAAGTAGGGCTGATGCGCGATTTTGGGCAGCTCGGCGAGCAAGTTGCGGCCGAAAATTGTGGTAAAGCCAGGCCGGTCGTACATGGACTGTCCTTTCATGCAAGTGGCAGAAGCGATTCGATTGTATCAGCAATGCGCTTGGAGGCAAAACAAGCAAGATCGGGGGGAGGGATGAATGCGTGGATATGGCAACCAAGCCCCCCATCCCCTTGCCCCAGAACGAGGGAAGGGGAGTTTTTCCTGCGCTTCCGCAGCATGGCAGCCCCTCCCTCATAGTCGGAGGAGGGGTTTGGGGTGGGGGCAAAGCAGCGCGCATCCACAAAAATCGCCAATCCCAGATCGGGAATGCGGGGCAAGCGCTTCAAAAGAATCGACTTCATGGCGAGCGGGGTCTAGCGGCAGCCCATTCGCCTCACATTGACACAACGAACAGTCATTTCGGGCATATCCATAAGCAGACACTTCGGTGTACTCCTTCAACTTGGCGCTTCGCCGAAGACAAAACATGTTGAAGCGGCTGAATCGAGGAGGCACGGAAAAAGTGGTAGACTCCAAGCTACAGGCGCGAACAGGGGGAGGCGGCAGATGACAATTCGCACGGCATTCACTGGCACAGGCTATATCTCGCGGGTGCATGCGCGGGCGGCGCAGGCGCAGGCCGGCGTGGAACTGGTGGCGGTCGTCAACCACCGCGAATCGTCCATGGCCGATTTTGCGGAGCAATTCCATATCGCGCGGCAGTACCCCACGATTGAGGCGCTGTTGGCGGATGGCGAGGTGGATGCCCTCTGCGTCAACACACCCAATTATCTGCATGCGCCGCAGTCTATCGCCGCATTGCAAGCTGGCGTGCATGTCATGGTGGAAAAGCCCATGGCGCTGAATGCGCAAGAAGCGCTCGCCATGCAGCGAGCCAGCCAAGCCACGGGTGCCAAGCTGATGGTGGCGCACTGTTGGCGTTTTGACGACGAAGTCAACTGGCTGCGCGCGCAGGTCGAAAGCGGGCAGCTGGGCGATATTCTGCACAGCAAAGGGAACGGCGTGCATGTCAACTGGGGTCCGAGCGGGTGGTTCACCGACGCGCGTTATGCTGGCGGCGGGGCGCTGGCTGATATGGGCATCCACGCTATTGATGTGGCGCGCTGGCTGCTGGGCGACCCGCAGCCGACCAGCGTTTATGCCCGCATCTCCACCGACTACACGCAAGGCGATGTCGATGACAGCGGCGTCCTTTGGATCAACTGGGCGAATGGTGCCAGCTCCATCATCGAATCAGGTTGGTGGTGGCCCCACGCCGATGGCCCCGAAGCCAGCACGCAGCTCTATGGCAGACGCGGCTGGGGGCAGCTCTTCCCCACCCGGCTGGAGATCCCCAATCGCGAAGCGGCGACAGTGACGACCATCGACCCTGGTTTTCCACCTGTACGCGAAGACCATTGCCCGCAGGTCATGTACGACCGGCAGCTGGCTTATTTCATCGACTGCATCCGCGCCGACAAAACGCCTGTGCCTGGCGCTGCGGAGGGCATCGTCAATATGCGCATCGTGGATGCCGCGCTGGCCAGCAGTCGCAGCGGCAGCCTGGTCTCGCTGTTGTAGCGTCCACGGTCGCTCGCCAGATGGTTGACACGCACGCATTCCATATTACGATAGTTGTAAGCCAGATCCTCGGAAACACAGCCAAACTGGGAAAAAACAATGCTCAAGATTAAAGCGGTTGCCAGAAAGAGCCTGCTGCTGTGCCTGTTCGCGCTATTGACGCTGCCGATGACGGCGAGCGCGGACGAGGATAGCCTCTTCGCCAGCATCCGTTTGTATGACGGCATCGACCCGGCTGACCAAAGCGAGATTGCTCGGCGCGTGGCGGAAGGTTTTTTGCCGATCATGCGCGAGAGCGAGGGCTTTGTCGGCTATTATCTACTGCCGGCGGACGACAAACTGGCGGCGGTCAGCCTGTTTGAATCGCCCGAGCAGGCGGCGGCATCCAACGAAGCGGCGCGCGACTTCGTGGCAGAAAACCTCGCGCCGCTGCTGCCAAATCCGCCGACGGCGCATGAAGGCGCAGTTGGGCTGAATGTGCGCGGAGACATGATGCGCGGGCTGCCCAGTTCGCTTTATGCCAGTCTGCGCGTCTACGCCGACTTTGATATGACGCGCTTTGACGAATCAACCGAGCAGGCAAAGAGCGAGCTCGTGCCCGAGCTGCTCGCCATTGATGGCTTCTTCGCCCAATACAGCGTCGCCACGACTGGCAGCGTGGTGGTCGCGATATCGATTTATGATTCGCCAGCGGCGGCGGAAGCCAACAGCAACGCGGTCGACTTCTCGCGCGGGCAGGTTGCGCCGCGGTCGCCCCAGGTGCCGACCGGCTTCAGCAGCAGTCTGGCTGTCGCGGCTTTGGCTGATACAGCGGATGGCGCCAACCTGATTGCTCGCGAGATCTTCGCCAGTGTGCGCGTGTATGATGGCGTCGACCCAACCGACCGGGCAGAGATCCAGCAGCTGACGGTCGAGGGCTTTTTGCCAATCATGCGCAGCAGCGCTGGCTTCGTCGGCTATTATTGGATGCAGGCAGACGATATGCTGGCGGCGATCAGTTTGTTTGAGATGCCCGAACAAGCCGCGGCGGCCACCGAGGCGGCGAGCGCCTTCGTCGCGGAGACTGTGGCGATGCTGCTGCCCAACCCGCCGACTGTCGTCGAAGGCGCGGTGGATGTCTATTACGCGATGAACGAGCAAGACATACTGTCCCAAAGCCTGCCATCGCTCTATGCGGCGCTGCGTCTGTATGACAATTACGACCTGTCAGATCGTGACGAAGCGGCAGCGTTGGTAGAGCGGATATTTGTGCCGCAGCAGCAAGAAGCCGGCGGCCTCTTCAGCTACTTCACGATGAACGATGGCATTGATCGGGTGGCCGCGCTGACAGTCTATGAATCCGCGGAAAAAGCCCTGGTGGCGAATACGCTGGCGGCGGAGTTCGTGGCGGAATACCTGCCGGGACAGGTTACAGAAGAGCCTGTGCGCATCAATGCCGAACTGGGCATCGCCGCGCTGGCTGATGTGGGCATGGGCGCGAACCTCGTAGTCCCGATGGGCGGATAGTCCCGCGCAGCTAGCCTCTGTCGCCACCAAGCCTCTCCCAGTCATTTTTGTGGGAGGGGCTTGCTTTCGCTTGTTCGCGCCAAAATCTAAGGTGCGGCGGGAAATTTTATGTAATAAAGGTTGCGAGTGCGCCGGCGGGCAATTTCTTGACTCTGGCGAGCAGGCTTGTTAGATTGCCTCTGATTGGAAGAAAGTGGGCTGCAAATGCGATTAACAATCGGCTCAAGCTATTTTTGGCTGCGCATCCGCCGCAACTGGCAGTTGTATGCGTTGCTGTTCCTTCCCTTGCTTTGGCTGCTGGTTTTTCGTTATGCGCCTATGTATGGCGCGCAGATCGCCTTCCGACAGTATTCACCCGTTTTTGGCATCGAGGGCAGCCCTTGGGTCGGCTTGGCAAACTTTGAGCGCTTTTACAATTCGCCCAAGTTCGAGCCGGTCATTATCAATACGGTTGTGCTCAGCTTCTATTCCTTGCTCGTCTTTCCCATACCGATCATCCTGGCGCTGAGCCTTAACCAGGTGAGAACGCGCCTGTTTCGCAGCAGCGTGCAGATGATCACCTTCGCGCCCTACTTCATCTCGACGGTGGTGATTGTGGGGATGCTCTTCCAATTTATGCATCCGCGCGTCGGCTTTACTGCGGCGCTGGCGAATATGCTCGGGCAGGCTTCGCCGAACTGGATGGGTGATCCTGGCGCTTTTCGCCATATCTTCGTCTGGTCGGGCGTGTGGCAAGACATGGGCTTCAACGCGATCATCTATCTGGCTGTGCTGTCGACTATTGACCCCGCCTTGCACGAAGCGGCTGTCGTCGATGGCGCCAACCGTGTGCAGCGGATTCGTTATATCGACATTCCTGGCTTGCTGCCGACAGCGATGGTCCTGCTCGTCTTGTCGACCGGTCGTGTGCTGGACATCGCCTTTGAAAAAGTCTACCTGATGCAAAGCCCGCTCAACCTTGGCGTGTCTGAAGTCATCAATACCTATGTGTACAAGGTTGGGCTTTTGTCGCCGGTGCTCGATTTTTCTTATTCAACAGCCATCGGCCTGCTGAAAGGGATTGTGGGGCTGTTGCTGTTGATCGCGGTCAATCATGCCGCCCGCCGCCTGACGAATAACAGCGTCTGGTAAATAAGGGGACGTCGATGGCTTCGATGACGAGTTACGAAAGCCATATCAACCAGGTCAACGAATCGACTGTCGACCGCGTCTTTATGCTGGGCAACACCGCCTTCCTGCTCATTGTCACCGTCATCATTCTGCTGCCCTTGATATTTATTGTCGCCGCCTCCTTCAGCTCTGCCGAAGCGGTGATCGCTGGCAAGGTTACCTTGTGGCCCGTCGATTTCAGCTTGCTGGGATACGAGACGATCTTTGAGCACAACAAGGTCTGGAATGGTTTTGCCAATTCGCTCTTTTATACGTTCTTCGGCACGGTCTTCAATGTCGCCATGACGATCGCCGCCGCCTATCCTCTCTCGCGGCAGGATTTGATAGGGCGGCGCGTCATCACCTTCGCTTTCATTTTCACCATGCTCTTCAGTGGCGGTTTGATCCCCACCTTTATGGTCGTGCGCGATCTGGGCTTGTACAATACGCGCTTGGCGATGATCTTGCCGACCGGCATCGGCCCGTTTAATCTGTTGATCGCCATCACTTTCTTCCGCACGACGATACCGCCCGAGCTGAACGAAGCGGCGCGCATCGATGGCGCTAGTGATTTCCGCATCTTCCTCAGCATCATTCTGCCGTTGGCAAGACCCATCATCGCCGTGCTGGCGCTTTTCTACGCCGTAAACACCCATTGGAACACGTATTTTCAAGCGCTGATTTACTTGAAAGACCAAGAACTGTTTCCGTTGCAGCTTGTCTTGCGCGAGATATTAATTCAAAACTCGGTGGACGCATCGATGCTGATTGATGTCGAAGACCTGGTGGCGCGCGAGGGCTTGCGCGACCTGCTGAAGTATTCGCTGATTGTCGTAGCCAGCGTGCCGGTCATGATTCTCTATCCCTTTGTGCAGCGACATTTTGTCAAGGGAATGACACTTGGCTCGGTAAAATAGGCACTTCGGGCACACCGAAAGGAGCGCAGCTATTGACTGTTTTCATTGGTGATTCGTCTTGGAACTTCGACAAAGGGAGGATTTGACATGAACAAACGAACACTGGTTTTGACGCTGCTGGTCATTGTGTTGGCGCTGCCCTTGAGCGCTTCGGGGCAAGAGATGGTATCAGCGCCCGGTGAATTTCCAATCGTGGAAGAGCCGATCACGCTGAATATCCTGATGCTGGGCACTCCCCTCGTCGAAGACTTCAGCACCAACACCTTCACCGACTGGTATAGCGAGCGCACCGGCATCAACCTCGACTTTGATATCGCGCCGCCCAACGAAGGCACTGAGGTGCTGAACCTGACCATCGCCAGTGGCGACCTGCCCGATATTATTGTCGGCTTCGGTGTGGATCAATCGACCCTGGCGCTGTTTGGACCCCAAGGCTTGTTCTTGCCCCTCAGCGGCTTGATTGAAGAACACGGGCACTACATCCACGAGGTCTTCGCTGGCTCGCCGCAGGTGCGCCGGCTGGTCACCGCGCCGGATGGTGAAATCTATGGGCTGCCCCAGGTCAACGAGTGCTACCAATGCTTCTATTCGCAGCGCGCCTGGATCAACTCGGACTGGCTGGCGAATGTCGGCATGGATGTGCCGCAGACCACCGAAGAGTTCTTTGATGTGCTGATGGCCTTCAAAGAGCAGGATGCCAACGGCAATGGCGACCCGAACGATGAGATCCCGCTGGCCGCCGCCACCACGAACTGGAATCCCAATATCGACGGCTTCCTGATGAATCCCTTCGTCTTCAGCGAATACGCCGGGCAGAACCGCTTCTTCGAGCAGAACGACGGCGTCATCACGGAAAATGTCACCAGCGAAGGCTATCGCGAAGGCTTGCGCTATCTAAATCGGCTCTTCGAAGCCGGGCTGTTTGGCGAAGAGAGCTTCACCCAGCCGATGGACCAGGTTAGGCAGCAAGTCGAGGGGGGCGATGCGCCCACGATCGGCACCGTTATTGCCGGCGGGCCGCATAGCTTCGCAAACATCGGTGGCGACCGCTGGCAGAAATATGTCGCCGTTCCCGCCCTGGAGGGACCCAGCGGCCTGCGCCAGGTGCCATATAGCCCCTGGTCGATCAGCTCTGGTCAATGCACCATCAGCAGCCGAACCGAACACCCAGTGGCAGCCTTCAAGTGGTGCGATGGCCTGTATGAACGCGAAACGACCCTGCGCTCTGTCATCGGCGTCCCGCAATGGGAAGCCGCTGAAGGCGAAGAGGGCCAATGGCGCTGGGCAGAAGAAGGCGAACCAGCCCTGGGCGGCGATGAATTCGAAGCCATCTGGCGGCGTCTCTCCACCTTCGGTTCGCTGCAAAACGCGCACTGGGCGCAGCGTGGACCCAGCTATCGCTCCAACGCCTTTCGGCTGGGCGAAGTGCTCCGCAAGGATGCTGCTGGCCTCGCGGTTGTGCTGCTCGAGGAAACCCGAGTCGCCTACGCGCCATACGCCCGTGACATCGAAGACTTGATTCCCCCGCTGGCGCTGACAAGCGCGCAGGCAGCCGAGGTCACTGATCTGCGCCTGTCCATCAACGATTTCGTGGCGCAGATGACAGCGGAGTTCGTGCTGGGGCGGCAAGACTTGGATGCCGGCTGGGACAATTTCGTCGCCACGCTCGATAGTCTGGGCATCAACCGCATGGTGGAGATTTATCAAACCGTCTACGATGAGCAGTATGGCGAGTAGGAACTCCATCTCTACCCCAAGTCCCTCCTGCCAAAAAGGAGGGACTTCAACGAATTCCAGGCAAGACCAAAGAAAGGATTGATATGAACAAACGAACGCTGGTTTTGACGCTGCTGGTCATTGTATTGGCGCTGCCCTTGAGCGCTTCTGGACAAGAGATGGTATCGGCACCGGGTGAATTCCCAATCGTAGAAGAGCCGATCACGCTGAATATCCTGATGCTGGGTCATGCCATTGTAGAAGATTTCAACACCAATACCTTCACCGAATGGTATAGCGAGCGCACCGGCATCAACCTCAACTTTGATATCGCGCCGCCCAACGAAGGTCAAGAAGTGTTGAATTTGACCATTGCCAGCGGCGACCTGCCCGACATCGTGGTCGGCTTCGATGTGGATCCATCCACCTTGGCGCTATTTGGCCCCCAAGGCTTGTTCCTGTCCCTCAGCGGCTTAATCGAAGAACAGGGGCACTTCATCCACGAAGTGTTTCAAGGTTCGCCGCAGGTGCGCCCACTGATTACCTCGCCGGATGGCGAAATCTATGGGCTGCCCCAGGTCAACGAATGCTATCACTGCTTCTATTCACAGCGTGCTTGGATCAACTCGGACTGGCTGGCGAATGTCGGCATGGATGTGCCAGAAACCACCGAGGAGTTCTTCGCTGTGCTGACCGCCTTCAAAGAACAGGATGCCAACGGCAATGGTGACCCGAATGATGAGATCCCATTGGCTGCCGCCACCACGGGCTGGAACGGCAACATCGACGGCTTCTTGATGAATCCCTTCGTCTTCAGCGAATTCGCCGGGCAAAACCGCTTCTTCGAGCAGAACGACGGCGTCATCACGCAAAATGTCACCAGCGAGGGCTACCGCGAGGGCTTGCGCTATCTAAAACGGCTTTTCGCAGCCGGGCTGTTTGGCGAAGAGAGCTTCACCCAGCCGATGGACCAGATCAAGCAGCAAGTCGAGGGTGGCGATGCGCCCACGATCGGCGTTGTCATTTCGGGCGCGCACCCCAACTTCGCCAACGTCGGCGGCGACCGCTGGCAGAAATATATTGCCGTTCCCGCCCTGGAAGGACCCAGCGGCTTGCGCCAGGCGCCCTTCAACCCATGGGGCGTTGGCTCGGGGCAATGCACCATCAACAGCCGAACCGAACACCCAGTGGCAGCCTTCAAGTGGTGCGATGGCTTGTATGAACGCGAAACCACCTTGCGCTCTGTCTTTGGCATTCCGCAATGGGAAGCCGCTGAAGGCGAAGCGGGGCAATGGAAGTGGGCGGAAGCAGGCGCTACTTCGCTGGGCGGCGATGAATTTGAAGCTATCTGGCAACGCCTCTCCACCTTCGGTTCGCTGCAGAATGTGCACTGGGCGCAGCGCGGACCCAGCTATCGACCCAACCACCTGCGTTTGGGTGAGGTGCGCCGCGAAGATGCCGGCGGACTCGAAGTCGTGCTGCTTGAGGAAACCCGAGTCGCCTACGAGCCATACGCCCGTGACATCGAAGACTTGATTCCCCCGCTGGCGCTGACGATCGCGCAGGCGGCCGAGGTCACTGAGCTGCGCTTGGGCATCACCGATTTCGTGGCGCAGATGACAGCGGAGTTCGTGCTGGGTCGGCAAGACTTGGATGCCGGCTGGGACAATTTTGTCGCCACGCTCGATAGCCTGGGTATCAACCGCATGGCTGAGATTTATCAGGCGGCTTATGACGCGCAGTATGGCGGGTAGAAACTCCACCCCCACCCTAAATCCCTCCCCCATCAAGAGGGAGGGACTTCAATTCTTGTAAGCGATTCCCCTTCCCTCATTTTTGGGAGGGGGTTGGGGAATGGGCATCATGACCCAACCCAACATCCTCTTCCTTGTGTCCGACCAGCACAACGCCAAAGCGCTGGGTCATGCCGGGCATCCAGACGCGCGCACCCCGCACCTCGACCGCATGGCGCGCGAAGGTGTCCGTTGCAGCGCGGCCATCACCCAAAATCCCATCTGCACGCCCAGCCGCGTCTCTTTCCTCAGCGGGCAATATCCGCACAATCACGGCTACTACAGCTTGAGTGGGCGCAACCCCGGCGGGCTGCCCAATATCTTCGGGCACTTCCGCGCAGCTGGTTATTTCACAGCGGCAATGGGCAAGATCCACTGCCCGGAATACTGGGTGGAAGACGAATGCGATGTCTTTCACGAGAGCAATTCCTACCAGGCGGGCAGCGTGGTCGGGCGGTCGTCCGCCTATACGAGCTTTCTGCGCGAGCGTGGCGTCGAAAAGCTGGAAGACCACATCTTGCTGCCAGAATTTGGCGAGCGCGGACGCCAGTCGGTGGAAGGCAGGCCCAGCCCGCTGGCATTTGACGAATCACAAGAAGGCTGGCTGGCCAATACAGCGATCAAAACCATGCAGACCGCCGCGGGGCGCGAACAGCCTTTCTTGCTGCATGTCAGCTTTCCGCGCCCGCATCAATGCACCACGCCTTGCCAGGAGTTTTGGGATCTCTACGCTGGCGATGCGCTGAGCCTGCCGCCAAATGCCGATTATGACCTGGCAGCCGCCAGCAAAGCGCCGCACTTTATCGCCGCGGCCGCGCGTTGGCGAAGTCCCGACTGGGCGCTCTTCTCGCCGCGCACGTTCGAGGCAGCTCGCCGCCGCAAGCTGCACGGCTATCTGGGCGCGGTCAGCCAGGTGGATGCCGCTGTGGGAGCGTTGCTGGACTATTTGCGGTCGGCGGGCATTGCGGAAGATACCATCGTCGTCTATACATCCGATCATGGCGATTATGCAACCGAGCACGGCATCATGGAAAAAGCGCCGGGCATTTGCAGCGATGCCATCACGCGCGTGCCGCTGATATTCTGGTCGCCGCGGCGCATCCCAGCCGGCGAGATAGTCGATTCAGTGGTTGAATTGGTCGATATCAGCAATACATTGTGCGCGCTGACAGGCATCGAGGGCATGGAAACCAGCGATGGCCGCGACATCTCGGGGCTGCTGCAGGGGGCGGCGGACGATGCGGGGCGACTGGGCATAACAGAATTTGCCTGGAGCAAAAGCCTGCGCAAAGGTCGCTTCCGCCTGGTGCATTATCCGCGCGCCATGTTCCCCGAACAACACCCCGATGGTTTTGGCGAGTTGTACGACCTGGCGAGCGATCCTTGGGAGATGCGCAATTTGTATGTTGAACCCGCTTATCAAGACAAAGCGCGTGAACTGCGGGCGGATCTGCTGGAATGGCTGATCACCAGCACGCGACCAGGCACAGTCAGCGGCATCAACAGCGCGCGATTTGGCTCGCCGGCGTTGAATCGGCAGCGGAGGCAACGCTACCAGACAGTCGTCAACCAAGACGGCAAGATCAACCCGAGCCGCTTGCATGATGCGAAGACCAAGAATTATTTGTAAGCTGATATGCTCCCAGATGCAGGGGGAAAGTCAAATCGCCGCGGTCGCTCTGGGGCACCGGTGGTTTGACCCCAAGGCCAAGCATCTGGCTATGGGTGGCGGCCGAATCACTCGCCCTTGCGATTGCGAAGACTAGAGGTCAGGACGATGAAAATCAGCCATGTCAGCACCAAGGTGATGGGCACGCCCTGGCGCAACCTGCTCTTTGTCAAGGTAGAAACAGACGAAGGCCTGGTTGGCTGGGCAGAGGCGCGGCCCGTCGGCGGAGTCGGAGCCGTCATCGGCTATTTGAACGAAACCGTGCCCGATTTCGCGCTTGGGCAAGACCCTTTTAACACCGAGACGCTTGTGTATCGCATGCTGCGCGAGACTTATGGGCGCGCCGGCGAGATCGCCATGACAGGCATCGCTCTGCTGGAAATCGCCTGTTGGGACATCATCGGCAAGGCACTGGAACAGCCGCTCTATCGTCTGCTGGGCGGGGCGATGCGCGACAAAATCAAAGCCTATGCCAACGGCTGGTATCGCGTCGAGCGCAAGCCCGAGGCCTGGCATGCCGCCGCCAAAGACGTCATCGCCAAGGGCTATCGCGCGCTCAAGTTTGACCCCTTTGGCAGCGGCTTTTATGAATTTACCCGCCAGGAAAAGCTGCTGAGCATCGCCTTGGTCGAAGCAGTGTATGACGCCGTGGGTCCTGATGTGGACCTATTGATTGAGATGCACGGGCGCTTCAACCCAGTCACCGCCGCCGAGATCATCCGCGACCTGGCAGAATTTCGCCCGGCTTGGGTGGAAGAGCCGGTGCCGCCCGAAAATCTGCGCGCGCTGCGAGATGTGCGCGAAGTGGCGCTGCCGCTGGGCATCCCTGTCGCCACTGGCGAGCGCATCCACACGCCTTATGAATACCGCGAACTCTTTGAACTGGGCGCTGCCGACATCATCCAGACCGATATCACGCACTTCGGCGGCATTGGCAATATGAAAAAACTGGCGGGCACAGCCGAGATGTATTATGTGCTGGTCGCCCCGCACAATGTCGGCGGTCCCTGCTCGACCATGGCGTCGCTGGCGGTGGCGGCGTCCACGCCCAATTTCAAAATCCAGGAATACTTCAACGACTTTGCCGACCCGCCTGTCAAAGCGGCAGGCATCGGCATGCCCGAGGTGGTCGATGGCTACTTCGCGCTGCCTAGCAGGCCGGGGCTGGGCGTGGATATAGATGAAGACCTGATCGCCGAATTCCCTCAGCGCCAAACCGATTTCAACCTGTTCAGCGATGACTGGCACCGCCGCGACTTGAAATGATCGGCAGGCGCGAAGGCTCTGCGATGGGTTTCATCGTCGCGGCCTCTACCTGACTGTCAGATGCGCCGATGAGGGCGGTAAAAAAAGCGACCCTCGACAGACAAAGGATTTTCTGTATACTGCGAGCCTTGCAGCAAGCGTACCTACTTAAGGAAGTCTGTCATGCCCGGCAAACGCAAAATCACTGGCGTCAAGCCGCTCTTTGGTCAATCGCGCAGCAAAGCCTTCAACACCGTCAAGCGCAAGTTCAAGCCCAATTTGCAAAACAAGCGCATCTATGTTCCCGAGATTGACCGTTGGGTGCGCGTCAAGATTACAGCGAAAGAACTGAAGACGATCGACAAAATCGGCTTCATGGAATTCCTCAAGCGCCGTGGCGTGCCGCTCAAGCAGCTGATCTAGCGCCGGCGCGCGTATGATGTCGGCGCAACAGTGCGGCGCATGAACGAATACCATCGCGCCATCCTGAAACGCATCGAGCGTACAGAGCCTGCGCGCGGCAAGACGAAGCAGCGTCCTGAACACTTGGGCACGGTCCGCCGCTGGCACGGGCTTGCCAATGCCCAGCGCCGCAAAATCATGCTGGATTTCGCCGCTGAAAACCGCGAGCTGTCGTATGCCGACTGGCGCGAGCTGGTCGACTCGCTGTATCACGGCGTCTCTTATGAAGAACGGTGCGCTCCGCAGACGCTTTTGCTGCGCTATCCGCAATATCGCCGCGTCTTGCCATTGAGCCAATTGGACGAGTGGCTGGGCTGTCTGGAGGGCTGGGCAGAGGTCGATAGCACCTGCCAGACGGTCTTCAGCGCGGTCGATTTGCTGGCGGCTTGGGACGACTGGTCGGCGCTGCTGCGCTGCCTGGCCAGCGACACGAATATCAACAAGCAACGCGCGGCGCTGGTCTTGCTGACCGCGCCAATCAGCCAGTCGGGTGATGCGCGCCTGCTGGAGCTTGCGCTGGAGTTGATCCGGCAGCTGCAAAGCCACAAAGACAAGCGCATTACCAAAGCCATTTCGTGGCTGCTGCGCAAGGGCATCAAGCAGCATAGCGCGGCAATCGCGGCATTCGTCGCAGCCAATGCGCAGAGCCTGCCCGCCATCGCCGTCCGCGAGACAGTCCGCAAGCTGGCGACTGGGAAGAAGTAGCCCGTCCCATGCGCATCGCCGATTGTCACATCACACCTGTCGCCGTGCCCGACCCGCCCCTGCTCAATGCGGCGGGACTGCACGCGCCCTATGCCCTGCGCCTCATCATTGAGCTGGTCAGCGCCGATGGCATCAGCGGTTGGGGCGAGATCCCCGGCGGCGAATCCACCCACGCCGCCTTGACGCAAGCCGCAGAACGCATCATCGGCGCAGATCCATGGCAGCTGAATGCGATCTTCGCGCGCATCGACCAACTTGCGAAGCCCGACGAGCGCGGCGCGACACCCTGGGACAATCGCGCCTGGGTGCATGTGCGCAGCGCTATCGAAGTCGCCTGTTATGACCTCTTAGGCAAGACGGTCGAGCGTCCGGCGGCCGACCTGCTGGGTGGGGCGGTGCGCGACAGCGTGCCATTCGCGGCCTATCTTTTCTACAAGCGAGCTGGCGCTGGTGGTGAATTCGGCTTCGAGTGTGACCCAAGCGCCAGTGGCTGGAAGGCAGCGCGGGCAGAAGCGGCGCTGGATCCCGCGGGTATCGTGGCGCAGGCACAAGCCATGTGCAGTCACTATGGCTTTCGCTCGATTAAGCTCAAAGGCGGCGTTTTCTCACCCGACGCTGAAGTCGCGGCGATATTGGCTCTGCGCGAGGCATTTGGACCAGATGTGCCGCTGCGGCTGGATCCCAATGCCATTTGGCGCGTCGACACAGCCATCGAGGCTGGCAAAAAGCTGGCTGGCGTATTGGAGTATTATGAAGACCCGGCGCGTGGGCAAGCCGATATGGCGGCTGTTGCGCGCGCGTTGGATATCCCGCTGGCCACTAATATGTGCACGACCAGCTTCGCCGACCTGCCCGGCAGCATCCAGCAACAGTCGGAAGCCATCATCTTGTCCGACCATCATTTTTGGGGTGGCTTCCGCGCATCGCTGGATCTAGCGCGCATCTGCCGCGTATTCGAGCGCGGCTTGTCCATGCATTCCAACAGCCACCTGGGCATTTCGCTGGCGGCGATGGTGCAGTTGGCGGCCGCCACCCCCAACGAGTTGTATGATTGCGACACGCACTATCCCTGGCAAGACGGGCACGACTTGCTGGTCAAGCCGCTGCAGTTCGAGAATGGGTCGGTCGCGGTGCGGCGTGGACCAGGCTTGGGCATCGAGGTCGATCGTGAGCGACTGTCGCAGCTGCACCAGCAGTATCTGAGATGCGGCTTGACCGAGCGCAATGACGAGATCGAGATGCAAAAAATTGAGCCAGGCTGGAAATTCCAGGCGACGCGCTGGTAGCCCAGCAAAAAGACCCACTATGGCAAACTGCTGTGGTAGCCGTTCCCCGCCTAAGCCAGACTTATCGTCTCGCCCGTCGCACAGGCGCGCACAGCCCCAAACACCAGTTCCATCGTGCGTATGTTGTCTTGGGCAGATGTAGCCGGGCTGCCGCCGCTATTCACCGCATCGACAAATTCATCCAGCAAATAATCCTGGCCTTCGCGCGCCATGTCCAGCAGCGGCACGATCTCGGGCTGGCTATGCTGATTGCGCAGCGCGCCGCCGCCCTCACCCACACCCAGAAGCCGCTGCACGCGCAGGCTATCGTCCTCGACGCGCAGCACACCCCGCTCGCAGTCGAAGCGCCAGTTGGCATTCCAGCTCGTCTCGCCGGCTTGCGAACACCAACTGCCCACATAGCTGGCTGGCACGCCGCTGGCGAAATCAATCTGCGCGACTGCGCTGGCATCGCCCCTGTACCAGCTCCACGGTGGATTCCAACTGCGCGCGCCGATGCTTCGAGCCTCGCTGCCCAGGAAGAAACGCAGCAAGTCGAAGTGGTGGATGGCCATGTCGACGATCAACGGCTGAGGCATCTCTTCACGAAAGCCGCCAAAGCGCGGACCTTTATAGAATTCGACATGGACCGCGCCCACCGCCCCCAGCATGCCACTATCCAGCACGCGCTTGATTGTCTGAGTCAGCGGGCGATAGCGATAATTCTGGGCGACGCTGTGCAACAGCCCCGTTCGGTCTGCCGCATCCACGATTGCGCGTGCATCGTCCATCGTGCCAGCCAGCGGCTTTTCCGACAGCACCGGCAGGCCGGCTTCCAGCGACAAAACTGAAATCTCGCGGTGGAACTGGGGCGGCGTAACATTGATGACAGCATCGGCAGCGACCCGCGCCAGCGCCTCGGGCAATGTGCGAAAGATCAGCGCGCGGTCTAGCCCATATCGGGCGGCTTGCTGGTCGGCGATATCGGCATCAATCTCGACAAAAGCGGCGAAATCGACCTTTGGCGAGCGCTGTGCCGCGCCCAGCCAGGCGTTGCCCATGCCACCGATGCCGACCTGGATGACTTTCATCGCACGCGGCCGCCATTAAAGCGTTGGAAGATCAACGAGAGGATGATGATCAAGCCATAAAAAAACTGGGTGAAGAAGCCGGTCAAGCCAGCCGCGATGACGCCAGTTTCGATAAAGGCGACGATGGATGTGCCGATCATGCCGCCGAAGACAGTGCCGACGCCGCCCCAGGCTGGTGTCCCGCCCACGAATATGCCCGCCAGGACCGGCAGCAGCAAGCCATCGCCAGTGGTGGGCCACCAGACAAAATTGATCATCACCGAGAAGACCCCCGCCAGCGCCGCGCCGATGCCCGTAAAAACAAAGACCAGCGTGCGCGTGCGGGCGACATCAATGCCCATTTCGGCAGCGCTCGCGGGATTGTCGCCCACGCAATGGACACGCGCGCCGAAGCTGTGCCGGTTATACAGGAAGACACCCAAGGCGGTGAATGCCAGCGCCCACAGCATCTGGTTGGGGATGCCCAGATGGTCGACGATCTTGATGGGATCGTCGGTCAGCAAGCCGTGGATGAACGTGCCGCGGATCTCTGGGATGGCGATCGAGAAGCCTTCCACAATGATATTGATCAAGCCGCGCAGAAAGAAGTTCATGCCCAAAGTCGCCACCAGCGCCGACAAACCGATGCGCACCACCAAAATCGCATTTAAGTAGCCCAAAGCCGCGCCCACGATCAAGGCCGCGGCGATGCCGACCAGCGGGTCGCCACCTTGATCGACGATCGAGGCGAACGCGTAGGAGGCGAGACCCACAACCGACGGAAACGACAGGTCAATCTCGCCGGCGGTCACCACAAAGACCAATGGCACGACCAGGAAGATCGATACCGGCAGCGCAATCATGACCGAGCGATACGTCTTGAATTGTGTGAAGACATCCGTATTCGCCAGCGTGAATCCGACCAGCATGACGACAAGGAATAGCGTCGAGGTGATGGCGCGGCGATTGTTGCGCGCCCACTTGACCAGCCCGCTCGCGTCTTCGCGCGCTTGTCGCTTTTGCCCGCCTGGTTTTGCGCCCAATCCCATGCGCCTCTGCTCCTTATGCGTCGCCCGCGTCGGCGTGCGCCACTTCAGCGAATTCCTGCATGTGCTTCATCAACACCTCGGCTGATGCGATCTCGTCTTTGTCCGCGGTCATGACGACCTTGCCCCGGTCCAGGACTACGAAGCGGTCGGCGATATCGTAGACATGATAGATATTGTGTCCGATGAAGATGATGGAGCGACCGCGGTCGCGCACATTCTGCACAAATCCGAAGACCTTGGCTGTCTCGACCAGCGAAAGCGCCGTAGTCGGCTCGTCCAGCACGATCAGGTCGGCGTCAAAGTACAAGGCGCGGGCAATCGCGACACCCTGCCGCTCGCCGCCCGACAAGGTGGCCACCGGCGAATCGGGGTCGAAGACCTTGGAGGTAAAGCCAATATCGCGCATCAGCCGGTTGGCTTCTTCATACTGCGTCTTGACCTTGATGACGCCAAAGCGATTTTTGATCTCGCGCCCCATAAAGATATTGCGCGTGATGGTCTGCTGGGGGGCGAGGGCGCGGTCTTGGTAGACCGTCTCGATGCCGGCATCGCGAGAGCGCGCGGCATTCCAGTTGCGCGCTTCGTTGCCGCGCACGATGATCTGCCCGCTATCGGGAGGATGCACGCCCGACAAAATCTTGATGAGTGTGGACTTGCCCGCGCCATTGTCGCCAATCAGCCCGACCACCTCGCCCGGTCGCACCCCAAAGCTGATGCCATCGACAGCATTCACGCTGCCAAATGACTTGGTCACATTGCGCAGTTCAATGATGTACTTGTTTTCCATGACGTCCCTATCCCTCAGAGCCCCTTCCCCCAAAAAGATGAGGGAAGGGGAGCTCGCGTTCGCGCATGCAATCAAGACTCGCGTCGGGACAGGGCGGCTTATCGATAGCCAGCAATCGCCAGATCCGCTACCTGCGCGTAGTTGCTGGTGTCGATAAAGCCAGCGCCAGTATCGACATTGAGCGGCGCCAAGCCGAATTTGGCTGTCTGACAGATGCTCAATATCGGTAAGTAGCCTTGCAGGAAAGGCTGCTGATCCGAAGTTAGATGGATCCAGTCCTCTTCAAAGCCCTGCATGATGAACTCATTGGTATCGAAGCCGATGGCTTTGACTTCGCCAGCTGCCAAGCCCGCCGCCTCGAAGTAGGTCTGCGTATTGCCCAAGGTCTGCCCGCCAGAGAAGACGACCATCTTCACGTCGGGGTTGTCGGTGAGAGCGGCGACCATCGCCGGGATGCCCAGATTGGGGTCGGCAGCCCAGGTCGGACCGGAGTCGACATGGATGATTTCCACGCCATTTTCTTCCAGGGCTTCCCAAACGCCCAATTCGCGCAATGCCCGTTCGCGCTGCGCCAGGTTGGCCAACACAATGGCTTTGTCGCCCGCGCCGATGCCATATTGACGGATCGCCTCGGCACCCAAAGCGCGCCCCTGCGAAGCCAACTGCGCGCCAACATAGCCACCGCCATAGCGAGCGCGCACCTGGTCGACATCCACATTCTGGTACATCATGATGATGCCGGCCTCAGCCGCTTCTGCCGCCAACGGCATGATGGCGTCGTTGCCGGGATGGCCCATCATGGCGATGCCGTCGGGTGCCTGGGCGACAGCTTCGCGCAGCTGCTGGGTCATCAATTCACTGTCCCAGCCAGAAAAAACATATTCGACATTCGCCCCAAGATCACGAGCGGCTGCCAACGCGCCACGATACACGATGCCAGCGAAGGCGTCGCCCTCTGTGCCGCCGGCGAAAAAGCGAATCGTCACGCCCTCGCACCAATGCGCCGTGTCCAGGTCGTCCTGCGCAAAAGCCGGCGCGGCCAGCGCTCCAAGCAAAAGGCAAACCAAAACTAGCTTAACAAGCGTTGCTTTGCGGATCATCATTTTGTCCTCCGGTTTTTTCCACTTTGTTGTCGCAGCGCCGGGTTCTTTACCCAGCGCCGCGCATTGTACGCGTATATGGCTTTTGCTGCAAGCTGCCCGAAATCCTCACCCTAAGTCGCCCAGCCCGCGGCGCGCTCGGTGGCAAAGCATTAAAAAATCGCGGTGTCATTTTGATGCACAATTCCTTGGCGCAGCTTTACGCGCGAATTGCGATACACGCGGGACGCGGCTACAATCACGCTTTGACTCCTGCGTTGCCGGAGTGCGCATCCAGTCCGTTGTAAGGAGAAACTCATGTTCAAACGCACGCTATCTCTATGTCTGGCGCTGAGTCTGCTGCTTGGCGCGTCGTCATTCGTTATGGCGCAGGACAATATCCTGCTCTATGGCGGCAATCAGGATATCGACAACATCGACCCAGCCACTGGCGAGAATTATTCAATCAATGCCGCCCTGCGCAGCCTGTACGACGCGCTCTTTATCTACCGCGGCAGCGAAACCCAGCCGCATCTGGTCGAAAGCTGGGAAGTTAATGACGACGCCACAGTCTGGACATTCACCCTACACGACCACGCCGTCTTCCACGATGGCAGCCTGGTCAATGCCGAAGCTGTTGTCTACAGCTTCAACCGCGTCCTGGCTATCTCTGGCGCGCCAAGTTGGCGCTGGGAAACCATCGCGGACGAGAACACCGCGCAAGTCATCGATGAATTCACCGTCGAGTTCACGCTGACCCAGCCCTATGCGCCCTTCATCGGCACGTTGCCGCAGCTGTTTGTCGTCAATCCCGCGATTGTCGAAGCCAACCTGGGCGATGACATGGGACAGACCTACCTCAAGCAGAATGCGGCGGGCTCTGGTCCCTTCATGCAAGGTCGCTGGGAAATCGGCAATATCTACGAGTTCATCGCGGTTGATGATTACTGGGCTGGCTGGACCGGCGACGACCACATCGACGGCTTTTTCTGGATCATCCAGCGCGACCCCAGCACCCAGCTTAACTCGCTGCTGGCGGGCGAAACCCACATTGCCGATACTGTCGCCGGCAGCGACAAAGAGAAGGTTGTCGACTCGGCGGATCATATCTGGGAAGAGCATGGCGGCTTCTTCACCAATACGCTCAAGATGAACAACCAGGGCGAATACACCAGCGATATCAACTTGCGCAAGGCAGTCGCCCATGCCATGGATTACGAGTCGATGGTCGCGGCGCAGGATGTGCCCATCACGATCCTGCCTGGTCCCACGCCCGCCAACTTTGTCGGCTATGTCGATGGCTTGGATTATCCCGAATTTGACTTGGACAAAGCGCGCGAATACCTGGCGATGACGCCCTGGCCCGATGGCGGCATCACGCTCGATTATGTCTATGTGACCGAGTTCCCGCGCGAAGAGATTCCCGGACTCATCCTGCTGGAAGGCTTGGCGCAGCTGAATATCGAGCTGAACATGATCCCCATGCTTTGGCCCGACATGGTCGCCAGCTGCGCCTCGCCCGAGACGGGGCCAGACATCATCAACATCTACACGCTGCCGCCCTTCCTCGACGCCGACGCGCACCTGTACAACCAGTATCATTCGGCGCAGTGGGGCAGCTTCAACTCATGCAGCTTCTACAGCAATGCGCGGGTGGACGAACTGCTGGATGCAGCGCGCACGATTGGCGATGCCGAAACGCGGCAGGCGATGTACACCGAAGCGCAAGAAATTATCACCGCCGAACAACCATCGGTGTGGATGTATACCGAAGACAGCAGCATTTCATTGAACACCTGCGTCAAGGGCTTCCGCTATTCGCCGATGTATCCACTCACCGTCCTCTTCCAGGATATGTGGATGGACGGGTGCTAGCCAGCTGGGCTTTGTTTTGTCTCCCCTCAGGCTGCTGGGGGGAGGCGAGCCTGCTGATGGCGATTTATCGGCAAAGCAAGTGGCGTCCCTGTCCAAACGACGGGGCGATATTGGCACGGGATTACGCTGGGCGAAGATTGCCGGATACAATTAGGCAGATGTTCGCCGATACCGATGCAGGTTGCCTGCACTCATCACGCAGCAAGCAAATGTGGATGACCGATAGCGGTACAACGATGAAAAAATTAGCGCAAGAAATAACCCGCTTGCATCCAGAATCATCCCTCAGCCCATGAATATCCGCTTCTACATCCTGCGGCGAGTCGTCCTCATCATTCCCACCCTCATCGGCTTGAGCCTATTGACCTTTGCGATTGCGCGCATCGTGCCAGGCGACCCCGTCGGTCTCGCCGCGGGCCCACGCGCCACCGAAGAAATCAAAGAAGCCTTGCGCCGCGAATTTGGCCTCGACCAGCCGCTGCCCGTACAATATATTGATTACATCAGCGGGCTCTTCCAGGGCGACTGGGGGCAATCGCTCTATACCCGCCGCGAGGTGCTGGGCGACCTGCGCGCCTTTTGGCCCGCCACGCTGGAATTGACCACCGCCGCCGTCATCATCGCGACGCTGCTGGGCGTGCCAGCGGGTGTCATCTCGGCTATGTATCGCAACCGCCTGCCCGACCATGTGGCGCGCGTGCTGTCGCTCTTCTTCGTCAGTTTTCCATCGTTTTGGCTGGCGATGATCTTTCAGACCTGGTTCGGGCGCGACCTGGGCATGCTTCCTATCGGCAAGCGCTTGCCCGTGCTCGTCGCGCCACCCCAGGCCACGACTGGCTTGTTCCTGGTCGACAGCTTGATTCAGCTGGACTTCGCGACCTTCGCTGTTTCGCTGCGCCACTTGTTCATTCCGGCGCTGGTGCTGTCTTTTGGCGCTTTCGCGAGCATCACCCGCATCACCCGCGCCAGCATGGTCGAGGCGCTGGAAAAAGATTTCGTGCGTATGGAGCGCGCCATCGGCATCCCCTACCGCGTCATCATTTTTAAGTATGTGCTGCGCAACGCTCTCATCGCCACTGTGACAGTCGTTTCGCTTAATTTTGGCTGGCTGATGGCTGGCGCCATACTGATCGAAACGATCTTTGATTGGCCCGGTCTCGGTCTATACGCTGTCGAAGCCTCGCTCAGCCTGGACTTTCAGCCCATCATGGGCATCGCCGTGCTCTATGGCATCGTCTTCAGCGTCGTCAACATCTTGACCGATATTGTCTATGGCATCCTGGATCCGAGGATTCGCTATGGCTGAGCAGAAGAATTGGGCAAAGGACAAAAACAACGCCCGCTGGGACAACCTGGCGCGCGGGCTTTACCGCTTTCGTTCCAACCGCCTGTCGATGCTGGGGCTGTTGATGCTGCTGTTCACCGTGTTTGTCGCCGTCTTCGCGCCGTTGATTGCGCCCTTTCCGGAAGATGCCAGTGGCGCGACCAATGTGCTGGAGCGACTGCAAGCGCCCAGCGAAACGCATCTCTTCGGCACCGACAAGGTCGGCCGCGACATCTTCAGCCGCGTCGTGATGGGCACAGGCTTGGCGCTGCAAGTCGGCACAGTCATTATCTTGCTGGCGACGTCCATCGGCGTGACCATCGGCGCGATTTCTGGCTATGCGGGCGGCTGGCTGGACGACCTGCTCATGCGCATCACCGATATCTTTTTGACGGTGCCGGCGCTGGTGCTGGCGATTGCCATATCGGCGGCGCTGGGCAAAGGCATCATCAACGCCATGATCGGCATCTCGCTGGTGTGGTGGCCCGGTTTCGCCCGGCTAACGCGCAGCTTGGTGCTTTCGCTGCGCGAAGAGCCCTTCGTAGAAGCGGCTTATGGCATCGGCGCCGGGCATGCGCGCATCATCTTTCGGCATATTTTGCCCAATGCCGCTTCGCCCATCATCATCAAAATGACCACCGATTTTGGCTTCGCTGTGTTAACAGCCGCCGCGCTGGGCTTCATCGGCTTGGGCGCGCAGCCGCCGACGCCCGAGTGGGGCGCGATGATCAACGATGGCCGGCGCTATTTTCCCGATGAATGGTGGATCGCCACTTTTCCGGGCTTGGCGATCTGGCTGATGGTCTTCAGTTGGAACTTGATTGGCGATGGCTTGCGCGATGTGCTCGACCCGCGCTCGCGGCGGTGATTGACCATGACCGACTTGCTGAGCATCGAAAACCTGCACCTGGAATTCGATACCTACGATGGGCTGGTCAAGGTGCTGGCGGGCGTCGATCTGTCGATGCGGCGCGGCGATGTGCTGGGCTTGGTGGGCGAGACCGGCTGTGGCAAGTCGATAACGGCGCTGTCGGTGCCGCGGCTCATCCCTATGCCGCCAGGGCGCATCACCGCTGGGCGCGTGCGCTTCGATGGCGAAGACATCCTCGGCAAATCCGAAAGCGAGATGGAGGCTTTTCGCGCGCGGCACCTGGGCATGATCTTCCAGGACCCTGTGACGAATCTGAATCCGCTCTTCACCATCCGCGAGCAGTTGGTCGATGCCGTGCTGTATCAGCGGGCGCAGGGCAAAAAAGTGCCGGGGCGCTGGCGTGGCTTTGTCCCATCGGCGCGGCAGATCCGCAAAGACGCGCATGAACGCGCAGTCGAGCTGATGCGCCTGACGGGCATTCCCGATGGCGACCGGCGCATTTACGATTATCCGCATCAATTCAGCGGCGGCATGCGCCAGCGCGTGCTCATTGCCATGGCCCTGGCTGGCGACCCCGACCTGCTAATCGCCGATGAGCCGACCACAGCCCTGGATGTGACCATTCAAGCGCAGATCTTGCGCTTAATCCGCTCGCTGGTCGCGCAGCTGGGCTTGACTGTCTTGCTCATCACGCACAATCTCGGCGTCGTGGCGCGCAGCTGCGAACGGGTGGCGGTGATGTACGCTGGACGGGTGATCGAAGAAGCGCCGGTGCGCGAGCTGTTTCGCAATCCCAAACATCCGTACACGCGCGGCTTGATCGCTGCCGTGCCCCAAAAAGACGTCGGGCGAGGCAGCTTGGCGGGCATCCCCGGCCTGATCCCCAACCTGATCGACCCGCCGAGCGGCTGCCGCTTTCATCCGCGCTGCCAACACGCCATGGCCGTCTGCCGACAAACTGTCCCAACGCCTGTGCCCGTGGGCGACCAGCATACAACTGCCTGCTATCTATACGAGGCGGAAGCCTGAACCCGCGGAGACCAAGCCGCGCCGCGTAAGCACAGGCGGTCGCGGGGAGGATGGGCAAAGACTCCATGCCAGCGCCTGACGACATAACCCAATTGGTCGACAAGTTCGAGCGGAGCCGGGCGCGCTATGCCCAGCCCGACTACAATGAAGCCCAACTGCGACAGGAATTTGTCAATCCCTTCTTCGCCGCGTTGGGCTGGGATGTCGGCGACAGCCACCAGGTCTTGCACGAGGCAGGCTTGAAGAGCGGCGGCAGCACCAAACATCCCGACTACAGCTTCCTCGTGGGGCGGCGGCGCGCCTTCTATGTCGAAACGAAAAAACCCGCCATCGACATCAGCCAGCAGATCGAACCAGCCGGACAGCTGCGCTCCTATGGCTGGTCGGGCAATACCGCCGTTGGCATTTTGACCAATTTTGCCGAGTTCGCCGTTTACGACTGCCGCATCCCGCCTGAGCAGGGCGACTCCGCCGCCGAAGCCCGCGTCTGGCACCTGACCAGCGCGCAATATCCCGACAGCTGGGGGCGCCTCTGCGAAACCTTGTCGCCGCGCGCCGTCCGCCAGGGCCGGCACAAAGACCTGCTCGCCGATGTCGGCAAGGGCGCCTTGCCTGTGGATGCCGCCTTCCTGCGCGATATGGAAAGCTGGCGCGCGACGCTGGCCGAGCAGCTTTATAAGCAAGCCCGCTTTATCGACCGCGAACTTAGCCAGCGCGAACTCAACCAGCTCGTGCAGCGCACAATCGACCGCATCGTCTTCTTGCGCATCGCCGAAGACCGCAGCCTCGAGCCTTATGGAACGCTGGAACGAGCCGCCCGCGAGAAACAGATTTATGAAAAAATCAAAGATCTGTATCGGGCTGCCGACAAAAAATACAACTCGGGCTTGTTCCACTTCGACTCAGCCGACGATTCACGCGGCGCGCCCGACAAATTGGCTATGGATATTTATATTCCCGACAATGTTTTGCAAAAAATCATCTTCGCGCTGTATCCGCCACAGAGCCGCTATGAATTTTCTGTCATCGCCGCCGATATCCTCGGACAGGTCTATGAACGATTCCTCGGCAAGGTCATCGAAGTGCGCAGCGATGGCCAGGAAACGCGCGCCGCTATCGAAGAAAAGCCCGAAGTGCGCAAAGCCGGCGGCGTTTATTACACGCCCAGCTACATTGTCGACTACATCGTCGACAATACGCTGGGCAAGCTGCTGGATGGGGCGACGCCCGAGCAAGCTGCGCGGCTGCGCGTGCTCGACCCCGCCTGTGGCAGCGGCTCCTTCCTCACTGGCGCCTATCAATACCTGCTGGATTGGCACATCGACTATTATCGCCGCCACCCCGCGCAATTCCGCAACCGCCGCCGCGAAACTGCCGCTGGCATCTTGCTCACCACGAGCGAAAAACGCCGCATCCTGCTCAACAATATCTATGGCGTCGACCTCGACCAAAGCGCTGTCGAAGTCAGCAAACTGTCGCTGCTGCTGAAGATGCTGGAAAACGAGACCGACGCCACGGGCTTGCGCGACCTGGTTGAGCCAATCCTGCCCGACCTGGGCGACAACATCAAATGGGGAAATTCGCTGGTCGGCAGCGATTTTTTTGCGGGCAACGCCTGGGCGGACGCGGACGAAGAAGAGCTGCTGCGCGTCAAAACCTTCGATTGGGCGAGCGAGGCGGGCTTCGGCGAAATCATGGCGGCGGGCGGCTTCGACGCGGTGATCGGCAATCCGCCCTATGTGCGCCAGGAGATATTGGGCGCGGCGTTCAAGGGCTATGCAAAAGGCAAATTTGCGACCTACGCGGGCACAGCCGACCTGTATACCTATTTTATCGAGCGGGGCGTAACGCTGCTGCGGGCGGGCGGCGCATTCGGCATCATCGTCGCCAACAAGTGGCTGCGCGCGCGCTATGGCAGGCCGCTGCGTGCCTGGCTGAAACAGCAAGCCATCCGCGAGATCGTCGACTTTGGCGATCTGCCCGTCTTCGAGCAAGCCACGACTTATCCCTGCATTTTGACGATAGGCAGCCCCCACCCCCGGCCCCCCTCCCCCAAAATGAGAGAGGGGGAGCAAGACTCTGGTGAACCCGCTAGCAGCGACGAAAAGCCCCTCCCTCTTGATGGGGGAGGGGTTTGGGGTGGGGGTGAGAATCACTTTGCCGCCGCGCAAATCGACAGTCTGGAGTTCAGCAGCCTGCGCGAAACTGTGGCTTCGCGACGCTATGCGGTGGACAAGTCGCTGCTGGACGATGGCGGCTGGTCGCTGGCAAGGCGGGAGGTGCAGGAGTTGCTGCGGAAGCTGTCGGACACTGGCGTGTCGCTAAAACAATATGTCAATGGCAAGATTCATTACGGAATAAAAACCGGATTTAATGAAGCATTTTACATTGATGGAAAAACCAAAGATCGCTTAATTGCTGAACACACAAGCAGCGCGGAGATAATCAAGCCTTTGCTGCGCGGCAGAGACATTAAACGCTTTACCCCCCCCCCGAAAAATTCGAAATTATTCTTAATTTTTTCGCAAAAGGGAATCGATATCGATAAATATCCTGCGATTAAGGCACATTTACAACAGTATCGCACAAAACTTGAGCCAAAACCGAAAGGCTGGAAAGGCGCGTGGTCTGGTCGTGCTTCTGGTAGCTACCAATGGTATGAATTACAGTCAGCAACTGCATATCAGAAAGAATTTGAAAAGCCAAAAATAATGCTTCCCGACATTTCACTCAGAGGAAATTTTATTCTCGATGAATCTGGCGAATATTATTGTGTTAACACTGCCTACATTATTGCAAGCGACGACAAATACTTGCTGGGCATTCTCAATTCAAAGCTGATTACATTCGTTTATAGCCACATTGCATCGACTTATCGCGGCGGCTACCTGCGATTTATTTATCAGTACCTTGCCAAACTGCCCATCCGCACAATCGACTTTGGGAATCCAGACGATGTCATGATGCACGGTGAGATGGTCGCGCTGGTGGAGACGATGCTGGATTTGCACAAGCAGCTGCCGGCGCTGGCTGGCGAGGCGCGGCGTGTGGTGGAGCTGCGGATCGAAGCGACCGACAAGGCTATCGACGAGTTGGTGTATCGCTTGTATGGGTTGGGTGGGGAGGAGGTGGGGATTGTGGAGGGTGAGTAGTATAATATTTTCGTTAACATTGAACGAACATATGGACATTTCTTTATTCTTATTGTATCTTAGTTGAAGTTTAAGGCGTATGCGCGCTCAACTTAACAGGGCATAAATGGGAGTAAATCGCGGTGCTTAAACACGAATTACTAAAGAGTGGAGCGATAATCAATACTAAGGAATCCAACTTCGACCGATATCGTAGGGAAGTCGAGATTTGGTTCCGAAGTGACTCGGAATCACTTCATCAGTGTGTTGGTCAGCTGATCGATACTTTTCCTGACCTGCAGATGCGCAAATCTGGCCCGATTGGCAGAACAAATGGTGTCAGCCCTTGTTGGTTCATTTGGACATGCCATGAGCCGAAGGTCAAAGTCACTCTCGATGTTGAAGACTGTCTTCATTTAGCGAAAGCTGGATGGGTCTCGTTGCGTGACCTGCTCAGCAGAATAGCTGACAACGGATGTGAGGACGCTATGGCTTTTCGCATTGCAATGGATGTAGAGGTCTGGAATCGTGTCAATGAGTATGGCCAATTTGCAGCGTAGAAAGGAGTGACTGCCGAATGACTTTATCGCCACAATTGGATCAGAAGATCCGTCAACGATTTGATGGGCTCATCACCGAGACAAGCGAATTGATTTCGAAGATGGAGGCGCATAATGAGGAGTATAAGCACTTGAATCCCGACTATATCGGCTCAAATTATGGCCACGTTTCTGAGTTTCGAGCCGTTGTTGAGAAAGTCCTGAATCTCATTGTAACAGTGTTAGGTGAGTCGCGACAGCAGAATGAAGTTACCGAGCGAATTCGGCAACTGGCACACCGATCGCGTGCTCCGTTCGTACTCGAAGACATGCGGGGAACACTACAAGGTATAAAAGACATTTATGAAAATGGATTCTTGGACGACTTGGAAACGAGAGTTGCGGCCAATATCTCTGCTGACTATATGACACAAGTTGAAGGCTTACTTGATAAACAACAATCTGGTCAAAACGGCTATATTCCGGCCGCGATGCTGTGCGGCGCGGTCTTGGAAGGTGCGTTACGCCGATTATGTGCGCGGCAAACGCCCCCTGTACCGACTGAAAAACTAAACGGCAAGAATAAGTTGCTTAATGCTCTAATTCAAGACTTACAGAAGGCAAACGCCTACAACAAGTTGAAAGCTAATCAACTTCGCACTTGGGCAAGCGTTCGAAATTCTGCGAATCATGGTAACTTCGGTGAATTTGATCGGAAACAAGTCGAAGAGATGGTAGCGGAGTGACTGATTTTCTGGTCGAGTACCTCTAGCGGGTTTGCTGTTACGACTTCACCTGCGAACGCTTTAGCTTATACGGTATGAGGCGTCATTTTCATTTACTGTACAGGTTATAATCTTATCACTTCTAACCCGTTTAGCCACTTGTTCACGAATCTAAGTCGCTGTATTGGATGAGGAATCGCACGACGGAACTCTTTGTAAAAGTAGCTATCGCATGCTCGCATCGTATACCTTATTTCAGAGTATTCGCGTTTGAAGTATATATGGTTAGAGACCAAGTGTTCATTTCGGGAAAACGATCGTTCCAAAAAGGAGAGTTCTAGCGGTCGATGAGCTAAATCTGCAAGCGACTGAATATCATGTTTAGATTCGCGTAACTGTTCATGCTGTCTTTTCAAGATTGCATATTGCCATTCCATTTTCCATCTAATATGGCCTTCGGTCTTTCTATTTCTAGCCCATACAATTTCCTCTAATGTTTCGATTGTTGAGATGGCCTTCATCGTGAGTTTTTCAATAGCTCTTGCATTTTGCAGATTGTTCCAGCTTACTTGCAAAGCTCGCATGCGGGAAGCGATCTTCCCGACCAAGCTCAGTGCTAGCCCTGCCGTGAACGAACCTACTGCGGCACCTGCCACTACTTCGAACTCCAATCTAAGGAAGTCCTTGAACTACGGTTTTTGTTAAAACTAAGAAGCGTCCCTTCAATGCCATCGACCTTTTCCAATGTTTCGTCCTGCGTGTCGTGCATGGCTGTCTACACAGGCGCTCAGCTATCCGGAGCGGTCGGGCGATTGCGCAAGAATCCCATATCCTGTTTTTCGTAAGGCACTTGCAGATGCGCGATGATGGCATCCAGCTTACGCGAATTCTCCGCCGCTTGCTCTGCCAGCGCCAACAACGCCGCTTCATAGCCGTCAACGCGATTCAGCACCCGGTCCTGCGTCTGGCGCACAGCCTGATACTCCGCCTCGACGCGTTGATAACGGATTTCTGCGATTGCGTCCATCTGGCATATCTCCTTGTCTCATGCCTGCATATCTGTCGTGAGATCCCATCACTCTTTCAGAAAGCCCATCGGCTTGTTATAGGGCACATCCTGATGCTCCATAATCGCGTCGAGCTTGTTGTGCAACTCGGCGATCTGGCGCTGCGTCATCTCGTGATTCGCCATGATGAGATCGCGGTTCGCCATAATAAGCTCGCGATTGGCCATGATGAGCTCATGGTTTGACGCTACCGCTTGATTCAGACCCAGTATCGCGGCTTCGATGCTATCGACCTTGCCCAGTGTTTCGTCCTGCGCATCGTGCAGGGTGTCGTACTCGCGTTTCATGCGTTTGAATCGGATATCGGCTGTCGCGACCATCGTATGCTTCCTCTGTGCGCGCATCCAGTATAATTCCGCCTGATTGCCCTGTCAAAATGGCTATGCGGCGGGACTCGCTTCTTTCTTTGCCGCATCTGCCGAATCTGCGCTACCATCAGGCCAGACGCAGACGCATCACGAGGCAGCCGCATGCAGCAGCGAATGATCGAATTCATCCGTGCGTTGCGCGCCGCCGGAGTGCGCGTCTCGCTCGCCGAGAGCCAGGATGCCATGTTTGGCGTGGACGCGGCTGGCGTCCATGATGCCCGCGCCTTCAAAAGCGCGCTCAAAGCCTCGCTCGTCAAAGACCGCCGCCATCAACCCGTCTTCGATTATTTCTTCCCGCTCTTCTTCACCGACAACAAGCCGCCGCTGGACAATATCCTCGAGCAGCTGGGCGCGGACGCAGAGCAGCGGCTGCAAGAAGCCATGCAAACTATGCTGAGCGAGCGGGATGCCTTGCGCGATCTTTTGCAGCGCCTGCTGGAAGGGCGCGAATACAGCGAAGCCGACCTGCGGCGAATGGCGGAAATAGCCGGCCTGCCACAGGGCGGCGACATGTCCATGCGCCCCTGGCTCGAGCGGCGCATGGAGCGCGCGACCGGCTTGTCACAGCTGGCGCGCAAGCTGGACGATTTGCTAGACGAGCTGGCGGCGCTGGGCATGGACGAAGCCGCGGTGAACGAGCTGGAACAAAAGCTGCGCGAGAATATGCGCGGGCTGCGCGAGCAAATCTCCCAGCATGTCGGCGCATCGCTGGCTGAACAGATGGCAAAACAGCCGCCGCGCGAAAAGCCCGACTTGCTGGATACCCCCTTGCAGCGACTGAGCGGCGGCGATATGGACGATGTGCGCGACGAAGTGAGGCGGCTGGCGGCGCGCCTGCGAACCCGGGCGGCGCTGCGGCAAAAACGGGCAAAAAGCGGCCTATTCGACCCGCGCAAAACAATCCGCAAAAATATGCGCTATGGTGGCGTGCCTATGCAAGCGCAATTCCGCGTCCGCCACAAAAAACCCAGCCTCATCCTCATCTGCGACCTCAGCACTTCCATGCGCTACGCGGTGGAATTTCTGCTGACGCTGGTCTATGAACTGGGCGATCAGGTGCGGCGTACACACAGCTTCATCTTCATTCATGACTTGGTCGATGTCAGCGGCGACTTGGCGCAGCTGCCCCCGCGCGAGGCTGTGGCGCGAATTATGGCGCAGAATCCACCTGGCTATTACAGCACCGACCTGGGCAACAGCTTGCGCAGCTTCCAGCAAGCGCACCTGCATCTGGTCGACAGCCGCAGCAGCATCATCATCTTTGGCGACGGCCGCAACAATTACAACGACCCGCGCCTGGATATCGCCCAGGATCTACAGCGAAAAAGCCGCCGCCTGCTGTGGTTCTGCCCAGAGCCGCGCCGATTGTGGGGCAATGGCGACAGCGATATGTGGGAATACTATCGGGTTGCCGACCGCGTCTTCCTGGTGCGCAGCCTGCGACAACTGGCGGAAGCGGTTGATCGTCTGCTGGCGGATTCTTAATCCGCTTGTTCTCGCTGCCAAGCTGCAAAGAGGAGGCTGCCGAAGAAGCGCATCTTGACGAGCGCCCAGCCAAGAAAACAGGTTTGCGGTGGGGACGAGTTCGTCGCTCTGCCACCTTGCCTTCTCGATCTGCTGATGAGCGCGGCAGGATTCGAACCTGCAACCAATTGATTAAAAGTCAACTGCGCTGCCATTGCGCCACGCGCCCTTAACCTGACCAGTATGCCAGCTTCTCGCGCCATGTTCAAGCGTCAGCCCGCCTTACGCCGTACAATCGCGCCCAGTTGCATTGCCCCTTTTTCATTATCCCCTATACTGGACGAGAATTGCGCCTTGTGAGCGCCAGAGCGTATGCCGGGGGAAACATGGCGGAGCGCATTGCTCTTGATGCAGCGATACAGTCTGTGGAAGATCTACCGCTTCGGCGGCTTGGAAGACCGCTTGGGCGCGACGAATTGCTGCGTTCGCTGCTGCTGCGTCTGCGCCAGGGGCAGCTGCTGGTCTTGCATGGC
Organism: Chloroflexota bacterium; assembly: GCA_026709625.1. Lineage (GTDB taxonomy): Bacteria > Chloroflexota > Anaerolineae > Aggregatilineales > Phototrophicaceae > UBA6055. The sequence goes on from JAPOSR010000040.1 coordinate 49,878, forward strand.
GCGCCCGGCAGTGGCAAAACGACTGTCGCCGCCACTATCGCCAATGTGTATCTGAAGCAGCACCAATGCCCGGTCTTGTGGATCGACTGCAAAAAGCCGCCCCTGGCTGAACTGCTGGCGCGGACTGCCCGAGCGTTTGACCAGCCGATCGACGCCGACCCGCTGCACAGGGTAGACGAGGTGCGGTCGCTGCTCGCCAAGCAGAAGCCACTGATCGTGCTGGATGGCGAAATCGAAGCGAGCGCGCTGGCCGACTTCAGAGAACTGTGCGCTGGCGCCTGTCCCACCGTCGTAACCAGCGATCAACCGTTGCCCGAAGGCGACTGGCGCAATCAGCCCATCGGCAGCCTGGCGCAGAGCGATGCCATCGCGCTTTTCAAACAAAAAGCCGGCCTGAAAGACAAAGCCGCAGACGAAGCGGTCCAAGCCATTTCCGCGCTGCTGCAAGATGGCGCATTCCCATTGTCGCTGGCGGCGCGCAGCATGATTATCGCGCGGCAAACGCCGGAAGATTTCAAAGCCACCATCGCCACCGCTCTGGAGAGCCACGATGATGACGCGATCGCCGCGGCGCTGAGCATCAGCTTTGGCGGGCTGAACGAGCGACTGCGCGACCTGCTGCTCTTCCTGGGCGCGACCGTGCGCGGAGAAGCATCCGCCGCCTTCTTCAACATGCTCAGCGGCGTCGCAGTCGATTCTATCGACATGTCCATGACGATCCTGTCGCGCCTCTTTCTCGTTGAGCGATTTCAACGGGCGGGCTCGCCCTATTATCGACTGCATCCCGTCGTGCAAGCCTATCTGAACGACTGGGCGCTGGAACGTCAGCGGCTGGATGCCCTGCGCGCCGACATCATCGACACCACCCGCGATTACCTCGATGCTCAGCTGCACATGGAAGACACTCTCCTGCTCTTGCTGGTAGAAATGGACAACCTGATTGCCACAGCCGGCTGGGCGCGCGCCCAGGCTGGGCCAGAGCTGGCTGCTGATATCCTGGAGACCTTGGCGCCCTTGGACAATCAACTGCGCGAGGCTGGCTATGGGTATGAGCTGCGCCGTCTGGCTACCATCCGCGATGGCGAGCCAGAGCCTGAAGCCGAGCCGCAGGCAGCGAAAAAGCCTGGCGAAGCCGCGCAAGCGAGCAGAGCCAAAGCAGTCGGCGAGCAGCCACAGTCCGAAGCCGCAGCCGAGCCGGCCAGCGATGACCCGTTTGGCTCGCTGGACGAGGTCGACCTGCAATCGGTCAATATCGACCAACTGCGCACCGCCTTGCATGTCGCCAGGCAAAGCAATGAAACCACGCGCCAGCTGCACATCTTGAAAGCCATCGCGCGCATGCAAATCGGACAGGGGAGCGAACGCGACGCCATCGCCACTTATGGCGAAGTGCTGGACATGTACGAACGCAACGAAGATGCCCAAGGCGTGCTCGAGACCTTGGACATGCTGGCTGGTTTGCTGGTCGGCAGTGACAGCGCGCCGGGCACCCTGGAGCAGATTAACCTGCGCAGCGCTTTGTCATTCGCCCGCCAGCACGAAGACGCTCCCCGCGTCTTGCAAATCCTCGAGGCAGTCGGCAAGGTGCAGATTGAACAGCGCCGCGAAAAAGAAGCTGTCGCCACTTATCGCGAAGTTCTGGCTTTATATGAAAAAAACGAAAACCAGGCGGGCGCTCTGGATACGCTGGATATGCTGGCTGGGCTGCTGGTGCGCAGCGAATCGGCTATCTCGGCGTTGGAGTATGTGCAGCGGGGCGTGCTGTTGGCTCAAGACCTGGACAATGATGAAGCCGAGATGTTTTTGCAGCTGACTGGCGGCGACGCGCACAAAGCCCTGGGCGAAGCGTCTATCGCTGTCGAAGCCTATGAAAAAGCGTTGAATCTGGCGCGCAGGCGCGACGACAGCCAAAACGAAGCGCTGGTCTTGTACAAGCTGGGCATGGCTTATCTGGACGCCGGCGAAGAACGGCGCGCCATCGAAATGCTGGAAGATGCCAACGAGCGTTTCAAACAACAGGGCAAACGCAGCCTCGAAGGCAAGGTGCTGCGCGGGCTGGGTGAAGTTAACCGCCAGTTGGAACGCTGGAGCGAGTCGATCGGCTTCCACGCTTCGGCTTTGTATATCGCGCGCGAATTGGGCGACCGTGAAACCGAAGGCGCGCAGCTGCGTTTGCTGGCGCAGTTGCTGTTGAAAGCCGAACGCATACCCGAAGCGTTGACTCGTTTCCGCGAGGCATTGCATGTCGCCTACGAATTAGACGATGCGCGGCAGATCGTCGGCATCATCGTCGAAGTGGTCAGCCTGCTCAGCCGCAGCTTGTCACACGCTTCCATTGCCGAGCTGCTGGTCAACGACGGCTTGAAGCACAAGCCCGATGATCGCGAATTGATGCGCCTCAAAGCAGAAGTCGCCAGCGCCAAAGACCGAGCCGCCGCGCGGGGCATCGCCTTGCAGGTGGTGGCTGGCAGCGCGCGCGATTATGCCGCCTATGCCTATCGCGACAATTAGGGCTAATTCTGCCTTTGCAGCGCCAGCCTGGGCAGGCTCGCAAAGGTCTGCGCCAAAGCTGTGTGATGGTCGAGGTGCTCGGCGATCAGCGCGAATGGCGAGGCCTGATGCCGCTCATCAAATTCAATCATCCATTCGCCGTTGCGCGCGCGCGCCCAGCAGCCACCATAATTGTGGCGGATCGATTCGCCCAGGTAGGCACCAAATTTCTCTTGAAGCAGCGACTTGTCGCCGGCGTCCAGCTCGCCGCGATGACGGGCGATATAGCTGTCTAGCCAGCGCACCGACTCGGCAGAATAATCGAGCGTTACCGCCTCTTTCTCGCCGATGACATCAATCACCAGTTGGGCGTCTTCTCGCAAATTGGCTGACAAGGCGCTTGCGCTCACTTGACACACTCCTGTTCATCCGCGTGGCTGGCGAACTGTTCGCCATAAAGAAAGACCAGCAAGCTGCTGATCTGTCATAGCGGGCAACGGGATTCGAACCCGTGACCTTTTCCTTGGCAAGGAAATGTTCTACCGCTGAACTATGCCCGCGATTGGCTCAGAAGTCTAATGCGCCTTGCCGCGCCATGCAAGGGCTAATCTCGTCAGGGAGTGGTGATTTTGGTGGGTACGCGTTGCTTTGCCCCCACCTCAAAAAATGAGGGAGGGGCTACCATGCTGCAGAGGCGCTGGCAAAACCCCCTTCCCTCGTTCTGGGGGCAAAGGGACGGGGGATGGGGGCTTGGTTGCATATCCACGCATTCACCACTCCCTATCGTCAGGCAAGGCTAGCAAAACTCCGCGAGCCACAATTCCGGCAAGTGTATAGGATGTTTTTTGCCCTGGATTTTGCCGCGGCGTCCTTTTGGTCTGCGCAGCCAAGGAGCGCCGCGTGTACAATAACCGGCATGATGACATCGCGATCCACCTGCCCTCGCTATGAGCTCGCTGCCTTCGACCCGCTCGACCTGCGCGATCCGTTCCCCGCGCTCGCCTATGCGCAGCAGCGGCAACCGGTCTTCTACAGCGCCGCCATTGATTACTGGGTGGTGACGCGCCATGTCGATATCAAAGCAATCTTCCGCGACCACCATCGCTATAGCGCCGCCAACACCATCACGCCTATCGTGCCTTTCTCAGACGCGGTGCAGCGGCTGCTTTCGGCTGGCGACTATAAGCCCGAGCCGGTGCTGTCCAACCATGTCCCGCCGGGGCATACCCGCATCCGCAGCCTGGTCAACCGCCTGTTCACGCCGCGCCGCATGAACAGCTTTGCGCCCGCCATCCGCCAGATCGCCCGCGATGCCGTGGCGCAGCTGCCCGCGCCGCCGGTCGATATCGTTTCCGCGCTGACGTATACCTTTCCCGCCCAGGTTCTCTTTGCCGTGCTGGGCGTGCCCGAAGCCGATGTGCCGCAGGTCAAAGCCTGGGCGAGCAGCCGCATCAAGCTCTATTACGGGCGTCCCAGCGGCGCAGAGCAGCTGGAGATGACCGCCGATCTGGTGCCATTTTGGCGCTATGTGGTGGCGCTGGTGGCCGACAAGGCGAAATCGCCCGGCGATGACCTCATCAGCGACCTCATCCGCATGCGCAATGGCGATGACAAAGTAATCAGCCGCAACGAGATCGCCAGCTGCATGATCACCCTGCTGGTGGCTGGACACGAAACAACCACCGCGCAGCTGAGCAATGCCCTGCTGCATCTGTTGGGCGACGAATCGCGGCGAGCGAATCGCCAAGGCGCAGCGCAGTCCCACTGGCAGACTCTGCGCGAACAGCCCGCGCTCGTCCCGCAGGCGCTGGAAGAAATGATGCGCTACGACCCCTCGGTTTGCGCCTGGCGGAGGCTGTCGCTCGTCCCCAGCAGCATTGGCGGCGTCGACATCCCGGCTGGCGCAAACCTGCTGCTGATGCTGCATGCCGCCAACCGCGACCCCGCGCTCTTCCCCGAGCCCGATGTCATCTGCCTGGGGCGCGACAACCGCAAAGACCAGTTGGCCTTTGGCTATGGCATTCATTATTGCGTTGGCGCGCCGCTGGCTCGGCTGGAGATGCGCATCTTGCTAGAGACGCTGCTTGCCGAGCTGCCATCGCTGCGCCGGGTGGCAGGGCAAGAAATCGACTACCCGCGCAATATCTCTTTCCGCGGTCCGCTTTCGCTGTGGGTGAGCTGGTGAGCGCCGATTTATTCGCCGAGTTTGCGCCCAGCGCCTACGAAGACTGGCTGGCCGCCTTGCGCGATTCGCTGGCGAGCGCCGACCTCGAAAGCCTCGTCACGCGCACGGCAGAAGGCATACGCATCCATCCCTTGCCGCATCCCGAGGCCTATGCAGCTTCCAGGCTGGCGGGGTGGCTGCGAGGCGGCAGGTCAAACGGGGGTTGGCAGATCGCGCAGGAAATCAACATCAGCGAGCCGCGCGCCTTCAACCGGGCGCTGCTGGATGCGCTTGCAAATGGACAGACGGCTGTTGCGCTGGATGCCGGCCCGCGCCTGCAACAATCCGCCGACCTGGAGTTGGCGCTGGCGGGTATCAACCTGGCGCAATACCCGGTCTTCGCGGCCGACGCGGCTGTATTTGACGGGCTGCGCGCCACCCGCAGCGGGCCGGAAATGGCCAGGCTGCGCGGCTGCATCGGCTCGTCAAGCGATGATTACATTGCGCTGGCTGAGCGTTTTTCTGTGGTCGAAGCGGTTTCGCCAGCTTTGGGCTGCGTGGGCATCAACACAGTAGAGCAGCACGCAAATGGAGCAGACGCGGCGCAAGAACTGGCTTTTGTCTTGGCGGCTGGCGCAGAGGTCTTGCGCGGTCTCTTGGGACGCGGGCTGGCTGTCGATACAGTGGCGTCCCGGCTGCATATAACGCTGTGCATCGGTGAAGATTTCTTTATGCAGATCGCCAAGTTCCGCGCGGTCAAGTCGCTTTGGGCGCAGATGACGCGGGCATTCGGCGCGAGCGAAGCAGCGCAGAGAATCCACCTGCACGCCCGCAGTGGCGCGCGCAACAAATCGCAGGAGCCCGCCCACAACAACCTGCTGCGGCTGACCTGCGAGGCATTGGCCGCGGCGCTGGCCGGCATCGACAGCATGACCCTGGCTGCCTTTGACGCGCCGGCCGATAACGAGTTTTCGCGGCGGCTGTCGCGCAATATCCAGCTAATTTTGCAGCATGAAGCGCAGATCACGCGAGCAATCGACCCAGCTGGCGGCAGTTGGCATGTCGAGTGGCTGACGGACGAACTGGGGCGGCGCGCCTGGGCGGCTTTCCAGCGAATGGAAAGCGAACGGCGACAGCAAGATCCCGGCTGGCGCGAGGTTGGATGATCCCCCTCATTCACCCCGACAGACGCGTCAGATCCACCGCCATGGCTTCTGCTTGCAGCGCCAACTCCGAAGCGAGAAAGCAGCGCGCCTGGGGGATCGCCGTGTCGGTTCGCTCGCGGATGTCGGCGATGAGGTCGCGCCCGTAAGTGATTTCGGTATCGCCGCAGTCGATGTAGCGCGTGCCCTGGTGGTCGACCAGGAAGAGGTGGCTTTCGCCGCTGCGTCCGGCGATATCGATGGTCTTGCGCAGCTCAATCATGCCGCGCGTCCCCACGATGAACAAGCGCACATCGCCCCAGACAGGCAGCCCGGCCGGCGTCAGCCAATCGACGCGGATATGCCCGACAGCATGGGCGCTGCGCAATGTCAAATCGCCGAAGTCGCGCATGCGCGGATATTGGGCGAAGCGAAAATTGCCCACGGTCGCCGCGACCACTTCCGCCTCGTCACTGCGCGTGAAAAAGAGAAACTGCTCAATCTGGTGGCTGGCCAGGTCGTTGATAATGCCGCCAAAATAGCGCCGATCGAAGGTCCAATCCGGTCGCTGGACATGCCCGAAGAGGCGATGCGGTCCAAAGCCGCTGGTCTGCACAACCTGGCCGATTGCGCCCGCTTCTACCAGTCGGCCCGCCTTGACAGTCGCTTTCTGCGTTAGATGCTCGCTGAAGCTGATAGAAAAGATGCGCCCGGTTTCTGCCTGAGCCTGGCGCGCCCGCCGCAATTGATCAAAGTCGGTGAAAGCAGGCTTGTCCGACATGTAATCCTTGCCATGGCGCATGGCGGCGATGCCCAAGTCCGCCCGTTCACAAGGCACAGTGGCGCTGACGACCAGGTCAATCGTTTCATCTTCCAATATCTGCGCGATGCTGTCTGCCCGCCGCCCAAAAGGAAAATGTCGCTGAAAGCGGGCAACACGCCCCGCATCGTCATCGTAGCAGGCGGCCAATTCTGCGCCCGCCGCCAGCATGACGGCGACCTGCCCATAGATATGCCCATAGATATGCCCGTGTTCAAAGCCGACAGCGGCAAAACGAATGCTCACTGGAACGTTTGCCTCCGCTTTGCGCAGGAAATGGCATTATACTGAGACCGTAAAAGAATGAGCCAATGCAGCGGAGCAATCGGGAGTGGCGATTTTTGTGGATGCACGCTGCTTCGTCCCCACCCCAAATAATGAGGGAGGGGCTACCATGCTGCGGAAGCGCAGGAAAAACTCCCCTTCCCTC
>JAPOSR010000015.1 GCA_026709625.1 Chloroflexota bacterium
AGGTGGCGTCGGGATGCGGCAGCCGGAGGGCATCGGCACAAGCCAGCCGCCGAGCCTCGCCGGGATGACAGCGCAGCATATACGGCGACAAATCCAGCGCATAATAGCGCAGGCGTGGCTTGTCGCGCATCAGCCTCTCATAGTGGCTGCCCGTGCCCGCGCCAATATCCAGCACGAACTCGTCGCCCCGCCAGTCGAGCATATTCAAGGTCCAACTGGCGAAATCGACCTGGGGCACAAGATAGCGCGCTCGCGTCGCTTCTTGGATGCGCAAGCTGCGGTCGGTCGCGTAATACTGTTGGATGGTTTGCTCCAAAATGTTCGAGATCATCTCGCATCCAGCCACTGATACTACTTCTGCGCTACCTTTAACTATACAAAACAAATGGCGCTGCGCAAACTTTCGCCGCTCACGACTCGCCCCAATGCTCCCAATAGGTCAACTGGCTGGCGGGGACGCGGTTGGCTTTTTGGAAGGTTTCGCCCGTAAAATAGGCGATGGGCAGCAGCGCCGCTGTCGTCACATCGTCGGGGATGCCCAGGATAGCGTTGCATTCCGCTTCATAACTTAGGTGCAGGGTCGTCCAAGCCGCGCCGATGCCCCGCGCCCGCAAAGCCAGCATCAGCGACCAGGCGGCTGGGATGATCGAGCCATACAGACTCGCGTTGCCGGCGGGATTGTCTTCGGTCGCGCGCCCCTGCACACATGGGAAGATCATCATCGGCACTTCGCCCATGTGGTCGGCGAGGTAGCGCGCGCTGCTGATGACGCGCTGCATCTGCGCGGATGGCTGGCTGTCGCTCGCGCCGCGTCCTGCATTGCCGGCATAGGCATACCATGACTCGCGGTAGTATTCGCCGATTTTGGCTTTTTTGTCGGGGTCGGTCAGCGCCAGCCACTTCCAGCCTTGCGAGTTGCTGCCGGTGGGCGCTTGGATGGCGATTTCCAGGCAGCGCATGACGATGTCGCGGGGGACGGGTCGCCCCAAGTCGAGCCGCTTGCGCACACTGCGCGTCGTTTCTAGGATGTAGTCGACGGAGGCGAGGTCGAAATTCATGGGCTTGTCCTTTTGCTTGGATTAGGTGGATGTAAGCTCGCGCAGGGGTTCGTCCGAGTCGCGGCGCGATACGAATTCGGTCAGGCGCTCCCAGGCGATGCTGCCGTCTTCGTTGGCGTATGTGTTTAGGAATTCGCGCAATAAGCGATTAAGAAAAGAATCGTACTCTGCCTGAAAAGCCATGTTGCGTTTTTTCGCTCGATAGCCAAGCGGTTCGATAATTTCCACATACAACTGCGGATTGTCCGATATGAACTCCCAAAAGTCTTGGCCGCAGAGCTTCCAGTATTCAATGGTGTCTACGACTTTGCCCGATTCCTTGATTTTGCCTGCCTTGCGCGGTTTCTTGTCCTTGCCATACATGCAGCCATTCACAGCGACAATTCGTTTGTCGGGATAACGAAGCCGAAGAGTCGCTATGCCTTCTTGAAAATTGCGATACATCTTGGCGACCTGGCTGGAGTTGCCCCAATTGGGACCCGATTTGATATCGACAAGGTAAATGGTTCCATGCTTCTCGAATATAAGGTCGATGCCGGCGATGTCTGCGGGGGATGGTTTGTATCCGCCATAGACCTGCTCGGCGACAAACACAGCAACGCCTTCGAGAAAGTTGCCAAACAACCCCTCTTCCTGAGATGAAATGAACGCGTCCATAATTCCAGTTATCAGTGAAGTCACACTGGGCGACTTAGCTCTGAACAAGTAGGGATTTTTGCGGCTTAGGACGTCGTGCAAGCGCTTGTTCTTGGCAGAAGACAACCGCTTCTCGTGAAAATCGCCGATATGTTCTTCTACATAGTCTTGCACCGCCAGTAGCAATTGCTCGCTCATTGCGCCCTCAAACCAGTTGTGGCTGTTGACGCAGACGCAACTTGGCTTCGATCGCCTCGACATATTCGGGCAGAATCTCAATGCCGATTGCCCGCCGCTTCATGTCACGCGCGACAAAGAGCGTCGTGCCCGACCCAGCAAACGGATCCAGCACTGTATCGCCGGGCTGTGAAAAGAGCTTGATAAACCACTCTGGCAGTTGGCGCGGAAATACGGCGCTGTGCCCTTGGTTGTTGCACTCGGTGGCCATGTGCAGCACATTGGTCGGGTAGACCATGTCGCGCCCGAGCCAATTCGAAACATTCTTGCCGAAACCGCTTTCTGAGCGGGATTCATCGCGGATCCTGTCGGTCTCGCTGAGCTTGCTAAGCCGCCCCTTTGCCCAGTCGCCAACCGGCACCATGACCGCTGCTTGGTACATATCGAACTTGCGCGACTTGTTAAACTGCAAAAGCCGCTCCCACGAATCCCTAAAGCGGTTAGGCCATTTGCCAGGATACGAGTTCTTCTTGTGCCAGATAAACTCTTCTGTCCACAGCCAGCCTTGTTCGCGCAGCGCTTTAATTAAATCCAGCACATAGGTATGCCGCTCGCCGTTGACCGCTTTCTCTTTGATGTTGAGGATAAAAGTGCCACGCGGTTTCAATACGCGCAGCAACTCGCTGGCAATCGGCAGAAACCAGTCTACATAACGGTCGGGGTGAATGCCGCCGTAGGTGCTTTTGCGCTGGTCGGCATAGGGTGGCGAAGTGACAACGAGCTGCACAGAATTCTCGCCCAGCTGCTGCAACTGCTGCCGAGCGTCGCCTAAGACAATCCTTGCCTGCGCATCCATACCCCTACCTCCGCAACATCCGCCGCAGCAGCGCCAGCACAACCAGCGCAAGCGCCGCCGCGATCATCAGCTTGCCCCAGGGCGAAAGTTCTTTGGGCACCGGCGCGTTGGACACGATGCGGATCATGTGCGGCATGTCTTTGCCGCTGTGCCGATACAGCACCCGCTGCGCCTCGCTGTCCACCTCATATTCGCCATCGCTCACCTCGATGCGGTAGCCGGCTGGAAAGGCCAGATTGGGCACAAAGAGTTCGGTCGGCTCGCTGATGGCGCTGTCGTGCTTGAAAGTGAAAGTGAAGAGGCCACGCGCGCGATCGTAACGCATGCGCTGGGGATCGCCCGCCACCTTGCGGGCATAAGGACGGACAAATCCTTGCAGCCCGCGCCCGCCCGAGTTGATGTCGGCGGGGTCGGCTTGCTGGTCGCGGCTGAAGATAGACAGGTCCTCGCCATTCCACTGGTCGCCGCGCGCATTGCTGTTATCGGGACTGTAATTCCATAATGTGTAGCTGTAGAGGTGGTCGTCCAGCGCGCGCAAGCTGTAATCCAGCGCCTGCGCCTGCCGCGAGAAGTCGCCGCTTTTGAATGCGCCGCCGCCGTTCAGGTCGAATGGAATGCCCACCTCGCCGATCACAATAGGCAGCTCGCCCAGCACGTCATCGGCATAGTGGCGAAACCTGCCCAACTCTTTGGACAGATGGCGGCGGATCTGCGCCTCGCCCAGCAGCGGGCGCATGCTGAAGAAATCAACATTGAGCTGTGGATGAAAGCGGCGCGTGAAGAGCGTGACAGCATCATAGAAGTGCGGCGCATACACCAGCTTGTCGATGGCGTCATAGTTTGGCGGCGGACCCATAGGCTCGGCTTCGATGAAGATCTGCGCGTCTGGCATTTCAGCATGGATGGCGCTGGCAAAGCGCTCGACGAAAGGCTTCAGAAAATCCTGCAAAAAGTCGGCGCGCGCGAAGTGACTGGGGCGCAGCATGCGCGGCTGCCCAGCCTTGTCTACATCCCAGATGCCCTGCGCCCGCCAGACATCATCCACCCCATCACGCCAGACAGTCGCGCCCTGTGGATCAATACGGGCTGGTTTGGTCTGCCCGGGCAGTCGGTCGACCAGCGGCAGGCCAAAATCCAGGCAGTCCTGCGCGAAGCCATTGGCGAGGAAGATCGCCTGCGCCGGCGTGGGCATAACACCCAGTTTGAAAGGCGCATGATCGTTGCTGCGCAGGTCGGGCAGGCCCAACAAGCCGCCCGAAGGCTCGTTCATGCTGCCGAAGCCCAGCAGGTTGGGCAAGCCGCGCAGCCGCCGCGCCAAAGCCGAATACGCCGCGCAATAGCGCCCCTGCAAGTAATCCTGGATATTCTGCCCGTCCACTTGCAGCTGCGGCGCAAATTCACGCCCGCCAAAGAAAAGCGTGAACATCGTGAAGCAGGCATAGCGAGTATAGTTGTTCGCCCACATCAACTGCGGGAAGCTATCGGGCTGCTCCTGGTGCAGCAGCGCCGCGCCAGTTTCGCTGAAGCGGTTGATATCCAAGCCAACCGCCGCGAATGTCCAGGCTGGCGCGCCATCGCCGCCGCAAAACCGACTCCATACATCCTGGTGCGGGTCGATAAACACCAGCAAATCGTGCGCATGGGCTTTTTCCAGCACAGCGCTGAGATAATCGAGATAGGCTTCGTCGATGCAGCCTGGGCCTGCATGCGCCAGAGCCTCCCAGGTTACGATAAAGCGTAGGAAATCCAGCCCCCAGCCCTTGAGCCGGGCGAAGTGTTCATCGGCTTCATCCAGCGGGAAGGGTCTGCCGATGAAAGAGGCATTGCGCGGGTCGTCCAAGCTGTCGGGCAGGTGCGTGGCGCCAGGCGGCTGGACTGGCACTTTACTCGCGCCGCTGAGGTTGACGCCATGCAGGATGCGCCGCCGACCTGTCTCGTCTATGAAAAATCGTCCCGCCGCTGTGATAGGCATAGTCCGTCCCCGCCTGGTTCTCGCAGGGATAGTATAGCATAGGCGAAGCAAGCCCTTATGCAGTCGCCACAGAGGCGCCGAGCGCGCAGAGATCTTGTGCAGGAGCGAGGCCGAGCCTCCGCTGCGAGTTCAGCGCGAATGAAACAGGCGACTCAATAGATCGCCTCGATAAACTCCCGTTGGTGACGAACGGTGCGCGACTGCTGAAATTGAGGGTGGGCATCTTTGTCAACCGAATCGTCTTCGCCAGGCACAGGCAGATGCTCACTCATCGCGCAGACGCAAAGGACAAACACCAATCGACCTATCCCGCGCATCATGCCGCCTCGCTTGCAAATGCCATTTGTTGACCGATATCATCCCAATCGCTACACAGCGGGCCAGGGGCGATTCGGTCCTGCGCCGGGCAATGGAAAGCTGCCGTCTGCCAGCAGCGCCTCGACCCGCCAGCGCAGCATCCGCCATTCGCTGGGCGCCAGCAGCTCGCGCATCGCCTGCGTATAGCTGTCGTTCGCATCCGCCAGCCGCCGGCAGAAGCATGCGAGATCATCCAAGATGGAGCTTGGCAAGGCGCTGCCCGCGAAGTCCCAGATCACAGTGCGCAATTTGTCGCTGGCGTTGAAGGTCAAACCATGGTCGATGCCCCACAAACGTCCATCGGCATCCAACAGACAATGCCCGCCTTTGCGGTCGGCGTTGTTGGCGATGACATCGAAGGTCGCCATGCGCCGCAGTTGCTCCAGCAAAGGCGCTTTGTCGAAGCTGTAATAATGCTCCTCGGGGTTGTGATCGATAAAAAGCTGCACAGAGCCGAGGCCGCGCGTGCCTTCGCGCAGCACGGTCGGCGGCACCAGCGACCAGCCCAGCGCCTCGGCGGTCAGATAGGCGGCGGTTTCGCGCTGACAGAGCGTGCCGTCGGGGAAGTCCCACAGCGGACGCTCGCCATCGCGGGGTTTGTAGATCGCCAGCAGCCGCATGCCGCCATGCACGATATTGACCAGAAATGTATAATTGCTGCCCCAGCGCATCAACCCAACTTCGTCGTCCATCGCGCCGTGGCGGATGGTTTCAATCGCTTCGTCCAGCGCAATGCAGACAGGCTCGTCCAGGGCGCGAGCGGTGTAGACGCGGCGGCTAGTCATGTCGGGAGAGTCTAGCTGGAGGCGGGCGCGGGGCGCAAATGCCCTCAAGCCAGCGCCAAGATACCCACCAGTGGCCGGTGGTCGGTCAGGTCATCAAAAGGCAGGCTGCTCTGGATATGGCAGCTGATGACAGCGAATTGCCCAGCCGGGTCATGCAACAAGATATGGTCGATCAAAATGCGGTGCTGATGATGCGTCCATTGCTGGCTGGGCTGGTTTTCTGGCGAAAGCAGCCGGAAGCGCCGCTGCAGCGCTTCCATTTCCGGGGCGTCGGGCTGGGCATTGAAGTCGCCAGCCAGCAAGATAGCCCGTTCCGGTGCCTCGTTGCTGCGGTCGGCCGCCTTCAATTCATCGATGACATGCAGAATTTCGCCGACCTGCGCCTGGCGGGTTTGCGAGGCGGCGCGCGACAGTTCATAGTCCATATCGCGCCGATCTTCGCCGATCAGCACGCCAAGATGCGTATTGAGAAAATACAGCGGCATGCCTCGATAACGCAAGGAGGCCACCATCAGGTTGCGCGGTTGGGTATCGCGGTTGCCGCTGCTATAGAGCGTGGCGCGGCTGATGGGCGTTTGCCGAGCCCAAGCCTGCGCGCCATGACAATCGGCGGCATCAGGATAGCTGCCCCAGGACCAGGCTTGGCGCGGCAGGTTGGTTACGATGGCGTTGCCCTCGGCTGCGGCGCGCATATCGCGGTAGGCGGGACGATCCCACAAATTGGGATGCGGATGCGCGCACATGGTCACTTCTGGCGCAAAGGCGCTGGTGTAAGCTTCGCCCAACAGCTGCGCCAGCTTCCAGCCAACATCGCGGCAGCGGTCGCGGTGGACGGCATGCCCTGATTCTTGCAGAGCGATTATTGTCGGCTCGCGTGGATTGATGACTTGCTTAAGCGTGCTGAACGTATCTGATGCCAGCTTGTGGTGGTCGTGCGGCGCTGGACGCATCCCGCGCGCGCCACCGATGTTGAATGTTACAACCTGCAGCATTGGCGCGTCCCGTTTTGGCCGGAGCGGCGGTATTGTATCATAGTTGTAGCGAGTTTCCAGAGTGCGCCCAGAAGGGAGTGGCTATTTGCAATGGATATGGCGACCAAGCCCCCATCCCCCCAGAACGAGGGAAGCGGAGTTTCCCTGCGCTTCCGCAGCATATAAGCCCCTCCCTCATTCTTGGGAGAGGGGTGTGGGGTGGGGGCAAAGCAACGCGCATCCAGCAGATTTGCCACTCCCCCAGAAAGGCTTATGCGTTTGACAGCAGAGACAGCCCTGATCCTCATCGATGTCCAGTTGGGCTTGGACGACGCGCGGCTGGGAGCGCGCAGCAATCCGGCGGCCGAGCACAATATGCTGCGGCTGCTGCAAGAGTGGCGGCGGCGGCGCTGGCCGATCTTCCACATCCAGCACATGTCAACCGAGCCGAATTCGCCCTTGCGCCCCGAACTGCCGGGCAACGCGATCAAGCCCGAAGTCGCGCCCTTGCCTGAGGAGCCAATCATCCAAAAACAGGTCAACTGCGCGTTCATCGGCACCGACCTGCAAGAGCGTTTGCAAGCCCAAGGCATTCAATCGCTGCTCTTCGTCGGCTTGACAGCCGAGCATTGCGTCTCGACCAGCGTGCGGGTTGCGGGCGATTTGGGTTACGAAGTGTTTGTCGCTGCCGATGCAACCGCTTCACACGAGGGCTTCAGCTACGATGGCGCGCGCATCCCCGCCGAGACAGTGCAGGCTGTGGCGCTGGCCAACCTGCATCGCGAATTCGCCACTGTGCGCAGGACCGCCGATATGTTGGGGCTGGCTGCCCGCGAAACATGAAGATCGCGCTGATTTCGTCCCTGTATCGCTGCGAAAAGCACCTGCCGACTTTTTCGGCGGCGCTCTTTGGTTTTGCCAAACGAGTCAGCCAGGCGGGCGTGGCGGTGGATTACCTGCCTATCGTCAACGATGCCAGCCAAAGCGAGCGCGAGCAAATCGACAAGCTGGCGCGCGCCATCAACAGCGGCTGTCACGGGCGCATGACACCGCAATATATCCCGCGCGAATCGCTGTATGCCAGTTGGAATCGCGGGTTGGCGAACAGCGACGCCGATGGTTTTGGCTTCTGGAATGCCGATGATACCCGCGCTGCCGATGCCTTCCTGGCCGGCTGGCGCGCTTTGCAAGACGGCGCAGACCTGGTCGACTTCGACTTTACGCGCGTCGCGACTGTGCGGCGCATGGGTCGCTTCGCGCGCACAGAGCGGTGGCTGGTGCCCTGCCTGTACAACCCCGCGCGCTTCAGCCGCGGCAATGGCCTCGGACCCTTTTTCATGGCGCGCCGATCACTCTACGCGGCAGTCGGACCCTTCGACGCCAACTTCCAGATCGCTGGCGATACCGAATGGGCGTCGCGCGCTGTTCACATCAGCCGCTTCCAGCGCATTCCCAGCAGCGGCGGCGACTTTATTGTGCATGGCGAAAACCTCAGCAACACCGGCAGCGGCCGCGAAGACATCGAAGTCAACATCATTCATATGCGCCGCGGCAACTGGCGCGAGCTGCGTCCCGCCGATCCAGCCGCCATGCGCGCCGCCTGGCAGCTGTGGGGGCGGCAGGGACAGATTGAACTGCCAGCCGAACATGCCGAATATCTTTGGGGCGCTGGCGCAAAGACGCGCTGGCGAGCTTATCGGCGCGAACAGCGGCAACCGCGATGGCTGAGGCGGCTGCGTCTGGCGCTGGCTGCGCGTGGCTGGCTGCACAGCGAAGAATGGGTGGCGGCGCGGCGCGGGGCTGCGCGATCATGACGCGCCCGCGGCTGCTTCGTCTTGCCCCGCTGCTGTGCCTGCTGCTGCCGCTGCTTTTTTATCATCAACTGGCTTTCAGCGGCATGATCTTCGCTCGCGGCGATGCCTTCAATTATTTCTATCCGTATTGGGATGCGCGCAATGCCGCCTTCCGCCAGGGCGAGCTGCCCTTGTGGACGACCGACCTGTTCATGGGCGCGCCTTTGCTGGCCAATCCGCAGATCGGCGTCTATTACCCGCCCAACTGGCTGACCGCTCCCTTGCGCGCGCCAGCAGCCATGACGGTCAGCATCATCCTGCACACTGCGCTGGCTGGCTTGGGCATGATGGCCCTGTATCGCAGGACGCAGAGTCGGTCGCCCCTGCCGGCACTGACGGCTGGCGCTGTTTATGCCTTTGGCGGCGTGCTGGCTGCGCATGTCGAGCAAATCAATCAGCTGCAAGGCTTGGCTTGGATGCCGGTCTTGTTCGCGCTGTATGCCCGCTTGCTGTCGCGCGAACTGCCCTTGCGCAGCATGCTGCTGCTGGCGGCGGCTTGGGCGCTGCAGATCTTCAGCGGGCACACCCAGACAGTCTTCATCAGCGGCATCGGCTTGCTGGTATACGCTGTCGCGCAGGCCGGCCGCGGGCGCAGAGACCTGCTGAGGGCGCTGTTTTGGCTGGCGGGCTCTTTTGCGTTGGCGCTGGCTTTGGCGAGCCCCCAACTGCTGCCCAGCCTCGAGTTGATGGGCATGTCCAATCGTGGCGGCGGCTTCAGCTTGCAAGCGGCGACAGCTTTTTCCCTGCCGCCCAGCCTCTTGGGCAGGTCGCTGCTGCCCAATTATGACGGGCAGATCTTCGGCGAGTATGTGGCGTACATCGGCATTATTGGCTTGGGGCTGGCGCTGCTGGCGGCGCGCAGACGCTGTCGCTGGCTGCTGCTGGCGGGCATCGGCTTGGGGCTGGCGCTGGGGCGGCACAACCCGCTCTATCTGCTGCTGGGCGAGCTGCCTGGCTTCGATCTGTTTCGTGTGCCGGCGCGTTTTTTGGCGCTGTACAGTCTGGGCATGGCGCTGCTGGCTGGGCGCGGCATCGAGCTGCTGGGCGGCGCAAGCTATGAACGGCGGCGCGTCGTGTCGGTCGCCGGCGGCTTGCTGCTGCTGATTCTGCTGGCGCGCTTCGTGCTGCCACCATCGCCAGGCGATTTCTTCGGCGAGCCGAGCATCAGCCAGCGCGGGCTGGGCTTGTGGCTGGGCGCGTGGCTGCTGCTGCTGGCGCTGCTGCATGTTCGCCGCCGCTGGACACCGCTGCTTGCCTGCGGCTTGGTGATCGCCGAGCTGCTGCTGGCGGCGCAGAATCTGCCCGACAAAGACCTCGCCCCGCCCGATGTTTATCTGGGCCAGCGCTTCACGATCAGCCAGCTGGGCGCGCTGCAAGACAGCCAGACAGCGCCCGGGCGGACGCTCGCCATCAGCCAGCTTTATTTTGATCCTGGCGATCTGGCTGCGCTGCGTGGGCGCTTTGGCGCGCTGGGCATGGACGACTATGCGCAGAGCCACGCGCTGGACGCGGTAAAAAAACAAGAAATGCTGATGCCCAATCAGGCGCTGACCTGGGGCATCAGCAGCACCGACGGCTTCGGCGGCGGCATCATGCCCAGCCATGCCTATACGCAATTTACATCGCTGCTGCTGCCAGAGAAATCGCCGCGAGCGGTGGATGGGCGACTTGGCGAGCGGCTGGCGCTGCCCACATGCCGTGGCGCTTGCCTGCCGGCGCTGCGCTGGCTGCAAATGACCGACACGCGTTATCTGATCACCGACAAGATTCACGATATCTGGCATGATGGCATCGCCTACGATACGACTTTGGCGCGCTATTGGCACGGGGTGGAAGCCGTCCAACTGCCCGATTACACTGACCAGGCGCGCGTGCTGCATACCCTGCCGCTGGCCGACGCAGCCGACACAATCAGCCTGCCCGATGGCGCGCTGCTGACCATCAGCGACCCGCAAGGCTTGGGAAGCATCCTGCGGCAGAACGCGGGCATCATCGCCATCAGCGCGGTCAACAGCCAGCACAGCAGCATCTTCAGCCAGCTGCAGCCAGCTGGTTTTTCTCGCGCGCTTTCCAGCGACATCGAGATTTATCAACTGCCGCCCGGGCAGCGCGCAACCCTGACCGCCGCTCCCGCGCACCTGCCCGACGACTGGCAAAGCCGCGAAGACGCGCTGGGGCTGCTGCGCGCTGGAGCGAACAACATCGTTCATGGCGCGCCACAGCTGCCAGCCGCCGACATGCAGGGCGCGCAGCTTGCATTCACCGCCTACGAAGCCACCCGCGTCACGCTGCAAGTCAATGCGCCCGCGCCCGCCTACCTGGTGCTGGCGGATGCTTGGTATCCAGGCTGGACAGCGACGGTCAATGGCGAAGCGACGCCTGTTTATCGCGCCAATATCATGTTTCGCGCTGTGGCTGTGCCGGCCGGCGAAAGCCTGGTCGTCTTCCAGTTTGAGCCGCAGCTCTGGCGGGCCGCGCTGTATCTTGGGCTCGTGATATGGGGTATAGTGGTCGTCATGTGGTTGTGGCTTTGGCGCAGATCGCGCAGCAGCGGCGCAATTATCGCCGCATAAGGATGAAAATCATGGCCTTGGGCGCTTATGTCGAGATTCTGCACTATGTGGACGACCTTGCGGCGGCGGGCGATTATTATCGGCGGCTGGGCTTGGTCGCGCTGGGCGATGCTGTCTATACTGACGGCCGCTATCATTTGCGCTTGCTGGCTGGCAGCGCCGCGCCAACGAGCCTGCGCTATTATGGCTGCGCCAGCGACGGCGCGATGACCAGCCCGGCCGGCATCACCATCCACATGTCCAGCGAGCCGCCGCCACGCAGCCTGCCACACGCAAATATCGCGCGCGCGCCCGATATCACCCGCCTAGGCAAATTTGGCGAACTCTCGGTGATGATCCCCGATATTGAAGTCGAAAGCGCCTTTTGGGAGGCGGCTGGCTATACGGCGCTGGGCAAATACACCTCTCCCCAGCCCTGGGGCATTTGGTGCGACAAGCTCTTTTTGATCGGCTTGCACCAAAGCGAAAGCGATGACGGACTCGCCATTTGCCACTTCGCGCCCAATATGAAAGAGGTCAATGCCCGGCTGCTGGAAGAGGGCTTCGACTTGCAGCCGTTTGAAACGGGCCTGCCGCCCAGCGACCTCAGCTATCGCAAGCTGCTCACGCCCTATGGCCAGCTTTTCTACCTGTTCACAGGCGACATATCGGAAGCCAAACCCTGACCGATTGCTTGGCAGGGGCTATGATGTCCGGTCAAAATGGCAATATCTGCTCATCGCTGGCGTCGATATGGTGGCTGTCGATCATGAAGTAGCGCGTCATATCGGCTGGTTCCAAGGTCCAGCGCAGCCTGTGTATCGCCCCGCCCGCGCCGACCTCGTGCGCCTCGGCCACGATAAAGTAATCACGCGCGCTGTGTCCAGTATGCGCTTCGCTCACCCGCACCCGGTCAAACAGCGACAAGTCCAGCGCCGCTGCGGGATGTTGATGCGCATCCAGCTGCAATTCGCGGATGACGCCACGGGGCTTTCGGCGCTGCGCCACTTCATAGTCGGCAAAAGCCTGCGCGGTATCGACATCAGACAGCGCTGGCAGGCTGCGCCGCTGCCCGCGGAGACCATGGGTGTGCATGCTGGCGACATCCTGCGCGCTGACTTCCAAGGGCGCGCCACGATACAGCGGTCTGCCATAGACATTCAGCAGGCTCAGCCAGACTGTCCGACGATTGTGATTGCAGATGCGCACTTGCAGCGATGTCGCGCCCAACTGCGTCACCTTCACCGCGATATTCTGTGTGATGACGCCGCTTTCGGGAGACGAGCCCAGCTGAAAACGCGTCGCCAGCCGCTCAAATGCCAGCATGCCCAGCGGCTGCCCGCGTTCATCAACCAACTGCAAGGTTAGCTTGGTATCGCTGCGGGGCGGGACGTGCTGCGCCATCGGCAGCCTCCACAGCAGACTGCCCGCTTCGCCGACTGTCCGCGGCGCAACCTGCAAAGTCAGCCGATTCAGTTGGTTATCGCCATACACATAGGCGCAGCCGGCCATGTCATCGCTGAAATGCGCGCCGATTGTCTTGCGCAGCAGGGTATAGCGCCGGTTCAAAAAGACCGCCTTGCCATCACGGCTGATATAGAAGCGGCCACGCTCGCTTGCCGCCAGCTCGCCAATCGCATCGCGGCTGCTGGTCGTCCCGTCCCACCAATCGCCCACATAAGCGAAGCGCGCCGTCCCCGCCGCCAGCTCTTGGGCGACGCTTTGAGCAGGGAATATGCGCGCGCTGTCGACCATATTGCTGCCTGGACGGTCGATAAACAGGTATCCAGCCAGCGCCGGACGCCGCAAGATCGCTTGATCCAACAGCTGCCCAATCACTTGGTCGGCGGTGACTTCGACCTGCGGAGGCAGCATCGCCGGGCTCTGCGCCAGCCAGACCTGACTATCACGCAGGTGCAGCCGCGCCTGCCTTTGTCCCAGCTCGCCCGCATCTGCCTCGATGTGGCTGATGAAGCCGACGAAATGGCTGCGCGCGACACCACGGCGCCTGCTCTGAATGCGCACGCGACCGCCAATCGGCAGCGAGCTGCGTTCGGGAGAATAGACGCCAGCCTGGTTGCGCAGCGTGATGAGGGCGTCGCCATAGTCCGCCATGCTGGCATAAGGCGCGCGCATGCCCAAGCGCCAGCGCAAAGCAATCACATCGCCGCTGATGTCTTCATCTGCCGCAAAGTCGCCAGTGTGATCACGGTCGATTGCCACGCGATACTCGATCGTCATGCGCCCACTTCCAATGTCCAGCGATGTCGAAACGCGCAGCCATAAAACTCGCGCTCGCCATAGGCAAAGATGCCCGGTTCGATCGACACTTCGGCGGGCAGTCGCAACATGCCGCCCAATGTGCTGTCGAGCGCCAGCGCGCCCATATAGTTGTCGATCAACAAGACCAGCCGCGGCAGGTGACTGCGTATGCCGAGCCCGCTTTCACGCGGCGCAAACGGCAAAAGATGCGTCACGGTGTAGCTTGTCTGCTTGACGCCGCCACGGAATGCCGATGCGCCCAGACTGTCGCGCCACTCGCGGAAGAAGCGCTGCTCGTGCAATTCAATCGGCAAGACCAGCAGCGCCGGCAGCTGCGGTGGCTGCAAGTGGTCAGGCAGGGCGTCCAGGTTGTAATTCTTGCGCACGCCAGACACTTGCATAGCCGCCAATTTCGACAAGGCAGCGCGAAATGTTGCCATGTGCAGCTCCTTTCATTGCTTTTGTTGTGTGGGGTTTGTCGCCCGAAGAGGCAGTCCAGGGGCGAAGTGGCGGCTCGCCCGCAATGAACCCCAGGGATATTCGGGGGGGGGGGGGGGGGGGGTGGGGGGGGTTGGCCCGCGATTGACTCACCCCCAGCCCGCGCTGCG
>JAPOSR010000062.1 GCA_026709625.1 Chloroflexota bacterium
AGCTTGCCGCTGTTTGCGGCAGTCGGGAGCGGTCATCTGCTTGCGCGCCCGAAAGATGGCAGATGGCTGCGCATTTTGACAGCCGCGCTGGTCTCGCTTGCTCTTTTCGCCTTGACGACGCTCAGCCTAAGAACTGGCAGCACCCCCAACACAGTTAACGATCCTGCGACTTTCGGACAAATCATTGGCGCATGGCTGGCGATTGTTAGCAACGGCAGCACTGTACTATTGGCAATTATAGCGCTGGGCTGGCTAGGTCTGCGGGGCGAGTATATCCCCAAGCTGCGTCTATTGCTGCTCATGCTGGTGGTCTACACTGCGCTTATAGGGACTTCTTTCAGTCTGTTTGCGCTTAGCGAAGGGCGCGTGCGTTATTTTCTGCCCGGGTTGATGCTGGGCATCGTTGCACTGGCAGGTGGAATCTATGGCTGGTATCGCCTGCGCCGGCTGCTCGGGCTGCTGCTGGTTGGCGCATGGCTGCTTGCTGGCTGGCAATTCCAGCAGAGCGCTGATTTGGAACATTTTCTAGGCTCGCGCATTAGAGCCTACCATGCGCCACCCTGGCACATCATCAGCCGCGAGGCGCGCATGACGAGCCCGACGCCAGCGATATTGGCAGTCAAACCTGTGAACAAGATATTGAATAATGGTCAGCAAATCAAGTTCTCGATGAGCCATTATTATTTTGCTCAGCACGGCATCCAGGTCAGGCAAGTTCTCGATGACGACTATTTGCAAGACATCGCGAAAGATCTGGCGCTGAGCGCGCCGCTTGTCTGGTTGGTTACACAAGGCGGCACATTGGGAGACGCCGAAGCTGCTTCAATGAACAGGCTTCTACGAGATAGCGGCTATGCGCCTTGTAGCGAGAAGCGGTTTATCGCCGAAACGATGCTGACCACTTGGACTTGGCAAGACCTTCAGTGCGCGGCTCCGCAGCTAGTCGCGAGCTATGGCAACAGCTTGTTGACCTACGACGATTATAGCGCGAGTTTGGATGAGCGGGGCGATCAATTGCGTCTTCGCTATCGTTGGATTCCGGCGCAGCACGAGACACAAGGCTGGCGCATATCGCATCAACTGCTTGATGATCAGTGGGCGAATGTGGTGCAGCTTGATCTGCCATTGGATCATGCGGATGAGCTGCGGCAGTATACAATCGACCTCGCGAGTCTGCCGGCTGGCGGCTATCGGCTCATGGCGGTTGTCTACAACGCGCAGACGGGCGAGCGCCAAGCCTGGCATGGCAATGAAGGCTGGATCCCCGAAATGCGGCAGCTGGCTGAATTTACACTATCAGGAACAAATCAGTAGCGCATCTTGACAGGGCGCGCCGCCAGCCAGCATAATCAACACACAACGGCGATGATGAAGACAGTCCGCAAGCGCATCGGCTGATGTCTGTTGCCACAGGGAGTGGGCGCCCTGGACTGCGAGCGCCCATGGCGGCAGTTGCGGAATTCCCTTCCGAGCCGGGATGGTGAAATGGCGCTGCCAGTCTAGCTGTCCCCGTCCGCCCGGCGTGAATGGGCAAATTGAGGGCAGCGCCGCGCGGCGCTGAACTAGGGTGGTACCGCGGGAACGCAAGCGCTCTCGTCCCTGGTCGGGATTGAGGGCGTTTTTTGTGGCAGCTTGCCAAAAAGGAAATAGACATGGACAAATCGATAGACGACATCCGCGGCGAAGCGATCGAGAGCCTGGCGGCGATCGTGGATAGCGAGAGCTTGGCGGAATGGCGCAGTCACTATCTGGGCAGGCGCGGAGCAGTCGCCGTGCTCTTTCGGCAGATCGGCAGCATCCCCGCCGCAGAACGAGCGGAGTTTGGCAAGCGGGTAAACGCCTTGCGCGGCGAGCTCGCGGGGGCATTTGATGAACGAGCAGCATTGGTCGAAAGCCAGCGACTGGCGCGCGACCTGGAAACAGACGAGATCGACATCACGCTGCCCGCGCATCCTCGCCGCCGCGGTGGCTTGCACCCGTCCACGCGCACGCACCGCGAATTTCAGACAATCTGGGCGGACATGGGCTTCCAGGTCTATCGCAGCCGCGAGGTGGAAGCCGATGATTTCAATTTCAGCCTGCTTAACCTGCCACCGCACCACCCAGCGCGCGATATGCAAGATACCTTCTATACCAGCGATCCGCGCGTGTTGCTGCGGACGCATACCTCGCCCGGGCAGATCCGCGCTATGCGAGAGCTGGGCGCTGGCGGCAGCAAGCCCATCCGCGTCATCCTGCCGGGCATGTGCTATCGCCAGGAACAGGTGACCGCCCGCAGCGAAATCCAGTTCACGCAGGTCGAAGGCTTGGCGATCGGCCGCAACATCCGCATGAGCGACCTGAAAGGCACGATCGCTGAGTTTGCCAGGCGCATGTACCAGCCCGATGCCCGCGTGCGCTTCCGCGCCTCATACTTCCCATTCACCGAACCCAGCATGGAAGTCGATGTCGAGTGCTTTCTCTGTGGCGGCAAAGGCTGCCGGGTCTGCAAATACAGCGGCTGGCTCGAGATCGCCGGCAGCGGCATGGTGCATCCCGATGTGCTGCGCAATGGCGGCTATGACCCAGCCGAATGGAGCGGTTTCGCCTTTGGCATGGGTCCCGAGCGCATCGCCATGTTGAAGCACGGCATCCACGATATCCGCTATTTCTGGGGCAACGACCTGCGCTTCTTGCGGCAATTCTAGGCGAAGTTTGGGAGGCAGGGCTTTGGCGACGAGCGGACAGGAAACTTCGCCGCTGGCTGGGCAGGAATGGCTGGCGCGTTGGGTCTGCGCGCTGCCCGTCTTGCTGGTCGTGGCTGGGCTGAGCATCGGCCAGATCGACCTGTACCCGCCCAGCGTCGATGAGTTTTATTCCATGCTCAATGTCGGTTTCGCCGCCGAAAATCCGTATTCGCCCGCGCATGTGCTGGCATCGCTGCAAGCCAACAGCGCCAACCATACGCCGCTCTATTTCATCCTGCTGAATTTGTGGGGGCGGCTGGTCGGCAGCGAGATCGCGCTGGCGCGCGTATTGAGCTTGTTCTGCGGGCTATTGTCGCTGGCGATGGTTTATCGTCTGGGGCGGGATTACCTTGCGCCGCTGGCTGGGTTGATCGCGCTCGTCATCGCGGCGAGCAGCGCATTTTTCAATTTTTACATCGCCTATGCGCGCATGTACACGTTGCTGGCGTTGTTGGCTGGCGTGACACTTTGGCTGTATCTGCGTCTGATTCAACGACGAACAGCTGCTAGAGGCGCCGACTATCTGGCTCTGACGGCAGCGACCTATGCGCTGGCCAACACAAATGTATTCAGCGCGCCGCTGTTTGTGGCGCTGGGGCTTTATCACCTGCTGCATGTGCAGAAAGACCGGCGCTGGCTGCAGGTGTCGCTGGCGATTGGCCTGGGGCTGCTGCTCTTCGCGCCCTGGCTGCCGGTCTTGCTTGGTCCAGGCATGGAACGCGCCTTCTACTATTTGGGGGATTACCGCCCCAGCCTGCTAGACAATCTGGCTGCCTGGCTGCGGGTTACATTCAACGACAGTTGGCTGCTGATGATGCTGGCTGCGGCGGGATGGCTGCTTGGCTGGCGCGCGCGGTTGCCGGGTCTGCGCGCGATTGGCTTGATTGGGCTTTACTTCTTGCTGGCGCTGGGCTTGGCCGCAGAGCTGACGGGCATCCTTGCCCCCAACAAAATGCGCTATGCCCTGGCTGGCTGGATTCCGATTGTGATCTGTCTGGCAGCCGCGCAATTCAGCCTGTCGCAATGGCGGAGCTGGCTAGGGCTGCTGACCTTGCTGTGGCTGGCGGCGGGGCTGTCCTTCCAGCAGACCGCCGACTGGAAATCCTACTTCAGCGGCCGCAACCTGGCATTTGCCGAGCCGCCCTGGCAGGTCCTCAGCCGCTGGGCGCAAGCCGAAGCGGAGACCCCAACCATCAGGTGGTATCGCTTTGGCGAAGGGCATCTGGTTTGGAGCGGGCACATGGACTACCCGCAGAGCGACTATTATTTCAGCGACCGCGGCATCGAGTTCGCGACATTTGTCCCGCCAGACCGCTTTGAACAGCACGCGCGGCATCTCGCGCTGAGCCACGCTCGGCACTGGGTGGTCTATGACGAAGCGCAGGTCGATGCGGCCGCGGCTTCGCAACTACATGAGCTCATGACGGAATTGAACTATCGCGCCTGCGAGACATCACCGCTCGGACTGGCTGGCACGCTGGTCAAATACAGCTGGGCGGCGCTGGCTTGTCAGAAATTGCCAGCCACTGTCCACAATAACGCGCTGGTCGATTATGAATTCTATGGCGCAGCGCTGGTGCCTGACTCGGCGCAGCTGCTGGTGGTAGATCGCTGGCTGGCGCGCGAATCCGAGCCGCCCGCGCAGACCAACCTGTCGCTGCAGCTGCTCGATGTTGATTGGCAGCGGCTGGCCAGCCTCGACCTGCCGCTGGAAGCCCGCCCCGGCCTGCGACAGTCGGCGCTGGATATCAGCGGCTTGGCGGCTGGCGGCTACCGACTGATGGCGATTGTGTATGACAGCCAGACCATGCAGCGCAGCGAATGGCCCGCGAATGGCAAATCGTCAACGATGCGCCAGCTTGCCGCCATCACCATCCCCGAAAGCTAAATGCCGAGCGCTCAATCGTGTGAAAGGATAAAACGAATCATGCTGGTACCCATTTCCTGGCTGCGCGACTTTGTCGATATTGATATGCCTGTCGAGTTGCTGGCCGAGCGGCTGACCTTGGCTGGGCTGGAAGTCGCGCATATTCGCTATATCGGCCTTCCACAGCAGCATCCGCCAAGCCTGCGCCAGCCGACCTCCGACCACCTGGTTTGGGACCGCGAAAAGCTGCTGCTGGGGCGCATCTGCGAGGTGCGCGCGCACCCCAATGCCGACCGGCTGGTGCTGGCAATGGTCGACTATGGCGCGGAGGAGCTTGAGCAGTGCGTGACTGGCGCGCCAAACCTGTTCCCCTACAAAGACCAAGGCGCGATCGATCCGCCGATCTGGTGCGCACTTGCGCGAGAAGGCGCGACTGTCTGGGATGGCCACAGCGAAAAACCGCGCAAGATGACATTGAAAGGGCGCGAGCTGCGCGGCATCTACAACAAGAGCATGGTCTGCTCGGAGAAAGAACTGGGCATCTCGGACGAGCACGAAGGCATCATCATCCTGGAGCATGACCAACGCTATGCGGCCGGCGCTTCGTTTGCCGATGTGCTGGGCGATGTCGTGCTGGATATCGAATTTACACCCAATTTGGCGCGCTGCTTCAGCATGATTGGCGTGGCGCGCGAGGTTGCGGCGCTGCTCGACAAAGCCCTGCGCTATCCAGCATGCGATTTTCTTGCCGAAGGCGAGCCGATCTCCGAGCAAGTGGCTGTCGATATCCGCGAGCCAGCGCTGAACCCGCGCTTTACATTGACTCTGCTGCGCGATTGCCAGGTTAAACAGTCGCCATTTTGGCTGCGGCGCCGCCTCCAGTTGATTGGGCAACGACCGCGCAACAATATCGTCGATATCACCAACTACATCACTTTCGAGCTGGGACAGCCCCTGCATGCCTTCGACTATGACGAGTTGTGCAAACGCGCTGGCGGAGCGATGCCCACCATCATCACGCGTCTGCCGCAGCCGGGCGAAAGGCTGGAAACGCTGGACGATGTCGTGCGCGAGCTGGGCGACGACACGATCCTGGTGGCGGATGCCGCTGGCGCGCTGGCTTTGGGCGGTGTGATGGGCGGCGGCGACACTGAAATCAGCGACAAGACGCGCAATGTGCTGCTGGAAGCGGCTGCCTGGAACAACATCAGCATCCGCAAGACCATCCGCGAGCAGCGGCTCCACACCGAAGCCTCAACCCGCTTCAGCCGTGGCGTACACCCGTCACAGGCGATTTTGGGCGGCGCGCGCGGCATCGAGCTGATGCGCCAGCTAGGTGGCGGCACGGTGGCGCGGGGCGTGCTGGATGTTTATCCTGAACCACCGCCGACCGTCACAGTCGCATTGCCGATCGCCCGGGCGACCCAGCTGCTGGGCATGGAAGTCTCCTTGGATTTAGCGGCGGATGTCCTGCGGCGACTGGAGTTTGCTGTGCGCATCGAGGGCGAAATCATCCATACGACCGCGCCCGACCATCGCCTGGATATCAGCGCCGACTCGGCCGTTGGGCAAGCCGACCTGTTGGAAGAGATCGCGCGCATCGTTGGCTATGACCGCATCCCCGAGACGATCATGGCTGACGAGATGCCGCCCCAGCGCGAAAATGCGCCACTGCTCATCGAAGAGCGCATCCGCGACAACCTGGTCGGGCAAGGCTTGTATGAGGTCATCAACTACCGTTTCACAAGCGCGCAAGCCGAAGCGAAGTTGCTGCCCGACAACATGATTTCTTCGCTGCCAGACGCCGATTATGTGACCATCGCCAACCCCGCCAGCAGCGAACGCGATGTGCTGCGGCACACGCTATTGGGCAATATGCTGGAAAACGCCATCAACAACGCGCGCTACAACAAGGCTCAGCAGGTCTTTGAGCTGGGCAGCGTCTATCTGCAAACAGGCGATTTGCTGCCCCAAGAGCCGCTGCAGCTGGGCATCTTGCTGATGGGCGCGCGCCATGCCGACTGGTGGGGTGGCGGAAAATCGCCCGATATGGATTTCTATGACTTGAAAGGCCTGCTGGAAAGCCTGCTGCATGCGCTGCACATTAGCGATTTCGCCTTCCAGCGCGGGACGCACAGCAGCTTGCATCCTGGACGCTCGGCTGACCTGCTGATTGCTGGCGAACGCGCCGGCAGCTTTGGCGAGCTGCACCCACAAGTGGCGCAGCGCCTGAAATTGACCGCGGCGAAAGCCATCATCGGCGAATTTGCGGTCGCGCCCATGATCGAGCATGCGCGGCGCCTGCATGATATTGCGCCTTTGCCGACGCAGCCGGCGGTGCTGGAAGATATCGCCCTGGTCGTCCGCGCCGATCTGCCTGCCAGCGAGGTCGAAGCGGTGATTCGGCAGGCGGGCGGGCGCTTGCTGAAAGATGTCGCGCTCTTCGATATCTACACCGGCGATCCTATCCCACCTGGCAAAAAGAGCCTGGCGTATGCGCTGACTTATCAAGACGAGACACGCACGCTGACGGACAAAAACGCCGCGCGCATCCGCAAAAAGATCATCGGCGCAGCTCGACACCGTTTGAATGCCGAACTGCGGGCATGAGACGCGCGCCTTGCTCTGTTGTCAAAAAGCTGCGGTTACAATGCGCTCATGCGGGCACAAGATGAATTGCGGGCGGTTATCCGCCAAATGCAAGCTGGCGATAGCACGGCGGCGGCAAAACTGCGCCGACTGCTAGATGCTGGCGAGCTGGATGCAGCCGGACAGGCCGCGGCGCATGTTTGGCTGGCGGAAGCGAGCGATGATGCCGGCTTCAAGCTCCAGCGCCTGCAAAACGCGCTAGCTTGCACGCCCGACAACGCGCAGATCCAACAAGCCGTTCAAGCCCTTTTGGCCGAGAAACCGCCCAGGCCCAACCTGCCCTCTGCGCCAAGTCTGCCAGACATCCCGCGGGTTGTCGGCATCAATGGCGGAGCCAACGGCGTTGCCAGCGCTGTGTTTGTCATGCAGTCGGGCATGCTGGCGACAACAAGTTATGCGCTGGGCGGCGCGCAGCGTTTGACCGTATCGCTGGGCGATGGGCGGACAGTCGCGGGCAAGCTGCTGAGGCGTTTTCCAGGCATAGATTTGGCATTGGCCGCATTGCCTCTGCGCTTGGATGGCCGGCTGCCGATTGCGCCGCCGGCTGCGCTGACGGTTGGACAAGAGCTTGTCGCGCTTGGCTTTGACGGAGCGCGTTTGCAGACGAAGCTGACAGCGCTGGAAGGAGTCGGCGCTGGCCATTGGCTGGCGACAAACCTGCCAGTGGCGAAGCTGCCCGATGCCGGCGGCAATCCGCTCTATGATGACCGCGGGCAGCTGGCGGGGCTCATGACGCGCAACACAGCGGGCGGCGGAATGGCGCTGGCATTGAAGATAAGCGCCATCCTGACGCTGGCGGAGCAGGCGCAGCGCGACAAACAGATGCAGCCAGGCGCGCGCTGCTGCCCTGCCTGTGGTGGCCTGGCTCGATCGCCGATCTATGGCGGGCACAGCTGCGAATCATGCGGCGGCGACCTGCCAGTTGATGAGACGCTCGCTGCGCCGCAGACAGACATCTTGCAGCAGCTCTATGGCGAGGCAGCAAGCCGGGCTTGCGCGCATTGCGGGGCGCGAGTCGGTTTTCAAGGCGGCCGCTGCCTGCGCTGCGGGCAAAGGAGCGAACGATGAGCCGTTTTTTTCGGCGTGGCGCAAAATCAGTCCCCGAGCCTGCGCAGCCGATCGACCTGTCACGGCGGGCTGTCGAAAGCATCCTGCAAACGATAGGCGTGGATGCGCAGTCGGCGCGGATGGCGGTGACGAGTGGTTTTGGCTGGCACTTCCAGCGCGGCTCGGCGCTGATCGAAGTGTATCTGACGCCGGAAGAACAAGGCTATCTGCAAGTGCTTTCGCCCATTATGCACCTGCCGCTGGGCAATCTGCTGGCGCTGTATCGGCGGTTGCTGGAGTTAAACTTGCAGCTGACAAATGCGGCGCTGGGCGTGCACGAAGATGTGGTTTATTTGTATCATGAGCGCTTGCTGGCGGGGCTGGATGCGGGCGAGGCAGACGCCATCATCAGACGTCTGGCAAGCTATGCGGACGAACTGGACGATGCGCTGGCAAGCGAGTTTGGCGGGCGGCTGTATGGACGGGGATAAGGGAGAGTAGGCAACTATCAATCACCGCTGCCTGGCCTTCAGCTTGCCCAGCTGGGCGCGGCTGGTCGGCGCTTCCCGCAAACCAAAGACTGACAAGCCGTTTATCGACACGCGCGGTCAACCAGGCGAGCTTGTTAATAGTCGCTGGTTGACGGTTTATCTTCGCTATCTTCAGCGCCAGCGACTCGCAGAAAGAATGGTATCGGTTCCGTCGCATCGTTCACGCGCACGTCGATGACAAATTGGGCGGCTTGCGCGCCAACTTCCAATTCGGTCAGCGCCGAGCTGAGTGTGTCTTCATCGACATTGTCATTTTCCGCCAATTTGCGAATGCCATCGCGGCTGTAGAGGCGCAGCAGGGTGTCGACCGTTGCGTCTTCGCCCCGCAGGGTAATATCCACGCTGCGATCGGGCGGCAAGGCAACCCGATAGCGCACGCCCTGCCCGGGACCGACCAAGCCCGTGGCCGTCAATTCGCTGCTGCCGATGCCCAGCGCCAGCTCACCGCCGTCGATCAACTCGCCTTGAATGACATCGGTCAGGTGCCGCTCTGCCGCCTCCAGCAAGAAGTCGCCTTGGCTGGACAAGCTCTCGATAGTGACGGGCACGGGCACGGTCGGCGCGACGCCCTGCGCTTCGATGTGCACCGCTTGGTTGGCATCCAGCGCGCGCGTCACGGTAAAGCGGATGGTGGTGTCTTCGGGCATAAGGAAATCATCCACCGCGCCGCCCAAACCGCCGCTGGGATAATGCCCGACGATGGCCGCGCGCTCGCCCAACGTCAGGTTGTAAGCAAAAAATTCGCAGGCGCTATAACAGCCGGGCGCGATGATGACCGCCACTTCGCCATCGTAGCGCTGCTCGGCTGGCGGCAGGATGAAGCGGTCTTTTGAATGCGGATCGAGATAAAATTCGCCAGTGGTTTCATTGTAGCTGCTGGAATAACCCAGAATATGCTCTTCCTGAAAGAAATATGCGCCCAATTGATCGGCCAGATAGCCGCTGCCGCCGCCGTTGTAGCGCAGGTCGATGATGATGCCGGGCGCTTCTTCTTCGATGAAAGTTTCGATCATGCGCTCCCACAGCTGCACGATTAGCCGTTCGTTGTCGCTGAAGTCGTACATAGCGACATATCCATAGCCGCTGGGCAATACTTTATGCACGACTGGCAGCTCATCGCCATCAACGCCAGCCAAAAAAGACGACTGTGAGAAGCTGGCGCGCTCGCTGATGACCGACAGGCTCGCAGACTGCTCTTCATCACTGTCTGGGTTGCGGAATGTGACAGCGACTTCGCTGCCCAGCGGAAAGCGGGTGACATAGCGCAGCTGCTGCAAGCGCAGGCTGTGCGGCGTGCTCAATGCCGAATGCGCCCAGACAAATTCGCGCTGCATGGCTGCTTCCAACGTGCCGCCATCCCATTCCAATATCTCCGCGCCCAACTCCATACCGGCTTCCTGCCCTGGACCGCCCTCCAAGAGATAGCTGACGACAAAGCGCCCGTCGTCCAGCTCAGCCAGCGAGATGCCCAAGCCGCCGTCGGTGTCTTCACGAAAGTAATCAGCCAAGAGCGTCAGTGGCATCGAGACATGGCCATCCGGGATCTGCCAGATGAAATCGCGCAGCGCGAGCGCATAGGCATCCACCGGGTCGGCAGCCGTCTCAGCCTCGACAAAACGAGGCGCAAACTCAGCTTCCAAGGCGTCCCAATCCAGTTCGTAAAGCTCGGTATACGCATACTCGCGGCGGAAGAGATCAACCATCGCGGCGAAGGCTTGGCTGTAATTCAATTCCGAAAAGTCGTTGAGGGCCGCGGTTTCTGGCTCGCGCAGGTCGATGACCGGGCGGGCGCTGCGGTCGAATGTAAAGGGCTGGGTGTCCATGTCCACAGTGGTATAGCCAGTGGGCAGCAGCGCGATGGGGTCATCGTCGGTGAATAGCAAACCATCGTCGCCAAAACCAGTCGGGAAGCCCTGCCCCGCTTGTGGCGCGTAGATGATGAACTTGCCGCCGATGATTTCGTGGCGCGCAGCTGGCTCGATGCTGGCGCGCACCGAGGCATAGCCAGTCGACCAGCCGCCGCCATAGACATCGCGTTCTTCCAGCAATGTATCGCCGAAGATGTTTGTCCAATAGGCGATGGAAAAAACCATGACGCCAATATCTGCCTGATCATCGTTGTCGACATCGCGCAAGCCGCCAGCCGGCGCCAGCGGAAGCGACAGCGTATAATCGACTGGTGAAGTGAAAAAGTCGGATGTCAGCTGCCCCAGCACCTGCGATTCGCGCGGGAAGACATAAAACCGGTCGCGGTCGATGAAGCCAGCCTGGTCTTCCAGGATAATCAGCGGCTCGGCCACGCCACTGGTGAATAGCGCGTTGCTGTAATGCAGCTGCCCGCTGATAACAACCGGCCCGCCCTCGTCATGTCGAATGTCGGCGAGAGGATAGTCATCAGTTTCATCCGCCGCCAGCATCGGCAAAGCCAAGGCGAGCAGCAGCAGGGGCAGCAAGCAGCGAGCGCAGGGCATACAAAGTTTCTCCTGATATGTAGAGCAATGGCAAGCATAGTGCAAGCTGGGCGGAGCGACAAGGATTGAGCCAAGCGCATCATCCGTCCAGCGTGAAAGAACGCAGCGTCAATTCGCGGTCAAAGCGCCGCCCATCCGCAAGGACAACCCCCGCCTGGCTGGCAAGGGTCGCAAAGTCGTAGACAATCAGCTTGACCACATAATCGTCAGCCGGCAAGCCAGCGAGATCCAGACGGCTGATATCGAGCGGATCATCGGCAATCACCGCATCGACCTGCGCCGCTTTGTTGCCCGCGCCATCAAAGACCTGCAAGGTATAGCTGTATTGTTTGTCGATCGAGCGGCGCCACCACAGGTAGACATGCAGCGCCTCGTCCCGCTGCTCAAACAGGATATTGCCCAGCCGCGCGCCATTGTCATAGACAAGTTCAACCGGCTGCGCAGCCGTGACCAGTTCGCAGGGAATTTCGCGCTTGAGATAAAAGCCGATGACGGCATTTGGCTTGTCGACCCAGTTGCCACAAGAGCGGTAGTGTTGGCTGAGCCAATCTTGAAAATAATCCAGCGTCAACAAATCGGTCTGCCGCGGGTTATGCAGCAGCCAGAGGCCATTGGCATTGGCGACGATGGCCGACTGCGTGCGAAATGGCAGGGTCTTGCTTTGGACAATCAGGCGATTCTGCGCATCATAGCCGGCATGAGCAAGGTCGGCCCACTGTGGCAGGCGCGCCCGATAATAAGTCAAAATTTCGTAGTCATTCACCAGCGCATCTTGGTGCAGGCTCAAGATAGGCAGCTGCGCGCCCGGCAGCGAGTCGGCTTCGTACAGAAATTCTTGATAATGCGGCACATCGTCATGGTTGATCGCGCGCCGGTTGGTATAGACTAGGAAGTCTTCAGAATAAAAATAGGCAAAACTCGCCGCGGTCCACACAGCCAGCAGTGGATAGCGCAGCCAGCGCCATGCGGGCAATCGCGTCAAGCCGATGGCCAAGCAACAGCAGAAAGGCACGGCCAGCACGATGGTATAGCGCAGGCGCCGCGCCACCAGGATCGTAGTCGCCTCGTTCATCGCAAAGAGCAGCAGCAGCGCCACGCCAGTCAAAAAAACCAGGTAAGTTTCTGCGCCAGCGCGCTTTCTGCGCCAGAGCAATCCGCCAATCGCCAGCAAGGGCAGCAGCCAGAGGCCATTGGCATAGACAGAAAAGATGGCCTCCAGCGAGTCCAACAAAGACAAGCGCGAGGCATCGAGCGCATCCTGACTGCGTTCAAACCCACGCAGTGCCACCGGCAGCCACGCCACAAACAGCAAACAGGCGCAGGAGACCAGCAGCGAGACTCGCAGCCAGCGGCGGTTTTTGGGCGCGAACAGCAGATGATAGCAGCCCAGCGCCGCGATGATGATGAAGCCGAAGTAATTGGCATAAACAATGGATGCGGTGGCAGCGAAGAGCGACAGCCAGCGCCGTCCTTGAACAGGAGCGCCTGTCGAGACCACGCGCCAGTATGACCACAGCAGCCAGCAAACCATCAGCAGCAGCAAGGCGTAGAAGCGGGTCACATGCGCGTAATAATTGAAATAAGCCAAGCCCGCGATGGCGATGACCGCCGCGCAAACAACTTCGCGGTCGCGCGTCAAACTTGCCAGGCGATACACCGCCGCAACCACCAATATGGCGAAGAAAACCGACAGCAATCGCGAGCTGAACAAATCATAGCCCGTCAGCCGCTGCCAGATATTCAACACGACGAAGTAAAGCGGCCCATGCTCGACGCTGTGCTCGGCGACGCTGGCGATGGTCTCGGGGATGGTATAAGTGTATTCCGCCCAACGCGTGATGGTGTGTTTGAGCGTCTCGGTTTCGTCGAAATAGACAGGGGCGCTCTTGAGCGAGCCGATGCCAAAGATGTAGACCAAGAACACACATGCAATGGCGATGGACTGGGGCAGGGCCGGGTGTTTGTTCAGGTTGAAGGCAAGAAGCATGGTGGCGGCAGTGTACGCGACCAGGCGACCCCGCGCAAGCCGAGTCGTCTGGTTTCAACTGCCCAGCGAAAATGATTGCAGAGCGACATCGCTTTCAAAGCGCCGGCCATCAGCCAGCAGACGACCGGGCTGCGCAGCCCCTGTTTCCACATCGCGCACGGACAGGCGGAGGACGTACTCGCCCGCCGGCAAGTCGGCAAGTTTCAACCGGCTGATATCCAACACGTCGGCATAGATGGGCTCAGAAATCTCTGCCAGCGCGTCGCCGGCAGCGTCAACTATTTCCAAAACATAATCGGTCTTTCTGTGGATTGCGTTGTGCCACCACAGAAAGACCGTCAGCTGCGCATCGGACTGTTCAACCAGCGCATTGCCAAGCTGAGTGCCGTTGTCGTATGCGGCGGCGAAAGGCTGCTCTGCTGTGATGATCTGGCAAGGGATGGCGTGCTGCAGATAAAAAGCGATGCGAGCTTTTGACTTGTCCAGCCAGTTGCCGCAAGAGCGATAATTCTGGCTGAACCAGTCG
>JAPOSR010000016.1 GCA_026709625.1 Chloroflexota bacterium
CCCCCCCCCCCCCCCCCCCCCCCCCCCCCCCCCCCCCCCCCCCGCCCCCCGCCCGCCCCCCCCCAGCCACGTATTTCATTTCGATATCCACCATAAAGTATACCTGGAAAGTTAAGCACAGTATACTATGGTTATTGGCTGGCGTCAAACAGAAACCTGCGCCGGCGCGCCCTGTGTTATGCTCTTGCCCACAGGCAGGCAGTGGGAATGCGATGCGCGCCATTACGTTGGAAAACATATCAAAAACCTATTATGACAAAAGCCGCCAGCTGACCCCCGTGCTGGCGATAAACAATTTCGATCTGCATATCGCCGCGGGCGAGGCGGTTGTCCTGCTGGGTCCATCGGGCTGTGGCAAGACGACGCTGCTGCGCTTGATCGCCGGCTTGGAGCAGCCCGACAGCGGGCGCGTCCTCTATAACCAGACGCCTTTGGATGCCATACCGGTCGGCGAGCGCGGCATCGGCATGGTCTTCCAGAATTATGTCTTGATCCCGCACTGGGAGAGTCGGCGCACGGTCGGCTTTTTTCTGCGGCTGCGCGACCGGGAAGACGAAGTGCCCGCGCATGTCGAGACAGTCGCCAAGATTACCGGCGTCGACATCGAGAAATTGATGGGCAGGCTGCCGCGGCATCTGTCTGGCGGCGAAAAACAGCGCGTTTCGATCGCTCGCGCCTTTGCCCGCGACCTGGAGCTGCTGCTCTTCGATGAGCCATTCGCCAACCTCGATGCCAAGTTTCGAGCCCAGGCGCGGGTCGAACTGAAGCGGCTGATCCAAGCGTTCAATGTCACGCTGGTGTATGTCACGCATGATCAGGTCGAAGCCATGAGCGTGGCCGACCGCATCGTCATCATGAAAGCCGGGCAAATCGTCCAGAGCGGCACGTATCAGGCGCTGCATGACGAGCCCAACAGCCTCTTCGTCGCCGAGTTTCTGGGCAGGCCGACCATCAACAGATTCTGGGGGCGCGTCAGCCAGGGCTGCTGGGACGGCAGCTATATGGGTCGGGCGCGCCTGCCCTGCTCGCATCCTGAAGGCAGCGAAGTCATCTTGGGCATTCGCCCGATGTTCGTTCGTCTGGTCGCGGCTGGCGAAGGCACCCCCGCCACAGTCGAGCGCTCCATCCCCTTTTATGCGGAGAAATATCGGCTGCTAGAGGTCTGGCTGCGCAAGCGGCGCTGGCAGATCCAGGTCGAGCTGGCCGACCAGCATGCGCCCGGCGACACCATACACTGCCAGTTGGACTGGGACAAAGCGCAATTCTTTGACGCCAAGACCGGCGCGCGCATCGCTTAGTCGAAGACGACCAGGTCGCGCAGGGTCTCGAGCGTGGCGGGGCCGATGCCAGATACCGCGTCCAGGGCATCCAGGTCAACAAATGTCCCCTCTATTTCGCGGTAATTGATGATGCGTGTCGCCGTCACAGGCCCAATGCCGGGCAGCGCTTCGAGCTCGGCTTGGGTTGCGCTGTTGATGCGCACTTTCGCGCCACCCATAGGCGTCGGCAAAGCGCTTTCGTCTTCGTTAACAGCCGGCAGGTGAATCTGGTCGCCATCGCGCAGGAATCCCGCCAGATTGATGCGACTCAGGTCAGCACGGTCGGTGGGTCCGCCAGCCGCCTCGATCGCATCGTTGACGCGGCTGCCAGCTGGCAAGGCATAGGTCTGCTGTGGATTGACGACCTCGCCCGTGACATAAACCTGCAAGGGACCTGGCGTGGATGTGGGCATGGGCGTGTCGGTGGGCGGCGGCGGAATTATGGTGATGACAACCGGCGCGGGGCGCGAACCCCACAAAAGCGCGCCAGCGAGCGCAGCCAGCGACAGCAAAGCCAAAAACAGCAGGACCTTCGCTTGGGCAGCCAGCCGCGACCAGAGCGAGGCGTCCATTTCATTGCGGCGCATGATTGGTTCGGCGCTTAGTCATCGACCCAGACAGGCAGATGCCCCAGCGAGGTGATGTCGTGCCACTGCGCGCGGTCGCCTTCGGTGAAGATGGCGGCTTCGGCAACGACGCTTGCCTGCGCCTTGCGCATGATCAGCCGCATGCCCTGCAGGGTGCTGCCGGTGGAGATGACATCGTCGATAATCGCGATCTTCTTCCCCGCGACCTGCCGGCGGTCTTTTTCGTCCAGGAAGAGGGTTTGTGGCTTGCCGGTGGTGATGCTCAAGGTTTCGCTTTGCAGGGCATCGCCCATATACGGCTTGTAGGTTTTGCGCAGGACGACATAGGGCAAAGCCAGCTCGGCGCTGAGCATGTGCGCCAGGGGGATCGACTTTGCCTCGGCCGTCACCAAAACATCAATGTCGCGGTCGCGCAGCTTTTCCGCCAGTTGCGCGCTGGCGACATTGACAAATTCCGCATCGCCCAGGATGTTGAGAATGGCGATCCTGACGCCGGGTTTGATCTCCATCAGCGGCAGGTCGCGCCGAATGCCGGCGACTTCGACAGTATACTGCTCGTCCGCCATAAGCCTTGTGCCCCCTTCGCTGCGAATGCGGATGCGCAGTATACCGCCTGCGCTGGCAAACGCAACACGCGCGCCGAACTTAGCCGGGCACCTGTCCGCCGTCAGTGGTGATCTTGCCATCGTCCAGCAGCAGCACGCGGTCCATCTGGTTGGCCAGCGACCGGTCATGGGTAACCAGCACGACAGTGGTGCCGCTTTCATCGCGAATGGTGTTGAGCGCGGCGATGACTGTTTCGCCCGAATCTGAGTCGAGGTTGCCAGTCGGCTCGTCCGCTAGCAAGATCGGCGGGTCATTGGCCAAAGCGCGGGCGATCGCCACACGCTGCTGCTGTCCGCCGCTCAGCTCGTTGGGTTTGTGATTAAACCGATCGCCCAAACCCAGCATATCCAGCAATTCTCTGGCGCGGCTGAACGGCTGATGACGGCGCACCTGGGCAAATTCAACCGGCAACGCGACATTTTCGACGGCGGTCAATGTGGGGATGAGGTTGAAGAACTGGAAGACAAAACCGATCTTCTGGTTGCGGATATCCGTGAGCTGGTTTTCGTTCATGCGCGAGATGTCGACGCCATCGATTTCGACGGTGCCTGTGCTGGGGGTGTCCAAGCCGCCGATGATGCCCAGCAACGTACTCTTGCCGCTGCCCGATGGGCCGATGATGCCGACCATCTCATTGCGATGAATCGCAAGGTTGACGCCGCGCAGGGCATGCACAACATGTTCACCCAGCTTCAATTGACGCGTCACTTCGCGAGCGAGGATGACAGGCTGCTGCATTAGCGGGATTCCTTGGTCGCTGTCAGTTAGACTTCGTTGACGATGCTGAAGATCATGGGGCGGCGCTTGGTCTCGCTGTAGATCAATTTGCCGAGGCTCTCTTCGACCAGGTTTTGGCGATTGCCGTTCATGCGCTGGTTGCTGTTGACAACCCGCGTGACCTTGTCGCGGATGTTGTCGAGAAAGTCTTCGGCATCTTTCAAGTATACAAACCCGCGCGAGACGATGCGAGGCTGCTCAAGCAATTTCCCACTGCGCCGGTCGACATTCACGCTGACCAGCACAAAGCCATCCTGCGCGAGGATCTCGCGGTCGCGGATGACGGCTCGCCCGATGTCGCCAACGCTGCTGCCATCGACAAAGACATAGCCGCCTGGCTGCCGTTCGCCCACGGTGACGCCGCGCCCGTCCAGCTCGACAGTCGCGCCATTTTCAATGATTGTGATCTGGTCGCGCGACATGCCGTTATCGACTGCCAGCTTGGCATGCAGGTGCAGGTGGCGGATCTCGCCATGCACCGGGATAAGATGACGGGGCTGCGTGAGATTAAGCATCAAACGCATTTCTTCCTGGCAGGCATGCCCAGAAACATGCACCGATTCAATGGCGTCATAGATGACTTCAGCGCCGCGTTCGATGAGGCGGTTGATGGTGCGATAGACCATTTCTTCGTTGCCAGGGATGGGGTGCGACGAGAAGATGATGGTGTCGTTTTTGCGCACATCCAGTTGGCGATGACGCCCGGCCGCCAGCTTGCCCAAGACGGCTGACGGCTCTCCCTGTGAGCCCGTCACCATAAACACGATCTTGTGCGGCGGCAGCTGCTGGGCTTGGGCGACTGTGACCAGCATATCGTCGCCGACATCCAGATAACCGAGCTTGCGCGCGATCTTGGCGTATTCAGACATCGTATAGCCAGTGATGCAGACCTTGCGTTTGTGCGCCCGCGCCGCGTTGACCACCTGCTGGACGCGCGACATCAACGAAGCGAATGTGGCGACCATGATGCGCCCGTTCGCCCCCCGGAAAACGCGGTCCAAAGCCGGCGCGATCACCGCTTCCGACTCGGTCCAGCCGGCTTTGTCGCTGTTGGTGCTGTCTGCCAGCAGCAGCGCAACGCCCCGCTGGGCAAAGCCGGCCAGCCGCGCATAGTCAGTTTTGCGCCCGTGCACTGGCGTATTGTCGAACTTGTAATCGCCTGTATGCACGACCATGCCAAAGGGGGTGTTGATGCCATAGCCGACGCAATCGGGAATGCTGTGGCAGACATGAAAGCTTTCCAGCTTGAAGGGTCCGACCTGGATCTTGTCGCCGGCTTCAAAGGTGTTGATGGTGGTCGTCTTCAGCAGGCGCGCGCTCTTGAGCTTGACTTGCAGCAAGCCGGTTGTCAGCGGCGTGGCAAAAAGCGGCAGATCCGGGAAGGCTTTTAGCAGGTGGGCGGTCGCGCCGATGTGGTCTTCGTGCCCATGTGTGAAGCATACGCCATGCAGCTTGATGTCGGCGCGCTCTTCCAGCCAGCGAAAATCAGGGATGATGTAATCAACCCCGTGCATGTCGTTGGCGGGGAACATAATGCCACAGTCGATGAGAAAGCCATCGCCGCCATATTCGAAGAGCGTCATATTCTTGCCGATCT
This sequence comes from Chloroflexota bacterium, assembly GCA_026709625.1. Taxonomy (GTDB): domain Bacteria; phylum Chloroflexota; class Anaerolineae; order Aggregatilineales; family Phototrophicaceae; genus UBA6055. The sequence goes on from JAPOSR010000016.1 coordinate 4,887, forward strand.
CGCCCAAGCCGCCGATGGGCGTGATTTTGAATTTCTTTTTTCGTGCCATGATTGTTTTTCTCCAACTGCAAACTGCCCGTCAGGCGAGGCCGCGGGCTTGTATGAGGTCTATGGCGCTGCCGCGCAGCTGATAAATGAACCCTCCTTCGCTATGCCGCTGCAATAAACTGCAAATCATGCCGTGGCTCGGCATGTCATGGTCGGTTGCAAGCGGCGGCACTATAACACAGGCTGGCGGCTTGGCATAGCGCCAGTTTCGTTTCATGTCCGGGCGGCTGCCTGGTTCTGCATCGCCAGATGCCTGTTTTACGCGGCGAAAGGCATGCTATAATGCCGCGCATTGTCTTTCAGAGCCGACAACAGGGAGCGAGCGCGCAATGGCTTACGACAAGATTACAGTGCCCGGCAGCGGAGAAAAAATCAGCTTTGCCAATGGGGCGATGCAGGTGCCGGACAATCCGATCCTGCTCTTCATCGAGGGCGATGGCATCGGCTATGACATCATGACCGCCAGCAAACGCATCTGGGACGCGGCTGTTGAGAAAGCCTATGGCGGCAGGCGGCAGATTAGCTGGATGGAAGTCTATGCGGGCGAAAAAGCGGCTGGCCTATACGCCGGCGACTATATGCCCGAAGAGACCTTCGCGGCTTTCCGCGAATACAAGGTCGGCATCAAAGGCCCGTTGACCACGCCTGTCGGCGGCGGCTTTCGCAGCCTGAATGTGACCTTGCGCCAAGTGCTCGACCTGTACAGCTGCGTGCGCCCGGTGCGCTGGTACAACGGCGTGCCCAGCCCGCTCAAGCAGCCGCAGGATATCGATGTCGTCATCTTCCGCGAAAATACCGAAGACACCTACGCGGGCATTGAATTTGAATCGGGCACGCCAGAAAATGCCAAGCTGGCGAAGTTTCTGCGCGAAGAAATGAACGCGACCAATTTCTTTGCGGATGCTGGGCTGGGCATCAAGCCCATCAGCCCCTTCGGCAGCAAACGACTCATCCGCGCCGCCATCCAGTACGCCATCGACCGCAAGCGCAGCAGCGTAACCCTGGTGCACAAGGGCAATATCCAAAAGTTCACCGAAGGCGCATTCCAGAAGTGGGGCTACGAACTGGCCGCCGAAGAATTCCCCGAAGCGACGATATCCTGGGACGAGGTGGCTGCCAAGCATGGCGGCGAAGTGCCCGATGGCAAAATCGTGGTGCAAGATACCATCGCCGACATCATGTTCCAAAAGATGCTGCTGCGCCCGCGCGAGCATGATGTGATCGCCACCACCAACCTGAATGGCGACTACCTGAGCGATGCGCTGGCGGCCGAAGTCGGCGGCGTCGGCATCGCGCCTGGTGCCAACATCGGCGACGAGATCGCCCTCTTCGAAGCCACGCACGGCACGGCGCCCAAGTACACCAACCTGGACATGGTGAACCCTGGCTCGCTGCTCTTCAGCGGCGTCATGATGCTGGAGCACCTGGACTGGTTTGATGCGGCAGAGCTCATCACCAGCGCCTATGAAAAGACCATCGACCAGCGCTATGTAACCTACGACTTCGCGCGGCAGATGGACAATGCCACCAAGGTGCCGACCAGCGAATTCGCCACGCGCATCATCGAGAATATGAACGGGGCTTAAGCGCGCCGGGCGAATTCTGACAATTTAATTGCGACCGCGTAGACGTCTGGCTAGCGAGTAGAAACTGACATGCCGAGGCGCGATGCGGCGTGGAAAATTTGGTAGCTTGGACATAGGCGCGAGTTTCTGCATGATAGCCATGCCCTTGTCGCCGAGATGGTATTCCAGCAGCAAGTCGTCTTCATTGGCATAGAAAAAATCCTGGACGAGCTGCCAGATAGCGCGCCAAACAATCTCGCTGTCTCGGTTGTCATCGGGCTGGCCGCGCATATAGGGAGTCGGGTCGACATCATGAAAAGCCAGCCAGCCCGACTGCCGCACATAGGGATACCATAGCTCCAACTGGCGGCGAACATGGCGAAGAGAGTGCCAGCTGTCGATGAATATCAGGTCAATGCCCTCTTTCAAGAACGGCGCTTCTCGCAGGACCCGCTCTTGATCGGTGTCGTCAGTTTGAATGAATGTCCAGCAATCGGAGGTGATGACATCCGAACAGTCCACGATGTCCAGCGAAACGAGCCGCCCGCCCACGCGCTCGCAGGCATCGGCCAGCACGCCCGAAGAAAAGCCTTTGTGCACGCCGCATTCCAGCACAAGGGGCGCTTCCAGGCTGCAAATGCGTCGATGCAACTCCATCAGTTGGCTGGCGTGTTTGCCAAATCTGCCCGGCTCGCCAGCGGCTGCGAAGACCGACTGCAAATCGTAGTGCCTGGTTTCGACCATGGAGTCACCCTCGCGGCGATCATACAGGCTGTAGTATAGCCCGAAAGTACTTCATCAATCTTGTATATCCAGGCTTTCCAGCCAAGCCCGCAACTGTGCCTCCAGCCCAGCGCGCACAGTGATGAAGGCCGCCAGCACAGCCTCGTCATCTCCCTTGACAGCGGCTGGGTCGGGAAAGCTCCAGTGGATGCGCCGGGCAGCGCCAGGAAAGACCGGGCAGCTTTCCGCCGCGTTGTCGCAGACGGTGATGACATAATCAAAAGGCTGCGCCAGGTATTGGTCGATGTGCTCGGAGCTTTGCGCGCTGATGTCGATGCCGCGCAAGCGCATGACGCGGGTGGCGTAGGGATTCACAGAAGCAGGCTTTGCGCCGGCGCTGAAGACATCGACGCGTCCGCCCGCCAGCTCCCGCAGCAAGCCTTCGCCCATCTGCGAGCGCGCGGAATTGGCTGTGCACAAGATCAATACGCGCAATGTCTCGCTCATTGCATGCCTTTCGCAATTCATCCCGCGCCGGCTTATGCTAGCGCGTCAATCGGTCCTGCCCGCTGGCGAAGCGCTGCGACAAAAATAAAGCCGCCAAAGCCAGCGCAATCAGAATCAGCCCCGTCCAGATCGCCGCATTGATGTCGCGTTCGAAGACGCTGTAGACCAACAGCGGCATGGTCTGCGTTTTGCCCTGCAAGTTGCCGGCGAAGAGCATGGTCGCGCCGAACTCGCCCAAGGCGCGCGCCCAACTAAGGATCATGCCCGAAGCCAGCGCCCGCCAGGCGATAGGCAGTGTGATATACCAGAACATCAGCCAGCCGTGAGCGCCATCAACGCGCGCCGCGTCTTCAATCTCTGGGGCGATGCTGGCGAATCCGACCTGTGCCGAGCGGATGTAAAATGGCGCGGAGATGAAAAATTGCGCCAGGATGACAGCGGCGATGCTGAAAGGGATGAAGATGCCAGCTTCTGCCAGCAGCGACCCGACCGCGCCACGCCGGCCAAAGGTCAGCAGCAGCGCCAAGCCCGCCACGGCTGGCGGCATCACGATGGGCAGTTCGATGAACAGGCTCACGAATCGCTTGCCGCGGAAGGCATAACGCGAAAGCACAAATGCGAGCGGCGTGCCCAACAGCGCAGCCAGGCAAACAACGACAGCGGTCGAAGCAAAACTCAGCAGCGCGGCCGAGCCGATGGCAGACGATATTGGCAGGTTGCGCCAGGCTTGTGATGCAAGCCCCTGCAGCAGCAGCGCAAAAACCGGCGTCGTCAGCAGCAAGAAAGCAAAGGCGCTGACGCCGTAGAGCAGCAGCTTATCAGTTTTCAATTGGAGTCGGGGGGCAGCGGTTGGCGTCCGCTTCGGCATCGGCATCGTCGGTGGCTTGGCTGGTCGGCGCTGGCTCGGCTTCGCTGGGCAGGTCGGCTTCCAGTATAACAGGCGGGCAGAAGCCGTGTTGGCGCAAAATCGCCCTGCCCGCGCCCCCCAAGATAAAGTGGATAAACTCCGCCGCGAGGTCGGGATTTGCCGAATCCACCAAAGGCGCGATGGGATAAGCAGCCAATTGATTGTGCGCCGCGTCAATCTCGATGACCAACAATTGGTCGGTGACATCGCCCAGGACATCGGTCTGATAGACAATGCCGGCATCCGCCTCGCCCAAAGCCAGACGCGCGGCAACTTGGCGAACATTGCTCTCTTCAGAAGCCAGGTTGCGGATGACGCGCGCGCTGAAATCCGCGCCAAACTCGCCATGATAGGCTTGCAGCATGGCATCGGTATACGCGCGGATCGGCGTGCCCGGCGCCGCCAGCACGAGCAAATAGCCCTCATCTGCCAGATCGCGAACTGATTCGATGCCGGCCGGGTTGTCGGCTGGCAATGCCAAGACCAGTTGGTTATGCGCGAAGGTGCGCCGCGCCGCGCCATCTATACGCCCATCTGCCACCACCCGCTCCATCTGTTTCTCATTGGCGCTGGCAAAAATATCCGCGGGCGCGCCGGCAATGATCTGCGCGGCCAGGCTAGATGAGCTGGAAAAATTGAGGTGCAGCGAGACGCCCGGCTGCTGCGCTGCGAATGCCGACGCCACGGCTTCAAAGGCGTCAGTCAAAGATGTCGCCGCATAGATGACCAGGCTGGACTGCGCGCTGGCGAGAGGCATGATAATCATCGAGAGCAGCAGCGGCAAGAGGCGCGGGCAGCGCAAAGCGAAATCTCGTCTCTGGTTGATTTTGGCGCAGGTCCAGCCAATCTGTTGAAGCAACATGATATGCCATGCCGCCCATATTGCAAGCCTGTGAGAATCGGCTACTGTAGGAGCAGCGACAGGCGAGGATAATGCGTATGCGGCGCAGCGGACCGCCCTCCTGGTTTATCATACTGCTCGGCATCGCGATTGTGTTTGGCGTCTATTATCTGTGGCTCGGCATCCAAAACTTCATGGCGACAGGCGTGACGGTCGGCGAATCGACGCGGCAAGCCGTCGTGGGCAGCACCTCCACAGCCTTGCGCATCCGCGAGATTGCGTTCAACGCGCCGACGCTCTTGCCCAGCTTTACGCCAGTGCCGTCCTGCCAAGATTTTGAAGTCAATGTGCGCGAAGCGATCGTGCGCGCCCAGCCCGATACCGCCAGCCGCATCGAAGCCGCGCTGCCACAGGGCGCGGTCGTCTGTGTGATCGCCGCTGTCCCTGACGCAGACTGGTATCTCATCGACGACAATCCGTTGACAAAGCGCCTGGAAACAGTGTATATGCACCGAGACATCATCCGCGCGCTGCACCCGACCAATACCCCGACGCGCACGAATACGCCCGCGCCGACCCGCACGCCCACGCCCACGCGCACGTCTGCGCCCAGCGCGACTTTGCCGCCGGTCACGCGAACGCCGACGACGGTGCCCAGCGCCACGCCGACGCCGGTGCCCGCCAGCGTCAGCCTATAATTTGCGGGAATCATGGACTCGACTATACTGAAATTAGCGGTTGAGCCGCTGGCAGCGCGGCGCAGAAAGGGCTGGATTTGACTGCGATTGTAGAAGTTGTCGTTGGCGTCGTTTTTGTCATCATTCTGCTCAGCATCGTGGTCACCGAAGTCAACACGCTGGTTTCCCGCGCCACCAAGCTGCGCGCCAGAAACCTGCGCGGCGCGATCAACAGCCTGCTTGCCGACCCGGTCATCTGCGCCAAGCTATACACACACCCGCTAATCCAGTTGGTCAAAGCCGATGCAGTCGCGCCCAGCCAGCGCATCACCCGCGCCGAAGCCGAAAAGATCGCCCGCAGGCCAATCGCTTCGGTCGACTTTATTGAGCCAGCGACATTTGTCGATGTGGTGTTGACGACAGTCAAAGCGGAATCAGACCAGCGGCTGTTTGGCGCGCTGATCAATGTGGTGGATGGCATGCCGCCTGGACCAGAACGGCGTGGTTTGCGAGTGATGGTTCAGCGCGTGGTCAGCGGCAGCCGGGACACAAGCGAACTGCGCAATGCGCTGCGCTATGTGCAAGACCGGCGTTATCGAGCGGCATTGGCGGAGATCATCAGCCAGCTTGACGAAGAGCTCAGCCGGTTGGGCGGGGCGACTACCAGCCATACAGCGCTGCTGGCAGGCCTGCGCCAGGTCGAAGACGACCGACTGCGCAATGTGCTGGCGACAGTGCTTTTGGGCGCAGAGACGATGCAAGAGGCGCGCGGCAGTCTGGAAGGCTGGTTCAACAACGCTATGAATCGCGCCAGCGCCGCCTATACCGCCAAGATGAAACTGCTTTCGTTGGTCGTGGCGCTGTGCTTCGCCCTGCCCATCAACATCGACACACTGCACATCGCCCAGACGCTCTGGGAAGACCCGGCGCAGCGAGCGCAGATCAGCGACGCAGCGACTTATTCACTGCAAAGCAACGCCTTGGGCGACCAAGTTGGCGGGGCTGACGCCGACTTTCGAGCCAGCGATGCGGAAGACGACGCCCAGTTGGAAGACGCCGTGGCCAGCGGAGCGGCCATCGTCAATCAGTTGGGCGATATTGAAGCGCTGAGCCTGCCCATCGGCTGGAGCTTGCAGAGCCTCGCCCACCTGCCCGCCGAGCACCACCGCCGCAGCGACTCGAGCAATCTGTGGAATTATCTGCCCGAGAACAATCCAGACAGCTGGGCCAGCTTGCTGCTGACGAAGCTGCTGGGCATCGCGGCCACGGTGATTGCGGCTGCCCAGGGCGCGCCATTCTGGTTCGGCATCGTCAACAAGGTTGTGCGGCGGTAATGCGGCTGGATGTCAGCGGATTAGATGGCGGATTTTGGCAAAACTATCCGTTGACAATCCGCGGCATTTCAGCGCAGAATGAAGTTGGTATGAAGGTCTGTTTGTTCGCGCGAATCGAATAATGTTTTTGCCTTATTCACCTCACAAGTAAAGGGTTGGATGTGATTCAATCTCTGGTTGAGTTTGCCGAAGAACGAGGATTTGTAAGTTTCGAGCAGGTTAAGAAGTTGCTGGACGACCATCGCGAAGATGGCGTCGTCTTGCGCCAGTTGCTTATATTGATGGAAGAGCGCGGCGTTGAATTGCGCCGTGACAATGTGCCGGTCACTGCAGACAGTCTGTTGAACGAAACGGCAGATCTAGCCGAGCCAGATATCGTTGGACAGATCGCGCTGCCAAAGAAAGCCGCCGATGTCAACCACATTTCGTCTGATGATCCCGTCGGTCTGTATTTTCGACAAATGGCGCAGGAGCCGCTGCTCACCGCCGCTGACGAAGTCGACCTGGCGAAGCGCATTGAGCGTGGTTTCCGAGCCAGGCGTCACCTGAATAGACCGGAGGTCGAACAAAAAAGCGAGCGCTGGCGGCGGCACCTGCGGCAAATGGTGCGCGATGGCCAGGCGGCCCGCGAACACCTGGGGCGGGCGAATACGCGGTTGGTCGTCAGCATTGCCAAGCGCTATATGGGGCAGGGCCTGCCCTTCCCGGATCTGATCCAAGAGGGCAATGTCGGCTTGATGCGCGCGGTCGACAAATACGACTATTCGCGCGGCAACCGCTTCAGCACCTATGCCACCTGGTGGATCCGCCAGGCAATCACCCGCTCGCTGGCGCAGAAAACCCGCACCATCCGCATCCCGCTGCACATGACCGAGCGCATCCGCCAGATGTACCGCACATCGCAAGACCTGGAACAAAGCCTGGGGCGCCGCCCCACGCCAGAAGAAATCGCCGCCGAGCTGAAAGTGGCTGCCGAAGCCGTGCGCGCTATGATGGATGCCAGCCAGCACGCCACATCGCTGGAACGCCCGGTCGGCGAAGACGGCGATAGCGAATTTGGCGATTTCATCGAAGACCAAGATTCCATCAGCCCTGTCGACTCGGCCACCCAGATCTTGCTCGGCGAGGCGA
>JAPOSR010000029.1:0-7163 GCA_026709625.1 Chloroflexota bacterium
CTGCTACTGCGACGGTCATGGCGCTTGCTGCAACCGAAGCGGCGGGCTCGGCAACGGCGCAAATCACGGCAACCGATGCGGCGCCATCTAGGCTGGCTGGTGAACCATCTGCCACGGCGACTGATTTGCCTTTGCCAACCGCCTTGCCACGTTTCGCGGCAGTATTGCTGCCAACGCCGACGCTTCACGGGGTGGCGGAGCAAAAATTACTGGGCGGCTGTCGGGTTCGCGAGGACTGGCTGGATTATCAAGTGCAGCCTGGCGACACGCTCTTCGCGCTCGCGCTGCAAAGCGAAACCAGCTTGATCGAATTGCGAGAGGGCAACTGCTTCACTTATGTGCGCGGTTTGCTGCCCGCCGAAAACATCCGTTTGCCCAGACTGCCCCTGCTGCCAGCGCCGCCCACGCCCTTGCCGGTGGCCGATCGCGATTTCGCTGCGCGCGGCTGCAATGTTCGCGCGGCTGCATTCGTCAATCTAGCGCCGCTGTCGGAACTGGCTGGCATCGTCGCCGTCAATGGCAGCGCGGACGCACCGCCCGGCGGCAGCTATCGCCTGTCGATCAAGCCAAGTGGGCATAGCGACTTTGCGCTTTACCTCGAGTCGGGACAGGCAAAGCAGGATGAGGTATTGGGCTTGCTCAACACAGAAATCTTTGGGGGCGGCCTGCACAATTTGCGGCTGGAGGTGCTGGATGCGGAGGGCGAACCAATCAATGCCGGTTTTTGCGAGATTTCGCTGGTATTCCAAGCGCCATAACCGCCAATCGGCTGCGTTTTTTCAGGACAATTGCGCTCGCCTTGGCCTGCGGAGCGCGGATCGCTGATGCGCGCTTTTTCATCGTTTCTTCACCGCTTGGCTCGCTGGCTGCTATGGTTTTTTTTGGCGGCGCTTTTGCTGGCGCTGGGCTGGACTCTGCTGCATTGGGTCGAACTCGCAGCGACTCCGCTGAATGACGGCAGCGAGGCGCGGCGGGCTGCCTATCGAGCCACTGCCACCGCCCTGGACGAGTCGGCCAATGAAACCGGCCGTTTGCGTCTCGACTGGCAATTTGTCCTTTTGCAAGACTCGCCGCCAGCGCCGCGCCGGTCGCCAGCGCCAGCCACAGAAGCGCCAAACATCATCGCGCTTCCCAAGCTGTTGCTGCCGCCTGGACCATCAAGCTCAACCCTGGCTGGCACGCAAGTGCCGCCGCCTGCTCGAAAAATTATCCGCGCGCATAGCTTGGTCAATATCGCTTTGTTGGGTGGCGACAGCGAGCTCACCGCCGACCAATTTGTGCGCACCGATACGATGATTGTCGTATCGATCAACCTGGACACGGGCGATGTCGCGATGCTCAGCCTGCCGCGAGACCTGTTCGTCTATATCCCGCACGGCAAGATGGGGCGGCTGAATACGGCGTTTGGCATCGGCGATGTTCGCAACTGGCAGCCGGGCGGCGGTTTTGGTTTGCTGCGTCAAACGCTTTTTTACAACTTTGGCATCAATGTTCACTATTACGCGCTCATCAATTTCAGCGCGTTCGAAGCCATTATTGATCGCTTGGGCGGCGTCGACATCGCTGTGGACTGCGCCTACCGCGACTATTATCCAGTCGATACAGACAAACCCAAATCGTCAAACCCAGACGCGTATGCCTTGCGCACATTGCCGGTTGGCTATCATACATTTGATGGCTTCGACGCGCTCTGGTATGCCCGCACGCGACGCAATACCAGCGACCTGGACCGCGGACGCCGCCAGCAGATCTTGTTAAGAGCGATGTGGCGAAAGGCGCGCCAGCAAGGGCTGCTGGCCACCGTCCCAACCCTGTGGACAGAGCTGACCAGCCTGGTCGAGACCGATATGCCTTTTGATTTAATTCTGCGTTTGCTGCCGCATTTGCTCAATCTTAATAGCGAAGACATCGAACACTTCACCTTCCAAAGCGGCTATCACATGCGCGACTGGACAGCGACCGATGGCGCGCAAGTGCTGCTGCCCGCGCCCGACAACGTCCACCAGCTTATGCAGCGCTTTTATACGCCGCCATCGCCCAATCAGGCATCGCTGCGGTCTGGATCCATCGGCGTCTACAACGCATCGGGCATGGATAACTGGGACATTGTCGCCAGCGAGCGGCTGCGCTGGGATGGACTGCCGGCAATCGCGCTGGGCTCCCTTGACGACGGTCCGCCCAGACAAAGCAGCCAGCTTGTCGACCATGTCGCCGCGCAGAAGGGCAGCCTCGTGCCGTTGATGCTGCGCGCGCTAAACATGTCCACAGAGCAGGTGGTGGTCGACCCGAAATTTGATCGCGCCTATGACTATCGGGTCATCATCGGCGAAGAGTATGAAGCCTGTACATTTGATGTCTTGCCTGCCGATGCGTAGCGGAGTTCCTTGTCAGGCAGTCGCGCCAAATCATTTTTCCACAGGGGCGCAGCGGGAATTCTGTTGCTTGTTGCTTGCCAGACAGGCGAGACTGTGCTATGCTGACAGCAATGTCGGGGTATGGCGCAGTCCGGCTAGCGCGCTTGCATGGGGTGTAAGAGGTCCCCGGTTCGAATCCGGGTACCCCGACTGGTGTTTAAGAGCCCGCCGCCTGGTGGGCTTTTTGTAGAGAAAGCATGTGCCCATGCCGCCGCCAACCATACGGCTGACTGCTCTGGCGAATTGCGCTGGTTGAGCGTCCAAGCTCAGTCCGAGCGAATTGGCGCAGGTTCTGCGCCCACTCAGCCAGATATTCCAAGCAACTGACCATCCGCAGATTTTGGTTGGCTTGAACGAGCCGGATGACGCCGCTGTCTTCCAGCTTGACGCCGAGCGCGCCATCATCTCGACAGCCGATTTCTTCCCGCCAGTGGTGGACGATCCCTACGATTTCGGGGCGATCGCCGCAGCCAATGCGCTGAGCGATGTGTATGCCATGGGTGGACAGCCTTTGCTGGCGATCAATCTGGTGGCTTTTCCCGATGACCTCGACAAAGGTCTCTTGACCGAGATCCTGCGTGGCGGAGCGGACAAGGTCAAAGAAGCGGGCGCGGTTGTCGCTGGCGGCCATTCCATCACCGATGCCGAGCCGAAGTACGGCTTGTCGGTTACTGGCGAGGTGTCGCCACGGCGCATCATCCGCAAATCGGGGGCGAAAGTCGGCGATCGGCTGATATTGAGCAAGGCTTTGGGAACGGGCATCATCACTACAGCGCACAAACGCGGTGTGGTCGCTGCGGAGCACCTGGCGCAGGCGGTGCAATCAATGGCGCGGCTGAATCGCCAAGCCGCGCAGCTCGCCCAGCAGCACAATATCCATGCCATGACCGACATAACCGGCTTTGGACTGGCGGGACACGCGTTGGAAATGGCGCGTCTGGGCGCAGTGCAATTTGTGATTGACATCGACAAGCTGCGCGCGCTGCCCGGAGCCTTGCGTTATGCAAAGGAAAGCATCTTTCCCGGCGGCTTGCAGCGCAATGCCGACTATTACCGGCAGTGGACTCGAGTAGAGTCGGCGCTGGCGGCGAGCCAAGAAGCCCTGCTCTATGATCCGCAGACTTCGGGCGGCTTGCTGATGGCGGCAGCGCCACAAGCTGTCGATGCGCTGCTGGCGGATTTGCTGGAAAGCGGCGAGACCGCCTTCGTCTTGGGGGAAGTGGCGGCGGGCGCGGGCTCGCTGCTTATCCGGGGATAAGATCCAGATTGCGTCCCACCGTCTCAAAAGCCACCAAAGCTCGCTCCAAATGATGCTGCTGGTGCGTGGCGATGCAGCTCGTGCGCAGGAGCGCCTGGTTGGGCGGCGCGGCTGGCGGCACGACCGGGTTGGTATAAACGCCTTCTTCGATCAGCGCCAGCCAGGTCAAGCCGGTGCGAAACTTCTCGCCGATTTTGACCGGGATGATCGGCGTCTCGCTGTCGAAGGTATCGTAGCCCAATGTCTTCAAGCCATTGCGCATATACTCGGCATTTTTCCAAACTTTTTGGACATGCTTTGGCTCGTTTTCAATGATATCCAGCGCAGCCAGAACAGCCGCCAGGTTGGGCGCGGGCAGGGCAGCCGAGAAAATCAGCGAGCGGGCATGATGCTGCACATAATGAATCACATCGGCGCTGCCAGCGATGAAACCGCCGATGGAAGCGAAGCTCTTGCTGAATGTGCCCATAATCAGGTCGACCTGGTCGGTCAAGCCAAAATGCGCGGAAGTGCCGCGTCCGCCGCCCGCCATGCCAATGCCATGCGCGTCATCCACCAGCAGACGAGCGCCATGCGCCTGGCATATCGCAGCGATTTCGGGCAGGCGCGCGAAATCTCCGCCCATGCTATAGACGCCATCGACGATCACCAGCTTGCCCGCTTCGGCAGGGACGCGGCATAATACCCGTTCCAGGTCGTCGATATCGTTGTGTTTGAAGCGCTTCATCTGTCCGCGCGACATCGCCACGCCATCGACCAGGCTGGCATGCGCGTCTTTGTCCAAGATCACCACATCGTTCTTGCCGAGCAGCGCCGAGACTGTGCCCAGGTTCGTCTGATAGCCGGTTGAAAAGACCAGCGCCGCTTCTTTGTCAACAAACTCGGCCAGCCGCCGGTCGGCTTCCAGGTGCAATTCCAACGTGCCATTCAAAAAGCGCGAGCCGGTTACGCTGGTTCCATAGCGCCGCGTGGCTTCGATGGCGGCATTCTGCACGCGCTCGTCGGTGGTCAAGCCGAGATAATTGTTGGAACCCAGCATGACGACATCTTTGTCTTCAAAGGTCGCTGTTGTGCCTTCGGAATTGCTGAGCGCGCGGAAGAAGGGATAAATCCCCATCTCCATCGCCTCTTTGGCCAAGGTGAATGTCGCTAGCTTGTCGAATAGGTCTGCCAAGGTCATCTCCTCGGGAGCGCTGACCACATTGCATCTCGCAAAAGTCTATCAGCAGGCGCGCGCTAGCACAATGCAGATTTCTTTGTCCTGGCGAATCGCACGGGGCCTGTCCTGAATCATACAAAGCATCACTTGCGCAGGCGCAGCGAAGCGCGGTACAATCTTGGCACTTGCACAGAGCGCAGACGCGGAGCACATCATGTCGAGTTTGACGATACGCAGGCTGATCGTTTGGGTCCTTTCTATGGCGCTGGGTTTGGTCGTCGGCTATGGCATCATCACAGTCGGCTTTGACTTGCTGCCGCTGCTGGTGATTTTCGGTGGCGCGATCCAGGTGCCGCAAGGCGTGTCGCTGGAAGAATATGGCATCGTCTATTTCCTCTTCACCGCCGTGCCCATCGGCTTCGTGTTCGTAATCTGGCTGGATGCCTTTATGGGCACGCGCATCTTGCCCGACTAAGCCGCAGTCAAAAAAATACAGAGCACAGAATCCGCTGCCCGGCGGATTCTTTTGATTCATCGCCCATTTCGCTAGCTAATGATAGCCATAGTCCAGTCGCTGATAGATTTTGCAAGCTGCCTGCCACTAGCATGATCGCTATGCTCGACGAACAATCATCCGCCCTGTCTGGCTTTTATCGGCTGCCGCTTGTCCAGCGTCAAGCGATCGTCGCCGACCTGGCTGGCTTGAACAGCGCCGATATGCGCGCGCTCGCTGCCGGGGGCTTGGCGATTGAGCAAGCTGAACAATTGATTGAAAATGTCATCGGACGCTTCAGCCTGCCATTCGCTGTCGCGACCAACTTCACAATCAACAGCCGCGATTATCTGGTGCCTATGGTCATCGAAGAGCCATCGGTCGTGGCGGCTTGCAGTTTTGCCGCCAAATTGTTCCGCGAGGGTGGCGGCTTTCACACAGACAGCGACCAGCCCGTCATGATCGGCCAGCTTCAGCTGCTCGACCTGGACGATCTCTGCGCGGCGGATGCACGGCTGCGGGCTCGCCAAGCTGACATCCTGGCGGCGGCGAATGCGCGGGCTGGCAGCATTCAAAGGCGCGGGGGCGGGGCGGTCGGGCTGGATTTTCGGCATATTCCTGGCACGCCAGTCGGTGATATGTTGGTCCTGCATCTGCTCTTTGATACCCGCGATGCCATGGGTGCCAATGCCATCAATAGCGCGCTGGAACATATTGCGCCGCTTGTGGAGCGCATCGCTGGCGGGCGCGTCAACCTGCGGATTTTGAGCAATCTCAGCGATCGGCGCATGGCCACTGCGCGCGGCTTGGTGCGCGCCAAGTCCCTGGCGACCGAAACAGCGACCGGCGCGGAAGTCGTCAGCGCCATCATCGAAGCTGGCGTTTTTGCCGAATGCGACCCATACCGCGCCGCCACGCACAACAAAGGCATCATGAACGGAATTGATGCTGTTGTTTTGGCGACCGGCAACGACTGGCGCGCTGTCGAGGCGGGAGCGCATGCCTATGCCGCGCGGGATGGACAATACACGAGCTTGACCCGTTGGCGGCGGGACGAGGCCGGCGACTTGCATGGCGAGATCTCGCTGCCGCTGGCGCTGGGCATTGTCGGCGGCGCCACTCGCGCGCATCCAGCCGCTGTCATCGCGCTGCGGCTATTGGGCATCGACTCGGCGCGGAAGCTGGCTGAGGTCGCGGCGGCCGTCGGCTTGGCGCAGAACTTCGCTGCGCTGCGAGCCTTGGCGACCGATGGCATTCAACGCGGACACATGCGCATGCACGCCCGGCAACTGGCGCTGGCGGCTGGCGCAGCTGGCGGACAGGTCATGCTGGTGGCGCAGCAACTGGTCGCCGAAGGCAATATCCGGCTGGAACGCGCCAAAGCGATTATTGCGGAAGGGATTCGCGGCACATGACGACCGATGGCAGATTGTTGATGCAAGCCGAGCGCGCTGTGGGCATTGTCGGCTATGGCGCGTATATCCCGCGCTATCGTCTGCCTGGCGCAGAGATTGCGCGCGTGTGGACTGGCGGCGGCGGCTCGCCCGTGCGTGAAAAAGCGGTGGCGGGCATAGACGAAGATGTCGTCACCATGTCTATCGAAGCGGCGCGCAATGCTGTCTATTGCGCCGGGATCGACCCACAGCAGATCCGCGCGGTGTGGGTGGGCAGCGAGAGCCATCCCTACGCCGTCAAACCGACCAGCACCATCGTCGCGGAAAGCATCGGCACTTCTGCGAATATCCAGGCGGCCGACTGGGAATTTGCCTGCAAAGCCGGCACAGAAGCGGTGCAAGCATCCATCGGCGCAGTCGGCGGTGGCATGGCGCGCTATACCCC